>CAPQSW010000020.1:30566-50499 GCA_948688495.1 uncultured Lachnospiraceae bacterium | reverse complement strand
TCATACTTTTGCATCTTTTTCATTCCTTTCCTTTTTATTGCTTGACGCAATAATTTTCATCATATATCATAAAGAGTAATTAACCGGCAGGCGTCGTCAGAATCGCCGCATACCCGCCTGCAATGTACCGCCCTGAAAATCAAGATGGGAGAACCTATTTCATGAACAAATCAAACATACCTTATATGAAAATATCTGAAAAAACCGGACTTTCTGTGTCCACCATTTCCCGTGCCTTAAAGCAGCCGCATCTGGTCAAACACGCAACCCTGAAAATCATCTACCGTGCTATAGAGGAACTGGGGGGAACCCTTCCTGACGCCGTCGTTCCCATGACCCATGATATGCGTATCCTTGCTATCGTGCCGGTCTTCAACAATCCGTTTTATACAGATATCGTACTGGGCATTCAGGATGCCGCCAACCAAAACGGCTGTCAACTGCTGATCGTGAATGAAACCCTCTCCAAGTTTAATATTCACCAAATCACAAATTTTATCAGTCAATCCAATATTTCCGGCGTAGTCATCATGCAAAAACTTGAGACCGATGTATTGGACCAGCTGAAACTCAGGACCCCCCTTGTGCAATGCAGTGAATTTAACGAAGTAAACGATGTCTCCTACATCACCATTGATAATCTGGAAGCCACGCGAAAGATGCTGCGTTATATTCTCAACACAGGCCGCAGACAGATTGCCCTGATCAACTCCGACCCGGCCCGCTACACCTATGCCAAGCTGCGCCTGCAAGGATATCATGAGACTTTGGAGCAGGCAGGCATTGCCGTAAATCCCCACCATATCGTCACCGTACCGGACGGAAATTTCAGCACTGCTGTGCCTGCCATTTCAGCACTTCTTAAGACTACCAACCTGCCAGATGCCATCTTCTGTGCGTCCGACATCATGGCAGCGGCAGCACTGAGGGCCTGCGCCCTGGAAGGCTTTCAGGTGCCGCAGGATATCATGGTAGCGGGATTCGATAACATAGACATCTCTGTAATGACCACCCCCAACATCACCACCATCAACCAGCCCAGACACGACATGGGCTTTATGGCATGCACCCAGCTTCTGTCCATGATCGCAGATCCCATGAAACTGCCTCAGCGGTTTATTCTGGATACGGAATTGATCATCCGGGAATCTACGGATTTCTAAAAAAGAGAGTACCCGCTACAGGTACTCTCTCATATCTTTTACCAGCGTTTCTTCCGCCTGAATGGCTTCTCTGGCAATCTTTTTTACTTTTTCATCTGCCGCCTGATATTGATGCAGATAGCGGTAAAGCGACTTCACCCCCATATTACAGCCGTCTGTAATCAGATCGGCTACCACCCTGTCGGAATCCTCTCCGCCCAACTTCACATTGGTCTTCATCCAGGACATCACCTTGGCCATGGGCGCTGGCTCCTTGCCCTCATCATGATATTCCCGCAGGTAATCATGGGTTTTATCTCCCAGCTTACAATGCGTCTCCTTACTCTTTTTCAGCAGATTTTCCAGTGTACTGTCCTTTACGTGCTCCATCACATCATCCAGGGAAGAAATGCCCATCTTAATCCCCGCATTGCACTCCCGCAGGAGCTTGATCGTATCGTCTTCCATATGCATCCTCCTTTAACCAATCTGTCAATAGTATGTGCCATATGAAAGAAGATATCCAAAAGTTTTACACTACTTTCTGCCTCTTTGTTCCATCCGTCCGATAATCCTCTTTTGTTTGTAAAAATAATAACTGCTCACCAAAACCGCACACATAACCCAGCTGATCGGATAGCAGGCCACAATCCGCCGCAGTGTGGACAGACCTTCCGCTGCCGGTATCAGACTTACCCAGATGATACGGAACACACAGACACCCAGCACCGATATGATCGTGGTCACAAAAGTATACCCCTGTGCCCTGAGAGAACCAGAGAAAATCTCAATAAACACAAACATGACAAAAGCAGGCGCTATGCTCCTCATCATAGTCATTCCAATCTCCACCACTGCCCCATCCCCGGTAAAGATACCCAGCAGGAAGCGGCCCGCCATCATCAAAATCACCGTCAGACAAATGGCCGTACCCACCGCCATGCCCAGACAGACTCTGGTGCCCTTCTTCACACGGTCCCATTTGCCCGCACCGAAATTCTGTCCTACGAAAGTAGTAAGAGCAATACCAAAAGAGGAATTAATCATCCAGAATACACTGTCTATCTTGCCATAGGCCGTCCATGCCGCCATGGTATTGACACCCAACAGATTGAGGGCCGCCTGTACAATCATGTTAGAAATACTGTACATAGAAGCCTGCAGACCGGAAGGGAACCCAATCTGCAGCATGTTTTTCAAAACTGCCCCATGAATCTTAATCTTACGCACAGATAACGCCATACAATCCACCTTGTACATCAAGGCCCAGGTCACCATCACCGCACTGATCGCCTGTGATACCAGTGTCGCCGCCGCCACACCAAGGACCCCCAGGTTGCAATAAAGCACCAGAATCAGGTCCAACACAATATTGACAATACAGCAGACCACCAGATAATACAGGGGCCGCCTGGAATCCCCGATTGCGCGCAGAATCGCCGCTCCCATATTATAGATAAACACAAAGACCAGACCGGAAAAATAAATCCTTATGTACAGCGTGGACATCTCCATCAGTTCTGCCGGCGTGTTCATCCATTCCAGCATCAGAGGCGCCAGTACCACACCCAGAACGCCAAGACCGATGCCGCCCAGAATCCCAAAGGCATAGGAAGTATGCAGGGCATCCTCCAGTCTCTGCTTATGGGATGCCCCGTAAGCCTGAGAGATCAGAACCGTCCCGCCTGCCGTCAGCCCCGTAAAAAATCCCACCACCATATTGATAATCTGCGCCGAGGAGCCGCCCACACTGGACAAGGCTTCCTTTCCGGCAAACTGCCCTACAATCACCGTATCCACCGTATTATAAAGCTGTTGAAAAAAGGTGCCGATCAGAATCGGGAAGAAGAAAATCAATAACTGCTTCCAGATCACACCCTCCAGGATTCCATTTTGTTTTTCTTTCGTTTCCATTATTTTACCCTTAACCTGTACTCTAATTGACAATCATATGGCTCCCGCTCCACATGCTCCCTGTGATACACCTGTGCCTCCACACACCCCATGGCCTGATAAAAGGCCTGCGTCTCCACTGCCGAATGGGCCGATATGTACAGCTTGTCCGCTCCCTGCTGCGCCGCCCAGGAGGCTGCTTTTTGAAAAAGCACTCTGCCTATCCCACGGCCTCTCATATCTTCTGAAATATGAATGCTGGACAAATCCAGATAACGATGCGAGCCGCCAAACAAAGATGCTTCCACAGAGACAAATCCCTTAAGTATACCACGGTAAAAAGCCCCGCACACAAAACCGCCCGTCAACACCGTGTTCTTAAGACATTTTATCAGCGTCTGATAATCCTCGCTGCTCCAGTCATCCACAAAGGGGTCTGCCGCGACAGTCCATTCACCGTTTACCTTTCTTCTGCACATCGTCACCTTCTGATGACGGATAAACTGTGCAAACAATTCCGGACTTATTTCCTGGTCCGTTATTTGTCTGTACTGAATCGTATCTGCAAGATAACTTTCCGTCTCTTCCATCACATCTGCCAGGATTCTCAGACTCTGCCCTGCATGCTCCGGGATCTCCAATGAATGATTGGCGTTCTCAATGATCCGAAGGGGCAGATTGTTTTCCAGACATTTTGCCTGAATCATCTCCGTCTTGGCCCAGGGATCGCTGGTCCCATGAAATACCATCCCCTTTGGTCCGGTAAATGCAAAAGTCTTTTCCAACGGCGTGTAATAGATATTTCTACAGTTTACAGCGTACTTTGCAGCATAAGCGCCAGCCACTGCAGTCCCTATGCTTTTCGACACAAAGAGCACATCCTCGTACCGCTTCCAGTCTACCCCTGCCAAACGTGCTTCCGTCTGGAAGAGCGCTTGGTCAAAAGCTTCGTCGAGATTCTTACTAAGTCCCTCGTATACGATTTTTATCGTCTCATACTCATACTGCCCGGCTATTTTTTCACTGTAATAAAGAAGCGGCTTATCACAGTGATATCCTATTCCCGGAAAAAATACCGCTAACTTCATCCTTTTTCTTCCCTTCCTTTTCCTCTTCCATCATACCTGCAGACACTTAATTCTGCCATCTGATCTGCTCTTCCCTGATCGTAGGATACCGTACAAGACCGGTTCCTTCCAATGCCTCTTTATGCATGTCCACCGCCGTAATCTGATGATTGCCATAGACCGTATAATAATAAATTCCTTTATCCGTATTACAGCAGGAAGTATAAATCGTTGTCTCATATTGCCCGTCATCCAACTCACAGCATCCCCTCTGCTGGTCTACCGCGCCCAGAATATGAAAGAACTGACTGACACTCTCCGCTTCGCTCTCCCCGGAAACCGAATTCATCCGGACAAAGGCCGCCCGCACGAACCTGGACTGGGATGACAAGTCTCCCGGCAGCCCGATGCCGCCAAGTCCAAGGCTGTATGTTTCCAGCTTAAGCCCTTCCGCAAAGGTATTGACCGGCGGTCTGGCAGATAAATGCATATACTGATTCAGATGAAACATCTGCTGATCAAAGGAAGGATTGTTGGTCAACACACCCACCGGATTCTCATAAATCCGAATCCCCTCCCGCACCGATTCTACCACAATGGACTTTTCTCTGTCAGCAATCATCCAATGTAACTGCGCTGCCGGCAAAGTATCCTTAAATGATACGTCCAGCAGATTCAGATTCTCCACAAGCGCTCTGGCTTCCTCCACCGTGGCACACTGACCCAGAATCCAGGGAATCAGTTCAAACTGCGCAATATTATCCTTACCGGCTTTGCGCTTGCCGTAGACCGCATTGCCCACAAAATTAAGCCCTGCCATCCCCAGGCCCTTTTCATTGACAGCGTCATAATAAAGCGGATAATCCTCATCCACATACGCCATACCGATCAACGCATAGTGGACACTACGATCACCCGCCTCTACAAAATGAAAAGGATACTTTCTGGGCGTTATGACTACTTCGTCCCCATAAGAAAAAGCATTATCCAATGTCCGCCCAAAATAGAAGTCCTTCGTCCTGTAAGTTGCTGCTGTGCACATGGCAATTCCTTCTTTCTGACTAAATTGTGCTGTTTTTTAACTTTTCTATCAGGCCAAGGTCCGCCGGTAACCATGCCACACTGTCAAGCGTCTCCCTGGTCAGCCATCTGGCCGCTTCATGCTCTTTCAAAACCAAATCACCTGACTTAATGGTACAAAAGAAGCAGTCCATGGACAGATGGAATGCGGGGTAGTCGTACTCCACGGTATCAACCCATTCGCCCACTTCAATCTCTGTATCTAATTCTTCCCTGATTTCCCGAATTAATGCTTCCTGCGGGGTCTCTCCCTCTTCAATCTTGCCGCCAGGAAATTCCCAGCCGTCCTTAAACTCGCCGTAGCCTCTCTGGGTGGCAAAAATCTGGTGGTTGTGGGTGATGATGGCGGCGACTACTTTGATGGTTTTCATGGTTATGTACTCCTATCCATTTATAATATATTGGTAAATATCTTCCCTCACTGGCGTATCAAGAATCCATTCGATTTCAACAGCAGTCTTATCCGTATTTTGCATTGTAAAAACTTGTGCTTGACCACTTGCTGTCATACGCCCTAAATAATAGAACTCTTTTGAAATTTTGTCATCCTTATTTTTCCGTACAAAAAGATGAACATCTATACCTCTCTCTTTTGCTTTTAAAAAGTTTTGCACATCTTCTGATTCTAAATTACGTCCACTCTTTGAAATAGCAATCAATGTACTATTATTTATAAAATGATCCTCATATTTTGTCGTTTCACTAATATTATCCGCCTTATCATAATTAATGAAAACAGGAAATGTTTTTGTCTTTTTATCCAGCTTATACCCACCTATGTTTAAGGGTACTTCATTGTTTTTCCAGTTTAAAAGCCGACATGCATCTTCATATGTATACTTTTGATATAATACCAAATTCGTGTCCTGATAACGATGACTATAATTTGCTTTATACCTATCTATCCCAAACTCTACCAGCTCCTTTAAAATTGCATAAAAATCTTGATTTTGTAAAATTTGGGCCATGGTATCAGAAATTCTGTAGTCTATTCCCTGACCATCTCTCTCTTCTTCCAGAAAAACACACTTCTCATAAGTCTTTTTTCCTGTTCCTGCCGGAAACTCATTTGTCATAATGTTTACTACATTTTCTACACAATCTTGATTCATAGACTGTCCATAGTTTCTTTGTAATGATTCCTGTAACGCACCTATCAAGCCATGTCCTAACGTAAACATTCTATTTAAAAGTGCCAACTCATGGATTCTTTTTCCGCTAGCTAATTTTTTAGACACAAACTCAATGATTCTTTCCTCTGTTTCCGACAAACGTATCTGGTACTCTTTCTCATATTTCACTAAAAATTTATAATAGGAGCCAAGACTATTATTATCGAAAATACGAAGTACGTCCATTTCTCCATATTTATCAAAATCTTGTAACGCTGGAATATGTCCTAACTTATTCTTTAAATTAAAATAATTTTCCTTTATTAATTTAATATCACTAAAATTAGCGTTATCCACAGCCGCAAAAATTCGTTTTCTGCTTATCTCGTCAAAATGAATCGTACTTGCCCCTGGTATTATACGACCGCCTTCCATAAGGTATCTTCGGATATTATCTTTATTGTAACTGCGATCTCCTGACAATGCAATTGGAATCATAAAATTATTCTTGTAATTGCCAATAAAATCAAGAATAACCACATATTCCTTCCCTGGTGCTTTTCTAAGCCCACGCCCCAATTGCTGAATAAATACAATCGGTGATTGTGTCGGCCGTAGCATAATTACTTGATTTACCTCTACAATATCTGCTCCCTCTGAAAATATATCCACGGTTATAATATAATCCAGATAATCATCTTCTGCAGAATTTATATCCATCGTAAGTCGTTCAATGGCATCTTCTCTTATTTGTTCCGAATCAGATCCACTTAACGCAACCGTCCGTAATCCCTGTTCATTAAACTTTCTTGAAAGCTCCCTTGCCTCATCAATTCTACTGCAAAATATAAGCCCCTTTACCCGCTCTCCACAATAGCCAAAATACGCGGCCTGTTCCATAATATATTTCACGCGATCATCACTTGTGAGATAACGAAAATTCTCTAATTTTTCTTCCCTCGAATTCCCTTCATCTGAAATCATATCCAAATCTGTGATGCCAAAATAATGAAAGGGGCATAATAAATCTTCCTCCATCGCTTGCTGCAAACGAATTTCATAAGCAATATTATAATCAAAGATTTCATATATATTTTGCCCTACCTTATTGTCATCACGCTTATCCGGTGTAGCAGTCATGCCCAATGTAAACACAGGCGTAAAGTACTCCATGATTGCCCGGTAACTACCAGCGCTTACATGATGCGCCTCATCATAGATACACGCATCAAAATAGTCTCTTGAAAATTTCTCTAAATTCTCTTTTTTGCTAAGCGTCTGAACCGTTGCAAACACATAATCTGCCTCATAGTCATGCCCTGTTCCCGATACCAACCCCATATTCCATTGACTTCCAAATACTCTTTCAAAGGATACCTTTGCTTGTTTTGCAATTTGATTCCTATGCACCAAAAACAGAACCCGCCGAAATCTTAATTCTCTCATCACAAACGCTGATGCATATGTCTTTCCGGTACCTGTTGCAGAAATAAGTAATGCTTTATCTATTCCATTCTTTCTCAACTCCAATAAATTGTGAATGAATGCCCTTTGCATAGAATTAGGTTGCAGCGTATATGCTTGCATAGACGGAATTTTCTCGTTCTTCGCAATTCTTTTTTGCTCTGCAACAATCTTATCAAATAGCTTCTTCTCTTGATATCTCTTTCGATATTCCTCAATATAATCCGAATAATCATATGTACATTCACGTGCATTCCAAAGCCTATCAAACTCACATAAAACATTTTCTAGCACTTCTCCATGAACTGTGGACACAAGCCTTGTATTCCACTCCATATTTCTTGTGAGTGCATCCTGGGTCAAATTGGAACTTCCAATGATGAATCGATATTCGCCACTCTTTTGAAATATATATCCTTTAGTATGAAACCCATTCCCTGCCCGCCTTGTCTGATACATCCGAAGTTCAATATTGTTTAGATTTGCAATCATATCCAAAGCTTCCGGATCACTAAAACAAAGATAATCTGTTGTCAATATCTTACCCTTAACCCCTCTTTTCTCCAGCTCCCGTAAGGTTTGCAAAAGCGGCGTAATACCACCTTTCGTAATGAATGCCACACTAATTTTAAACTCCTCACAATGTAACAACTCATTCTCTATGGAAGCAAAAACCTTCTGTCCATTTTTATTATCATTATAAATGAACTGTGGTCTATATGCCAGATTTGAATGCAGTGAACTATTAATAAACGCCGTACACAAACCATCTTGTAATTTCATGTTCCCATTATCTAAAATAGGATTTTTTCCCATAATTTCGTCACCCGCTTTTGTATATTTGAAACCCTTTTAAGATTCTGTCTTCGTATTCCCTACAAATTTCTTCCCTCACTCCTCACACTCCAAATACCCCATAAACCCTTCCTTATTCTCCCTCGCCGTCGTCGTCGGTCTTCCCAGGTCTGCCCGTGCCCCGATGGAACAAAGCGCCTCTATCAGCACAAGTTCTTTCCCCTCTTTTGCCGCCAGCAGCTCCCGGTCCAGTTCTTCAAAGGAAGATACCCGGACTGCCTTAGGGTATCCGCAGCCTTTCGCTACGGTAACCAAATCTATCTTCCCGGCCGCCGTAGGCATCCCGCCAACCGTTTCATGGGCGCCATTGTTGATAATGATATGTACCAGATTTGCGGGACAGTTCACACCCAAAAGCGCCATAGCTCCCATGTGCATTAACGCAGCGCCATCCCCGTCCACACACCAGATTTTCTTATGCGGCTGGTTGATTGCGACTCCCAGAGCAATGGAAGAACTGTGGCCCATAGAACCTACCGTCAGGAAATCATACTGGTGTCCCTGTCCTTTTTCCTCTCGGATTTCAAACAATTCCCGGCTTGCCTTTCCAGTCGTAGACACAATCGGGTCCGTACCAGATACCTGCAGGATATGCCGTATAATTTCCTCCCGCGTCATGGAATTTTCGTTCTCATAGCGCACCTTCCCCTCATAGGACAAGGCTCCTTTTCGTATCACGAAAGCCACTTGTTTCCCCTGTTGCAACAGCCTGTCATATTCCGCCATTTTGTCCTCTAATTCCTTCTGCGTGGTCTCCTTACCCACCACAAAAGAGGCAATATCCATATCATCCAATAGCTTAATCGTCACTTCCCCCTGGAAAATATGCTGAGGCTCATCATGCACTCCCGGTTCTCCCCGCCATCCTATCACAAATATCATGGGAATGGCGTAGACCTTTTCACTCAAAAGTGAAGCCACCGGATTGATGATATTACCCTCGCCGGAATTCTGCATATAAACCACCGGCACCTTGCCAGTCGCAAGATGATAGCCCGCCGCCAGCGCCGCAGCGTTCCCCTCATTCGCCGCAATAATATGGCGACGGCTGTCAATGCCGTATTGTTCCATAAGATAATCGCACAGCGCCCTGAGCTGGGAATCTGGAACGCCCGTAAAAAATCCGCTCCCCAGTATTTCTATAAATTTTTCTACCTTCATAAAATTCTTACAACTCCTCTATCAAAGAAATAATATCTTTAATTGGCATCAGCCTGTCATCCACTTCCTTCGCCCTGTGATAAGTAAGAATATCCTTGGCTGTCTGCTCCATAGCCGGAAATGCACTCCGGGTCAGCTGATTTGCATAAATAACGATATTCGCGCCATGCTCCGTAAGCTCCTTTTCTGTAACGGTATTAAACGAAGACGGTACGACTACAATTGGCGTCTCTGTATCCACTTGCCGGAACCGGTCGCAAAACTCTAAAATCTCACCGGGATCTTTTTTCCTGCTGTGAATCATAATTCCATCCGCCCCCGCTTTCACATATGCGCTTGCCCGCTCCAGTGCATCCTGCATTCCCTTTTCCAGTATCAGGCTCTCTATCCTGGCGATAATCATAAATTCATCCGTCAGCTGCACTTTCTTCCCGGCAGAAATCTTCTCACAAAAATGTTCAATACTATCCTGCGTCTGAACAACCTCCGTCCCGAAAAGGGAATTCTTTTTCATTCCTGTCTTGTCCTCAATAATTACGGCAGACACGCCCATGCGCTCCAGGGAACGCACCGTATAGACGAAATGTCCGATCTGACCGCCAGTGTCACCGTCAAAAATAATCGGCTTCGTAGTCACCTCCATTATATCATTAATCGTTCGGAATCTGGAAGTCATATCCACCAATTCAATATCAGGTTTTCCCTTGGCGGTAGAATCGCACAGAGAACTCATCCACATGGCTTCAAACTGGTCAAAGACCCCATCATGCTGCACAACCGTCTTTTCCGCAATCAGTCCGGTGAGACCGCTATGCACTTCCAGAACTTTCACAATCGGGCACAGCCCCAGAAGCTTTCGAAGCCTGCCTCTGCGGTACTCCGGCATGGCAAGTTGTTCTTTCATCCTTGCGTCCGTATGGCGCACCTTTTCATTGTAGGTATAGGCAACTTCAATCAGCTCTCCCCCATATTCTTTTAAGAGAGAAAGCACATTCTCCCGGACTGCACGTTCTGGTCCCTCCCTCCAGTTATCCCCATGAATTACATAATCCGGCCTTATCTCTGCAATAATCTTATCATAGAGGATTTCCTCCTGAACAACCACTTTCGAGACTCCTGGAATCGCCTGCATCATCCGAAAACGTTCTTCAAAATCAACCAGTGGAAATCTATTGTAGCGAATCATTGCCTCATCCTTCAACACACCGACAATCACCTCGCCATATTTCTGCGCTTCCTGAATGATATTCCTATGACCTTCATGTATTACATCTGTACAAAAACACGTATATACTTTGTTCATCTCATCCTCCCATTTTCGATTGAAAAACAACTTCATATTATCAATTTCTTTCGGTTGCCAAACCAGCTATTCAATGAATTTATGCTACGGTAAAAACGGCATTATATAAAATAATTATATAATCTTCTTTCAGGAATGGCAACCATAGAAAAAATTTGACATTTTTTATTATTTAACCTATAATATATTACATCTGTAATAATTTGAGGAGGGAATGCAACGTGAAATCACTACCGCAAATTTCAGAAGCAGAATTTGAAGTGATGAAAATCATATGGAAACACGCACCAATCAGCACCAATGAAATCACGGACAAATTAACGCAGACTACCAAATGGAGCCCTAAAACCATACAGACTTTAATCAAACGCCTTGTTACAAAGGGTGCTCTTTCCTACGAAAAACAAAGCCGGGTATTTGTTTATACACCGCTGATAGAAGAAAAGGAATACATTGGACAGGAGAGCCGTTCTTTTCTGAAACGTTTTTACGATGGAAATATTACCGCAATGGTATCCGCCTATATGGAAGATGACAAGCTTTCTGAATCAGAGATAGATACCCTACGCACGCTTCTTTCCAAGGGAACAAAGAATGGGAGAGATTAATATGGCAGATTTCGGGATACGTTTTTTCATCTGCAATCTTTTCATCTGTGTCATAATAGTCATATTTCTTATCGCAAAACGTGCATTGAGAAATCGCCTGACCAGCCGGATGCAGTTTCATTTATGGTATCTGCTGCTCGGGCTATTGTTCGTTCCGTTTCTGCCCTTTCGCCCGCTTCCGCTTTCACAGATTTTTGTATGGCTTGTACAATTAAAAGATTCTGTTTCCCCAGACATGAAAAATGTAACAGGAACAGCAGAAACTATGGGTGCATCCGGCACCATCGCACAGATAAATGATTTTGCCCTGTCCGTCAGCAGCAGGACGCCATCTGTTATCGGACTTATCCTGTTTGGAATCTGGCTGCCTGGCATTCTGGCAATGCTTTTACTCATGGCAAAATCCATCGCCCGCTTAAACACATTGAAAAAATCTGCGCTTCCTTTGCAGAGCCATAAGGTCCGTATTTTATTCAACAACTGTTTAGACGATCTGAAAATAAAAAGAGACATTCCCATTTACAGCGCTGCTTTTTTGAAAACTCCCATCATTGCAGGGTTATTCCGCCCGCGAATTTATCTGCCGCTCCATCTGATTTCGGATTTCAACGCGACAGAAATGCGTTATATGCTGTTACATGAACTGCAACATTACAAACACATGGACGCACTTGCAGGCTGCCTTATGAACCTTATCGGCGTGCTGTACTGGTTCCATCCTCTGGTATGGTATGCGCTGAAGGAAATGCGAAGTGACAGGGAAGTTGCCTGTGATACCTCTGTTCTCGAGCTTCTTGACGAAAACGACTACGAGGATTATGGCAACACATTGATTAACTTTGCAGAAAAAATCTCCCTTACTCCCTTCCCCTTCACCGCCGGAATCAGCGGGACTATGAAGCAGATGCGAAAAAGAATCCTCCATATTTCCTCTTACCAAAAACCTTCAGCACAAGAAAAAATAAAGGCATCTGTCATTTTTGCTGTCGTTACCGTAATGCTTTTGGGATTCACCCCGATGCTGTCCACCTATGCATTGGAGCAAAATCATTATAAGTGGAAGGTATCTCCCGAAAAGATTTTCTTATTATCGGCAGATGATACGACAGATATTTTCACAACCGACATATCTGCATATTTTGATGGATACGAGGGAAGCTTCGTCTTATATAACCAGAAGGACGACACCTGGAGCATTTATGACATGGATCGTGCTGCTTTAAGGACCGCCCCGGAATCTACATACAAAATATATGATGCGCTGTTTGGATTGGAAAAAGGCGTGATTGCACCAGATAATTCTTTCATGGCGTGGGACAGGACAGAGCACCCATTTAAAGCATGGAACAGGGACCAGGATTTACCTTCTGCAATGCAGGCCTCCGTGAACTGGTATTTCCAGAAAATAGATGAACAGCTCGGCACATCTGCCATCAGAAAATATGTGAAAGAAATTGGATATGGAAATAGAAATACTGATTCCGACCTCTCCTCCTACTGGATGCAGTCGACATTAAAGATTTCCCCCGTGGAGCAGGTGGAACTTCTGATTGACCTCTATCATAATAACTTCGGTTTTATGCCGGAAAACATAGATGCGGTAAAGGATTCCATCTATCTTCCTTCATCAACAGATGAAAAATTATACGGAAAAACTGGAACCGGGCGTGTAGACGGTCAGGATGTGAACGGCTGGTTTATTGGTTTTTGGGAAACTGCCGACAATACCTGCTTCTTTGCCACAAACATTCAAAGCGATTCTGGTGCAACCGGAAGCCGAGCAGCAAAAATCACGAAGGCAATCTTAGCTGACCTAGTATAGCGAAAATTAAGTTTTGGATAGTTTGACGCCGAATATTTTTCTGAGAGTGCTGCTTCACAAACGTAGGCGTAGCGGTGGCTACGCCAAGGCTTGGGGCGTAGTGATATCAGGAAAATAGGCAAGTCAAACTGCCAATTACTTAATATTCGCTATACTAGCCGATGGAAAGCTCTGATTTCATCCAGAATCCCATTCCACAGATAGCAAAATCTCCCATTCTCATAAAATCTGACCGTAAGTTTATGCGTTATAACCGCATCATCACACAGCATCTGGCAATTCCAGTTCCTTTTGTTCTATGGAATTGGATAAATACCGGAATGTTCCATCGTCAAAAGGCTGTACCACAATCGTATTGGTAAAGGCACAATCGGAATTATAGTCTGCCCATACGCCGTCCACCGTAAGCGTAATTGTCCCATCACCATTTTCTACAAAATCCACGACTTCTCCCACTGGCGGATAGGGCGTTGCATATATCATTTCATATTCATAACTGTTGCTGGCTTCATCATACCCGCACTTGTCCCGCAATACTTCTGCCGACACTGGAAAGTAGGTAGTCATTATCTTTTCATATGTTTCCGCAGGTATTCTCCCATCCGGTGCTTCCAAATTTTCCCCTGTATAAATCCGGTAAATATCTTCAAACATGCACGGCATCAAAATATCCTCCACATTGTTACGATCCCAGTTTTTCACAAGAACATTGTAATTTACATAGCTCAACCCATAGATATATTTCGCCGTTAATTCCCTGCATTTATCCGAAAGCGGCTTTATCCGAAAGCATTGGCGTAAACTGGAATGCGGTAATACATTTTTATAGGCATAGATAAAGTATCCTTTTTCAGTCAGTTTGATTTCCGCTATATCACTGACTAATGTATCCCCTGTCTCCGGGATTCCTCCCTCCCGCCAGAGAATCCCAACATAATATGTCTGCAATTTACCGTCCCGGTATATAAAAGTAATCGCTTCAAGAAGTCCGTCCCGGTTTACGTTAAACACAGTCACCATTGCATCACGTTTCTCCAAATATGCGGTATAAAAATCTTCGATTTTCTCGTAATTTTCCATATTGGTATCTTCCGCCACACTGACATAATCCGCGTTTCCAAGAAGGGAAACTGCGTCCCTGCACTGCTCCTTTGTAAACGCCTTTATATTCGAACCGTAAGCTGTTTCCCCCGTAATTTCTACCTGTTGATATATTTCCTTTACCTGCTCTGCGGCTGTCAGCGCCATACTATTTAATTCTCCTTTTTCTGCCTCTGTAAACAGGCTGTTTTCCGCCTGTGGGAGAATCCATAAATCTGATTCCACTTCACCATCTTCCCCGCCCATTTCTGCATTATCATTTCCTATTCTTTCTTCCCCGCTCATTTCTGCATTATCATTTCCTAATCTTTCTTCCTCTGTCAGGCGATTGGAATGCCACCAGAAATTATAATCTTTATCCTGTAAATTCATCTCATTGGATACGTATTGAAAACCGCCCTCAGTCAGCGGCCGAACTACGGTTGTGTGCGAAAACGCCTTGGACATATTGCCATGCGGATATACCGCATTGATAACAAGCGTAATCGTTCCATCCCGATTTTCCGTGTAATCTACTACCTCCGGATACGGTATATCCGGGTATTCCACCTCCTGAAATCCCCGCGGTCTGTATTCATAGGCTTTCTTCTCTGAAATATATTTTGTTTTCCGACGGAGCGTTTCAAGGTCCACATTAAAATATGACTGAATGACATCTTCAAATATATTTCCTGGCACCTGAAAGACTGCCTCAACACTTAAATCCTCATCTGCAGTATAGGGTGTCGGTTCTCCATAAAACATTGGATAAAAACAATCAAAGATATCATAAAAATCCAACTCACCATAATCTTCCTGACTCCAATCACAGAGGAACATATTATTTTCCCTATAACCAATCAAGGATACATATTTCCGGTTTAATTCCCTGCACATTTCATCCAAGGGCAACACTCGAAGCGCCGTGTGCTCCGGCGTGTCGCTTAACGTTAATGCATAGTCCAAATCAGAAAAATATTTTCCCTCAAAGATTAAATATCCCTCCTCTGTAAACTGCCAGAAATCAGCCGGATAGTTTACTGTGCTTCTCTCCTGCAGATGTCCATTTTCATCATACTGATAATAGGCCCTGACAATATCTACATTTCCACCTTCCGTTTGTAAATCAAACTTGCGAAAGCCCATTTCTGTAACCTCTATGATTGTCATCTTGGCATCCTCTTTTTGATCCACTGCATCGCAAAAGTCAACTGCCTGTTCCGCCCTTGTCATATCCACCTGATTTGCACTGTCAACAGCCACATACCCATGCTCACCAAGCCTTGCAACCATGCGCTGTATCGTATCCAGACTGCCCACATCATTTGCTTCTGCTGCCTCATCATAGATCTCACAAAGAATTTCTTTTACCGCTTCGACATCGGATACCTCTGTTTCACTGCTGCAACCGGCCAGCAACAGTGCTATTATGCCAGTTATTATCCATAACTTGTTTCCTTTTTTCCTCAACATAACCAATTCCTTTCTTTTCTATCTCCATCCATAGATGTCGTCAAAACTCACATCTTACATTTGTAGGATTTTTGGGTAAAAAATTTTATCTGTATTATATATATTACGCGTGTAAGAATTAGAAGTCAAGGAAATTATGAATTATCTATATCTATCTCTCCAGAAACATCTTCACTGCCTGCTGTAAATCATCACTAAAATCACTTAAGTCTGTATAGGTAATAACATCCAGCCTGATAAGATCTACGATATCAAATATTGCTTGTGATTTTCTCATTTCTATAATCACTCCCGGATGACGTCTGTCATTCTTTATCCGCTTCTCGAGCTCCCAGAATTTATCAGATGCATTTTTATCATCCGCACTTAATAACTTTATGTACTCTTTATTTAATTTTTCCATATATTTTTCCTGCCAATCGACTATTTTCTCTCGGTAAAGTTTCCAATCGCTTTTTGATATTTCCATAACTGCCTCCTAATATTTTTGTAATTTTATATGTATTGCTTTTACAGTCACATATTTTATATACTTTCAATCTATACCCTGCCCATATTTCACTGTTCTCTCCGCCACCATCATGACTTTACTATCATCGTCATTATATATCACTGATCCATTATTAAAATTCACAATCGTATCTTCTGGTACCATATCATTGTTATCGGTCCATAGTTCACACTGTATCATAACAGTCTGTACTGCGTCATCCATGCCTTCCGGTGGATACTTATGTTTTTTGAGAAGTTTTTTGATCATCATACGCATTTTAGCTCTTGCAGAATCTCGCTTTTGCCAGTCAACAGTACGATTTCTGCGAAGCGTATCTGCAAGTTCCTTTGTAATTGCTATCAATTCTTCATTTTCATAAAAATCTTTAATTGCCTGTGGTTTTGTTAGTGCATCATAAAATGCTAATTCATCTGCTGTAAGTCCGAGTTTATCCCCTTCTTTTTGTGCTGCTGCAATCTGCTTTGCCAGATTAAGAAGTTCTTCTATTACCTGTTCATTCGTAAGCATTCCATTTAGGTATCTATCATTGCTTCCTGAATGATTTCGCTAAATTTCTCCGATTTGACAACATTGGTTCTTTTGTATATCTGTACTTGTTCGGCGATTAACCTCTTTAATAATTCTACTGCCAAATTCTTTTCCCTCATCTTCGATATTTCTTCAAGAAACTTGGGATCAAAAAGAGAAAAATCTTGCGATATATCAGAAAAAAGATTAATTACACCGTCACTTTTAATACTCGCTTTTAATAATTCATTTATTCTGGCATTCATCTATAACGATAACGCCTGTCTTAAAAGTAATGCTTCCTTTAAAAATTCTGTCCTTTCTTTTTCCTTCCCAATCCCAACAATAAAATTCACTCCTCCACTAATTGCGTTTGAGCGATCCAAACCAGTACCCGTCATAAATTTTGAATAATCATATCCATGAAAGAAATCCTGACATACAGAAAGTTTTTCCAAAAATTTAGGGTATGCAACCTTTGCCACATCCGTATCTCCATAATTTTTCTTATCACGAATTGTATAATCGTTCATTGCTTCTTTAAGAGCAGAGGCTATACCTACATAATCAACAACAAGTCCACCCTCTTTATCCTGAAATACACGATTTACCCTGGCTATTGCCTGCATCAGATTATAACCTTTCATAGGCTTGTACACATACATTGTTGCCAAAGATGGCACATCGAGCCCAGTCAACCACATATCAACAACAATAACAATTTTAAATGGGCTCTCATTATCCTTAAATTTCTTTGCCATTTCTTCCTTATAGCGTTTATTTCCAATAATTTTTTTCCATCCTTCTGGATCATTATTGTTATCCGTCATTATAATTCCAACTTTTTCCGTCCACATTGGACGCAATTCGAGAATTTTATTATATATTTTCATAGCAATCACACGCGAATATGCAACTATCATTGCTTTTCCGGTGAGCAGATTAGCTCTGTAATTTTCATAATGGTCTAAAATATCACGGACAAGTGAATCAATCGTCTTATCACTTCCAAGGATTGCCTCCATCTGTCCTAATTGTTTTTTGCTCTTTTCTATAACTTCTGCATCCGCGTTTTCTGCCATTAAATCATATTCCGCATCAATAAGCTTCAAAGCAGCTTCATCCAACTTCAGCTTTATGACACGGCTCTCATAATAGACTGGTCTCGTTGCCCCATCCTCTACCGCCTGTGTCATATCATATATGTCAATGTAAGCTCCAAAGACTTCTCTTGTGTTTCTGTCTTTCAGAGAAATAGGCGTACCGGTAAACCCTACATATGTAGCATTCGGTAAACAGTCTCTGATAATTCTCGCTGTTCCCTCAACAATTTTGGCCTCTTTATCTCCTTTTTCATTTTCAACCATTTTTATTTTCTCGCTTAATCCATATTGCCCGCGATGTGCTTCATCTGCCATAACAATAATATTGCGTCTTTCAGATAATGGTTTCTTCGATTCCGTAAACTTCTGCATGGTTGTAAAAATAATTCCATTTGCCTGTCTGCCCTCCAGCCAATCTTTCAAGCCAACATCATTTTTTGTTGAATTGGGTCCTAACTTTCTACATGTAGCATGAACCGGAATTTGCCTTAAAAATGTACTACATTTGGCAAACTGTCCGAAAAGCTGATCATCCAAATCATTTCTATCTGTAATAACCACTATGGTCGGACTGTCCAATACCTCCTGTAACAAATGTGCATAAAATACCATAGACAATGACTTACCGGAACCTTGCGTATGCCAAAAAACACCTCCCTTTCCATCTGTAACCGTTGCTTTCGTTGCCATCTGTACCGCTTTATTTACTGCAAAATACTGATGATAGCCAGCAAGTATTTTATATTTTTTTATGCCTTCGTTGGAAAAGCAGATAAAATTTTTGATAATATTCAACAATCTTCTCAAACATCCCCTCAAAAAACGTATCGAACTGAGCAAACTTCGTGTTCCCATAATCTCCATCTTTTGTTTTCCACTCCATAAAACGATCTTTATCTAAGGTAATTGTTCCTGCTTTTGAAGTAAGCTGATCACTTATAACACTGATACAGTTATAGATAAACATAGATGGAATCTCATGTATATAATTTCTTATCTGAGCATATCCTTGCGAGTCATCCGTTCCTTCCCTTGAAGGCGATTTCAATTCCATAAGAACAATAGGAAGCCCATTTAAAAATAAAATTACATCCGGTCTTTTATTACTGTTTTCAATAAATGTCCACTGATTTGCTACAATAAATAAATTGTTGTTCACATCATTATAATCCACAATGTACACTATACCAGAGCATCGTTTCCCCGTTTCATTGTATCTGACAGGAATACCATTTTGTATATAATCCGTAAATACTTCGTTTTTCTGCATAAGATCGCCATTTTCATAATTTTTTAATTTATACAATGCATCTAAAATGGCATCCTCAGGAAGGGATGGATTCAGCCTGCGAATATAATCTTCAAGTACATCGTTATATAATGGGCTGTGGAAATCACGTTCTATATCTGGTCCATAAATATGCTGATAACCCATATTTTGAAATAATTCTATGACAGAATTTTCATAATCCGCTTCTGTATATGTTGTGGACATATATGTCACCTCACTGTGTACTTTTTAATAATCGTTTTCACAATGTTACCTGCCAGTTCATCTGCTTCCTCTTTTGAATAATCATTTTCCATTAATTTTTTACAAATCAATATTCGAATCCTACTTTTAATACTATCTCTTTTTATCCAATCTATATCTTCATTATCTGAAAATATTGTCTCTATGTCTCTTACAATCGCTTCATTCAAATGCATTGCATCTAAAACTATTTTAACAATTTCTTTATTATATTC
>CAPQSW010000020.1:0-30556 GCA_948688495.1 uncultured Lachnospiraceae bacterium | reverse complement strand
TCAATGTCTTCATATATAACATTTTCTGCTTCCCGTTCCATTTTCTGAAACTTTTCAAAATACGAAACCTCTCTTTCCTGTTGTTCATTATGCTTGCGGATATACTTAAGTTGATATTCTAACTCCGGAAATAAATTTGCTTCACTTATATTACAATATTCTAATTCCGTACGTATCTTTTCTTTATTATCATCATTTACATAAAAGAAAATTTTATCAAATTCTTCCCTTAAATTTGATTCTGCTTTTGTAATAACAACATCCTTCAAATTGCTCCCTCTATAGGTTATATTGAATTTCCCTGGTAATAAAAATGCTCCACTTTGCCTAATCAACCGTTCATTATTCATAACTGGAAGAACTGTATATACATTTTGACAAATATGTATAAATTCCAGAATCCCTTTTTCATCAGACCATCTTTTAACCTGTTCATGAGTAATGATTCCATCTTCGCATGACTGTCCAATAACTTGCTCCAAAATATAAGTATTATACAAATCATAACTCGCCAGCTTGGAAATAATCTTTACAGCTAAATCATTATAATTCAATGGCATATTTTCTTCTTTGAAATATACTCTCCCTTGTGGAGACATTTTTTCAACATCACCTGTTTCTAAATTCCTATATTCATCTTCCTCATAACGTTCACAAGCAAAATAAAGTGCTACCAAAGGATTGGTTGTTACATCAAGTAATCTTGTACACATTCCATAATGCTGATATTTTTCCATAATTTCAAAGCTATCACTAAAATTGATAAATTCACTTGGAATTTGTCTTAATGGCTCAGACATTAAGCAATGTTCAATACTAAGCATTCTGTCTCTAAAAATGCTTGGTCGAATATCCCAATAATCCACAGCTTGTCCTCTAAAAAATAATTGTGCATTAGGGTTCTTCTTATCCTGATTCAACCTGCTTATTTCACTCATATATTCATCACCAGAAGCTATTTCTATCCCATCATCTATGTTTAAAACAATCGGCATAAAAAGATACCCCCTATTACTTAGATATATTTACATAAATGCCATCTTTGGAGCTGAAATGTTTTAGCCAGCAGTGCACCTCCTGCCAAATTAGCGCTCATAGTATATAAGATATTCAAATTCATGTTAACTAATATTTTTACTTTATTCTCCATGACGCCACCTTCTTTCATCTCAAACAAAGTCTTTCCTACAGCAACAACAAACATAGCTACAAGCGATAAAATAGCAATTGGTACAATTAACCCCTGCACTGCAAGCTAAAACACTTCACTATAGCAGACAGATAAACAGTAATTTAGAGCAACAAGCGCAAGCAATTTATCAGCAAATGTTCATGAATAATCCTCTACCAGAATGGAACAAAGGTATTTTGAGCGACATTGCCAATATTACTATGGGTCAATCACCAAATGGTAGCAGCTATAATGAAGATGGTTTAGGTACAGTTTTTTTTCAAGGACGCGCAGAGTTTGGAAATAGATTCCCTTCTGTACGCCTTTACACAACAGAACCTAAACGGATGGCTTACATTAATGATACGTTGATGAGTGTTCGTGCACCCGTAGGTGATCTTAATGTTGCCCATTCGGATTGTTGTATTGGACGAGGACTTGCATCTATTCGTTCAAAGACAAATCATCCATCTTTTGTGCTTTATACAATGTTTTCTCTCAAAAAACAGTTAAATCTTTTTAACGAAGAAGGGACTATTTTTGGTTCTATCAACCGTAACTCGTTGAATAAAATGCCAATTATCATTCCGTCAATGGAGAAACTTGATGTGTTTGAAACAATAGCTGCACCAATAGACGCTACCATTCGTAATAACTATGATAAAGTATGCCGTTTAGCTCAAACTCGTGATGCCTTATTACCAAAATTGATGTCTGGAGAGATTGATGTTTCTGATATGGAACTCTGAAGCAACCACAGCTTCAAATAAATTACCATTGCTAACACATTACTCATATGATACAATATTACTACAAAACTATTGGAGGTGCAATATGGCAACATTACAAATTCGCATTGATGATACTTTAAAAAAACAAGCCGATACTTTATTTTCCAGCCTTGGACTAGATACTTCCACAGCAATACGCATTTTTTTGAATGCAGCTATCGAAAATTCTGGAATCCCGTTTTCTGTACAACATAGAGCTATACCATATTCACTTCAAGAAGCTGTCTATGACAGCAGATTTCACAATAATCTTAACGGTCCTTTTGACAACGCAGAGGATGCTGTTGCTTCTATGTTGGAGGACTGATTTATGTATAAAATTGTTTATACAAATCGTATGAAAAAGGATGCCAAACTTATGAAAAAACAGGGTAAGGACATGAGAAAGCTTATTCAGGTTCTTTCGTTGCTTTCAACGGGTAATCCATTACCAATTCAATACAAGGATCATTCTTTGAAAGGCAATTTACATGATTTTAGAGAATGCCATATAGAACCTGATTGGCTTCTTATGTATCAGATCTTTGAGGATAATCTTATCCTTTCTGCAACAGCAACTGGCAGCCATGCGGATTTATTCGGAAAATAGTCTCGACCTTTAAACTACCCATACACTCGAAAACGTTAAAGCCGTTTTCTCGTTATAGCTTTTGACGGATACCTTCTATTTGTACGCAAGTGCCCAACCAGTTGTGGAATCCGCCTAATATGCTGAATTTTATCAATCTTATTCATTGTAATATTACCCGTATCTAAATAGTTTACAAATTGCCATCCCTCTTTCAGTGAATAGATATTTTGGTTTATATATGCAATACTTCCGAGACGAACTTTCTGCCATTTAGTCATAATTGCTATCCTCTCTACCCTATGTACTTTCTGTGAGCTATCTTAACATTACTTTGTTTTACCATTACGTTCTGCAAGGTTGTATCTATCTTCCTATGTCCTAAAAGCTGCTGAAGTTGCTCTATAGGCAATCCCTTGTCTATCGCCATAGTTGCAAGTATACGCCGAAATTTATGAGGATGTACCTTTTGTATTCCTAACTGTTTTCCAAACTCCCGCAAGCGAACTTCTACTCCACCAATTTTGAGCCTTTCATACGGCGATTTCAGCGATACAAACAGGGCCGGATTCCTATCAGTTCTGCTTTCTAAATAATTTTGTAGATGTATCTTAGTTCGCGCATCAAAATAAACTACTCTTTCTTTGCTACCCTTACCGAATACAATACATTCTCTCTCATTAAAATCAATATCATTTCGATTTAGCAGTATCATTTCTCCAACACGCATACCAGTTGACGCAAGCAAATCAATAATTGCTACATCCCTTAATTCCGTACAGTTATCACGCATTAACTCTAAAACCTCATCTGAATATGTTTCCTTGATATTACATGCAGCCTTAACTTTATGTATTCTTCTTACTGGACTTTTCAATATATAATCCTCATCTTCAAGCCAAGAAAAAAACTAGACAGGATACGGCGGATATTGTCTATTGTAACCTTGCTGGATTTATTTTTTTCCTGATATTCCGTTAAATAACCTCGAATATCATCAGTCACAATATATTTGACTTCTTTATCTAAGCTTGCAAGCATTTTGGCAATTGTGGCTTTATAATACTTAAGAGATTTCTCGGAACAACCTTCAATTCGCTTTGCTGATAAAAACAATTCCACAAAATCCTGCTCCGGCTTTTTCTCCCTTCCCACACTCTTTGTCACTTCATAATTTTCAAGTGTATATTGTAAAACTTTTTGCAACTGCTTACTTTGTACATTGTTTAAATAAGGTAACATACCCTGAATAACATCAGTGATCAAATTCTCTTTCATAGTCATTTCTCCTTTAATTCCTCCAAGAGAACGACATGCAACGGCTGTTCCTTTTTTTAACTTCTGCCGTTGATAGAAGTGAACCTCTAATATTTCTACAAATCTTCTGCTTTATATACATCATAGCCTTCGTAATAATAACTACGGTCAATACCTTTCATATAAATTTCTCTGTCTTCGATTTTATCCGTCAGTGCTTGTTTTAAAATATGTTTTATTTCAACGTCTTTTATCGGACTTCTTTCCATTGCTAACAGATAATCATTTTTGTCAACTACACTCCAGTCAATCACAAGATTCAACTCTCTTTTTAATATTATATCTAACCAGATTCTTGTACTGCGACCATTACCTTCACGAAATGGGTGTGCAATATTCATTTCTACATACTTCTCTATAATTTCATCAAATGTCGATTGTGGCATCTTCTCAATATTTTCTATCGCCTCTTGCAGATACATAACTGGAACAAATCTGAAATTACCTTTTGCAATATTAACATTTCTCACCTTTCCTGCAAAATCATATATCTGTTCAAACAAATACTTATGAATTGCAGCAAGCATACGAAATGATCCGGTTTCATACCCCTTTAAACAATTACTTTCAAACAGCTCAATTGCCCTCTTTTTACTTATTTTTTCTTCCAGCCTTGCTAATTCAGCTGAATCCTTGATACCATGTTTATTTTCCAACGCCATAAAATCTTCCTTTCCAAATATATACTGTATCATCAAAGTACATATATGCATTTATTCTTTATAGTAAACAGTAATTTAGAGAAACAAGCAACAACACTATTTAATAATGCTTTGCGAAATGCTAACTCCATCTCATACATAGATTTAGGTTCGCAATGTACTATAAAGGGTGGAAAAAGACTTCCCAAAGGTATAAACCTTGTAACAAAACAAAATTCACATCCTTATATTCGTGTCCGTAATTTAAATAATGCTATATTTGCATCACTAACAAACGATTATGAATATGTTGATGATGAAACATATAATTCAATTTCAAAATATATAGTTTCAGTAGGAGATGTACTTATTTCAATCGTCGGTACAATTGGATTAACAGCAATTGTTGATGAATCACTGAACAATGCCAGTTTGACAGAAAATTGTGTAAAAATTACTGACCTTAAGGGAATAACATCTGAATATCTTTTATTATATCTTCGTTCAACACAGGGTATTGAATTTATTTCTAAAGGTACTGTTGGCGCCGTTCAGCTAAAGCTGCCAATCAAAAACATACAAGCACTTCCTGTCCCGCTAATTAGTGATGATTCTTTATGTGTCTTGGAAGACGTATTAACATCCTTGTTTGTTAAAATTGCTGCAAATATACTTGAAACAAAAAAATTATCAAACATACGTGATGTATTACTCCCTAAACTTTTGTCCGGCAAACTCGACGTCTCCGCCTTCGACCTTTAAGCCACTAAATTACTGTTTATCTGATTATTTAGCAATATTTTATCATCTATACTCTTTAATAATGCTCCGATTTGTTCTTGTAAATGCAAAGGTGGTACTAATATTTCCAAATTCTGCACAACCTTCGTTTGAACTCTCTGCCTTCCTGACGAACCCACCATTGATTTAATAGCGGGTTCTCTTATCAATGGACTGCATACCAAATAATATAAATAATCGCTATCACAGATACCTTCTTTAGCCCTAAAAACAATATATTCTGTTGAGCCAAAACCAATTTCACCATCTTCCAAAAGGTTTATTTTTGCCGTTTTTCCATTTTCTAAACAAGGTGTTATACGAGCCATTATAGTGTCACCATTTCTAAATTTTGTTCCACCTTTAAATTCTTCATAAACAAATCCCACAATATCTCTATGAAATGGCCGGAGTTTATCCATAGGAATTTTCTTTACAACCGTTCCTTTTGCAATATTTTCTTTAGGGTTAATCTCCGCAATATCCGCAAGCCTAGTTACATGCCAGTTAGATTTCATATCCAATTGCCCCCAGTTTTCTTCTTATCTCATCTTCCAACTCATGTGATTTAGCGAACATATCTGATAGTTCAGAAGTAAGCTTTAGCATTTTTTCCTCAAATGGTTCCCCATCATTTTCCTGTTCTTCAATTCCAACATATCTTCCAGGTGTAAGTATATAATCCTGTTTTGCCATATCCTCAATGGTTGTCACTGCACAGAAACCTTTTTTATCTTCCAAAGTACCATTCTGAAATGCTTCAAATACATCTGCCAATCTTTTTATATCTTTTTCTTCATCTAAATCTCTATGTTTTCTATCTACCATATGCCCTATCTTTCTCGCATCTATAAATAATGTTTTTCCTTTCTGTTTCTTATTCTTCGTGATAAACCAAAGCGTTACAGGAATTGTCACACTATAGAATAGCTGAGTTGGCATAGCCACAATTCCTTCTACCAGGTCATCTTCTATTATCTTTTTACGAATTTCTCCCTCCCCGCTCGACTGTGTAGATAAAGCACCATTCGCAAGTACAAGTCCGATCTTTCCATTTGGCGCAAGATGATGAATCATATGCTGAATCCATGCATAATTGGCATTTCCTGCAGGTGGCAATCCATATTTCCAGCGGGGATCATCCACTAATCTCTCCTGATTCCAAGGATGATAGTTAAAAGGCGGATTGTTTTGCCATTTTCCATGTATCAGCATTTGCTTCCTGTCCATATACAGAAATCGCCCCTCTCTTTCCATTGTGTGCCTGAATAAACTTTGCACTCTGTACAAACATGCCTCCAGAACCACAGCATGGATCGTATACGCGACAATTTTCAAATGGTTTTAGAATCTCAACCAGTGTCTTTACAATGCTGGAGGGTGTATAAAACTCACCTCCACTTGCACCTTCTTTTTCCGCAAACTGTGCAATACAATATTCATATGTCCTGCCAAGCAAATCCTCATTTGTTTCTGCATTTCCCATATCAATACTATTTGTAAAAATATCAACAACATCACCCAAAACTCTTTTATCCAGGTCAGGACTTGCATAGTTTTTAGGCAAAACATCCTTTAAACTCTTATTATCTGCCTCAATCGCTTTCATCGCATTATCAATCACCATGCCTATCTCAGGGGTATGAGCTGCGGAAGCTATTGTTGACCATCTTGCTTCCTCTGGTACAAAGAAAACATTTTCCATTGTGTATGCGTCTATATCATCTTCAAATCCATCCCCTTCATCGACTAACTCCTTATGTCTTTTATCAAATGCTGCTGAAATATATCTTAAAAATATTAATCCCACAATGACTTTTCTATATTCTGCCGCCGGAATATGTCCCCATAACACACATGCCGCGTCCCATATTTCCTTTTCAAATCCAATATTTGCATTATTCTTTTCTGCCACAATTATTCCCCGCTTTCATTCACAAATCTCCTAATACCTTGTCTAATAATATCATTCATTATTTCCTTTTACAATTAAAAGTAAAAAATAAGATCTAATTTCAATACCTTTACATTAATATTTTTCAAACCGTCTCATTGCATATCCCGACTTTGCTGGTTATACTTATATGCAGGAGGTGCATCGTATGGCAAACGAAGATAAAAAAGATTTTAACGCTATGTTAAACGACAGTAAAGATATGCCTAAATTTCAAACGATTACCGATGAAAAAAGTATAGAAAAATATGGCGGAGACAAAATGTATTTCGCCCCGCCGATCGATTACGATAAAGTTATGCGGCTTGTGCCCTATGGAAAGCTGCTTACCATCGGTGCAATCAGGGAATATTTTGCAGAGCAAAACGGCGCTGATTTTACCGAGCCGATTACGGCGGGAATCTTTGTCTCAATCGCCGCATGGGCAAGCTTCCAGCGCAAGGACGATAAAACGCCTTACTGGAGGACGCTGAAAGCTAATGGGGAGTTAAACGCAAAATATCCCGGCGGTATCGAAGCACAGAAAAAAATGCTCGAGGAAGAAGGACATGCCATTATCCAAAAAGGCCGCAAGAATTTTCGATACTATGTTAAGGATTATGAGCAATCATTGTTTACAATATAACATTGCTATGTGCCTACAGCTTCATCGTAAGCTGAATCCGTTTCTTTTTCAGATCCACGCTCATAACCTTGACTTCCACGATATCCCCGACGCTGACGGCCTCTAAGGGATGTTTGATATAACGCTCCGTCATCTGGGAAATATGTACCAGTCCGTCCTGGTGAACGCCAATATCTACAAACGCACCAAAATCAATGACATTGCGCACGGTGCCCTTTAATATCATTCCCGGCGTCAAGTCCTTCATTTCCAGTACGTCTGTGCGCAGAATAGGCTTAGGCATTTCGTCCCTGGGGTCGCGCGCCGGTTTTTCCAGCTCTTTCACAATATCCTGCAGTGTCAGCTCGCCAACCTCTAACTCGTCGGCAAGCTTCTTGTAATCAGATATTTTCTTGGAAATACCGGACAATTTGCCGCCACGAATGTCCTCCGGAACAAATCCAAGCCTCTCTAGCAGCTTTTTCGCTGCGTCATAGCTTTCCGGATGGACACTGGTGCCGTCCAGGGGATTTTTCCCATCACTGATGCGCATGAAGCCCGCACACTGCTCATATGCCTTGGGACCTAATTTTGCCACCTTTAAAAGTTGGGCACGGGTAAGAAACCTGCCATTTTCTTCCCGGTACGCCACAATGTTTTTGGCAATCACCTTGCTGATACCGGAAATATATTCTAACAGGGGGGCGGAAGCTGTGTTCAAGTCTACGCCCACTTTATTTACGCAGTCCTCCACAACGCCGTTTAAGGCACCGCTAAGCTTCTTCTGATTCATGTCATGCTGGTACTGACCCACGCCAATTGATTTCGGGTCAATTTTCACCAACTCAGCAAGCGGGTCCTGAATCCTCCTGGCAATAGATGCCGCACTCCTCTGTCCCACATCAAAATTTGGAAATTCCTCTGTGGCAAGCTTGCTCGCGGAATAAACGGAAGCCCCCGCCTCATTTACGATTACATATTGCACAGGTTTCGGAATTTCTTTTAACAAATCTACAATTATCATCTCCGATTCCCGGGACGCGGTTCCATTTCCAACGGAAATCAGGGAAATGTCATATTTCTGTATCAGTTTTTTCAATACGGCCTTGGACTGTTCAACCTTATTCTGTGGAGCTGTCGGGTAAATGACCGTAGTATCCAGCACCTTTCCGGTCGAGTCCACCACCGCAAGCTTACATCCGGTACGGAATGCCGGGTCCCATCCCAAAACCACTTTCCCAGCAATCGGCGGCTGCATCAAAAGCTGTTCCAAATTTTTACCAAAAACTTTTATCGCGCCGTCTTCCGCACGCTCCGTAAGTTCGTTGCGGATTTCACGCTCAATCGCGGGAGCAATAAGCCGCTTATAGCTGTCCTCAATCACAGCATGTAAAACTTCCGTGGTATTGGGATTCTCCCTTGTGATTGTCTTTTTGGCAAGATATTGCAAAATCTGGTCCACCGGGGCCTCTATCTTCACAGTAAGAATTTTCTCTGCCTCTCCGCGGTTCAATGCCAGTATGCGGTGACCGGCAAGCTTCGCCAGTCCTTCCTCAAATTCATAATACATTTCATAGACAGACTCTGCCTCTGGGTCCTTTGCCGCAGATACAATCTTGCCGGTACGCATCGTAAGATCACGGATATATTTACGGTAATCGGCTTCGTCCGAGATACCTTCCGCAAGAATATCCATTGCCCCCGCAATAGCATCCTGCACGGTATGGACCTCCTTTTGGGGATTCAAAAAAGCCTCTGCTTCTTTCTCCAGGGGATTTTCGGCCATCTGAAGCAATATAATATTTGCCAGCGGTTCCAAGCCCTTTTCCTTCGCAATCGTTGCACGGGTACGCCGTTTCGGACGGTATGGACGGTAAAGATCCTCCACCGCAACCAGCGTATCTGCTGCAAGAATCTGCTGTTTTAATTCTTCCGTCAGCTTGCCCTGCTCCTCAATGCTGGAAAGTACCTGCCCCTTTTTATCTTCCAGATTCCTAAGATATGTAAGACGTTCAAAGAGATTTCGCAAAACCTCATCATTCAATGCCCCCGTCGCCTCTTTCCGGTATCTGGAAATAAAGGGGATGGTATTTCCCTCGTCAATCAGTTTTACTGCAGCCTGCGCCTGCTGCGTCTTGATATTAAGCTCCTGTGCTAATTTCGCGATTATATCCATTTCTATTGCTCCTTATTTCTTTGTTAAACTTTTATCCGCTATAAACTTGTCAATCCACGCCATCAAACAACTGTTCAAATTCAATCTCAATATTAGGAAACATATACAATTTTAAATCTTTTTTGTTCTGTTCCGTAACTGTTGACATCAATTTATATTCTGCCTTATCAATGGATTCCTCATCTGGTGACAAAACATATATTTCCACCTGCCTCTTTCTCCAGTCAACAATCCAGTATTCAGCTACTTCTACGCTCCGGTACAATGTCATTTTATCATTACGGTCATAAGTCTCCGTTGCGTCTGATAATACTTCCATAATAAATCTGGGAACACCTAGGAAATTCGTGGAACGTCTGTTTTTAATATCACAGTTAATGGATACATCTGGGATGACTGGTATATTGTCATTTTCCATCCATTTATATTTCACACTGTCGCCAAACACACGGCAAATAGAACTCTTTAACTGATGTCCAACATCTGTGACAAAATTATTGATAACCAGCGAATGCTCTATATAAGTATTCGACATATCCTTAATTGGCAATACACCCATCGTTTCTTCCTCCTTTTCCATCCATCCTTGTATGCCCTCCAAATTATAGCATAACTTCTTATATCCGACAATCACATATTACATTGTATTTTCCCCCGTACTTCTCAAAAAAGGTGCATGGATTGCAAATAATGATTGCCTTCCATGCACCTTTCGTTCACTATACATACAATTGAACATCAATAGTCTGATTGCCCTCTTTTCTTAGCGTAATCACAAATAAATGCAATAAATGCTAATAATATCAATATAAAAACCGTCATTATATCCCATACGTCAAAAATGGGCTCTGCGATTGTTTTAGATAAAACTATATTGATAACAAACAAAAGCACAATCGCTGATAAAAATGCTATCCCCAGAGCAGCTAATTTCTTTGTTTTTCCAATTCGGCTGAATATTATATATATGATCCATAAGTAAACAATGGATATCAATGCCAGCACAGCGCCAAGGGAAAATACCTGTTTTACCTTTACGAAACTGCTTAACAAAAACAAATATGGAATCGTAAAGACGCTTATGGAAATTAGACTTCCAATCATCCCTTTCTTTCCCATAATGATGATTGGAAAAGATATAACCCAGGCAAACACAATAGAACTAACAGGAATTTGCGACCATGTCAGCCCTCCTGATATTGCAATATCACAAATAAGACATACCATAATTCCTGTCAATGAGACGACTGAAAACAGAATGGATATCATCATATTTTTTGTCATGTTATTTTCATCTTTCTTTTTTAAAGTAATCAAGTTTTCATCTGCTCTTTCTTCATAGTTTTCCATATCGACTTTCTCCCCGCTCAACAGCTCGTTTACTGTGATTCCAAGTATTTCACAGAGTTCCAGCATGATAGATGAATCCGGCATACTTTTACCTGTCTCCCATTTGGATATGGCTCTGTCTGTAATATTCAGCTTTTCTGCAAGCTGCGCCTGCGTTAGTTTTTTCTCTTTCCGGCAGTTAGCAATGAATTTTCCAATATTTGTCTGATTCATCTTATTTTCTCCTTTCCTCTCGCACAATACTCCAAAATGACTGCTTTTTACAGGAACCACTGGTTGAATCTAAGAGACTCAACCAATGGTTGGGAACTTGATTCACGACATACGCATCTTAAATCATAAACTCTTACCAACTTATTTTACATCAGCAGTATGCCAAAAACAAGTGAAGGCATCCGAGCGTTTGTGTCTAATTACAATTGGCGGTAACAGGATTAATTCCGAAAAAAAGGAAGCAGAGAAATTCTCTACCTCCTAATCACACAGTTTTTATCATAGCCTAAAACCCCAAAGCATTGCTCCGATGACATCTCAAGATATTTCCATCGCTCTCATACAACGGCCTGTCATCCTCAAGAATCCTGTAAGTCTCCGTAAAAGCATTCCGTAATGCCTCATTTTGATTGTAAAAGTCTATGTACTGGCGAAATTCCTCCATTGACATCTTCCTCAGTATCCCGTCCGGCAGATCAATCTTTCGGCTGCATTCCTTACAGATTGCCTCCCCATGCTCCAACTCGGACACCATAGTTACGGATAAAAGATTTGAAACAGCTTTCTTTTTTTGTCAATATTCAAACATTTATTTTTCTATTCAACTGTTACAGTTGCAAGTATGTCAGCAATCACATCGTCTGTAGCAGTATCTTCCAGCGGATACATATAATTAACGATATAAACTCCGCTGCCGTCTGCTATGAAATAATACTGCATTACAATATTCACGTCCATGTTTCCATCATCCTGCGGCATGGAACCGTTACCAAATGCTGTTACCGTGGTTGCGCCGTCAGGCTGATCAACGGTGCCGACATTATCAACAACAGCATTTTCATAGCCTCCCTGTTCAAACATGGCCGCAAATCATTCCCCTGTTTATGGCCGACCAGGCGAATCGATTGATCGGGTTGGCTGCCCAGATATAAGTTGTATTTTTCTCCCACAAATGCTACAATGAGGAGGAAGGCAAATGCGAAGCATTTCTGGAATGCCTTCCGACGACTTGGCAGGTGACGCGAAGCGGCGCGTGCCGTTACCTATTTATTAAGGAAGGCAAATGCGTCGCCTGCCGTTACCCGTTTATTAAGGAGGATTTTCTTATGGATTACAATGAATACAACAATATACCAGACATGCCCAACAACTCATACATAGAGAAGCGTTCCCAAAGCATGGCGATTGCTTCGATGGCCTTAGCCATAGCCGGACTGGTAATGGGCTGCTGCATCTATCCGGCAGTTATTTTTGGTTCCCTGGCAATCATCCTGGCCTTGCTCTCCCGCGGTGGCGAAATGACGACAAATGGTTATGCCAAGGCAGGACTCATCATGGGAGGAATCGCCATTGCCTTCGGCATCCTGTTCTTTATTTATGGACTTGTCACCCTTCTTGTACAGTTCGGCGGCATCGAAGGATACCTGGACTATGTGGAAGAATTGATGGAGAAAATGGGCTACCCGTCGCCCTACTCCAATCCTTATGATTTTTATAATAATCTGTGACAATTATTCAAAAACTACAAACATATTTAACATATGCGATATAAAGGGACTATTACAAAATGCAATTTCTCCGCAAGATATGGTTGCAACAGCAACATCTGTACATTATCTCGTAGAAATCTGCTATCTTGAAATAGTCCCTTTCTCTAACCACTATTAACATTTTACTTCTCTATTCCATATTTAGACCTTCACTATTTAGTCCTTCCTTCAGTTCTCCCGTTAAATCCCGGTAAAAATTAACATTTGTCTGCATCATATAGGGTGTCACCCACAGCATACCAATCCCACAGGAGAGAAGCCCGAGCAATGTCCATCCAATAAAGCTCAGATAAATATAAAATAGTCTTCCCATATTGCCTTCCATCAATCCTGCGCTTGTGCGGAAAGCCTCCATAATACTCATATCGCTGTGCTCTACAAGCAGCATAAATATCTGTGACAACCGCAAAGATACCACCATAAGGATTACAATTCCTACAATGTATAATAGCACACCAATAACGATCGCCAGCACTGTCTCTGCCACCAATCCAACCACCAGGCATATAGCCCCCGGCAGCACACAGACAAACTCAATCACAAACAAGAGAATGTAACCCAGGATATAACGGTCCGGCCTTCTGGTAAACTCAGAAAAAATGATGCCCACACTCACTTCCTGCTTCCGGGCAAATGCAAGATACATTCTAAGGATGCCGCACTGCAAGACCATAGATACTGCTGAGATAATGATTGCCGCTATCATATAGGTTGTATACTGCACTGCTCCGTTGCCAGTGATGATAAGCAGAAAATAGAACGGCATCAATAACCCTGACACAATCATTTCCACTAACAAATTCGCCCCTATCGCAAGCCCCCAGCGTCCTGTCAACTGTTCCCTCGATAATCGTTTTAATTCTGCTGATGTATGTCTCATATTAATAACGCTCCATTTCAAATTCTTCTAAGGGCTTTGTCGCATAATCAAATCCTTTTCCCCTGACTGCTGCCGCACGAATCTGTCCCTGATTCGCCGCGTAAGGATTTGTCCGTCCCATCCGCGCAATTGGTGTTCTTTGGGCATCTTCCTCTGGAATATCCACGCCCGCATCCTCCGTCTCTGCCAGGGGATTCTTCTCTTTCGCTTTCTCAGAATCCGCAGGATATTTGATCCTGGTAGATGTCGTCCCGCCAGACACGTAACTCTTTCCACATTCTGGACAGACTGCCGTTTCTATCCGAACGGACGCTGACAATACTTTGCCGCCCTTCTCCGACGCTTTACTGTAAGCATTTGCGACATGCTCTCCCTCATGGGCACGCACCCGGCTCGCCGCTGCCTCCGGGGAAATATGTGCCGCCGCCTTAAAAGACACATTCTCATCAGAACCGTCCTTGTATTTGCGATTCTTACAGGTCTGGCATTCTTCCCCTGGTTCTTTCTTTCGAAAACCATCCCCGGACTCTTCCTCCCTTTGTGCCTCATCCACCCACGGCAGCTTTTGCTCCTTCGGGTTCACCCCTTCTCCAGCCATTCTTCCTGCTGTTTCCGTGCCATCCCGGGCTGGATACATGGCTGCATCCGTGCGTCCCATCTCAGATTTCACACCATTATTATATGTATTCATTCCGACCATGAAAACTGACATATTCTCATCCCTTTCCAAATATCAAAGATATTTTTGCACATTACTTCTTAAATTCTATAATATCACATATCCTTCTCTTTGACAAATGATAAAAATGCTTATATACTTAATTTTGTAACAATTCAGCCCGCCGGAATCATCAACTATATGGCGCGGATGAATCCGTTACAAATTGGAACATACCTGTAAGGAGATGCTTTCATGAGAAATCGAAAAAAAGAAGAAACAGCCCTTTTCGTGACAGGCTGGTCGCTTGTCTTTGTGGCAGGCACTCTTTTTCTTTTATACAAGCTTTTGCCGCTCCCCTATGACAAACTGATGGTACCATGTATTTTCTACAGTGCTTTTGGGTTGTACTGCCCCGGCTGTGGAGGCACACGGGCAGTATCCGCCCTGCTGCACGGACAGATACTCACCTCTTTTATCTGTCATCCGCTGGTCCTCTATACTGCCGTTCTGGGCGGCTGGTTCTTAATCAGCCAATCCATTGAGCGGATTTCAAGGCACCGGGTAAAAATCGGCATGAGATACCGCGACGGCTACATCTGGGCCGCACTCGGGATTGTCATTGTCCATTTTATTGTACGGAATCTTCTGCTGATCGTGTGGGATATTGATTTACTGGAACACATCAGGCTTTCTCCTTAAGCTTGTAAATCCGCCAGAAATTGCATGGATCCATCTGCATTTGGGTATCCTCCCCCCTATCGCTTCCTTCCGCCAGATAAATACCCCCATTTTTCTGCTGGAGGATGTAGTAGAATTTCCCCTCTTCAGCTTCCGAGTTCACATACCAGGCTCCATCGTTCTTCTCCCTGAGTTCAGACGGTTTGAAGTTTGACGGCAGGAGCGGCCCGTTCCAGTAAATGTATTGGTCAAGATTATCTTCTGTGAGGGTTATTTTTTCTGCTCTGCCGCAAGTCACCCATTCCTTTGACGCTTCTTCTCCATAGAGAAGCGCGCTTCTCTTTTCCATAAGCGTTCCGTTCTTCGTCAACGAATAGGACGGTGACTCTCCCGGCGTAAGCATAACAGAAAGCAACGGTGACTCATACACAATTTCCTCTACGGCATACTCACGGCCAAACAGCTCCGATGCGCTTCCCTTAGGATTTGTCAGAAAACAGGCCGCTGCCATGACGCAGACAATGGCCGCAATTATGATTTTCCAGAATGCCGGTCTGCGATAACCAAGCACTCCCTGAATCCGTTTCTTTACGCTGATTTCTCCAAAGGCGAGGGGACAGGCGGCAAGCTTTCGGCTATCAATGCTGCATTCCAGCAGGGCTTTCGCATATGCTTTCTTTCTTTCCATATCAAAATCCCTGACAGCCCTCTCATCACAGGCAAATTCCAGATCCTTGCAAAACAGCCAGTATGCAGCCCAGCAAAGGGGATGGAACCAGTAGACGGACAGCAACAGAAACGCTATCAGCTTCCATATATGGTCACGCCTTGCCAGATGCGCGTTTTCATGGGCATGCACATACACAATATGTTCTTCTTCTATACCGGAAGGCAGATAAATCCTTGGACGGGCCACGCCTAAAATAAACGGTGTATGAATATGGTCGCAGAAATACAGATTATCCTTCCACCTGACGCTCTCCCTGACTTTTTGATACAGTACACAATAGCTGCTGACCGCATACACTGCCATCAAAACCATTCCCGCTATCCAGATAAAGGAGGCAAGAAATATCCAAATCTGCAACGGATTGATACTTGCCGTAACATCCGGTGCAAAGCTTTCAGAGAGAAGCGGATTGACGGTCCGGTTCAACGCCCCGATACCGCTGTGTATCTCCGGCTTTTGCTGATAGACAATATCCGGTCTGATCGTCTGTGCGCTTGGAATCAGACTCAAAGCAGACTCGATGGTACAAGGACAGACGAGGCGGATGCCTGCCAGTCCCCACAGAATGCATCGCATCCCCTTCGGCATATTCTTGAAAATAATTCTAAGCAGCATCACAGCAAGAATCAGCCATCCCGCCGCAATTCCCATATTGAGTATTTGAATAAAAACATTCTCCATCACTTATTCCTCCCCAAAAGAATCTATCAGCCTGCGGATTTCTTTGACCTCATCCTTTGTCAATTCCTTCCGTTTCGTAAAAGCTGCCAGAAATGCAGGGAGCGATCCCTGAAACGTTTCCTCTATAAATTTCTCACTCTGCAATGAATAAAACTCTTCCCGGGAGATAAGGGATGTGACTGTACCGTTTTTATTTTGGAAAATTCCTCTCTCGCTCAGCCTCTTTAACACGGTGTAAGCAGTTGTCCGCTTCCAGTTTAATTCCGCCTCAGCGAATCGGACAAGTTCGGATGTGGAGAGAGGCTCATTCTTCCATATAATGTCTGCAAACCGGGATTCTATTGCCCCCATTTTCATATCTTTCATTCTTATCACGCCTTTCTGTCTACATACAGTAGACACCTTTAGTCTACCATATATAGACAGACGTGTCAAGAAAAATAATCTTTCAGGTGCTTGCAGTATTTCCCATACACATAAATTCCATACGATTTGCTCTAACGCTCCAATTTATATTAATATTTTTAAGAAAGGCAACTGCATCTTTATAAGCGCTATCCTCTTTCCAATCACTATCATTTAGATAATTCTTCTGATCAAGCAGCAGACTTGTCCTTATATCTGTATTTTTTACCGCCGCCATAAGAAACATGAAAGAAACAGAGCCCGCTTTTTTCCCGGTAACGTCTTCCCTGATTCCTTCCAAGCTGTTTTTCTCTTCCCAGTATGCGGAGCTGCCATACACAAACCCTTTCGGCGGAACCATGTCAGAATCCAAAAAACTGCCTCCTGCTGTATTGTCAGGATTGATCTGCCACTCTCTGAAATTCCATACCTCATTATAATTGATTCCACCATCCAGCGTATATTTAGTGTTCCGCTCCACATAGTCGAAGTCTACATGTTCCGCACCGTATTCGTCCGCCAGTTCATTTGCCGTCTGACGAAACAATTCCTGCATTTCTTCACAGGCATAATACCAGTCTGCATTATAATAACAGCTTCCCTTCCATCTCATCCCATTGCTTTCTAGTAATTGTTTCCCTTCCTCCATATTCTGCGTACATGCATTCCTTGTATTTGCCCTGCTAAAAAGTTCATACAAGCCTGCATTACTTCACTGGTCTCATGAAACATCCCACTGCCCATAGAAGCGATGTTTCCATGGCTTCGCGCAGTTAACATATTTTTTATATCTTCATAATTATCCGAACCGATGGGTATTTTATAAGAATCCAGCGATAATTCCACACAGTCTTTCGCATAATATACGGTTTCCTGCCCCTTCCCATTCTGGTAAGAATACGTTTTGAAGAGAATATCTTCCCCCGGCTTTTGGTATTGCTGATAATCTGCCCCTGTTCTATCGACAACTCCTGATACTGACATTTCACGCCCTCCTAATACAACAGATATTAAGTTTCTTGCTTCACAACTGTTCCTGTCATATATGTCGGATGAAAAAAATGTTATCTGATACAACGAAGCATAAATTGCTGGTTTTATTACACAAGAAGACCAGAACTATCAATGAAAATGATAATCCTGGTCCTGATCTTAAGGTCCGATATAATTGTGTTCTATTTCTTTTCCTGAATCAGATATTCTATCATCTCACAGCCCTTCGCAATGCAATGCCCGGACTGCTCTGCTTCTTTCTCATTATATTTCCAATGGTTATCCTGAATCTTAGTGCTGTCATAAAGCAGATAAGGCACGCTGTCGCCAGTATGTGTCCTGAGCGAAATCGGCGTGGGATGGTCTGGCATCACAAGCATACGAAACTCCTCTCCCGCCTGCTCAAGCCCTTCCTTAATCGGCGCTATCACGCGCGCATCCAGATACTGGATTGCCTGAACCTTTTTGTCCACACTGCCCTGATGCCCCATCTCGTCAGGAGCCTCCAAGTGCACATAAACAAAATCATAACCCTCTTTTGTCAGCGCATCCACAGCCGCCCGGGCTTTTCCCTCGTAATTGGTGTGAAGCCCTCCATTGGCGCCCTCGACAGAAATATTCTTCATGGAAGCGCCTACTGCAATTCCTTTCAGGAGGTCTACTGCCGATACCATTGTACCTTTAAGTCCCGTTTTCTCCTGGAAGGAAGATAAGGCAGGTCTCGTGCCTGCTCCCCAGAACCAACAGGAATTTGCAGGGTTCAATCCCTTCTTCTTACGCTCCGCATTGATGGGATGATTTACCAGAATGTCGTAACTCTTTTTCATCATTTCCCTGAGCGCTTCGTCCGCCGGCAGATATTGTCCCACGGTCTGCCCCAGCACATCGTGGGGCGGCGTCAGGTCAATCACCTGTCCGTGGTCCCAGATCAGCAGATGGCGGTAACTGGTGCCTGCATAGAATTTATAAATATCTGTCTCAAGCTCCCTTTTGACTGCCTCAATCAAAATTGCAGCTTCCTCCGTGGAAATCTCCCCAGAGCTGTGGTCTAAAATCTTCTTATCCTCGTATTGAGCTTCTTCCTCAGAAAGCGTCACTATATTACAGCGCAGTGAGACATCCGTGGGTTTCATATCCACCCCGATGCTCAACGCCTCCAGGGGAGAACGCCCGGAATAATAAATCTTTGGGTCATAACCCAGTACGGAAAGATTGGCCGTATCGCTTCCCGGCGCCATTCCATCTGGAATGGTATGTACCATTCCAATCTCCCCGGCTTTTGCCAGTGCATCCATCTGAGGCGTTCTGGCATATTCTAAAGGCGTCATGCCTCCCAGTTCTTCGATGGGGCGGTCTGCCATTCCATCCCCTAACACAACGACATATTTCATTGTTCTCATTCCACCTTTCCAGACAGAATGCCTCAGGAACAGCCCGCCCCTGAGACATCCTTTTTCTCTATCCTTACACCACACGGATTCTCTGAATCACATTCAGACCATCGGATTTTTTCTCATAGTCTTCTTCACTCATTGTCCCGGTCAGGAATCCGATCTCACCGCTGATTTCTGGCACTTCCACAAACTCCACTTCGCCGAACAATGCTTTTACCTGCTCTTTCCCTTCCGTGGTACGCACAAAGAAACGGCTCTCGCTCTTTCCCTTGTCCACCAAATCCATCTTCTTGGAACTCCAGGACATCAGGATATTCTTATGTAGATGCTTTGCAATATCCACAATATCTGCAACCACTGCGCTTGCCGTCGGCAATTTGCCAGCTCCGCTTCCATAGAACATCGCATCCCCTAAGACATTTCCATGTACGAAAATCGCGTTGAAGACATCATTGACACTGTACAGGGGATGCTGCTGTGACAGCATAAAAGGCGCAACCATCGCACAATATCCCTCTTTTGTCTTTTTGCTGGTAGCAAGAAGCTTAATAACCAGCCCCAAAGCTTTGGCATATTTGATGTCATCTGCGGTAATCTTAGAAATTCCCTCTGTATAAATATCTTCAAAATCCACCTGCTGACCGCACACGAGAGAGGTCAGGATGGCAATTTTGCGGCAGGCGTCATAACCCTCGACGTCCGCCGTGGGGTCAGCCTCCGCATATCCCCTGGACTGGGCATCTTTGAGCACATCCGCAAACTCCAGGCCTTCAAATGTCATTTTGCTCAATATATAGTTTGTCGTACCGTTCAATATTCCGGTAATCTCCTCAATCTCGTCTGCCGTAAGCGAGGAATTTAACGGACGGATAATCGGGATGCCACCGCCCACGCTGGCTTCAAACAGGAAATTGATATTCTGCTCCCGGGCAATGGCAATCAGCTCTGCACCATGCTTTGCCACAAGCGCCTTGTTGGAGGTCGTCACACTCTTGCCCGCAAGCAAGGCACGTTTTACAAACGTGTATGCCGGTTCTACGCCGCCCATTGCCTCCACAACTACCTGGATTTCCGGGTCATCTGCTATCACATCATAATCATGGATCACCTTGTCCTGCATAGGATCTCCTGGAAAATCGCGCAAATCCAAAATATATTTTACTTCAATCTCATCGCCTGCGCGCTTGGCAATGCTTTCTTTGTTGGTATTCAATACTTCTACCACACCGGAACCAATGGTTCCGTAACCTAAAATCGCTATCTTAATCATAATGTCACTCCCTGGCTAATATTTTTAAATAATGGATTCCCTCCTGCTGCTCAATGTTCTCTACCATCTGTGACACGTTTTTCGTATCTGGCAGGACATCTACACTCAAGGTAAGGGATGCGATTCCGTTTACCGGAATACTCTGATGGATGGTCAGGATATTGGCATGGAAATCTGCCACAATCTGCAGAACCAGGGACAAAAGTCCCGGCTTGTCATCCATCTGTATTACCATTGTAATGGTCTTTCCCTTGGCATTGTCGTGAAACGGAAAGATATCGTCCTTATACTTATAGAAAGAACTCCGGCTGATTCCCACTGAATCCGTCGCTTCCTGCACAGATTCCACGCGCCCGGATTCCAAAAGCTTCTTCGCCTCCACAACTTTTAATAATACCTCTGGAACGGCTTTCTTCTTTAAAACAAAATATTTCGTCTTGTCATCCATGATGCCCCCAGTTTGTTTGCCTGTGAAATACATTTGTGCTCACTGCAAAGATATTAGCATATTTAATTATGAAATGCAAGCACTTTTACAACAGTATACGAACTGTTCCCTAAAACTTTCTGCTTCCTCCGCTGGACATGCGCCCACCGGATCCGGTATGTACCGTACTGCGGCTGCCCCCGCCGCCTCCGCTGGACTGCTGCTTCGGAATATGCCTGTGGGTCACAAAAGAATTGACAAGTTTATCCTCTTTTGCAGTCAATCTCACACTGCCATTCTTCTCTATGGGATATTGGTAACCACCAAATTTCAGGCGGTATCTTCTAAAAATTACGCCGGCCGTCCCGCCGCCTGCAAGCAATGCCACACCAAGGGCAATCAATATTTCTGACAAGGTGATGCTTCTCCCTCGCGGATGGCGTATAATCTCTCCGGTATCTTCATCATAGAGATGATTCTTATCCGGATCTTCACTTAAGTAGGCATCCTCGACTTCCCCAAGCATCGCCTGCAACGCCGCACCATACTGCTCGTTAGACACCTCATCATAGCCTGCATCCAGAATCTTATCCGTCCGGTTATCCGTAATATAATACATGGCCTCCCCAAAGGCACGGACAACGATCTCCCGGTTATCCATATCAATGGCACAGATCACACCGTCATCCTTCGTGGTATACTTGTCAAACCAGGCTTCTGCATAGGCGGTGGCGTCCTGCCCTTCGGCATCACCTGTAGTCATTGCCATGATATCCCAGCCTGTACTGCCCTCCAATTCCTCGATCCGGCTCCCCATGTCTTTTGTTTCCTCATCGGACAAAAGTCCCGCCTGATCCGTCATCTGCATATTAACCTCTGCCTGCACTGGCACAGCAAATATCCCTGCCAGCAGCAATGCCGCAATTATGATCAAACATCTCTTTCCAATTCTCATAATATCCATCCTCCCAGCAGTCCAAGCAAAAATACGATTACAAATATGACAGCTCCCAGTATGCAGACTTTTTGTCCGTCCACTGGCAACTCGCCATATACTTTGCCATTCTGTCCGTTCATGGAGTAATAATACATTTTTCCATCGCGTCCCTTATATGTAACCGTCCACACTGGAAGCATGATATAATCCCAATTCTCCCGCTGTGTTTGCAACAGGCAGTTGCGGACCGTCAGGTGGGAATAGCCGTTTACCGTATCCTTTAGAAGCTTCTCTCCAAATCTTTTGGCGTCTGATGCTACCTCCGTCTGCAAATCCGCACGCTCTAAATCCCGTTTCTCTGCCAGAAATCCCGACAGATAACCCATATGAAAATCCTGCACCTTTGTTACATCATAGGGAAGCACGCCCTCTGCCAGCTTGAGGTTATTCTTCTTCAAAGCATTTTTGGTGATATCTTCAAGATGGATATTTCCCTTGCGCTCCACATGGTAAATTTTTGTCTCCGTATACTCTGTATCGCCGCTGCGCCATACCCTTAAATTCTTACCCTCTGCCTGCAGCGAACCTGTCATGTCCATATCCGCCATCCAGTAGGGGAAATAAACACCGGAAATTTTCTCTATCTGCTGCTTATTAAAAAATGCCTTGGGGACAAATTTCTTGCTGTGCACATATTCCAGAAATTTGTCAGTCGCCTGCTTCTTATCGACCGAAAATGGAAGTATCTTATTCGGAAGAAATTCCCCCGAAACCCTTCCGGAAAGCACGACCGGATTGTGACAATAATAACAGAAGGTAGCCGCTGTCGTCTGGTCTGTTACAATCTCTGCCCCACAGCTTGGGCAGCTATACATAACACCCTCTTTATCCGCCCCTTCCTGACTGTAATCCTCCCGCCGTCCATATTTTTCCTGCTCCCCAGTCCGTTCTCCCTGCGCCGCTGGCTGTTCCTCCTGCGGCATGGTTATCTTCTTTTCTTCCTCCATTGCAGGCTTCATCTTCTCAAGTTCCTCCTGCGAAAACGCAGAAGCACAATATTCGCATTTGTACTTCTGCGTCGCCGGATGGAATACCAGTTCGCCATCGCAATTTGGACATTTGTAACTGATTACTGCCATCACATCTCTCCTTTATCTGTCAGGAAACAGCTTACGCCGTTTCCATTCATCACTGTCTCGGCTTGCCGCACTGCGAGCAGAACTTTCCGCTGTTCACCTGGCCGCAGGCACAGGTCCATTCCCCGCTGTTGTCCGGCTTTTGCTTTCCGCACTCCGAGCAGAATTTGCCACTGTTCTTAGCCCCGCAAGCACACGTCCATGTTTCCGGCTGTTGCGGCTTTGGCTTTCCACATTCTGCACAGAACTTTCCGCTGTTCTTGGCTCCGCAGGCACAGGTCCATTCCCCTGCTGCATTCTGTGCTGCTCCCCGGGCTGCTGTATTCTGACCAGCCGGCATCGCTGCGCTGTTATTTGCCATAGCTGCCTGCTGCTGCATTGCCGCGTTCTGCTGCATCTGCATTTGCTGCATATTAGCAGCGGATGCCGCTCCCATCACGCCTCCTGCTGCATTCATGCCCATTCCCATGCCCATAAATCCAGTCATTGCTCCTGCCGTATTAGATCCAGCCGCTTCCAGTCCACGTGCCACATGTCCCTGCATATAACCTTCCCGGACTGTGGGATCACTGAGCATCGCTCCCTCATTACGCATGTTAATCAGTTCCGTGGATTTCTCGTCATAGGTAACACTGGCAATTCCCACTGCCTGAATCTCCATACCCCGCATCTGCTTCCAGTCCCCGTCCAAGGTATCTGCCATGTACTTCCCTAACTCTCTGCCCTTGGAAGGCACATAGGAAATGCGGATGCCGTCTGCAGACATTTGGTTGATTGCCGACTGCAGCGCCTCAAGAAATTCCGCCATATACTGCTCGTTGATGTCCTCAATCTGCACTTTTGACGCATTCCTTGGAATCGCTTCCGCATAAAACTTAATCGGGTCTGTAATTTTGATGGAATAACTTCCATGGGTACGCAGAAACAACTCGGCATTATAAAAATTATCAAAATAATTGATAGGATTCCTGGTGCCAAATTTGATGCCCTTGATTTCCTGCAAGTTGATGTAAAATACTTTCTGCTTGGCGGGCGTTGCGCCGCCGAACTTCATCCGGCTGAAGGATTCTTGAATCGTCGCCTTTAACTCTCCATTAAACAGGGAAGGCAGCGCGGAATTATCCACCTTAAAATACCCAGGTTCTGCCGTATAGTCTACAATCCTGCCGCCGTCCACCAGCATCATGAACTGATTATCATATACATGGATGACGGAGCCATTGCTCACCGTATTGTCTGTGCCTTTTTTATTCTGTCCTTTGCGAATTGTAACGCCGCTGGTAAATACTGTGCGTTCCCCCATATCATCCGGCTCAATGACTTCCAGCCATTGATCTGCCAGTCCGCCGGAAATTGACTGCATGGCTGCCTTAATTATTCCCATATTTTTCTCCTAACTTATTGTCTGCGTTTCTGTAATTACTCTAGTTTGATAATTCCGCGGGGTTCTGAATGGTTTTCCACTTCAAATATGCGTTGATAAACAAATCCAGATTCCCATCCATCACACTGTCCACATTTCCAGTCTCCGCATTGGTGCGGTGGTCCTTCACCATCGTATAGGGCTGCATGACATAGGAACGTATCTGGTTGCCCCATCCAATCTCTGTCACCTCTCCGCGGATATCCGCCGCTTTCTTTTCATTTTCTTCCTGCTTGAGCAGATAGAGCTTCGCTTTTAACATCTGCATTGCTTTATCCTTGTTCATGTGCTGAGAGCGCTCATTCTGGCACTGCACGACAATCCCCGTGGGGAGATGCGTGATGCGGATTGCCGAGGAGGTCTTATTGATATGCTGCCCGCCGGCGCCGCTGGAACGATAAGTGTCAATTCTAAGCTCATCATCCTTGATTTCGATATCAAGGTCTTTTTCAATGTCAGGCATGACATCACAGGAGGCAAAGGACGTCTGCCGCTTTCCAGCCGCATTAAACGGTGAAATGCGCACCAGACGGTGTACACCCTTCTCTGATTTCAGGTAGCCGTATGCATTCTCCCCGCGCACCTCAAAGGTAATGGATTTGATTCCCGCTTCATCGCCGTCAAGGGAATCAAGCACCTCCACGGCAAAGCCTTTGTCTTCTGCCCAGCGTTTGTACATCCTAAACAGCATGCTGTTCCAGTCACAGGATTCGGTCCCGCCGGCACCCGCATGGAGGGAAACAATTGCATTCTCCATATCATATTCACCAGACAGAAGCGTCTTAATCCTGATATTGTCAAATGTCTGCTCAAATTCTGAGAGCGCCTCCTCAATCTCCGGTATCAGGGACGCATCATTTTCCTCATATCCCATTTCCAGAAGCGTCTCAATGTCATCAAACTGTCCTTCCAGATGCGCGTAAGTCTCAATGTCATCCTTCAAGCCCTTTAATTCTTTCATCTTCTTCTGGGAAATCTCTGTATTATCCCAAAAATCGGGCGCTTCCATTTCCCGCTCAAGCTCCTGGACACGCTGCTCCTTATTTGCTAAGTTAAAGTGAATCCCTCACTTCCAGTAATGGTTCTCTGTATGTGTTCAAGGTTGTCTTGAACTGGTCTAATTCAACCATTCTGTCACCTTCTTTCTACACTGATTACGAACATTCTATCATATCCAGGCAAATAAAACAAATAAATGTTGACACGAAAAATAAGAATACCTACAATACAATTATGAATACATGGATTAAACAACAATTAGAAATGCAAAAAGAATCAGAATTTCAAAAATTTACCGCCGGCCTTCTGCCAGGCGTAGAACACATTCTCGGCGTACGCCTGCCCGCGTTAAGGAAAATGGCAAAACAGCTTGCCAGGGGGGACTGGCAAACATACCTGAAAACCGCCTGTGATGACAGTTACGAAGAAATCATGCTGCAGGGCATGGTCCTTGGCTATGCCAAAGGAAATCTTTTGGAAAAGGAGCCTTTCTTACGGGCATTTTTGCCTAAAATTGACAACTGGTCTGTCTGTGACAGCACATGCTGCAGCATTAAGCTTGCAAAGGAACAGCCGGAAGAATTTTGGAATTTTCTTTTGGAATACCTGCACAGCCCCAGGGAATATGAAGTCCGCTTTGTGTTGGTTCAGATACTGAATTACTATGTAAATCAGGACTATCTTTCCCGGGTACTTCAGGCAGTCGACAGCGTTGATTTGAAACGATATTATGTTAAGATGGCGCAGGCATGGGCGGTTTCCATCTGCTACCGGGATTTCCCGGAGCTGACACTTCCCTATTTAAAAGCAAACCGTCTGGATGATTTTACCCACAATAAAGCCCTGCAGAAGATTACGGAGTCCTTAAAAATATCTAAAGAAGACAAGGCGTATATCAGGACTCTAAAGAGGTAAGAAGTTTCCCAACCGGGATGGTAAAATACTTACCATCCCAGTTCCAACAGCCAGTTATTTAATAATCTCTCTCTGTCCTTCTCTTTTATCTTTAAGTCTTTCGGACTTATATACTCGCCCTTAATGTTGCCATCTACAATATACAGCACCCTGGAACACTTTGCGGCTACCTTTGCATCATGGGTTACCATCATAATTGTTGTTCCTTCTTCGTTTAGCTTCACCAATTCCTCCATGACCTCGTTTGACGCGGTTCTGTTCAAAGCTCCCGTAGGTTCGTCTGCAAATAAAACCCTGGGCATATTAATCATGCTTCTACAGATGCAGGCTCTCTGAAGCTGCCCTCCCGAAACTTCATTGATATCATTATCGGCGATGTCAATAATACCCAGCTTACGCATTAAGTCCTGTCCACGCTGGATTGTTTCCTTCCGTGTCTCGGTATTCTTTTTAGACTGTACCGCAGGAAGAATAATATTGTCGAGAACAGTCAGGTTTTTCATCATATACATCTGTTGAAAGATAAAACCCATTTCATCCAGACGTAAGTCTGCAAGCTCCTTTTCACCTATTTTTGCAATGTTCTCTCCACAGAATTCTGCTTCGCCTGCGGTAATGGAATCCATGCCCGAAACGGCATACAAAAGCGTTGATTTCCCCGATCCTGACGGTCCCATAACGGCGACCATTTCGCCTTCGGAAACGGTAAAATTTACATTTTTCAATACGTTATTCTGGCGTTTGTTTACGATATATGTCTTACAGAGGTCTTTTACTTCTAAGATATTCATAATAGTTTCCTTTCTCATTCAATTCTTATTCAATGTTGGCAGTGTCGGAAGACTTGATTTTTCTTGTGTAAAGTGAAGTCAGGAATGCACTTACACCTGTTGTGACAAGAATGATTACAGGGAAGATCAAATACATTTCAACAGGATTGACAACGTAGGGGGGCGTAAGCTCCATACCCGCCATTCTGAAAAGCGGATCAAAACACAAGTGGGTAAGCGGTATTGCAAGAATTTCCCCCATAATTACTGCCGTCATTCCTACAAATGTAAATCGCAATGCGTGGTATACATAGATTTTTCCGTTTCGTGTGCCTATGGCTTTCATGAGCGCGATTTCGCCCTGTTCCTTTGCGATAAAAGAGCGCTCCATAAGTACGGTTATGAGTGCAGCTAATACAATTGTGAGAACGGCTACAAGAGATTTTACTGCATCAAGGGTTCCCGCGATACCGACCATATCCGCTACTGCTTCGGCGCAGGTCCTTATATTTCCATAATCGGGAAAAATCCTCTGAATTTCTTCTATTCTACGTTCAATCTCCCTGCTGTCAGGATCATCCGTAAAAGTGATCTGCGTATTGCCGCCGCTTCCTGCCTGAACGTAATTGATGTACGCATCGGTGTGAAGCCTGATACCGCTCCCCGCCATATTCATAGACTGGAAGAACGCCGAAATGATATATTCCTTATCTCCGTCAATGGTTTTTACCGTAACGGTATCACCAATCGTTGCGCAAAGCTTATCCGCAGCAATCCGTGTGATTGCAATTTCATCGGTATCCTGCGGCGCTGTTCCTGCCGTATACTCGTACATATCCATTGTGGAGCCTGTGCCTTGAAAGATACAGATATTATTGCCCTCGTTTTCTCCGAAAGAGACGGGCAGGATAAACATCATTTCCTGATAGCATTTTGCGGGAATGCCATGTTTTGCAAGCGTCTGTTCCATTTCGTCAAGGTGCTTTTCAAGCTTTTCATGTCCGTCTTCCATCATACATTCCGCAGTGGTTTTACTGTCCAGATAGACATCGCAGTCCGCCCATCCAATGGATGCGGCAAGACTGCCGCTGTTTATGGTGGAAACCGTCGCTGAAAGTATCAGCAAAAGAGACAGACATAAGAAGAATGTAAGTGAGATAATGCCGTAACGCCTGGGGCTGCTTACAATGTCATTCAATGCAAGGAAAGGCGTCATCGGAATCTTGGATTTTCCCAGACTCATAAGGCTCTTTTTGCGGAAACGCTCCCCAGTCTGACCGTTTCTGATCGCGTCAATGGGCGTTAATTTCCTCACCCTGCCTGTGCAGCCATAGCAGAACCATAAAATCACCGCGACGACAAGAACCGCACAAACAATGTTTACCAAAACCGGACTCTGATTTCCGACAATCATGTTCTGCGAAGAAACGTCCATAAGCATTTTACCGAAGGGGAAGCTTAGGACAAGACCGATTGCCGCACCGATGACAGAAAGTCCTATATATTTCACAAGGTATAAGCCCCGGATTTTGAAATTGCCGATGCCAATCGCCTTCATGACCCCGATTTCACGAAATTCCTCGGAAAGTGTAAAGGAAATGGTAAAACGTAAAACTACGAATGCTATCATAATAAGAATAATGCTTACCACAAGCAGAATACCGACCACGACCATATCAAAAACATATAAGAATTTCATAAAGGCTCTGTCCAGTGTAAGAAGGCTGTTCTCTACAAGCGGCTTGATCTGTGGCAGAGCCGTTTCCATATCGGAAGAATAGATGTAAACAAACTTACCGCCGTAATATCTTTCCGTGTTTTCTGCGGAAAGGAAACTCTCAAAATCCTCCTCACTTATGATATAGCGGTAAAGTGTTATCTGCTGTGAACCCAAAAGCGCGTCCTTTATTTTATCCGCAAGAACAAATTCGCGGCGCACGCCGTTTAATTCTATGGTAAGCTTGTCGCCCACATCAACCCCGAGCGCGTCCGCCTCACCCTCCTGCATATAAAACTCGCCCTGCCTGACCGTTTCGAGGGTACTGCCATCGGAAAGAAAATAATTCATACAGATGTCGCTTTGAATCAGATTCGTACCATCGACAACGATATCCCCGTCCTCATAGATAAAATTTTCGGGCGATAAAGCCAATACGTTTTCCGTTGCATAGTGATCTACTGCGCTTGCCTGGCTTAGCGTTTCATCAATGTCAAGCGCAGAATTTTTATTCATGACAGCCGCAAAATAATCAGGCGCATTTGCCATTTCAAAGTAACCGTCCAGCACCGTGGTAACATTTATAATGTTGTTAACACTTGACGATACAAACATTGTGGCAAGAATCATAAACAATAAAAGAATTATATTCATTGCCCTTTTTCGTTTTAAATCTTTTTTTAGTATGTTTCGATACATTCTTTTGCCTCCCTCTTGCATCTAAATTGATTCTGCAAGAGATATATTAACACCAAAATTATGAACAAATCATTAATTACAAAACTTCAGGGCCATTCCATCTAACCCTGAAGTTTTCATACCCATTATGATTTTCTAACTACTATCGTCATACAAAAAACATCTTCATTCATCCCGGCAAAGATATCACCATCCATTTTACGCATCAGTGTTTTGCAAATATAAAGTCCAAGACCGCTCCCTTTTACACCGGTACTATTGCTTCCACGGTAAAAGGAATCGAAAAGATTTGGAAGTTCCTCGTTTTTCAGATTGCACCCCGAGTTCTCGATCTGTATTAATTTACAGTCCTCTTCCTCCCCAAACGAAATGCGGATATGCTTACCATCACCATACTTGATAGCATTTTCCATAACATTTTGCAGAACCTCAACCATACGGTTCTTATCCCCTTTGACGAGACATTCAGAAATTTCATCCACTTGAAATTCGGTGTGAATTGTAGACAACTTATCCTTGTAATAACTTTCTGCGTCCTTTATAACTTCTGAAATGTAATACTCTCCCATATGCACTTCCAAATTCAGAAAATCTTCCCTGGATGCAGTTACAATTTCATTCACGTACCCCTTTATTTCTTTCACATTCCTTGCAATACCCTGCAAAATTTCGTCCCTTCTCTCCTGTGTGTCATACAAATCCTCCGACAACGCTTTGGAATACAAT
>CAPQSW010000019.1:37921-57575 GCA_948688495.1 uncultured Lachnospiraceae bacterium | reverse complement strand
GGATAGAGTTATATGGCTTTTTGACAATTTTTCTAGTGTCGAATTGCAAAAGAAGGAGATTTTAAATAGTCTCTGTGAAAAAATGTTACAGGATAACGAAAAAAATATAAAGGGATTTGTCGGATGAATATAAAAAGGCTCATAGTGAAATTCCGTGGTCGATGATTTTGGGACTTTGGCTTCGTTTTTTATAAAGATTTACGTTTGTAAATCCCTCTGCCGCTTCAGCCTTGTTTTCAGGCTCTTTAAGAATCGCTCATTACCAATAACTGTAAGCATAGGGCCAAAAGACAGGACTTCGATGAGAAGTTCTGTTTCCATATTCTGGTTATAGTAAATGAGGCATTCGTAAAGTTTCTCATCGATTTTCATAGTATTTTTCTCATAGTTGGCAAAATGTAGCATTGCGCGTTCGAGAGCGTTGCGTTTGTTGATAATATGAAGTTTCAAGGGCTCCTTGTAGTAGGACTTCTGGATAATGGAATTTATATCGACCGAAGAAGATAATATTTTATCGGTAGGTTTGACGGTCTCCATACGATCAATATTTAAAATTTCAAGCTTTTTCTGGCGGTGAGGGTTTTGTTCCAGGGCAAGCACGCGGAATTTATCATTTTTGACGGAATATTCCAGGCGGACTGGCACATAGTAGTGATGTACACGGTTTCCCTTTGGAGAATTATAGTTGATATCTAAATATTGATGTTTTTTCTGTGCTTCAAGCAGTATGCGGAAGTTCTGACGGTATGTCTTATCCTGATAGGGATCCCCGTCTGCAAAGCGATCATAGTAACAGAATTGTTCCTGCTTCCAGAGTGGAGGGACGGACGCGAGCATATGCCATAAGGTCTCCCGTTGTTTTTCGTCAAGAAATAACCCGATGCGCGGGTCGGAAAGTAATGCTTTTAAGTAGGATTTTTCCAGGGCGGAAAGCGGCGTGGTAAAAAAAGGTGATAATTTTGATAGGTAGAGGTCACCATTTTTCTGAAATAAATCCCATGCACCGCTTTCGATTTTGGGGACAATTGAGAGCAGGCTTTCTTCAAAACCCTCTTGGCAAATCCGATTATAAATTTCTTTGATGGTAAGAGGATTCTGGCTGCACAGCAGATGTCTCAGCACGCGATAGTAACAGCTATATATTTCTGAAAATAACTCCATAACATTGTTCTCCTAAGTTCATTTCTTCGACGCATTTGTCGTATCTATATTGTCACTTGCTATTCCATACATGTGGTACATGGCATACAAATCTGCATAAAAACGTTTTTCTACAGATTTCGCAGTACATTCCAGCGATATGATTCGGCCGATAAATGTACGAATCCAGGGCAGCATTTCATTGCAGTCAAAAACAGTAATTTCATAACGGTAGGTGTTTCGTGCGATCCTTGTAACAGTTCCCCCGCGCCCTTCGCGATTCAAGCGTTCCACAATATAATGTTCCGTGGGCTCTAAGGCGTGTAAGGTCATTGTCAATGTGTCGAGATGGTGTCGTTCATGGCTCTGGAAAGATACGCCCCAGAGCCGCGGGTGGTTTTGCATTAACTTGGTAAACAGTTCGTCATATTCACTGGATTCGTCCAGGGGAATAACTTTTTTGATGGAGTCCAGGCGGAAACAGGTAAAGCGCTTGCTGCCGTTTAAGTATCCGCACAGGAAACGTCTGCCGCTTCTAGTGCTGGTAAAAATTTGCAATGGAATGCAGTTTGCAGTACTTTTCATTTCTTTTTTAGAGCTTTTTATTTCGATATTTATGGCAGATTTTTTATTCATGGCGTCTACTAAATCAAAAAGTATCGCATCTTCCAGAGTGTGTACAAAGAAGCTGTGTTTTACCCGGAAGCTTTGATTGCGGCAGTCCAATTGTTCTAGCAATACATTACCAATAATTCCAAAGTTTCCGGCCATTTGATAAAATGAAAGTGCATCCATGATATTTTGATTCGATTTCAGCCATTCAGCCAATGAGTTGTCCAGGGAGAAGACAATGGTCTTTCCCGATTTCTGTTTGCACAGCAGACCTTCTCTGGCGTAAGTATTGCATTTGCGTCGGACAGCCTGAACGTCAAATAATGTCTCATACCTGGTGAGGAGAAAATCTGTAATTTCTTCTGCTGTGAGTGATTTGCCATCCTGCAGCAAATCCAAAATTAAAAAGTGGAGTACGATATCGTTGTCTGTAAAGCTTTTTGTCTTCCATACCTGAAACAGCGGATTGGTATCCAAAAGGTTGCTGTCTATGGCAAGGGAGAGATTAGAGCCTTTCTGGACATAATCTTTACGCACATAGGGAGTAAGCCAGCTTTCCAAACGTCTCCGCTGGTTATCGTAGGTCCGGGGACTTTTTTCCTTAAATTCAGTTCTTGTTTTAAAACCATAGACAAAAAAATCCCGGACATATTCACGTATTTTGGGGAAGCTCTTGATTAATTCCTGAAAATCAGACATTTTGGATTCCTCCTTAGGATTTATAATACCAGGTTCGCAGCTTTTTTGAAATGATAAAATGGAAATTCGTGGATATAATAAGTTCATCAGATACAGACAGGAAAGGTATGAATAAAATGTTCGTGTTATATAATGAAAATACAAGATTTCCAGTAAAAATATGGTTAGAAAATGAAGCGCAGTTAGAGGAAAGTTGTCTGGAACAGGCATACCACCTGTCACAGCTTCCTTTTATCCATAAATGGGTATGCCTAATGCCGGATACCCATACAGGTAAGGGGATGCCGATTGGCGGGGTGATTGCAGCAAAAGATGTGGTGATACCCAATGCGGTCGGAGTGGATATTGGCTGCGGGATGGATTTTGTTCCTACCAATATACATATGGATGATATTCGGGATGTTAAGACAGGAAATGGGACGCTTATTCAGGCAATTGTCGGAAATATCATGCGGGAGATTCCGCTGAATACAGAGAGATATAAAAGCCCCCAGGAATCGGTGGTACTCGATCGGGCAAAGCAGGAAATAGAAAAGTATGAAAGTAATAAGGAATTGTTGCCCCTGATTGATGATGGCTATTTTCAGGTGGGAAGCCTGGGGGGTGGGAACCATTTTATTGAGCTCCAGGAAGATCAGGATGGCTGCCTTTGTATAATGCTCCACTCAGGAAGCCGTCATCTTGGGAAAGCAATCTGTGATTATTTTCACGAGAAGGCACGGGTGTTAAATCAAAGATGGTACAGCGAGGTGAAAGATGAGTATCGTCTGGCATTTCTGCCTGTTGTTTCGGAAGATGGGAAGCAGTATATAAATTGGATGAATCTGGCGCTGGATTATGCATTTGAAAACCGTGCCCATATGTTGGAAAAGACCTGTGTTATTGTAAAGGAACTGATAGAAAAGCATTGCGGGCAAAGCGTGGAGTTTGGTGAGGAGATCAATTGTCATCATAACTATGCAGCATTGGAAAATCACTATGGGGCCAATGTCTGGGTGCACCGTAAAGGTGCAACCAGGGTGTGTCAGGGGGAAATAGCGGTAATTCCGGGAGCTATGGGGTCTTACAGCTATGTGGTAGAAGGGAAGGGAAATAAGGAATCCTTCTGCACGTCTTCGCACGGGGCAGGCAGGAGCTATTCCCGGACAGGAGCAATGCAGGCGTTTACTACAGAACAAGTTATGGTAGATTTAAAGGAACAGGGAATTGTCCTTGGAAAACGAAAAAAGAATGATGTAGCTGAGGAATGTCGTTTTGCCTATAAGGATATCGATGAGGTCATGGCTCAGCAGTCAGATTTGGTTACACCCGTGAGAAAATTAAAAACGGTTGGCGTAGTAAAAGGATAGTTATACTGAGCGTCAGACAAGTCTGTCGTGAGTATAAATTGATAACGCTATCAATACGTATAAGGAAATAACCTATTGCGCGCGGGCATCGGAAGATACTTCCTGCCCGGCAGTGCCGGCAGCGTGCTGTCAGGTATACTATAGATATTTCACCAAACCTAACGCAGGGTTAAGAATTGTGCTGTCGAGGGTTCGACTCCCTCCCATGAAAATGGTAACTCAGTGGATAGAGTACACAACATTATGGCAAGACCTGTAAAGTCTGCGGTTCGACTCCGCGCGAAGTAAAGCTTTTATCCCGATTTCTGGCACCGCTTGTATCCTGCCGCGTTGTGTAAATACTTACGCAATGCAGCGATAGGCAGATACGAGAGGAAAATGCAATTTGGTCTGCTGCCTGAAAGACCATATGATGACATGTCGATAATCAGGTAAATCGGCACACGCATGTGCTGACATACCGGTCATTGGGCAGTCCGTATATTAGGGGATACCGCTGATGAAAAGGGATGGACAACTGCTTGCAGTATGCATCAGCAGGCGGCCCTCCGCCCGGACCATTCGCTAAACCGGCTTTCCGCATCAGGCTGATGAAAGAGGGATAAAAGTATTTAAAATGGTGAAAATCAGAAAATATGGAGGAATGGATATGAAGTATAAAATAAAGGATAATCAGGCAGGATTTGTAATAAAAAATGGTGTATTTCAAAAAATGGTCACAGCCGGGGTATATTATTTTCCCAAAATGTTTGGCTATGAAATCGTGATAGAGGAGATGACAGGAGAAGTAGATTTTCTGGATGTGCCTTATCAGGTGCTTGTCAAGGATGCAAAATTCTTAGATGCGACTGTACATATGGAGATACCGGACGGCACAGCGGGATTCCTCTATGTTAATGGAAAGCTGACGTCATTTGCGAATCGAAAGGAGTATACCTTTTGGAATGTATTTGACAAGTATGAGATAAAAATTGTTTCTATGGAAGATACTCTGATGGGTGGGGAGGTCACTCGACAGATGCAATCATTGATTCCAGTAAAATTCTATAAGGAGATAGCAGTTGGGGAAGGAGAGACGTGCCTTTTGTACTATGATAATGTGATGCAGGATGAGCTTTCTAAGGGGACATACCGTTACTGGATGTATACTCACAACGTTACGGGCAAAATTTTTGATATGAAGCAGAAGGAGCTTGATATTGTGGGGCAGGAAATTCTTACCAAAGATAAAATTGGGATTCGAATGAATGTCGCCTGTATGTACAAGATTCGGAATGCGGTAGAGTTTGCAGAAAAAATTTCGGATTTGAAGGGACAGCTTTACTCTGCTGTGCAGCTTGCCATCCGCGAAATTGTGGGAAATTATAAATTGGATGAAATCTTAGAGGCAAAGGAGAGAATCTCAGCAGAAATCTATACCGTATTGAAAGAGCGGGAGGAGATGTTCTGCGTGGACTTTCTGGCGGCCGGTATTAAAGATATTATATTGCCTGGAGAAATCAGGGAAATTATGAATTCGGTACTTGTGGCAGAAAAGACGGCGCAGGCAAATGTTATTTCCAGGAGGGAGGAGGTCGCGTCTACCAGGTCACTGTTAAATACAGCAAAGCTCATGGAGGAGAATAAGACGCTTTATAAGCTCAAGGAGCTTGAGTATCTGGAGCGGATCTGTGAGAAAGTGGGTGAGATTTCTGTAAATGGCAATGCGGGGATAGTGGAGCAGTTAGGGAGACTGATTGCAACCGGGCAGGCGCTGTAATGCGGCTGCCCCTTGGAATGTTTATATTTTTAAAAAAAGTTTTCTATTTTGAGATATTTTTGCCTTCCAGATTGTTTTCTTTATATAGGAGGTACAGAGTATGAAGGCTACGGAAAAAGAAAAGGTGCTGGAATGTTATCAAAAGTACAAGGATATGATTTACAAATTAGCATGGGCCTACTGCAAGGATAGATACCAGGCAGATGATGTGTTTCAGGAAGTCTTTTTTAGATATTTGAAATACCGTCCCAGGTTTAAGACTTTAGAACATGAGAAAGCCTGGTTTATCCGGACCACCATCAATGTCTGCAAGAATCAGCTGAAAAACAAATGGAACCGTGATATGGTGCAGCTACAGGAATGGGATGATGAGCAGGCGTTTCAAAAAACGGCGGGCGACGCATTTGATGATTTGAAGAATGCTATTTTAGACTTGCCGGAGCGCTATCGTGTGCCGATCCATCTGTACTACTATGAGGAGTATACTGTGCGTGAAATAGCACAGATTCTGCGTAAGAGTGAAAGTACCATACAGACACAGTTGCAGCGCGGAAGAGAAAGAATTAAGCAAGTATTAGAAAGGAGTGAAGTGAATGATATTGGAGCATAACACTTATAAGGAAGCAGTTTCGGATGTTAATTTATCAGAGGAAGCAGGAATGGAGATGCTTGAAAATGCCATCAAAAGGAAGGAACGCTGGAGTCAGAAATGGAGGACGCAGGCGATAGCTGTTGTTGCCGGAATTATGGTAGTTGCATTGAGCGCAAATGGTATCTGTTTCGCAGCTACCGGCAAGAGCGCGTGGGAGCTTTTTAAGGCGACCTATCGCAAGAACAGCAAGGAAGCAACGGTGATTGCAGACAATTTCCAACAGGTAGAAGATTCGCTGGTGAGTGGAAATATGTCATTTACCCTGGAGGAATATTGGTATGATGCAGACAATGGAATGGCATACTTCACGATCCGCACAGATTCGCTGGACGGTTCACCGCTGAGCGAGGATGAAGATGCTTATGTTGTAGATCCAAGCTTTAACCATTACGGAAGTATGAATGTAAGCTATAAAACTGTTGTAAGTGAAGATAAGACATCCATCCGGAGATACTATCATGTACTGATTGCATACAAGGATGATAACCGGAATATGGAATGGGCTCCCAGTGTAATGGCAGGTGGTTCAGAAGAAGCGCTGCTTGTAAATGTTGATGTGGCAGATGGGGGAGTCAACGAGTATGGATGTGCGACATACGAGGAGGCAGGAAGCTTCTTGTTAGAACCCACACCGAGCATGAAAATGAAGAGTTTGGATATAGACCACAGTGCACTCGCCGAATGTACTGGAATCCGGATTACGGGCGGAGCAATAACACTGGAGTTTAGCAATGTTTATGGCGAGGATCATGTGAAAGAGCATCCCTTTGGCATGATAGAGCTTAAGATGAAAGATGGCACAAGCTGTTATGTAGTAGAAGACCTTCCAGAAGGTGACTGGGAGATATTATCGGATGATGAGGAAATCACAGGCTATAAATCAGATAGTATGGATATCACCGGAGACTGTTATCTTGGAGGCTTTGCCAGTGGAGCAGGGAACATGGGCAGTGAATACATCAGCACGTTCAACAGGTTTATTGACCTTGATGAGGTAGTTGGCATATATGTTGACGGTGTGGAATTACCTATGAAGTAAGAATTGGACTGTTTGAGGTTTGTTGGGAAAGTATCTGGCAGGCATTTTGCCAGATACTTTTTTCGCGGAGAAAGATATATTATTTAATGAAAAATGCATCAAAAAAATATTATTGCATATATTTATTTAAGAAACATTTAATTCAGGCTTGACGAAAGGGAAAGTATTTGTTAGAATAGCCTAGGAAAGAAAAATGGTTACGGCGCAGTAGCCAAGTGGTAAGGCGTGGGTCTGCAACACCCTGATTCACCGGTTCAAATCCGGTCTGCGCCTCTTTAGCCCCCTCGAGAACATTGATTTTCGAGGGAGTTTTTTTGTTTTATTTCGAAAAAAGTGATATACTATCGTTGTGAAGATGTAAACGGAAACACGTTTCCGAAACCATGTGGCAGAAAGGGATGACAGAGTTGAAGGTAAAAACGAGGACAAGAGGGTTAAGTATCCGCACGAAGATTTTATTTCCTACAAGTATTTTAATTATTTTCCTTTGTGTGGTTATGGGGGTAAGCTCTTATATACGCACGAGGGACGGGCTGGTGGCAATGGGTGTGGAAGAAGCGCGCATGGCGGCAGTTATTTCTGTAAAGGTTGTGGATGCAGACAAGTTGGAGCAGGTTGTGCAGGAAGGCGAACAGAGCAGCGTTTATCAGGAATTGTCAGCGTCAATGCAGAATATCCGGGAGGACTGTGGAATTAAGTATCTGTATACCTTGTATACGGATGGCAGTCAGGTATACTATGGCGTTGATACGGATAGTACGCAAGGACATGCGAAACTGGGCAAGCCGTTTGAGTCATCTTATGAAGAACTAAAGGGGGTTTTTGAGGGGGAAGGATATATACAGGGCTATATTGATTCCACGGATGATGGAGAGCTTATATCTGCCTATATGCCAGTCATGGATAGTAGTGGCGGCCAGGTAGTGGGGGTTGTTGGCTGTGATTATGATGCATCCGGTGTGGTAATGCGTTTGAACACTATTTTACAACAGGTGATAGGGATTACGCTGATTTGCCTGTTGCTGGTGTTGTTTATTGTGAATCTGATTGTTACAGCAATTATAAGGAGTATGCGTGCCGTAGATAAGAAGATTTATGAGCTGGTAAGCAACGAGGGTGATTTAACCCAGCGGATTGATGTACATACCGGCGATGAGATGGAGCTGATTGCCAATAATGTAAATGATCTTTTGGCATATATTAGAAATATCATGATAAATATATCAGAAAATTCAAAGAATCTAAATGGTACATCTTCCAGCATTGCGAAGGATTTGTCAGATGCCGAGATTAGCATCACAGATGTCTCTGCGACGATGGAGGAAATGAGTGCGGCAATGCAGGAATCCAGCGCTTCCTTAGATCAAGTGAACGAGGCAATTGTGCAGATATTTGAATTGATTGAGGAGATATATGGACAGGCAGAGCATGGGAATGCATCTTCTGGACAGATTATGGAACATGCAGGTGAAATATATGAACGGGCAGTAAAAGAACAACAGAATGCGAAGGTGCAGGCTGCAGATATGGCACAAAAGATGCAGCAGAAGATTGAGAAATCCAAAGCAGTTGAGGAAGTGCGGGAGCTTACGAAGAATATTATCAATATTACGGAGGAGACAAACCTTCTTTCGCTGAATGCGAGTATTGAGGCCGCAAAAGCGGGAGACGCCGGGAGAGGGTTTGTGGTGGTTGCTGATGAGATTGGAAAGCTTGCAGCAAATTCTGCACAGGCGGCAGCGAGAATCCAGAATGTGACGGATGAGGTTATTCAAGCGGTGGATGAACTTGCAGAGGAGGCAGAAGAAATGGTTCGTTTTATGAATGAAATTGCCATGGGCGGTTATGGAAAGCTTCTGCGGGTCAGTGAAACATATCAAGAGGATGTCGGAACAATGAATCAGATGATGCAGGAATTTGCGGAGGACAGTGAACGCCTGCAGGAACGGATGGATATGATAAAGTCAGCGGTAGGCGATATCCGTATTGCAGTTGGAGAAAGTGTGCAGGGAGTCAGCAGCGTAACCGAGAAATCTGTAGATTTGACAAATAATGTGGGTGATATTGGCGCAGAGGCAAATTCTAACCTGGATATTGCCAACAAGCTTCACCAGGAAGTGGGAAGATTTAAACTTTAACAATAAAAGGAATGATTTCATATGCGGATTCTGCTAGCAGAAGATGAGGAAGATTTAAACAGGCTTATTACACAGAAACTGGTCTTTGACGGTTACAGCGTAGACAGCTGTCAGGATGGCAGAGAGGCGATTGATATTTTGTCTTACGTTGAGTATGACGCCATAATCCTGGATATCATGATGCCAAAAGAGGACGGATATGCAGTTCTGCGCCATTTGCGCAATATCGGGAAGACGACACCAGTGTTATTCCTTACGGCGAAAGACAGTATTGCTGATCGTGTCAAAGGTCTGGACAGCGGGGCAAATGATTATCTGGTTAAGCCTTTTTCCTTTGAGGAGCTTTCCGCGCGTCTGCGTGTTATGATGCGAACATCATTTGGCATAGTAAGTAATGTTTTGTCGGCAGCGGATCTTACGCTGGATACGGCAGCACATATTGTAACGCGGGGAGGGAAAGAGATTTCCTTGTCTGCCAAGGAGTATGAGCTGTTGGAATACTTAATGCATAATCAGGGGATTGTTCTGTCCCGAGAAAAAATAGAAGACCATATATGGAATTTTGACTATGAGGGCGGGACAAATGTGGTAGATGTTTATATCAGTTATCTTAGAAAAAAAATTGACAGCGGGTATGACAGGAAGCTAATTCATACGGTTCGTGGAAGGGGATATGTGCTGCGAGAGGTGGAAGGTAAATGAAGAATTTATCCATACGCTTTAAAATCACATTATGGTTTACCATAATCCTGGTATTTACCGTTTTCTGTACCTACGTTATTGTTTTTTCCGTTAATCGCCAGTTGATACTAAAGACTGTGCGCGACGAGTTGATTCGAACCGTGGAAGATAATGTAGATGAGGTGGAGTATTATAAGAGTATTGGAAATATTGATTTGCATGAAGTGGATTATTATATGCTGTTCCGTGATGGGTATCTGGAGATTGATGACGATTTTCTTGGATGTGTTAATGAGGTTTATACGTCATTATATAATGAAAATGCAGTGTTGCTTTACGGGGAGAATCCCATTTCAAGGCAGACGGCAGATACAGGGTTTTTAGATGCTAAAATACAGAGGCTTATGGTACACAATACATTATATTATGTTTTTGACCGCAGGCTGACCTCCGAGGGGCTGGAGGGGCTCTGGCTGCGCGGTATTGTGTCAGAAAATCAGGGAATGAGGGAAATGTCTTCCATCACCCGGCTGCTCTTGCTGTTTCTTCCCTCCTATGTGACGGTATCTGTGATAGGCGGTTATTTCTTTGCCAAAAGAACATTAAGACCGATTCAGGAGATTCTTGAGTCCGTTAGGAAGATTGGCATCAGCGGCGATTTAAAGAAACGGATTGACCTTGGGAAGGGAAAAGACGAGCTTCATCAGCTCGCGGCGGGTTTTAATGAAATGTTTCAGCGTTTGGATGATGCTTTTGAGGCGGAGCGTCGGTTTACGTCAGATGTGTCCCATGAACTTCGAACGCCAGTGTCGGTAATTAAGACCCAGTGTGAAATTGTGCTTGAGGAGCCAAGGAGTGTAGAGGAATATGAGCGGGCATTGCATACGATTCAGGGCCAGAGCAGAAAAATGTCGAGATTAATCAGTGACATGCTGGATTTTACACGGCTCCAAATGCGGGCGGAGAGCTATGTCTGCGAAGCAGTGGATCTGTCAGAAATTGTAAGGGAGATTTGTTTTGACATGTCATTGATAAGGGACAAAGACATTACTTTGGATTATGAGGCAGAAGATGATGTGAGGATTTGGGGAAACCGAAAACTCTTATCCCGTTTGTTGGTAAATCTGATAAACAATGCCTACCGTTATGGCAGGGAAGGCGGATATATTTCGGTCGGCCTGAAACAGGAGAAGGAGTATGTCAGGCTGTCGGTTTCGGATAATGGAATAGGGATTGCCAACGAGGAGCAGTCAAAAATTTTCCACCGATTTTATCAAGTGGATCATTCGCGTTCTGGCAACGGCATGGGGCTTGGTCTGGCAATGGTCAGTGAGATTGTGCAGTTTCACGGCGGTGAGATACGCGTGGAGAGTGAACCGGGGAAAGGAAGCACATTTATGGTTTTTTTGAAGAAGTAATATCTTCTAATAATACTCTAATATTTGAAGGCTATAATAAAAAAAGTAAATGGTATTATAGAGGAGGGAGGCTGGTATGGACGGACAAAAATCATTTTTTGGGACTCCGAAGAAGGCGCTTATTTTTATCGCTTGTGCAGCGGCAATAATATCCGTTTTTATCATAGGGACAGTATTTATTATAACATGTATTGTGAGAAGTCCCCAGAATGGGGATGCGCGCATAGCACAGACCGTGGAGAACCGGGAGGCAGAAGCCGTGGAGAGCCGGGAGGCAGAGAACGGAAATAAAGGAACGGACCAAGGGGAACTTGCCAGAGAGGATGCAGAAGTGGAAGCTGATGCGGATATAGACATGGATGAGGTGAAAAACATTGCAGCCAGTCATGCAGGTTTTTCCGTCTCAGAGGTGGTCTTTTCAAAAGTGAAGATGGAGAAGGAACACAGGCGGATGGTCTATGAGATTGAATTTTACAAAGATGGTATGGAGTATGAATATGAAATAGATGCAAAGACCGGGGATATTATAGAGTATAACTCTGAATGGGATGATTAGGAGTGGCATATGCGACGTGTGCCGATACCGATAAATAAGAAGGAGGAATGATATTATGAAAAAACGAGGAATGTTCGTATCAATGATGTTAGTGTTTTGCCTTGTATTTACAAATTTTTGTTTCTTTCCAAGCATAGTACATGCCAAAGGCATCAATTCTGTCAAGCAGGTTAAGAAGCTGGCAAAGAAGCAGGTAAAGGGTGCAAGGGTGGATAAAGTTGAGATGGATTATGAGGATGGTAAGCTTGTCTATGAGGTCTGTCTTTCTAAGGGCAAGAAAGAATATAATCTTGTATTCCGTGCTTCAGACGCAAAATTGATTTCCTATGAATGGGAGATACATTTCTGGAATGTGACCAATGGCAAAGGAAAGCTTATCAGTATGAAAAAAGCCAAACAGCTGGCAAACAAACAGGTAAAGAATGCAGCGATCACCAGCATTATGAAAAAGCACAGTGATGGCATTGATGTATACAGAGTGAAGATGAAGACCAGCAAGAAGAAATATGAATTAAAGATTCATGCCCGCACCGGCAAAGTGCTGGAATACGAATGGGAACTGATTGCAAAAGCGGGAGGGAAATATATCGGCGAGGAAAAGGCAAAAACGATTGCGCTAAAAAAGGTAGGGGCAGGAACAGTAGTGAAGGTTGACTTCGACTATGATGATGGAGTGCCTGTTTATGAGGTCGATATTATAAAGGATATGTATGAGTATGAAGTGGAAATTCATGCAAAGACAGGAAAAATATTAAGTTTTGAAATGGAACATATTTATGATTAAAGAAAATATCAAGTTGCCGGGAGCTTTCTGCCAGAGAATGCAGGAGCTTTTGGGAAGGGAAGCGGAGGACTTTTTTGGCTCTTATCAGAATGAGCGGGAATATGGTCTCCGCTATAATCCCTTAAAGTGTGAATCCCGGAACTTATTTGAGGAAAAGCAAAGGGAACTGGGGTGGAATTTGACCCCGGTTCCCTGGTGCGTGGGAGGATATTATTATAAGCCGAATGCTCAGCCAGGCAGACATGCCTGGCATGAAGCAGGCGTCTATTACATTCAGGAGCCCAGTGCGATGTCGGCGGTGGAGCTCTTGGATGTCCGCCCCGGACAGAAAATCTGTGATTTGTGCGCTGCGCCGGGAGGGAAAACCACACAGATTGCAGGAAAAATGCAGGGACAGGGGCTGTTAGTGTCCAACGAATATTATGGGAACCGGGCGAAGATCCTTTCACAGAACGTGGAGCGGATGGGGATTGCCAATACTGTGGTGTTAAACGAATCCACAGAGCATTTGGCACAGGTGTTTGTAGAATTTTTTGACCGGATTCTTGTGGATGCCCCCTGTTCCGGGGAAGGAATGTTCCGCAAAGAGCCGGAGGCAGTACAGGAGTGGAATCTGGAGAATGTGGCGTTGTGTACGGGAAGGCAGCAGGAGATTTTAGACCATGCGGCAGAAATGTTAAGGCCAAGCGGCGTCTTAGTCTATTCCACATGCACGTTTTCCCCGGAGGAAAATGAGAGGTGCCTCTGCCGGTTCCTTAAATGCCATCCAGAGTTTTCTGTGGAGACAAGTGAGACAGGAGAGAAATATTTCAGCCACGGGCAGGCTGCATGGGCGATTTCACAAGGCGGCTGTACAGGGGAGGATATACAGCAACAAGTGGAGAGGTCTTATCGTCTGTGGCCGCATAAGCTTCGCGGGGAGGGACATTTTGCAGTACGGCTGAGAAAGGCAGGTTCCACAGATGGAGAGGAACACACAGGTCAGGGCAGACTGGTAAAAGAGCACAGGTCCAAGCGCCAGACGGCAAGGAATAAGGAGGCGGCAAAAATAGAAGAAGCAGTCTCTGGTTTCCAAAATTTCCAGAAAGAAACACTGAAGTTCGATCTGGAAGAACGGCTGCCTGGCAGGTATGTGCTGTTTTCAGAACATCTCTATCTCCTGCCTGGGGAAATGCCAAAACCGGACGGGCTTAAAGTTGTGCGTGCCGGGCTGCATCTGGGCGTCTGCAAGAAGAACCGCTTTGAACCTTCCCATGCATTGGCAATGTATCTGCACCCGCAGGAGGTACGGCAGTATGTGGAGTTGTCCTTAGGGACAGGAAAGACGGGGGAATCCGAAAAATATGGTGAGACTTTGAAATACCTGCACGGGGAGACTGTCTCCTGTGACTGTGGACAAAAGGGCTGGACACTGGTGTGTGTGGATGGATTTTCCCTGGGATGGGGGAAGGCGCAGAACGGAGTTGTGAAAAATCACTATCCCAAGGGGCTTAGGATACAATATTAGCCGGCTTGGGGTTTGTGATTTTAGTGATTGCTATTTTTGTGGATAACGAATAGAATAGAAGACAGAGATTTTAAGAAAAGGAGACAAGACATGGATTACAGAGCATATTTGAAAAATCATCCAGATAAAGAGGGGCGCTTCGGAGAATACGGCGGCGCCTATCTGACCGAGGAATTAAAACCCGCATTCGAAGAAATAACGGAGGCATACCAGACAATCTGCCATTCTTCCCAGTTTATCAGTGAATTGCGCAGAATCCGACGGGAATTTCAGGGAAGACCCACACCGGTATATCACTGTGAGCGGCTTTCCAGGCAGATTGGCAACTGTCAGATTTATTTGAAACGCGAGGACCTGAATCATACCGGGGCACATAAGCTGAATCACTGTATGGGTGAGGGGCTTTTGGCGAAGTTTATGGGCAAGAAACGCCTGATTGCTGAGACTGGGGCCGGGCAGCACGGCGTAGCCCTTGCTACGGCGGCGGCATATTTTGGTTTGGAATGTGAAATTCATATGGGTGAGGTAGACATTGCGAAGCAGGCGCCAAACGTGACGCGCATGAAAATTCTCGGCGCTAAGGTTGTGCCGGTTTCTGCCGGACTTAAGACGTTAAAAGAGGCGGTTGATTCTGCGTTTGAGTCTTATGCCAGGAATTATAAAGACAGCATCTACTGTATCGGCTCTGCGTTAGGCCCCCATCCATTCCCATTGATGGTGCGGGATTTCCAGTCGGTCGTAGGCTATGAGGCGAGGGATCAGTTCCGTGAGATGACAGGAATCGACCCGGATGTGGTATGTGCCTGCGTAGGCGGCGGAAGCAATTCTATTGGCATGTTTATTCCGTTTCTGAATGATCCGGTAGAGATTGTCGGCGTCGAGCCTTTAGGCAGAGGCGAGAAGCTGGGAGATCATGCGGCTTCCATGAAGTTTGGGGAGCGCGGTGTGATGCATGGCTTTGACAGTATTATGCTTAAGGATGACAAAGGAGAACCGGCGCCGGTATATTCCATTGCCAGCGGGCTGGATTATCCTTCGGTGGGACCGGAACATGCATATCTGCACGACATTGGCAGGGTGCAGTATGAGACGGCAAGCGATGAGGAGGCAATGGAGGCGTTCTTCAAGCTGTCCCGTTTTGAGGGAATCATTCCGGCAATTGAGAGTTCCCATGCGGTTGCTTATGCCATGAAGAAAGCCAAAGAGATGGGACAGGGTTCCATTTTGGTGAACTTAAGCGGCAGAGGAGATAAAGATATTGATTATGTGGTAGAACATTATGGATATGGGGAGCAGTTTCTATAAAATTGGGGACGAATTGTCGCAAAAGTTTTATAAAAAGTAGCAAATTGCCTTGTAAAAACCCTTCTTTTTTCGTATGCTAATAGCAGTAGGAGAAAGGAGGGTTTTTTATGGACAGCAGAATAGGACGGGTAACAATTCCCACAGATTTGGATGTGATCCCACAGACTTTGGAATTGATGGAGCAGTGGGGTGCAGATGCTGTGCGGGACTGCGATGGAACAGACTTTCCACAGGAGCTTAGGGATGTGGATGCAAAGATTTATTCCACTTATTACACGACCAGGAAGGATAATGAATGGGCAAAGGCAAATCCAGAGGAAATTCAGCAGATGTATGTCATGACACCTTTTTATACGGCAGAGGGGGAGAGCTTGCGGATTCCGCTGATGAAAGGGTTGTACCCAGATATGCTAAAGCCCAACAGCCGGGATGATATTACGCGCTGGTGGGAAGTGATGGACCGGACAACCGGGGAGGTCGTTTTGGTATCACGGTGGTGTTACGAGGAGCAGTCGGGGGAAGTGGTGATTCAGGCAGAGCCATTCCATGATTATACGGTGAGTTTTCTCGCTTATATTATCTGGGACCCGGTGCACATGTATAATGCAGTGACAAATGACTGGCAGGATGTGGAGCATCAGCTTACTTTTGATGTCCGCCAGCCTAAGACACATGCGTTTACAATGGAACGGCTGCGCAGGTTTATCGAGGAACATCCCTATGTGAACGTACTTCGCTTTACGACATTTTTCCATCAGTTCACGCTTATGTTCGATGAGCAGGCAAGGGAAAAATATGTGGACTGGTATGGTTATTCTGCATCGGTCAGTCCTTACATTCTGGAACAGTTTGAGCGAGAGGCAGGCTATCCGTTCCGGCCGGAGTATATCATTGATCAGGGATATTATAATGGACAATATCGGATTCCATCAAAGGAGTATCAGGATTTTCAGGCATTTCAGCGCAGGGAGGTAGCAAAGATTGCGAAGGAAATGGTGGACATTACCCATGAATATGGCAAAGAGGCCATGATGTTTCTGGGAGATCACTGGATTGGTACAGAGCCATTTTTGGAGGAATTTGCTTCGATTGGCCTGGATGCAGTGGTAGGAAGTGTGGGGAATGGCTCTACGCTGCGGCTGATCAGTGATATAGAAGGCGTGAAATATACGGAAGGCAGGCTGTTGCCATATTTCTTCCCGGATACTTTCTGCGAGGGAGGAGATCCCGTGAAAGAGGCAAAGGTTAACTGGGTGACGGCGCGCCGGGCGATTCTTCGAAAACCGATTGACCGGATTGGCTATGGAGGCTATCTTAAGCTGGCCTTGGATTTTCCAGAGTTTGTGGAGTATGTAAAGTGTGTATGTGAAGAATTTCGGGAGCTTTATGACAATGTAAAGGGATGCGTGCCCTATTGTGCCAAAAAAGTTGCAGTTTTAAACTGCTGGGGCAAGATGCGTGCCTGGGGCTGCCATATGGTACACCATGCACTATATCAGAAGCAGAATTATTCTTATGCCGGGGTCATTGAGGCTTTGTCAGGTGCACCCTTTGACGTAGTTTTTTTGAGTTTTCAGGAGATCAAAGAGCGACCGGAGGTCTTAAAGGATATCGATGTGATTATCAATGTGGGCGGTGCGGATACGGCACATACCGGAGGAAGCTGGTGGTGTGATGAGACCGTAGTGACAGCGGTTAAGAAGTTTATCTATGAAGGAGGTGGAATTATTGGCGTAGGAGAGCCGAGCGCCCATCAGGCAAACGGACGGTTTTTCCAGCTTGCAAATGTGTTTGGCGTGGAGGAAGAACGCGGGTTTACGCTTGGTTATGATAAATATAATTGGGAAACGCACAGCCATTTTATTACAGAAGACTGTGAGGGCGAAATTGATTTTGGTGAGAGCCAGAGAAATATCTATGCACTGGAGGGGACCAAAGTCCTCTGTCAGCGTGAGAAAGAGGTACAGCTTGCGGTCAATGCGTTTGGACAGGGGCGCGCGGTGTATATGGGAGGCCTGCCATATAGTTTTATCAACAGCCGTCTTTTGTACCGTGCGATTCTCTGGAGCAGCCATGGAGAGGATGAGTTGTCAAAATGGTTTAGCAGCAACTTTCATGTGGATGTACATGCGTATCCGAGTAATGGGAAATTCTGCGTGGTAAACAACACTTATGAACCGCAGGAAACGGTAGTATATAAAGATGACGGAACAAGCTTTCCGCTGAATTTGGAAGCAAATCAGATACGCTGGTACGAGATTTAGGAAATGCAGAAAAGGGTATGGAGGAGGAACGTGAAAGGTTTTAGTAAGAAAATTGTGACAGGCAGCCGGGGAATTTTTTTGCTCATGGTCATGGGGGTTATCCTGTTTTGGATTTTGGGGGAGATGTGTCTGCCTGGGGAAGGCGTTCGGGAGGACGGGAGATGTCAGACGCTTTCGGAAGGATGGGTGCGCGTCATGCCAGATGGCAGGAATATTCCGGTTCAGGTTCCGGGCGCCTGTCCGGCGGATGTGTTGGAAAGCGTCAGTATCGAGACTGTACTGCCGGGAGATTTGCAGGAAGATACCTGGCTGTGCATCGCAAGTAACTGGCAGGAGTTGGAGCTGCTTGTGGATCAGGTGGTAAGGCAACGGTACAATGCGGAAAATTCCAGGTTATTTGGGACCAATCCCCCCAGCGCTTATGTGTTCTTAAAACTGACCAGGGAGGATGCCGGAAAAGTATTGCGGATTACCTCCATATCCAATTCTTCCTATTCCGGTGTTCTTGGTACCGTGTATATCGGAGATCGTATGGGAATTTTGACCCAGCTTATGAAACAACATGGAGGCGGTCTTGCGCTGGCATTGTTTTTGCTGTCCCTGAGTGGCCTGAGCATTTTGCTGAGCGTGATCCTGCGTCGTTTTTACCACAAGGAAATTGTTCTGGAATACCTGGCATGGGGGACATTTTTGACCTCGCTGTGGCTGGTGGCGGGGTCAAGAATGCACCAGTTCCTGTTTCCCAATATTTCGATAGCATCAAGCCTGTCCTATTTGGCTGCGATGCTTGCGCCGTTCCCAATGCTCATTTATATGGACAGTGTACAGAGACAGCGTTACCAGAAGGGTTATGTGATACTGGAGCTTCTGGTAATTGGAGATTTTGTAAGCTGTATGTTTCTGCAGGTTACAAATCAGATAGAGTTTATGGAGAACGAGACACTTATATGCCTTTTGGCGGTTCTGTGTTTCGTGTATATTCTGTTTTGCATGTACAGGGATTTTCGGAAGAAACGCCTGAAGAGATACCCGCTTGTGGCAGCAGGAATGCTGCTTTTCGTGATATTTGCGGCGGCAGAACTTATAACGGCCTTAGGGGGACAGTGGGACAATGGAGGTGTCATTCTTTGTATCGGGATTGTCTGTCTTCTGGTTCTGGCTATTATTGAAAATATACGCAAGCTGTTTTACATAGAAAGAGAAAAACAAAGGGCCATCCTGGCAAATGAATCAAAGGGTAAATTCCTTGCCAATATGTCTCATGAAATCCGTACGCCTATCAATACGATTATCGGTATGAATGAAATGATTTTAAGGGAAAATAAGGCCGCTGATATCCAGGAGTATGCGAAGAATATTAACAGCGCCAGCAAGACGCTGCTGAGCCTGGTGAATGATGTGCTGGATTTTTCCAAGATGGAATCCGGCAGCTTTGAAGTGGCACACAGTTCCTATTATGTATCCTCTTTGCTAAATGATATTATTCATGTGTTAAGGGCAAGAACAGAAAGGAAGCATCTTGATATCCGGCTGAATGTGGACGAAGAACTGCCTTCCATACTGGTGGGAGACGAGGTAAGAATCCGCAAGATGCTGAACCATCTGTTCAATAACAGCCTTAAGCTTACCAGTGAGGGAATTATTACCTTCAGTGCACAGGGAGAATGGACGGATGATGGGAAGTTTTTCTTGAGCTTTTCGATTGCGGATACCGGAGTGGGGATTCCTGAGGAAGATTTAAAAAAGATAAA
>CAPQSW010000019.1:0-37911 GCA_948688495.1 uncultured Lachnospiraceae bacterium | reverse complement strand
AAACACGACAGTTTTTCAAGTCTGGAGGATTGGGGATCAGAAGTTCAATTGAATGGCGATAGCCTGGGTTTAGGCTTTATGAAACAATTTATCGTTCAGATGCATGGTACGATCCGGGTACAGAGCGTGTATGGTTCCGGTACAATGTTTACGATAACAGTTCCGCAGGAGGTAAAGGATACAGAGCCTATTGGGGATTTACAGGAAGCATATGCGAGGGAACAGCGTGAGCTGGCAAAGCCGCGGGAATTTCTAAAGGCGCCTGGGGCACAGGTACTGTCAGTGGATGATAATGAGATGAATCTTGCGGTCGTGCGGGGACTTTTAAAGCGGACAGAAATCCAGCTTGATACGGTTGTGGATGGGAAAGAATGCATGATCTATACCAGACGCAAGAAATATGATCTGATTTTTATGGACCATATGATGCCGGACCCCGATGGAATCAGCACTTTTCACCGTATCCGTCAGGAGGCGGACAATCCAAATGCAGATACTCCGGTGGTAGCGTTGACGGCAAATGCGGTTGCAGGCAGCCGGGAGGAGTACCTGAATGAAGGGTTTGACGATTATATGTCAAAGCCGATTGTTGTGGAGAAATTGGAGCAGATGCTGCAAAAATATCTGCCCGAGGAAAAAGTATTTTTCCAGAGGGAAGAACCAGTCAGGCAGAGCGGACCGGACTGGGAGGAAATCTTAAAGGATATTCCGCAGGAGAAAGCGGCGAAGCAGGGGACGGCAGAGCCGGAGCCGGAAACGCCTGTGGAACCAGAAAGGTTTATTGTTCAGGAGGCGGGGATGCCTTACTGCGGAAATGATGAAGATATGTATCTGGAAATTCTGCAGGCATATTATGAACAGGGACAGGAGTATGTGAAGAAGTTATTGGCTTTTCACGAGGAAGGGGACTGGCAGAATTATGGGATTGTTGCCCATGCCATAAAGAGTACCTCTCTGACGATTGGAGCGTCCCAGGTTTCAGAGCAGGCAAAACAGCAGGAGCTTGCGGCAAAGGAAAATAATCTGGAGGAGTTAGAAAAACACTGGGAGGCATTCTATCAGAATTATAAGGAAGCCCTTGGAGAAGCAGCGAAAATCCTGGGGACAGAGGAAGGGGAACAGGCAGAGAGGCAGGAGCAGGCAGAGATGCAGAATCAGACAGAGGGGGAAGCTTTGCCGAAGGAATATCTGGAAGGCTGCCGGGTTCTTATTGAGCAGATCCGCGGTTATGAGATGGGGGAGGCTTTGGAACAGGTAGATAAGCTTCTGTCCATGAAAAATGAAAAAACGCTGGAACAGGTGCGTGGATTCATAAATGATTTTGATTATGACCGTGCAGAAAGCTGTCTGCAGGAATGGATGGCAAAATGGGAGGTTGGCAGCGAATGAGAAAAACAATACTGGTGGTAGATGATGACAGGTTGAATCTGGTGATGGCACAAAAGCTGCTGGGGGAAGATTACCATATTGCTGCAGTAAATTCAGGAGAGCTGGCGCTGCGTTATCTGGGAAAAAATCGGCCGGACCTTGTACTTTTGGATATTCAGATGCCGGTCATGGACGGCCTTGAGGTTATGCAAAAACTGCAGGAAGATGAGCAGTGGAAAAAGATTCCGGTTATCTTTTTGACCGCAGACCGTACAGAGGAGACGGAGGAGACATGTTTCCGTATGGGGGCGATGGATTACATCGGAAAGCCATTTGTGCCGGTAATTATGAAGCAGCGCATCCATCGGACGCTGGAGCTTGAGGATTACCGGAAGAATTTGGAACATATGGTAGAACTGCAGCTGCAGCGGATTACACAGCTGCAGCAGGATATTATATTTTCTATGGCAAACTTGATTGAAAGCCGGGATGGTACGACGGGTGAGCATGTCAAGCGTACGAGCGGTTATGTGAATCTGCTGGTGCAGAAAATGAAGGAAAAGGGTCTGTACAAGGAGATGATGACACCGGATTACATAGATTATCTTAGAAAGGCTGCTCCTTTGCATGATATAGGTAAGATTGCTGTACCAGACGCCGTCTTGCAGAAGCCCGGAAAGCTTACCAAGGAAGAATATGAGATGATCCAGATTCATGCCGAGGAAGGGGGGCGGCTGATCCGGGAGAATATGAGCCGGATTGCAGAACAGGAATTTGTGGAGATTGCCTGCGACATGGCGGCCTGTCATCACGAGAAGTGGGCGGGCGGCGGCTATCCAAAGGGGCTTTCGGGAGAGAATATACCTCTGTCAGCAAGGATTCTTGCAATTGCAGATGTGTTTGACGCCCTGGTGTCCGAGCGGCAGTATAAGCCGGGGATGCCGCTTGAGAAAGCATTTGCCATTTTAGAGGAAGAACGGGGGAAAAGTTTTGAACCGGAGCTTCTTGATATATTTCTGGGGGCGGAGGATGAACTGCGGACGATGCTTAAGGAATATACGCAAGCGTAGTGTTTTTGGATGGGAGAAGGTACCGTTTTCCTGGAGAATGAAACAATGCAGCAGAAGGTGTCTGTTGGGATTGGATGAAGTGGATGAAGACGAAAAAAAATTTGCTATTATCAATAAAGAATGAGGCGGGCGGTCTGGAGCTGGAAAATATACAGAGTTTTTGCATGCTGTTTGTGCTGGTGGGATTTGGGATGTGTATCTTAAATCTGGCCGTTGGCTCTCTCCATATGGCGTTGATCACAGGCGGAGTTGGAGCTCTTATGCTCGTAAACATGGCGCTCCTGGTGTTGTGGAAGAAGGTTTGGCTGGTATCGGTGGATATCATTTGTGCAATGATGATAATGATGCTTTATTTTGTCGTAGATGGCGGGGAACAGGGATTTAGCTCTGTATGGCTTTTTTTGGTGCCGCCTGCGGTTATGTACTTCTTAAACTTATTTTATGGAAGCATTCTTGGCCTGCTTTTGGGGGCGCTTACGGCAGTCTATATGTGGTCGCCGCTGCATCTTTTGGGATACGCCTACACAGATACCTACCGTATGCGTTTTCCGTTGGTGTATCTGGCGGAAACGGTGATGTGTATTATGATTCAATACAAGATCTGGTGTTACCAGAGACAGCAGCGGGATTTACTGGTAGGCGCAGAGGCGGCAAACCATGCCAAAAGCGATTTTCTCGCCAATATGAGTCATGAAATCCGTACACCGATGAACGCTATTATGGGGATGTGCGAGCTGGTGCTCAATGAAAAGGATTTATCAGAGGATGTCCGGGATAACTGTAACAATATCCATATTTCGGGAAGGAATCTTTTAGGCATTATCAATGACCTTCTGGATTTTTCTAAAATCGAATCGGGTAAAATGGATCTTGTCTGTGAATCCTATCAGGTATCCTCCATGTTGAATGATATTATCAATATGGCGATGGCGCGCAAAGGAGATAAGTCAATTGAGCTGATGGTGGATTGTGACCCAGGGATTCCTGAGCAGTTATATGGGGATGAAATCCGTATCCGCCAGATTATTATAAACCTGCTGACAAATGCGATAAAATTTACCCATCAGGGCGGCGTGCTGTTTCAAGTTCACGCCCGAAGGGAAAGCTACGGCGTGAACCTGACTTTTATAATTAGAGATAGCGGAATTGGAATTAAAGAGGAGAACTTAGATAAGATTTTCCAGAGTTTCAGCCAGGTAGACACAAAGAAGAACCGCAGTATTGAGGGTACGGGGCTGGGGCTTGCTATTTCCAAGCAGCTTGTACGGAAAATGGGAGGCGTACTCCATGTTACCAGCAAGTACGGCGAGGGCACGGAGTTTACTGTGGTAATTCCGCAGAAAATTATCGAGGAGAAGCCGATGATTCAGGTGCAGCAGCCAAAGAAGCAGAGCTGTCTGTGTTACATCCGTATGGACAAATTCGGTCATCCGTTTGTAAAGGATTCTTATCGGGAAATTATGGAGCACATTGGCCAAAATCTGGGGATACATTACTGCATTTGCCCGACGCTGGAAGAAACGAAAAAGGAATTGGCCGGCGGCACCAAATACACCCACCTGTTTTTGGGACGGGAGGAATACCGGGAATCCAAGCAATATTTTGACAGGCTTGCAGGGCAGATTAGTATCACAGTTGTCCAGGAGCGCAATGACCGTGAGCCGCTCGCTGGAAACATGCGTAATATTTATAAGCCATTTTATGTGATTTCGATTGGAAATGTCATCAATGGAGAGAGGCTTTCCTTTAATCCGGGGAATACGGAGGCGGCGCAGAAACGCTTTACAGCGCCAAAAGCAAAGATCCTGGTGGTGGATGATAACGCCATGAATCTGAAAGTGGCGCTTGGGCTGCTTAGGCCTTACCATATGACGATCATGACAGCGGACAGCGGGCCGCAGGCGATCGAGATGGTAAAGAGCAAGGATTACCATATCATTTTTATGGACCATATGATGCCGGGGATGGACGGTGTGGAGGCTTTGCATGTTATTCGCGGTTTGGAAGGAGATTATTTTAAGAAGCTTCCGGTTGTGGCGCTGACTGCGAATGCGGTCAGTGGTGCAAGGGAGATGTTTTTGTCTGAAGGATTCCAGGATTTCGTGACAAAGCCCATTGAGATGAATGCTATGGAGCGGAGCCTCAGACAGTGGCTGCCGAAGGAATTAATCCGTAAGGAGCAGGAGGAAGGAGAGAGGCTTACATGATAGAAGATACGGTAATGATAACGACGGACTGTGTATGCGACCTGACCGCGGATTTACAGGAGCGCTATCAGATTCCAGTCATGTACTATTATGTGCAGACGGAGGAGGCACGGTTTCAGGATACAAGGGAAATGAATTCGGATGATTTGATCGAATATATAGAGAAACAGGGAAAGAAAGTTTACAGCAGTTGTGCGCCTGTAGAGGAATACCGGGATTTTTTTGAAATGCATCGAAGGAAGACGAATGCCCCGATTATCCATATCTGCATGGCACAGTATGTCAGTGATGCCTATAAGACAGCCCGGGAGGCGGCAAAGGATGATGCGCAGATTTATGTGGTAGATTCCGGGCATCTGTCCGGCGGGATGGCGCTTATGGTTCTTACGGCTGCGGATATGGCAAAACGCGGTGCAACCTGTGAGATTATATTGAAAGAGCTTGCGCACATGAAAGAGAAGGTGTCAACCAGTTTTATTGTGGATTCGGTAGAATGCTTACAGCGCAATGGAAGGATTGGCAAACGGATTGCCACGCTTTGTGAGGTCTTATCGCTGCATCCTATTTTAAGGCTGTCCGGCAGCCATATGGGACCGGCGGGGCTGTGCATTGGCAGCCAGCGCAGGTTTGCGCGTGCGTATCTTCGCTGGGCGCTGCGGCGCAGAGAGGAGATTGTACCGGATATGGTGTTTCTGATTACGGCTGGCGGATCGTATGAATTTCGTCAGTTCCTGCTTGAGGAAATAAAAAAGCGAATACCTGTGAAAACCGTTGTGGTAAACAAGGCATCCGCTACAATTTCCTGTAACTGCGGTTCCGGAGCATTTGGCGTACTGTTTCTCCGGAAGTAGCCCGCTGGCACAGTTTTTATTTCAGTATCTTTCGGAAATTCTTTTTTCCTCTTTTCAATACCATGCCGTCTGCAAATGCATTTGCAGTGTAGGCAGTCTTTATATCAGTTACTTTCTCGCCATCAACAGAGACGCCGCCCTGTTCTACCGCGCGGCGCGCCTCAGAGCGGGAAGGGGTAAGTCCTGATTTCACCAGCAGGGTAAGGATGTCAACCGAGCCGTCGGTAAAGTCATCTTCCGTTAAAGTGACAGAAGGCATATCAGCAGCATTTCCACTGGAGAACAGCGCTTTTGCAGCGTCTTGCGCTTTTTTCGCCTCATCTTCTCCATGCACCAGTTTCGTCAGTTCAAAAGCGAGAATCTCTTTGGCGGTATTGAGCTGTGCGCCTTCCCAGGAATCCATCTTGTCAATTTCCTCTAAGGGGAGGAAGGTCAGCATGCGAATGCATTTTAATACATCAGCATCTGCAACATTCCGCCAGTACTGGTAGAAATCGAAGGGCGAGGTCTTGTTCGGGTCAAGCCATACGGCGCCGGCTTGGGTCTTGCCCATCTTTTTGCCCTCGGAGTTTAGAAGCAGTGTGATTGTCATGGCGTAAGCATCTTTGCCAAGCTTGCGGCGGATCAATTCTGTGCCGCCTAACATATTGCTCCACTGGTCATCCCCGCCAAACTGCATGTTGCAGCCGTATTTCTGGAATAGTGCATAGAAATCGTAACTCTGCATAATCATGTAGTTGAACTCCAAAAAGCTCAGTCCCTTTTCCATACGCTGCTTGTAACACTCTGCAGTCAGCATGCGGTTGACAGAGAAATGTGCGCCGACTTCGCGCAGCAGTTCAATGTAATTCAAATCCATGAGCCAGTCAGCGTTATTAACCATCAACGCTTTTCCGTCAGAAAAGTCAATGAATTTACTCATCTGTTCCTTAAAGCAGTCGCAGTTGTGCTGAATCGTCTCCGGCGTCATCATCTGACGCATGTCCGTTCTCCCGGTGGGGTCTCCGATCATCCCGGTTCCGCCGCCGATTAATGCAATCGGCTTGTTGCCGGCCATCTGTAAGCGCTTCATCAGGCAAAGAGCCATGAAATGCCCGACATGCAGGCTGTCGGCTGTGGGGTCAAAGCCGATGTAGAACGTAGCTTTTCCGTTGTTTATTAGTTCTTTGATTTCATCTTCATCTGTCACCTGGGCAATCAGTCCGCGGGCAACCAGTTCGTCATATATCGTCATCGCTGTGTCCTCCTCGTAATGAATGAAAATTATAGGTAAAAAAGGGCAGTTTGTCAAGAGAAGGAAGGGATTTTTTGGGATTTGGGTGATATATTTGTTTTAAAGCTCGTAAGATTGTGATAGAATAAGTCTTAAAGAGTATTTACAAAATGGGAAGCGAGGAAATTATTTTGGAGTATGTATTACTGATTGTTGGATTTGTATTGTTGATTAAGGGGGCAGATGTTTTTGTAGATGGAAGTGCAAGCATTGCGCATAAGCTGCGGATATCTTCTATGGTTATCGGACTGACCGTGGTGGCGATGGGGACGAGTGCACCGGAATGTGCGGTCAGTATTGCAGCATCTTTTCGTGGGGATAACGCCGTTGCCGTCAGCAATGTAATTGGTTCTAATATCTTTAACCTGCTGATCGTCTGCGGGGTCTGTTCTGTCATCTCGCCACTTAAGGTGAAAGCAGGGACATTGAAAAAGGAATTTCCGATTTCCATTGTGGCTGCAATTGCCCTTGCAGTCATGGGGTATCTGGGAATGGAAATTGGCAGGGCAGATGGATTGCTGCTCTTGGCATCGTTCATTGTCTTTCTGGTCTGGCTGGTCATGGGGGCAAGAAAAGAGAGGAACGCTCAATCAGATGGGGAAGAAATTAAGTCTTTAAGCACCGGGATGTGTCTTGTATATATTGTAGTTGGAATTGCAGCCATTGTAATGGGAGGAGATGTGGTTGTAGACTCTGCCACCAAGATTGCTGAGAACTTCGGGCTGAGCCAGACTTTAATCGGGCTTACGATTGTCGCAATGGGAACCTCTCTGCCGGAGCTTGTCACTTCGATTGTGGCGGCAAAGAAAGGCGAGGCGGATATGGCAATCGGTAACGTGATTGGTTCCTGCATCTTTAACATTCTTCTGGTGCTTGGAGTTGCCGGGGCAATCAGCCCGATGGAGGTCTTGATGGAAAATGTGATGGATGCTATAATTTTGATAGGAGTGAGTATCGTTACGTGGATTTTTGCATGGACCGGGAAGCGGATTAACCGTGTGGAAGGGGCAGCCATGGTTGCTGTCTATGCTGTGTATATGGGGTATATCTGTGTGAGATAGGTGAATTAGAAGGGGAGAATCAGTATCCTTATAGAAAATGGATTTCTGGGAACAAGGAGCGTGATTTGAGATGAGAGAAAACAACGATATTCAGACAAGGAGGAAAGGTTCTGGCGCAAGGCATCCCATCAGGCAGCAGCTTTTGGCGGCGTTTCTTGGATTGTGTCTGATTGTTGTGTCAATCCCTGTTTCACAGTTTGATTTTTCTGTGCAGGCGGCGGAACTGCGGGCGCGTGCTGTGACAATGGACGATGGTGATTATCAGGAGCGGGAGGACGAAGACGGGAGAAGGCGGGAGAAGATTAAGATGGGAAGTCTTCTTGAAGCAGAAGAAATACTGCGGTTTGGCGGAGGCGAAGAAATAACGTTGACGGAAACGCCGGAAACGCCGGCAACGCCTGGCTGTGGGGTTATCAGCGAAGATGTTACCTGGACAGATGGAGGCTCATTGGCAAATGGAGAGCTTGTTATAATGCCGGGAGTTACGCTGACGATAAATGGCAGCATAACAATCAACGGGACTGTTACGATCAAGGGCGGCGGAACGATTGCACGAGGAAGTACGGGGGCAGGGTTTGTCATGGGTGAGGCCAGCAGCTTGACGGTGGAGGCTGTTACGATGGATGGGAAGGCGGGGACTGTAGGATCATCCATACCCATGATAACATTGAATAACCGCGGGAACTTAGTGTTGGAGAGCGGATGCATAATCATGAATTGCCAGGCGGGTTCTGATGGAGGGGCAATTTGTATGAGAGGTGGCAGTCTGACGCTCAATGACTGTATAGTCAAGGCTTGTGGGGCCCGTCAAGGTGGAGCAATTTATACGGCAGGAGGTATTGTGACATTAAACGGCGCGGCGATAGAGAATTGTACAGCAAGCAACTATGGTGGAGGAATCTATGCAACTGCCCGGTATGGAACCGCTGTTTCCTTGAATTTAAATAATGCAGCGATTAGGAATTGTTTGGCTGAAATGACAAGTGGTGGCGGGCTTCATGTGCTGGATGCAAATGTGACCATCAATGGCGGCTGTTATGAGAATAACAAGGCGACAGGCACAACTACGGATATATCTGGTTTTTCAGGCGGTGGTTTTATCTATATGTGCGGTGCGACGCTGACGATCAATGACGGGAGGTTTATCGGCAATTCGAATGCGGTCAAGGGCGGCTGTATCTACCATTGCGGGCATGCGGGGACCCATACTGTTATACGCGGAGGCGTTTTTTTAGGAAATACCTGCACGAATGAAACCTTTAGAGGCAGCGGGGCCCTCCACAATTCCACAGCAGATGTTGGCGATACATCCGTGACATTATCCGGGGATGTAAAGTTTGGCGACAGTGCAGATAATTCGGGGACGGACGGCATTTACCTGGATGTAAAAAACCTGACTGAGCGCAAGGTACAGATCAGCGATACATTGACTTATCCGATAAAGCTTTACCTAAGACCTCGCGAAGGGTATGTGATGGCACAGGGCGTCAACCAATATCAGCTCTTGCGGGAAAGGGACATGAAGAAGATTACCTTTATTGATGTCACGGATTCTGATAAGACCTGGTATGCGGTACTCAGTGACAATAACCAGATCTATACGTCAGAAACGAATCCGGGATATGGTTATTTCGTGTATTATGTGAAGAATGGCGCCAAGGGGGAGGCGCCGACGGATGATACAGAATATGCATTGGACGCAGATGTTACGGCGAAGTCGGCAGATGGGCTTACTTGTGAAGGACGTCATTTTGCCGGATGGAATACACAGGAAGACGGAGAAGGCACCACCTACTGGCCGGGAGATAGTTTTAAGATAAAGGGAGATACGGATTTATATGCTATTTTTAAGACTCCGATTACTGCAGGCTTTTATTCCGGCAGCGCTGGGAATAAAGAGATCGTTGACACTGTGATGGACTGGGATGCGGGGAGAGGAACGCTCACCGTGCCGGAACTGGAGCCGATGGACGGATTTGAGGCAGTGGGATGGAGCAGCAGTCCGGACGGATTTGAGGCAGAACTAGCGCCGGGGGAAGAAATTACTCTAAGAGAGAATGCCGTTTATTATGGGGTATACCGAAAAGCAGTTACGCTGTCTTATGACGCCAACGGCGGTGATAGTTGTCCAGAAGGCGAGACGAAGATATTGCGTGCCAATGTAAATGAGGACGAGGTGTCCTTCGACATCCCGACGTTTACGATTGATGGGGAGACGGCTAAGAAAGGGGCAGTTTTCCGGGGATGGTCTACAAAAGCGGATGGAAATGACGCCGAGTATCAGAAAGATGATACGCTTAGACTGGAAAATGATACGATGCTGTACGCCGTCTTTGAAGCGAAACGGATATTTACAGCAGATTTCTATTCCGGCAGTGCTGGGAATAAAGCAAGTATGATAGCAGAACTTGATGACGGTTCAGACAGCGGTGTGGTTACGGTGCCAGGATTACAGCCGATGGATGGATTTGAGGCGGTAGGATGGAGCAGCAGGCCGGATGGGTTTGAGGCAGAGGACCAGATAGTACCGGGAGAAGAAATTACCTTGACAGAAGATGTGGTGTATTATGGGGTGTATAGGAGAGAAGTTATGTTGTCCTATGACGCCAATGGAGGTGATGGCAGTCCGGCAAGTGAGATAAAGGTTCTGCGTGCCAATGTAAATGAGGATGAAGTGGCTTATGACCTTCCGGTGTTCACAACAGCGGGCCCATTGCCCTGGACGGGATATGTCTTTGCCGGCTGGAATACGGAGAGGGATGGAACCGGTGAACCTTATCTGGCAGGGGAAACTATGGAGGCAGAAAGGGATACAACGCTTTATGCCATGTGGATAGCCGGGAATTATACGCCGTATCGTATTGAACACTACAGACAGGAGCTTGAGGGCGACAGCTATAGCAGGGTGGATGCTGATACGGAATATATGGCTGGGAAAACGGGCGAGCTGGTAGAGGCCGAAGCCAACCCTTATACCGGATTTTCCTTGAGCAGCGATCCTGAGCTTGGAAAAACGGCCGGGATTGTAGAGGCGGACGGAAGCCTGGTACTGCAGTTGTATTATGACAGAAATATTTATGACGTAGATTTTGATTTAAATGGAGGCGAGGGCATTCCGCCTAAAAGCCAGGCCGTGCGCTACGGAGGTCTCTTGCAGGAGACAGAGGAGCCGCAGCGTACAGGATATACGTTTGCAGACTGGTATAAGAATCAGGAAGGCACAGAGACAGCCTATTGGAACCCTTATCAGACCGTAGAAGGCAATACGGATTCTTTAAAGAATACATTGTACGCAAAGTGGGTGGACCTGACAGCGCCCATCCTTGGGGAAGCGTCTTTTGGAACTGGATACCGGAATCTGGCAGACTGGATTGTCAGCCAGAAGAAATTGACGATTACCGTTCCGGTAACGGAAAAGGGGAGCGGACTAAAACAGGGAGATTACCGTTTGGTGTCCGTGGATGGTAAAGTGAAACAGGGAAGTGCAATCATACGGACACAACAGACTGTGATGCCAAAATTCCAGGCACGCAGCAGCGGTTTAAATGCGGTGATGACCATACGGGGAGACGCCCAGAGCGGAGATAGTATTGCGGAGATCACCATAGAGGAAGACTTTAAGGGGAGCGTGTACCTGACATGTACCGATAATGCAGGAAACACATCTGTGGAAAAGGTACTGACTGCGGACGGGGCCGGGGCTATCGTAGAGGATAACGCCCCACAGATTCATTTTTCAAAAGGACGGATGGAGTTGTCAAAGAGCCGGGCAACAGTAAATGTGGATGTAACAGACAGTGCCGGGAAGGAGATCACTGCCGGAATTGCGAAGATAACCTATCAGATAGACAATGGGAAGGTTAAGGCAGAGGGCAAAGAGGAACTTGCAGATGCTATGGCAGAGAGTTATAGTTTTTCCGTGGAGATAAAGGGAGAGGGAAAACATACCCTTACGGTTACCGCGGTGGATAATGCAGGGAATGAGAGTACCAAAAAGGCTTCTATAGAGATTTCAAAGAAAAAAGCAGTTATCGTTCCCAAGCCCCAGACGCCAGTGAAGCAGACACCGACGCCCGGGCCGGCAGCAGGAGAGCCTATAACGGGGGAGAATACCTATGTGAAAATATTTGCGACCCTTGGTATGGTTGCAGGATTTACATATCTGTTATTATATTTTAGCTCTGGAGAAAATGGTATTACAGAGAAAGAAAAAGAGGAGATTGTTTCCAGGTTGATTCGCTGGGCACAGGGAGGGAGCTTTCGGAAATATCCGGCGCTCATTCTGATCTGGCTGTTTCTGATCTATTACCACAGCATTGGCAGAAGTGTGAGTGCTGACTGGCGGAGCGTATGTAATGGATAATTATAATACGGCGCGTGCCGATACAAATAAAAAGGAGGAAGACAAATGGATTTTTTTGGAAAATTAGGAGAGACAATTACTGAGACGGGAAAGGATGTAACACAGAAAGTAACAGACTTGACAGAGATCACAAAGCTGCGGATGGATATTCGGAGCAAAGAGGATACTGTGCGAAAATGTTATACGGAGATTGGCAAGCAGTACTATGAGCTTCACAAAGAGGATGAGGAACCGCTTTTTGAGGAAGTGGCGCTTATCACAGAGATGCTGCAGAAGATCGAAGAACTGCAGGGGGAAATTGCGGAGCGCAAGGGCAAGAAGGTGTGTTCTGCCTGTGGTGCGCCCAATGATATGGACGCACTGTTCTGCAACAAATGTGGTGCGAAATGTGAAACCAAATTTCATGAAGAAACTAAGGATGCAGATGTGGAGATAGAGGCAGAGGACATAGTAACAGAAGAAGCAGAGACGAAAGAGCCAGAGCTATAAGAGTTATAAATGATAAAAAATGAGAATCTGCATACAAGCAGATGATACAAGCATAAATATGAGGAGCGTGATATACGATGAGAGAGAAAAAGTACAGGCAGACAGGAAAGGAATCCGTATCTTCCAGGCATCCTATCAGGCAGCAGCTGGCAGCGGCGCTCCTTGGTTTATGCCTGGTAGTGGTATCTATTCCTGTTTTACAGCCTGATCTTAATGTGCAGGCGGCAGAACCTCAGCAGGAGGCTGCTCCGGTTTCTGAGTTGGCGGAGGATATATTGACAGGGGATGATGGGAAGGATGACGTACCGGAAGATGGGACTGGATTTGCTGCACACTTCTATTCCGGAAGTGCAGGCAATAGGGAAACTGTCGACGCCGTGATGAATCAGGATGCAGGAACCGGAACGCTCACAGTGCCGGAACTGCAGCCGATGGAAGGATTTGAGGCAGTGGGATGGAGCAGCAGTCCAAAGAGTTTTGAGGCAGAGAAGGCGCCAGGGGAAGAAATCACCTTGACAGAAAATACGGTGTATTACGGCATATATAGGAAGGGGGTTACCTTATCTTATGACGCTAACGGAGGCGATGCCTGTCCAGCAGGTGAGACCAAGACTTTGTATGCGAATGTAAGTGAAAATGAAGTGTCTTGTGACGTCCCAGTGTTTACAACAGCAGGACCGCTGCCTCGGACGGGGTATGTCTTTTCTGGATGGAACACTGCAGATGATGGAACAGGCGAGCCATATCTGGCAGAAGAAACCATGGAGGCAGAAGGGGATACAACACTTTATGCCATGTGGATAGCCGGGAATTATACCCCATACCGTATTGAGCACTACAGGCAGGACATTGAGGGAGACAGCTATAGCAGGGTGGATGCTGATACAGAATATATGGAAGGGAAAACAGGCGAGCTGGTGGAGGCAGAGCAAAATCCTTACACTGGGTTTTCTTTAAGCCGCGACCCTGGTCTGGGCAAAAAAACCGGGGTTGTGGAGGCAGACGGCAGCCTGGTATTGCAGTTGTATTATGACAGAAATACATATGAAATAGATTTTGATTTAAATGGGGGAGAGGGAGAGAAGCCTGGAAAACAGATGGTGCGCTACGGAGGTCTCTTGCAGGAGACAGGGCAGCCCCAGAGAAAAGGCTATACGTTTGCGGGATGGTATAAGGATCAGGAAGGCACAATGGCTGCATACTGGGATCCGTATCAGACGGTGGAAAATAATACAAATTCCATAAAAACGATACTCTATGCACGATGGCTGGATGAGACAGCTCCGGTTTTAGGAGATGCGTTTTTTCAAGTAGGATATAGAAATCTTATGGACTGGGTGGCAGGACAGACGAAGCTTGTGGTTACTGTTCCGGTAACCGAGGAGGGCAGCGGACTTGACCAGGCGGTTTACACCCTGATTCCAGAGAAAGGCAGCCCCAAGGAGGGGGCGGCTAAGATACGCACAGAATCTACTTTGTCACCAGGAGTTCGGGCACGCAGCGGGGGAGTTGCAGCAGTTATGACTGTAAGAGGAAACGCCCGGGATGGGGAATATGAAGTGGTAATTACCATAGAGGAGGAATTTAAGGGAAGCATAGCTCTTTCCTGTACCGACCAGGCAGGGAATGCGTCTGTGCAAAAGATACTTACAGCGGACGGAGCCGGAGCTGTCATTGAGGACAATGCCCCGGATATCCATTTTTCGAAAGCGCAGACAGATGCGTCAGAGAGCCGGGCAATGGTAAATGTTGATGTAACAGACAGCGCTGGAAAGAATATTACTTCTGGAATAGCAGAGATAACCTATCAGATAGACAAAGGGAACACAAAAGCAGAGGGCAGGGAGGAACTTGCAGAGGGCATAGTGGAGAATTATAGTTTTTCTGTGGAGATAAAGGGTGAAGGAAAGCATTCGCTTTCGGTCACAGCGGTGGATTATGCAGGAAATAAAAGTACGAAGGAAGCCACTGTGGAGATTTTAAGGAAAAAGGCAGTTATCGTTCCAAAACCTCAGACGCCAGTGAAGCAGACGCCGACACAACATACGCCTAAGCCGGCAGCAGGGGAGCCTGTAACGGGGGAAAGTACCCATGTAAAAATATTTGCGACTCTCGGGATGGTTGCTGGATTTACATATCTGTTATTATATTTTAATTCCGGTGAGGGTGGTATTACAGAGGATGAAAAGGAAGAAATTATTTACCGGCTGGTCCGCTGGGCGAGAAAGGGAAAGCTGAGGAAATATCCTGCGCTTATAGTAATCATGCTGTTTTTGGTATACTACCATAGTATTGGAAAGAGTGTGAGCAGCGAGTGGAGGAAGGTATGTGAAGGATAAAGGAAAGCTTTTAATTCTGCGGGCAATGTTCCTGGTAATTATGATAGCATGCCTGATTCCGGTAGGCCGCTCGTGCTGTCAGTCCATCCAGCATGAACAACAGTCGAGAAAGCTGCGGGCAGTCCATGAGAAAAGCGATAGTACAGGAGAAAAAACGGGAAATGCAGTAGGTGAGTCTGCCGGCAGCAGGGAGACAGAATCCGAAGATACAGAGAAACAAATGCCAGCGATAGCGGAAAAATGGAAAGAACTCTATGCAAAGAATAAGGATTTGGCGGGCTGGCTTATTGTAGAAGGGACAAAGATTGATTATCCGGTTATGCAGTGTGAGGACGACGAATATTATCTTCACCATAATTTTGAGAGGGAGGAAGATAAATACGGCTGCCTGTATGTAAAAAGCATTGCAGATATTAATACGCCGGGAACGAATTTTGTCATTTATGGACATCATATGAAAGACAATTCCATGTTCGGGGATCTGGATAAATATGAAAGCGAATCGTTTTACCAAGAGCATGGAAAAATCTTATTTGATACGCTTTACGAGGAGCGGATTTATGAAGTCATAGCAGCATTTCGGACTCAGATAACGGAAGGGGAAGATGATACCGGGTTTAAATATTATCAATTTTATCAGGCAGATACCGAAGATGAATTTCGTAATTTCTATGAGAATGTAATGAAACTGTCACTTTACGACACAAAAGCCACCGCGGAGTTTGGAGATACTTTCCTTACACTTTCTACCTGTTCCGGGTATGCTGAGAATGGGAGATTTGTGGTGGTGGCAAAAAGGATAACAGGATAAATAAGGCAATTTGGTAGAGAAAGTTCACGAAAGAGGAGAAATAGTATAAGAACAAGCTGGACTTGAGAAAAAAAATATATTATAATAAATTTTAATTCAGGTTTTGCGAAGAATAAAATACATTTAGGAGGAGAAGGATTATGAAAATGTTTTTGAAAAATCTAAGTATCAGGTTAAAGATACTCATTCCTGTCGCGTTGTTGGGCTGCCTGATGCTTGTTCTGGGGGTTGTAAGTTTCAGCAGCACGAACACAATTATGAAGACCAGTGAGAATATTACCAGTGATTATGTGGTAAAGATAGAACAGATAGAAGATGTTACGATTGCTTATCAGACATTGCGCCGTGTAGCATTTGCACATATTGTAGAAGATGATGCGGAGGGAAAGCAGACGCTGATACAGGAAGCAGATTCCCTGAAAGAAGAAATCAGCAGTCTGTGTGAACAGTATGAACAGGGACTGGGCGCAGATGAGGAAGCCACGTTTGATCAGTTTAAGACAGATTACGCTAATTACCTGACAATTTACGATAAGATTTTGGATCATAGTGCGAAGAGAGAGAATAGTGAAGCATCTGAACTTGCCAGCAATGACCTGAGAGAAGCCGGAACGGATTTGACCGCTGAGCTGGATGCTTTGATTACTTTCAATAAGGACGCTATGACGAAGGCTGTAACCCAACAGAACAGTGTATACCAAAGCGTAACACGTACCACAATTATTCTGATTGTATGCAGTGCACTGGTGTTGCTTTTTGTTGTTTGGGTTTGCTGGACATGGGTTTGCAAACGTCTTATCAACATCAATGCCCAGCTTCGTGATGTAATTGCTACCATTGAAGCAGGTGAGGGTGATTTGACAAAGAGGGTGCAGTGTTTCTGTACGGATGAGATTGGTACACTGGCAGCCGGTATTAACACTTTTATTGAGACACTACAGGGAATTATGGGGCACATCAATATGAGTTCCGACCAGCTCGGCTCCATTGTAAATCTGGTATCAGATAAGGTTTCTACGGCAAATAATAATTCTTATGATATTTCTGCTGTTATGGAGGAATTATCTGCATCTATGGAGACAATCTCGACTACAATCACAGATATTAAGGAAAATGTGGGCGTTGTGGATGAAAATATCATTGAATTATCCGATGCATCACAGGGATTGTATGATTATGCAGCAGGTATGCAGGAGCGTGCGGAAAATCTGGAAAGAAGTGCGGTCGAGAATAAACAGAATACGAGTGATATTATCAATGCCATTGTGGATAAGCTGAAACGTGCGATTGAGAGCAGTAAGAGTGTGGATCGTGTGAATGATTTGACGGATGAGATTCTCAGTATTTCCGGGCAGACAAATCTTTTGTCACTGAATGCATCTATCGAGGCAGCCAGAGCAGGAGAAGCAGGACGGGGATTTGCAGTTGTTGCAGATGAAATCAGCCAGTTGGCAAGTTCCAGCAGAGAGGCAGCAAATAATATTCAGACCATCAATAACATGGTAATTGAGGCGGTAAATGAGCTGATTGACAGTGCAGATTCCATTGTCAAATATATTAACGAAAATATTCTTCCGGATTATGAGGGATTTGTAAATACCGGAAGGCAGTATAACGAGGATGCTGTTCATGTCAATGACATTGTTACCCGGTTTAACGATATGTCTGTGAACTTAAAGCAGTTGATGGAAAATATCACGGACTCTATCAACGGTATCAATTCAGCAGTTGGCGAGAGTGCAAAGGGAGCTACGAATGTGGCTATGAATACCTCGAATCTCGTAAAAGATATTAGTGAGATTGCAGAGGCAATGGATGATAACAGACAGGTTGCCGGGACTTTAACGGATGAAGCAGACCGGTTTATCAATCTATAATAGTAATGTAAAACCAGCCGCCTTCTACGAGTGCATGGAAGGCGGCGTTTCATTTTATGGATGAAAGTTTATTATAAAGGAGGCGCTTTTATGTGTACAAAATGTAATAAGGGAAAATATTATATCACGACTGCCATTGCTTATACGTCGGGCAAACCTCATATTGGCAATACGTATGAGATTGTCCTGGCTGACAGCATTGCGAGATTTAAGCGGCAGGAAGGCTATGATGTCTATTTTCAGACTGGGACAGATGAACATGGGCAAAAGATTCAGGAGAAAGCTGAAAAAATGGGGATCAGCCCTAAAAAATATGTAGATCAGGTGGCGGCAGAGGTAAAGCGTATCTGGGATATGGTGAATTCTTCTTATGATGGCTTTGTCCGTACCACTGATGCAGACCATGAAGCACAGGTTGCAAAGATTTTTAAGAAATTATATGAGAAGGGGGATATTTATAAGGGGGCTTATGAGGGGATGTACTGTACGCCCTGCGAGTCTTTCTGGACGGAATCCCAGTTGGTAGATGGCAAGTGTCCAGACTGCGGGCGTGAGGTAAAGCCGGCAAAGGAGGAGGCATATTTCTTTAAAATGAGCAAATATGCGGACAGGCTTATTGAGCACATCAACAGCCATCCGGAATTTATTCAGCCGGTATCCCGGAAGAATGAGATGATGAATAACTTCCTTTTGCCCGGACTTCAGGATTTGTGTGTATCCCGGACTTCCTTTAACTGGGGGATTACGGTAGATTTTGATCCCAAACATGTGGTGTATGTATGGCTGGATGCGCTGACGAACTATATTACGAAGATTGGTTATGATGCAGGGGGAAACTCTACAGATTTATTTAACAAGAACTGGCCGGCAGATTTGCACCTGATCGGGAAAGATATTATCCGTTTTCATACGATTTATTGGCCAATTTTCCTGATGGCATTGGATTTGCCGTTGCCCAAGCAGGTATTTGGTCATCCATGGCTGTTACAGGGCGGTGAGAAGATGAGCAAATCCAAGGGAAATGTCATCTATGCAGATGATATGGTGGATCTGTTTGGTGTGGACGCCACTCGTTATTTTGTACTACATGAAATGCCTTTTGATAATGATGGAATTATCACCTGGGAGCTGGTAGTTGAACGGTTAAATTCCGATCTTGCTAATATTTTGGGCAATCTGGTTAACCGCACGGTTTCTATGTGTAATAAATATTTTGACGGTGTGGTTTCGAGGACCGGGATAGAAGAAGCCGTAGATGCACAATTAAAAGAAACGGTGACAGCGGCAAGGGATAAAATAAAAGCCAAGATGGATGAGCTGCGTGTGGCAGATGCAATCTCCGAGGTATTTACGGTGTTACGCCGCAGCAATAAATATATTGACGAGACAGAACCATGGGTATTGGCAAAAGATGAAGCAAAGAAGGAACGTCTCAGTGAGGTACTCTATAATCTGACGGAATCCATCACGGTTGCAGCGTCCCTTCTTCACAGCTTTTTGCCGGAGACGGCAGATAAAATTGTCGCACAGCTAAATACAAGCATTCGTGAGTTTGCGTGTTTGGATCAATTTGGACTCTATGAGAGTGGGACGAAGGTGACAGAGAAGCCGGAAATTCTGTTTGCACGTCTCGATGTAAAGGAAATTATGGAAAAAGTTGAAAAAATCCGCGAAGCACAGCGTGCGGAATTTGAGGCAGAACAGTCCGCTATGGGGGAAGCACCGGCGCAGGAAGATGAGGCCGGTATTGATATTGAGCCCAAGGAGGAAATATCCTATGAGGACTTTATGAAAATGCAATTTCAGGTAGGCGAGATTATTGCCTGTGAGGCAGTGACAAAATCCAAGAAACTGCTCTGTTCCCAGGTGCGCATTGGGAGTCAGGTGAAACAGATTGTCTCAGGAATCCGCAAATACTATTCCCCAGAGCAGATGGTAGGGAAAAAGGTTATGGTCCTGGTGAATCTGAAACCTGCAAAACTGGCAGGTGTGCTGTCAGAGGGAATGCTTCTGTGCGCGGAAGATGAGAACGGGGAACTGGCATTGATGGTGCCGGAGAAGCATATGCCTGCGGGGGCGGAGATATGTTGATATTTGAAAGTCATGCCCATTATGATGATAGGCAGTTTGACCCAGACCGGGAGGAACTGCTTTCCTCTATGGAGGAAAATGGAATCGGGAAGATTATCAATGTAGGTTCGGATTTGGCGGCGTGTAAGCGTACGCTGGACTTGATGCGGCAGTATCCATTTGTCTTTGGGGCGCTTGGCATCCATCCCAGTGATATTGGGGATTTGAGTGAGGAGAGCTATGAATGGATAAAGTCATCGGCCGTTTTGCCTAAGATTGTGGCAATCGGAGAGATTGGTCTGGACTATTATTGGGAAAAAGACCCTGAGGTACAGAGCAGGCAGCGCTATTGGTTCTGCCGTCAGATGGAACTTGCAAGGGAACTCGCCCTTCCGGTGATAATCCACTCGCGGGACGCCGCAGAGGATACCTTAACGTTGATGAAGGGTATCCATGCGGAGCAGATTCCCGGCGTGATACACTGTTTTTCCTATTCCCCGGAGATGGCAGAGGAATATGTGAAGATGGGATATTATATTGGAATTGGCGGGGTAGTGACTTTTAAAAATTCGAGAAAGCTGAAGGAAACGGCAGCCCATATTCCGTTAGAGCGGATTTTGCTGGAAACGGACTGTCCCTATCTCTCCCCGGAGCCCAACCGTGGCAAGCGCAATTCATCCTTGAATCTTCCCTATGTAGCAAAAGAGATTGCAGCGCTTCGGGGCATTGCGGAGGAAGAAGTAATCAAGGCAACCTATGAGAATGCAATGAGACTGTTTATAAAAGCAGGAAAGTAGGAAAATATGGCGACATTAGGAAATCCCCAGAATACGATAGCGGTGCTGCAGAAGTATAAATTTAATTTCCAGAAAAAATATGGACAGAATTTCTTGATTGACATCAGGGTATTGGAGAAAATTATATCTGCGGCAGATATTACGGAAGATGATTTTGTACTGGAAATTGGACCGGGCATCGGGACGATGACACAGTATCTCTGTGAACATGCAAGGGCAGTGGCGGCGGTAGAGATAGATAAGAATTTGATTCCCATTCTGGAAGATACGCTTAGTGTATATGAAAATGTAGAGATTATTCAGCAGGATATTCTAAAAATAGACATAAACAGGCTGGTACAGGAGAAAAACGAGGGGAATCCCATAAAGGTAGTGGCAAATCTTCCTTATTATATCACTACGCCGATCATTATGGGATTGTTTGAGAGCCATGTGCCGATAGAGAGTATTACAGTTATGGTGCAGAAAGAAGTGGCAGACCGTATGCAGGTGGGACCCGGAACAAAGGATTACGGGGCGTTATCCCTGGCCGTCCAGTATTATGCAAAACCGGAGATTGTAGCCAATGTACCGTCGAACTGCTTCATCCCGCGGCCCAAAGTAGGAAGTGCCGTAATTCGGCTGGACAGGTATAAAGAGGCGCCGGTACAGGTGAAGGAGGAGAAGCAGATGTTCGCCCTGATCCGGGCGTCGTTTAACCAGCGCAGAAAAACATTGGTAAATGGACTGAATAATGCGCCGGATATTCCTTATGGCAAAGAGCAGATGATACAGGCATTAGAGGAAATGGGGCTGCCTGCGAATGTCCGGGGAGAGTCACTGACGCTCGCGCAGTTTGCAAGGCTGAGCAATCTTCTGTCGCGCTTTTGATCCCCTTTTGGCCTTAAAACAATGCCCCGCCTGAATTGTCTCGCTGAAATTCAACGATATCCCTCTGAAAACGTTTTGGCAGATTCTGATTCTGAAGCTTAGGATTCTTCCTTGCTTCAATGGCAATGCTGTCGAAAAAAGCGCACCAGAGCCTGCGGTATTCCAGTTCCCCAGGAGAAAAGCGGCTTAGCATTTCTGGATTCAAATCTGTGGTATCTGTAATAAAAAAACCATTTCCTTTCGTATGCAGCACGGCAAGAGAGCGTGTTGCATCGTAAATCATAAAATTTTCTTCCGGCAGACGATCTGAAAAATGTTCCCCAAGAAATGGCAGAACATCATTCTTAGGATGAATCTGCGCAAAGAGGATGCCATTCTCCAACTCCTGAAAACGCAGAAAACCCAGCAGATGATGCGCTTCGTTGAACGTACTGCGTGAGAGCTGAAAAGTACGGCGTACGTAAGGTTCTCCCAGATAATTCAAGACTTTGCCTGCATCCGGCAGGGACAATGCAAGAACAATCGTCTTATAAATAGCGTCTGCTTTATCCATATGTTTTCTGCTGGTGCTGTCTTCCCGCGCTGAGGCGGCCTGGCATAATTCCTGATAAGCTTCGCCTCCCATGCGTTCATACATGGTGCGCGCTACCTTTGCGCTTTTAACGGGATCACATGATACGGTAATATATTCGTCAAACAGGGAGTAGTTGTCCGGTGTGTGGGTGGTAAGGGCAATATTTGCGTGTCCATAGCGGCTTGCCCAGGCGTCATAGACTCCGGTGAAAATACCGTCAATGCTGTCTTCACAAAGAAAAATATACATCGTATTCCTCCTGTTTTATTGAGTTTCGCAAATGCCTATTGCTTCTAAGTTGGTTAGTTGAAAATCAGACTGCAGCTCTTTATCAAAAAAGCTGATTTGCTGGTATCCGCCTTCCCGTATGTCTCTTGGAATCTGCGTCTTATCCCGCATAAGATTTTCACAGATATAATTCTCTTCTAATTTTGTGCGGTACATCATCTTACCAGAGCAGGTAATAAAGTACAGGGCGCGCTTTAACACAACGCCAATCTTCTTTAAGTCATCAAAAGAAAGAGAATTTCTTTTGCGGGCTTTTACAATGCGTTCTGCAGATTTGTAGCCGATTCCCGGGACGCGCAGTAATGCTTGGTAGCTGGCACGGTTGATTTCCACTGGAAAGTACTCCAGATGACGCAGCGCCCAGTCACACTTGGGGTCCAGAAAAATATTGAAATCGGGACGGTCTTCGGACAAAAGTTCCGATACTTTAAAATTATAGTAGCGAAGCAGCCAGTCTGCCTGATAAAGCCGGTGTTCCCGCAAAAGAGGCGGCCCGCCAGGAAGGGCGGGAAGCATGGAATTACCGTTTACATTGACAAAGGCAGAATAGAAAACTCTTTTTAGTGAGAATTTCTGATAAAGCCCCTCTGCTACGCTCATTATTTGGAAGTCATGTTCAGGAGTTGCCCCGATAATCATTTGTGTGGACTGTCCGGCAGGGACGAAACGGGGGGCTCTACGGTATACAGCAAGTTCCTGCTTGTTGTCTGTAATGCGGTTTTGAATCTGTCGCATGGGCTTTAGGATGGTATTTCGGGACTTACAGGGGGCAAGCTTTTTCAGGCTGTCCGCAGTGGGGAGTTCCAGATTAATGCTCATGCGGTCTGCTAGGAATCCAGTCCGTTCCACCAATTCCGGATCAGCGCCGGGAATGGCCTTCACGTGGATGTAGCCGTTGAAGTGGTGTACCGTGCGCAGTTTATACAGGGTCTGGTAAATCAAATCCATCGTATAGTCGGGGCTTATCAGGATACCAGAACTTAAGAAGAGGCCTTCGATATAATTGCGGCGGTAAAATTCCAGTGTAATCGTACAGACTTCCTCGGGGGTGAAGGAGGCGCGTCTGACGTCAGAATCACGGTTATTCAGGCAATAGGCACAATTAAAAATGCATTCATTTGTAAAAAGAATCTTCAGCAGGGAAATGCATCTTCCATCCGCAGAAAATGTATGGCAGACGCCGGGTGCAACAGAGTTACCCATGCCCCTGCCGTTGCCCTTGCGGTCTACACCGCTGGAAGTGCAGGCGACGTCATACTTTGCCGCGTCAGATAAAATTGTCAGTTTTTGGGTTAAATCCATATCCATCTGTATTGTATTCATAGCGGGCATAATCCTTATTTTAGAATATAGAACGGGTGTTCTAAAAACATCATAACATGAGGCCAAGGAAAAAGCAAGAACTTTTGTTCGAGAATTTTTCACGCATACATAAATTCTTTTTGGAATATAGTGTTATTGCATGGGGACGGCACGTGTCGCAGCGTGTCATTTGTCAACACGTTGGAAGATATGGAAAAAGGGGGGGGTGTTTTTTTGAAAGAAAAATTAAAAACATTTTTGGCAGTTTGCGTATTGATATTAGCAACGCCCTACATTATTACTTTATTATTTCAAGGAAGAGAGACAAGCACCGAAGCAGAAAAAGCGGAGACGATTATGGAGAGAAATCTCCTGCCTCAAGAAAAAAAAGACGGACAGGATATGGACGAAGAAGAATATCTTGCTGGAATTGTGGCAGAGGAAATTTCTCTTGATTATGAGATGGAGGCAATAAAAGCGCAGACGGTCATAGCCCGGACGGCGTTAAAGCGTGCATTGGACTACGGGGAGGAGATGCCTGAATCTATGTCCCGGGAAGAAATGCTATCTTTGTGGGGACAGAATGGATTTGAGCAGAATTATCAGACATTGGAAAATGCAATTGCCGCTACAGAGGGTGAAATTCTTGTCTGGGAGGAGGAACCTATACAGGCAGCTTTCCATGCTGTGAGTGCCGGGAAGACTAGAGATGCCGGGGAAGCGCTGGGAAACAGTCTGCCCTATTTGTCCAGTGTGGACAGCAGTATGGATATCCCATCCCATGATTATCTGAAAGTAGTCTTTTTGGAAAAGAGCGATCTGGCAGATAAGCTGAACGCGGCATGTGAAAATGCAAATCTGACAGCGGAGGATGTGGCAGGCAAGATTAGTGTGTCAAAACGTGATTCCAGTGAGTATGCTTTAGAGGTTATGATTGGAGAGCAGATCATGGCGGGAGAAGAAGTCCGTGACTGCCTGGGTTTAAATTCTGCGTGTTTTTCCATTAAGGAGGTGGAAGGGAAGGTGCGCATCGTGACAAAAGGCATGGGACACGGGCTGGGTTTGAGCCAATATGGAGCAAACGAGATGGCAAAGGCAGGGAGCAGCTACAAAGAAATTTTGCAATATTATTATAAAGGCATTGAAATAATAAAATAAGACGAACTATTCAAAATCCTGTATAAACCTTGTTTTTTCGGAAAAACTAAAAAAGAAAAACAAACAGAAATGGAAGGTGACAGGATGAGAAATAGAAAAGTATCAGCATTTTTTAACAAGAAATCCTATCTGATTGCCGCTGTGTTCATGGTAGTGGCAGCATTTGGCATGACTGGTATTTATTATACCCAGCAGGAGAAAAAGCTGGAGGAACAGCTGGCAAAGGAACAGAAGGAACAAATACAGCAGGCGAAAGCGGAAGATGAAGCCAGGGAGCAGAAAAAGAAAGAAGAAGAGGCAAAGAAAAAGGAAGAACAGCGAAAACAACAACAGGCAAAGGCCAAGGAAGAAAAGGAAAAAGAGGATGAGACGGAGGCAGTATCCGGTATTATTCCTCCAGAAAATGATAATTTTATGGATGAACCGGAAGTAGTTGCAAAAGTGCAGACGCCTGTAGAGCCAATGCTTCATTTTGACGCTGAGACGGACCTGGGCTGGCCGCTGCAGGGAAATGTCGTGTTAAATTACAGTATGGACCAGACCGTATATTTTGCAACGCTGGATCAATATAAATACAATCCGGCGGTGATTATTAAAGCTGAGGTCAATACTCCGGTAAAGGCAGTTTCGGATGGTAAAGTGACAAATGTAGAGACAACGGCAGAGACTGGCAATACCATTACCGTGGATATGGGAGATGGATACAGCGCCATTTATGGACAATTAAAGGAAATTCCCAAGAGCACGGGAGATTATGTAGAAAACGGAGAAATCTTAGGTTACATCAATGAACCTACCAAATATTATTCTGTGGAGGGCTCAAACCTTTTCTTTGAACTGCAGAAGGATGGAGTTCCGGTAGACCCTATGGGATATCTGCAATGAAATAATTTTTGACAGAGCGGACGGCAGATTGCTGTCCGCTTTGTTTTTGCCAGAAATTATGGTAGAATGGATAAATCAAATACTAGATAGCAAAACAGGCACGGGAAAACATTTTTTTCATAAAATGTTAGTAGCTATATGTAAAAATCCGCAGCACAGTTTTTTACATGAATTTGCGAAAGGAACGTCCCGCTGTCTGGCCAGAGTGGCGGGAGATATTGCCTGAACTGGAAAAATACAGTTATCCGGTGCTGCTTTGCATATAAGAGACTGCTTGCAGTCTCGCTACATAAATAGATGCCGGATATAAAATATATGAGGAAAAGATATGTCAGAGAACAGGAATGTGGTATATATCCTCCGGTGCAGTGACGGGACACTGTACACGGGTTGGACAAACAATATTAAGAAGCGGCTGGAAGCGCATAACGCAGGAAAAGGCGGCAAATATACCCGGGTGCGAACGCCGGTAGAGCTTGTCTATTTGGAGGAATATAGGACAAAGCAGGAGGCAATGAGCCGGGAAGTGAAGATTAAGCAGCTTACCCGCAAAGAGAAAGAAGAACTGATTGGATTGTCATAGACTTTGTTTTCTGGTTAAGATATACTTACAAGCATGGGTGTTAATCTTACAATGATTGATAAGATTAATGAATAAATATGGTATGCTTGTTCATATAAAAGTCAGCACAGTGTATTCCGACGTATGCCGTTACCGAATGAACGGAGGATGTTAGGGCAGAGCTTATAAACGAGGTTTTGATCTATAACCAGGCAGCGCCTTTACGGACCCATCAGGCAATACTTATGGAGCTTTCAGGAACAATTCGGGATTATATCAAAGCAAAGGGTGGTTCCTGCCATGTCTATCCGGCGCCGTTTGCCGTAAAGCTGAAGGAGGATGAAAACACCATAGTAGAGCCGGATATAAGCGTTATCTGTGACCCGGGCAAACTTACGGACCGCGGTTGCAGCGGAGCGCCGGACTGGATTATTGAGATTATTTCTCCCCAGAATCCCAGCCATGATTACATTAAGAAATTAAATCTTTACGAGAATGCGGGAGTGCGTTATTTGCGGGAATAAAAGAAAGGGGTGGGAGGTTTGAGGAAAAAACCATTTCCTATCGGAATTGAATTTTACAAGAAGATGATCGATAAGCCGTACTATTATGTAGATAAAACCCTGATGATTAAGGATTTGCTGGACAAGGGAGGCGAGGTGAACCTTTTTACCCGTCCCAGGAGGTTTGGAAAGACCTTGACATTGACGATGCTGAAGACATTCTTTGAGTGCGAGATAGACAGGGATGGGAATGTCGTGGATAACAGCCATTATTTCCGGGAAATGAAAATCTGGCGGGAAGGTGAGCGTTACCAGAAAGAACAAGGGCAGTATCCGGTAATTTTCCTTTCCCTGAAATCTGCCAAACAGCCGAATTATAGAATGGCATACCACGTGCTCAGGGATACGGTTATAAGGGAATTTGTGCGGCACAGATATGTTTTGGAGGGAGTATGTCTGGTGGATGCTCAGAAGGAGAAGTTTCGGCAGTTGATGGGCTGCAAAGGCGAGGAGGGGGACTATGCAACCTCTTTGCAGTTTCTATCTGAATGTCTGTCAGCCTGGCATGGAAAAAATGTGGTTATTTTGCTGGATGAATACGACGTGCCTCTGGAGAACGCCCACTTTCAGGGGTTTTATCCAGAGATGATAGGTTTTCTGCGCTCGTTTTTTGAATCGGCGTTGAAGACAAATGACAATCTGGAATTTGCAGTGGTTACCGGATGTTTGAGAATCAGCAGGGAGAGTATTTTTACAGGATTGAATAATCTAAAGGCGGTCTCTGTGCTGACGAGGGACTATGCGGAGTATTTCGGATTTACAGAGGAAGAAGTTAAGGAGATGCTTAAGGTTTATGAGATAGAGCAGAAGATGGAGGAAGCCAGGAGATGGTATGACGGATACCGGTTTGGCGATATGGAGGTATATAATCCATGGAGCATCATCAATTATGTGGAGACGGCAGTCTCAGACATCCATGCATTTCCCAGGCCTTATTGGTCCAACACATCTTCCAACAGTATTATCAGGGAGCTCGTGGAGACGGCAGACCCGGTGATGAAGCTGGATGTGGAGCGCTTGGCAGACGGCGGGACCGTAGAGGTTGAGGTTCATGAAGATATTACTTATGATGATATATACAGCTCACAGAATAATCTGTGGAATTTCCTGTTTTTCACCGGGTATCTGAAAAAAATATCCGAGCGGTTTGCGGGACAAAATATTTATCTGGAAATGGCAATTCCCAATCAGGAGGTATTGTATGTGTACCGCCGAACGGTGATGGAATGGTTTGAGCAGCAGGTGAGGAAGGCGGATTTCTCCGGATTCTACCGGGCATTGGCTGAGAAAGACTGTCCGGCGATTGAGCAGGAGCTGAACCGCCAGCTCTTAGAGACGATCAGCTTTTATGATTATGCCGAAAACTATTACCACGGATTCCTTGCGGGGCTGCTTCGGCAGCATCCTGAATATGCTGTGCGTTCCAACCGGGAAAGCGGGAACGGCAGGCCGGATCTGGTAATTTACAGCCCTTCTGTCCGGGGGGGTGTGATTATTATAGAGATTAAGGCGGCAAAAAAGCTTGAGGAGATGGAAGCAGGATGCGATGCGGCGCTTGTCCAGATTGAGGAGCAGAATTATCAGGAGGAATGGTACAGCATCGGTTACCGCAATATTATAAAATACGGGATTTGTTTTTACCGGAAGGAATGTATGGTAAAGGCGGGGGAATGATGGAAAAGAAAGGGCAGATACATTAGTTGCTGTTTTGGGGAAAGAGGAGTGTATGGAGAAATGAAAAAAACATGGATATGCCCTATACTTTGTATACTTTTGGTTATTATGGGGGTGCAGGGTTGCGGCAATCATTTGGCGCAGCAGGAGAATGTGGATTATACCTATATATCCCTGTTCTGCGATGTGGATTTCTGGACGCCGCCGAAGTGGGATACCAGAGAGGAAACGATTACTGGGAAGATTACGAAAGGGACAGGCGTTGTACTGGAGACAAATGTGCCTCCGCAGGATGCGGACAACCAGGTCAGGCTGATGCTGGCGAACAATAACCTGACGGATTTGGTTTGTGTAACAAATGCGACCACGATCAGTCAGCTTGCTTCTTCCGGGAAATTCTGGGATTTGGAAGAATTTTTCCAGAAATATCTTCCAGAAGCCAAGTTGTTAAAGAATTTTCCAGAAGATGTAAGACAGGGGCTTATAAAACGGGACGGAAAATGGTACGCCTTTCCATCGCATCTTGCCATTGGGGAGGTTATGGAACTATGGGAACCAAGTTCTGAGTGTTATCAGGATATGGTAGAATATGCGACGAACAGCGGTATTATCTGGAACAAAAAGCTTTTGCTGGAACTGGGTTTGCAGGTAGAGGACTTGAGGACGCAGGAGCAGCTTTTGCAGGTATTTGAAAAAGCAGTGCAGGCAAATATAGGGAGCAAAGAGCCTATTATTCCGCTTATGCTGGATGGACAGAACTACTGGGACCATTCCCTGCAGTTTTTTATGGAGACATTCGGAGCTGAATATGTAGATGAAGATGGAAATTATATGGATATTATGCGTCAGCCAGAGGCAAAGGAGGCGTTGTCCTATTTGAATCAGATGGTGCAGAATGGATATTTTCAGGCGGAATGGCTGACGCTGTCAAATGCCAAGATACGGCAGATGATTGCAGAGGGGATAGTCCTGTGTTTTGTAGGGAATACGGCGAACATTGACATTGATCCCAAAGAGTGGGTAACGTCCGGTCCCATTCTTCCATCATCGGGGGAGCATCCTGTCTATGGGAGGGAGCGGGAAGTAGGTTTGGGCTGGATGAATACCTTCATATCAAAAACCTGTGAACATCCTGTGGAACTGGCGCGGTTTCTGGATTATATGACCAGTCCGGAGGGAATGTTCCAGTGGGAATTTGGGGAGGAAGGCGTTCATTTTGAGCTGCAGGACCATCTGGTGAAACTGACAGAAGAGGGCAAACGAGCAAAAAGGGATTATGGAAATACGGGGGTGGGGGCCTGGTGGATGTTCCATAATACTGCCTGGGAGCGGAGCATTCTTGCCCCCTATGAGGAAGGGAGCGAGGAAGAAGCTGAGACTTTGATTAAAGTTACCTATGGAAAGGCGAAAGAAACCAGGCGGTATAACAGTTCGCTGCTTGTCATGTCCCTGGGAAAGAGGGGGCAAAATCTTGAGGCAGAGCTGCAGGATTACAAGAAGAAACAGATATTGAAGGTGATACTAGCGGAAAATAATGTTCAATTTGAACAGGAATATCAGATCATGATGGACAGGCTTAATGAAATGGGAATATGTGAGCTGGACACACAAAAAAATATACAGTACCAAGAGAACTGCCGGGAGCAGGACGATAGGATCCTTAAGGTAAACTAGGCAAAGGAAGGTGCAGTCTTGATACGGAAAAGATTAAGAAAGCAGAGTATTTTTATACAGCTTTTTGCCATGGGGCTGATTTTGATGCTGGTTCTCTTGGCAGCGTTTATTATAACAAGTTCGCAGAGGAAGCTGAGTCTCAGGGAAAATACGCTCAATTTTAATGAACAGCATATCGTACAGATTGAAAATAAAATGGAGGAATATTATGGGCGGATGACACAGATTGCAACAGTGACGGCCTATTCCCCGACCATTTATACATATTTTTTTCAGGACTCCGTAGAACGTGTTACTTTTACAGAGGATGTAAATACTGTATTTTCAAATACCATATTATTAGAAAATAATATTTCTGGTATCTATGTGTTTGACCAGGATATGGAACTGATTGCAAGTATGGGGCACGGAGAGCAGGGTGCGGAAAATATGGAATTGATTCAAGTTAGGAAGGAACAACAGGAGTACAGCAATATTTTTTATTTTAGTAATTCCAATATGCCATATTACGCTATTTATTTTCCGGTATTCGATTTAAACAGCCAGGTGTATGGACAACAGATTGGTATGTGTGTATTTATCATGGAGACAGACAAGTTGATGGAGATACTGCAGGAGGAACAGGCGACCAGCCATACACAGCTATATATTTTAGATGGGGAGAATCAGGTACTCGCGCAGCAGGGGGGCAAAGATGCAGACGAAATAAATGCGGATTGGATGCGGACTACCAAAGATTATCAGGTGACATGCAGGGAATTGCCAGTGGGGGGATGGAAGCTTGTGAGCAGAATACCCCAAAAAGAGCTTTTCGGTGAGGAGGACGGGAGTATTCTCTATTTGGGGACATATGCACTGGCGCTGGGACTGCTGCTTTGTATGCTTTTGTTCTGTTACCGCAGGCTGGCGCTTCCTATACGGGAAATGGAAGACTTTGTTGGGAAAGTTTTGGAGGATCCAAAGGCGCGTATACAGGTCCATAGGAGGGATGAGATTGGTACTGTGGAGGCGAGCCTGAATCAAATGCTGGACAGCCTGGTAGAAAAGAATCTGCAGATTCGAAAGGCCAGGGAGAAAGCGTATCAGATGGAGGCTGCAGAGAAGCAGCTTCAGATTCTTGCATACCGCAATCAGATTAATCCGCATTTTTTATATAATACGTTAGACTGTATCCGCGGCATGGCATTGTATCATGAAGAAGACGAAATTGCAGAAATTACCCTGGCACTGTCTAAACTATTTCGGTTTGCAGTCAAAGGGGGCAACGTTGTAAGGGTAGAAGAAGAATTGAATTATATTCAGGAATATGCACATATTATCCACCATCGTTTCCGGGAGAGGATTAAAGTTCAGACAGAAGCAGAAGAAGGCGTGCTGACGAAATCTGTGATTAAATTTCTGTTGCAGCCTCTGATTGAAAATGCTGTTTTTCATGGATTGGAGCAGAAAATAGAGGGGGGCTTTGTCCGGGCATCAATTTCCATGACGGGAGAGCACACGATTCAGTGTATTGTGGAGGATAATGGATGCGGCATGGAGCCGGAGGAGGTAGAGGAGTTAAGGGAGAGGATCAAAAGCGGTGAAAACCAAAGAGGGGTTGGGATGGCGAATATTTACCAGAGATTAAAACTTTTTTATGGGGAAAGGGCTTCTTTTCGTATAGAAAGTGTGCCGGGGGAAGGAACGAAGGTTACGATTGTGCTGCCAGATCAGGTGGAGGAGGGAGCAACGGCATATGTATAAAATCTTTTTGGCTGATGATGAAATTTGGGAGACAATGGGGCTAAAGAAGTTACTGGAAAAGACAGGACTGCCCATACAAGTGTTGGGGGAAGCGGAAAATGGAATTGTGGCACTGGAGCAGATTGTGGAGAAAAAGCCGGATATACTGATTACAGACATCCGTATGCCGGGAATAAACGGGCTGGAATTGATACAAAAAATCAGGGAGCGGGAGCTTAATATTGAAATTATTGTATTAAGCGGTTATGCGGAGTTTGATTATGCGCAGACGGCTATGCGGTGGGGAGTTAAGGATTATCTATTAAAGCCGGTAGAGCAGAAAGAACTGAATCGGGTGTTGTTGGAAATTATAAGTAAGGGAGAAAAAGGCATGACAGGGGCAGGAATGCTGGAAAAGGAAGCGGAGAATGCAACTGTCATGGGACAGATATTAAAAGAGATACAGGAATCTTATATGGAGGACATCACCTTAAACAGCCTGGCCGACAAATATAATATCAGCGCGAGCCGTCTCAGTACAAGAATGAAGGAGAGCCTTGGCATGTCGTTTTCTAAATATCTCACATCCATGCGTATTCAGAGGGCAAAAGAACTGCTGGCCGATGACAGGCTTTCTCTGGAGCAGATTGCGGAAATGGTGGGATATCAGGATTACTTTTATTTTATCAGGGTTTTTAAAAAGGTAACAGGGGTTTCTCCCAGCGTATATCGGAAGCATCTGTAAGGCGGATATGGGAAGAAGGAAAATGTAACGGCATCCATGAAATTTTTAATTATAGCAGGAAAAAAGTGCAAAAATTCAAAATTATGTCCATTTCATTTTCAGGTAAGATTTTTTATGATTAATAGTAAATAAAATAATAAAGGAGGAGGGCAATATGAACAAGAAATGGAGGCAAAGATGTTATGCCTGGCTGCTTGGCGGTGTGATGGCAATCACGGCAGTGCCGTCTGTTTCCTTGGCAGCGGGAGACGCGGCAAAACTGCAGGATACGGCTGCGAAGCTTGAGGCAGCGCAGAATGAAAAAGCTGCGGATGCGCAGATGGGGGGCTATCTCTGGGCGAATTTCGGCACAGAGGGAGGCTATGAGAAAATTTTCTTTGGTTACAGTGAGGATGGGATGACCTGGACAAAGCTCAATAAGAAAGACGGGGTTTCACAGCCGATTTTGGTCAACGATGCGGAGGGCAGCGACCTGGGCGTCCGCGACCCGCATATTATCCGTTCGGCAGAGGGAAACAAGTACTGGATTCTCGGTACAGACCTCCATGCAGAAGGAGGCGGTGCCGGAGGAAGCGGATGGAACCAGCTCAGCGCCAGCCAGAAGCTGGTAATCTGGGAATCCACGGATTTGGTGAATTGGAGCGAGCCGCGCCTTGTCGATGCGGGATTTGACGATGCAGGCTGTGTGTGGGCGCCGGAAGCGATTTATGACGAAGCGAAAGGTGACTATGCAGTATACTGGTCTGCCAGGGATAAGTCCAAGGCAGGTACAAGTGAGAACGCCCTTAGGGTTTATGTATGCCGTACGAAGGATTTTGTCACGTTTACAGAGCCTAAAGTCTGGCTTAGTGAGGATGTAGACGGAACATATATAGACAAGGATGGCAAAGAGCAGTTTACAGAGGTAAATATCATCGATTCTACGATTGTCAAGGATAAAGGCAAATATTATCGTTTCTCTACCTCTGACTGGAATACAGTTATTGACGTCAGCGATACACTGGATACGGAGGATGTTCTGGACGTCAAAAACGGTGAAGAACAGAGTACCCCCAAAGGTTCCTGGAAGCGTCTGGTGAAAAGGAGCGGCAGCAGCGCTGCCGGCTTTGACGGCAGGGAGGGTCTTACCGTGTACCAGCTTCCGAATGGACTATGGTGTGTTATGGGTGACAATCAAGGGTACAAGGCATTTTTGACGAAGGATTTGGCAAGCGGCAAATTTACTGCGATGGACGCCAGCTTCCCGGATGGTAAGTTCCGTCATGGGACGGTGATGCGTCTGACAGCGGAGGAAGACGCCCGGATTCAGGAAGCTTTCGGTAATAAAGATTCCGATGATGACCAGGGAGAAACACCGATAGAAGAACCGATACTGTCCTATGATTTTGAAGGGGACGAGGGAGAGACAACCATTACGGATTCCGCTATCGGGGATGCTGTGAAAGATGACGGGACGCTCTATGGCAATGCTGAGGTAGTTTATGATGAGGAGCGTAAGAGTAATGTTCTCAAACTGGATGGATCTTCCGGCGCGTATGCAGAGATTCCGCAAGGCTTTTTTGATGGAAGGGATGTCATGACCATATCTATGGACGTGAAATCAGAAAAGGATAGTGGCAATTTCTTTACTTTTGCATATGGGAAAAACAGTACCGCTTATGACTTTCTCAGGGTTCGGGGAACGGAGGTCCGTAATGCCATTACGATTAATGGTTGGGAGAATGAGCAGGCAGTGAGCGGTCTCGGGGCCGGTACGGGGAAATGGCAGAAGGTCGTCCTGGTAATCAAAGGTAGCAATATGAAGCTGTATATCGATGGCAGCCTTGTCTCAGAGAATAAGAATACCGCACGTACATCCAGCCTGGGCACAGACCTTAAAGCATATTTTGGCAAGTCATTTTATGATGATCCGTATTTTAAAGGCAGTTTTGACAATTTCAAGGTTTACAACCGTGCCCTTGGAGAAGAGGAAATTGCTGCGGATGTCATGGATTACGCGCCTCTTTTGAAGGGGGCGGTCGTTGGCACAGTGCCGGACAGGCTTACCGCGTTAATTTCCAGGGGAACGGATGACCATACGGCGGTCTTTTCCGATATTGACCTGAAGAGAAAAGAGATTGTACCGTATGTGCGTACAGGGACGAATCTGAAGGCAGTACCAGTATCATTAAACCTTTTGACGAAAAAAGCACATGTAACAGCAGACGGTAAGGACTTTACCGGCGGGGTCTTGGATTTGAGCAAGGATGTAACCCTCGAGGTGACGCTTGCCGGAAGAAAGGAAACTTACACGATTAAAAAAGCTAAGATTGCACGCAACCCAGTGCTTCCCGGTCAGTATGCAGACCCGGATATTGATTATTTCGATGGAAAGTTCTGGATTTATCCGACGACAGACGGCTATCCTGGCTGGAGTGGAACAAAGTTCCATGCATTTTCCTCTAAGGATATGGTGAACTGGGAGGATGAAGGCGTTATCATGGAGCTTGCCAATGACAATCCAGGGCTCAATGAGAAGGGCGTGCAGATTGCCAAATCTCCGTGGGCAGTAAAAGGCAGCGCCTGGGCGCCCACGATTGAGAAGAAGAATGGGAAATATTATTTTTATTACTGCGGAAAGTTTTTAGACAAGGATGGGAAGGAGCCGTCTGCGATTGGTGTTGCTGTGGCGGACAGTCCGGCTGGTCCCTATACGGACTTAGGAGAACCGCTGATGACTACGGATATGTGTAAAGCAGCCAATGTGTCTATGGGCCAGGCGATTGACCCGTCGATTTTTACGGATGATGATGGAACTTCTTACCTTCTCTTTGGAAATGGCAACGCAGCAATTGCAAAGCTGGATGACGATATGATGAGCATTGCAGATGGCACGCTGACGCAGATTAATGGTTTGAAGATTAGTAACGTAGTAGATTTTCGTGAATCCGTGATTGTGACAAAGGTGGATGGAAAATATCATTGGACCTGGTCCGATGATGACGCAAACAGTCCTAATTACCATGTAAATTATGGTGTCAGCGACGAGCTTATCGGGGCGGACGGAACAGTCAATGTGACATTTAAGAAGGCGCATCTGCTGAGTAAGGATGAGAGCAAGGGAATACTAGGCTCTGCACATCAGTCCGTGGTTCATGTCAAGGACGCCAATAAGAAAGACCGGTATTTCATGGCATACCACAGATTCTATACGCCGATCGGTATTTTTACTTCCAGCGATGGTCTGGGCGTGCACCGTGAGACCTGTATTGACGAGATTTTCTTTGATGAGAAAGGTGAGATGGTGATTACACCGACCTTAGAGGGTGTTCCGGCAGTTGTCATGGCAAATGAAGACGGCAGCGTCAATTTAACGCCCGGCGTATCTGAGCAGGGAAGCGGAAGTTTCGAGGTAGATATTGCAGAGTTTACGCCGGATGCAAATACAGCGGTCAGTATAAAGCTTCCAGAATCTTTGGCAGACAGCATTAAGAGCAGTGACAGCCAGAAGATTTCTGTGAATGTGGTTATCCCGAGCACACTGATGGCAAATGGGAAGATGCCAAAGGCTTTGACACTGCCGAAGGAAGTATTGGCAGCGGCAGGGGAGTCCCAAAAGGAACTGACGGTAACGGTAAATGGCAGCAGCTCCTATCAGTGGACGTTTAGCGGGACATCGCAGGCATCTGATGTAAACCTTCTGCTGGAAGTGGACAGCGCCAAAGATGCGGATGTGAAAAATCTGTTAAAGGCGGATGAGAAGGGTATGGTACTTTCCTTTGCCCAGCAGGGAGCGATCCAGGGTGCGAAGGTTACCGTAAATGTGTCTAAGATGGGATGGAAAGCCGGGGAGAGCGTTACCCTGAGTTACTACAATCCGCAGAGCAAGGCGCTTGAGACAGTAAAGACTTATACAGTCAGCAAAGATGGAAAGGTGACGGTTGATGTTGCCAAGGGCGGCAGGTATGCAGTCTGGAAAAAGAATGCGCCGAATGTGCCTGTCAAGATCAATGTTAGCAGTATAAAGTTGAATAAAAAATCCGTGTCAGTAGGCGTGCAGGATGAGTTTACCTTGAAAGCAACAGTAAAGCCATCCAATGCCACAAACCGGAAGGTGACCTGGCAATCCAAGAATAAAAAGATTGCGACGGTTACGCAAAAAGGCATGGTAAAAGGAAAGAAAATAGGAAAGGTCACAATTATTGCGAAAGCGGACGGCAAGTCGACAAAATGCACGATAAACGTAAAACCGGCGCCCAAGAAGATTACCCTGAATGCCAAGAGCAAGACATTAAAGAAGAAAAAGACCTTCCAGATTAAGATAAAAAAGAAGACGCCAAGCAACAGCGTGAGCAACAAGATAACTTACAAGACCAGCAATAAGAAGGTTGCAACCGTCTCATCTACTGGTAAGGTTAAGGCAATAAAACCAGGAAAGGCAACGATTACAGTTACAACTTGCAATAAGAAGGCAAGGGCGACAATTAAGATAACAGTAAAAAAATAAATAAAAAGATGGCAGGTTACTGCTAATAATGCTGAAAAAGGAGAGCCGCAGATGATTTGGAAATCATAGGCCGCTCTCCTTTTTCCATATTAATATTGCATGGATTATAACAACGGCATATCCGCTACAAAGCAATACATCATGATGAAGTGGCAGATGCTTCCGCCCATTACAAACAGATGGAAGATCTCGTGGGAGCCGAAATTCTTGTGCCTGGAGTCGAAAATCGGCAGCTTTAAGGCGTAAATGACGCCTCCGATCGTATAGATGATGCCTCCGGCGAGGAGCCATAAAAATGCCTCATGGGAAAGAGAGTTCATGATCTGTGTAAAGGCAAGGACGCATACCCATCCCATAGCAATATATAATAAAGAAGAAAACCATTTCGGACAGGTAATCCAGAAGGCTTTTACCAGGATACCCGCAAGGGCGATTCCCCAGACAAGGGCAAGAAGCCCATAGCCAACGCTTCCATTTAACACGATAACACAGACGGGCGTATAAGTCCCTGCAATCAATATAAATATCATCATATGGTCTAATTTGCGCAGAATGCGGTTTGTTTTTTCTGACAAGTCGAGTGCGTGATAGGTGGTACTGGCGCCGTACAGAAGAATCATGCTGACAATAAAGACAGCAAGGGAAACAACATGTATCCTGTCTGGATTTAAGGAAGCGCGGATTAGGAGCGGGGTCGCGGCAAACAGTGCCATCAGCATTCCGATAAAATGTGTGATTGAGCTTCCAGGGTCTTTTAATTTAAATTTCATAAAGAACATCTCCTTCCATATTTGTAATGAAAATTCTTTTTACTATTTATTATGTGTAAAGT
>CAPQSW010000018.1:9113-60824 GCA_948688495.1 uncultured Lachnospiraceae bacterium | reverse complement strand
ATTTATTATGTGTAAAGTTTTTAAAATTATTTTATGTAGTTTTAAAAACTATATAATTTATAAAAAGATACTACATCATATGGAAGAAAAAGTCAATAAGGAATAATTTGACTTTTTTGTATTTCTCTGTTATGATAAGCGACAGGCTTAAAATAGAGTAATGAAAGGAATTATATGGAAACAGTAAGATTTGATGATTTAGATTTGAACCCCAAAATTCTGCGTGCAATCCGCGAAATGGGATTTGAGGAGGCTACCCCTATCCAGAGCAAGGCAATTCCGGTGGGGCTTGAAGGGGCAGATTTGATTGGACAGGCACAGACAGGAACAGGAAAGACGGCGGCATTTGGGATTCCGCTGTTGATGAAGGCAGATCCGCACAATAAACATACGCAGTCTATTGTCCTATGTCCGACCAGGGAGCTTGCCATCCAGGTAGCAGAGGAGGTCCGTACACTGGCAAAATATATGCATGGGGTGAAAGTACTCCCAGTGTATGGTGGACAGGATATTGTAAAGCAGATTCGTTCCCTGAAGGGGGGCGCGCAGATTATTATAGGAACGCCGGGACGCGTGATGGATCATCTGCGGAGGCGCACCATTAAGTGTGACGAGGTCAGTACCATTGTGCTGGACGAGGCGGATGAGATGCTTAATATGGGATTTCGGGAAGATATAGAAACCGTTTTGGAGTATATTCCGGGAGAGCGTCAGACGATGCTGTTTTCCGCGACCATGCCGAAACCTATCCTAGACATTACCAGGAAATACCAGAATGACGCTGTGACGATTAAGGTTACAAAGAAGGAACTGACCGTACCCAATATCGAGCAGTATTATTATGATGTGAAGCGCAAGGATAAGGTGGAGGTTCTAAGCCGTCTGCTTGACGTGTATGATCCCAAGCTGTCTTTGGTATTCTGCAATACGAAGCGGATGGTGGACGAGCTTACCAGCGCCTTGCAGGGACGTGGATATTTTGCGGAAGGACTGCATGGGGATATGAAACAGTCCCAGCGCGACCGCGTAATGAGCAGATTCCGTGATGGAAAGACGGAGATTCTTGTGGCTACGGATGTAGCTGCCCGTGGAATTGATGTGGATGATGTGGAGGCGGTATTTAACTTTGATCTGCCCCAGGATGATGAGTATTATGTGCACAGAATCGGAAGAACGGGACGTGCCGGAAGGACTGGACGATCCTTTACATTTGTGAAGGGCAAAGAGGTCTATAAGCTGAAAGACATCCAGCGTTACTGCAAGACCAAAATTCTTGCACAGAAAGTTCCAAGTATGCAGGATGTGGAGCAGGTAAGGCTGGACAAGATTATGGATCAGGTAGAGGCGGTCATTGAGGAAGAAGATCTGCGGTCCATGGTGGATGTCATTGAACAGGAGGTCAATGAATCTGATTATACCGCTATGGATATTGCGGCAGCATTCTTAAAGCTTGCGTTGCGCGGCAAGGAGGAGACGGAGAAAGCGGCTCTGGAGAATTTTGAGTTTGGTGATACCGGGGCGGAAGACGGCATGGTACGTCTGTTTATCAATATTGGTAAAAAGCAGCATGTGAAGCCGGGAGACATCCTGGGGGCGATTGCAGGAGAGAGCGGTATATCCGGCGATTTGGTGGGCACGATAGATATGTTCGATAAGTTCACGTTTGTTGAAGTGCCCAGTGAGTACGGCAAAGAAGTATTAAGGGCGATGTCACACTCTAAGATTAAGGGCAAGAGCATCAATATCGAGCCGGCAAACCAGAAGTAGAAAAAAAGTGGATTTGGCATTATCTGTTGGTGTCAAATCCACTTTACTATTTCTTGAAAAAGTGTGTCCGTACTCGTTATAATAGACATATCAAAGGGATTGATTGGCCAATCATACCATTAACTGAATGATAATGATAAAAAGGCGAGGTGTGAGATTGATGAAAGAAAGAGTACAGACATTTGGCAGGGCATTAAGCGGAATGGTAATGCCTAACATTGGGGCCTTTATCGCGTGGGGGCTGATAGCGGCGTTATTTATTGCGACAGGATGGCTTCCCAATGCGAAGCTGGCGGAGATGGTCGGACCTATGTCCAAGTATCTGCTGCCCCTTTTAATTGCCTATACGGGCGGTAAGGTGGTGGGTGACCACCGCGGCGGTGTGATTGGAGCCATTGCAACTATGGGCGTAATTGTAGGCTCTGATATCTCCATGTTTCTGGGGGCAATGATTATGGGTCCTCTATCTGCATGGATTTTGAAGAAGTTTGACAAATTGATTGAGGGTAAGGTTAAGGCTGGATTCGAGATGCTTGTGAATAACTTCTCCCTTGGGATCATTGGAGCGATTCTGGCATGTGTTTCCATTGTTGCCGTTGCCCCGATTGTCCAGTCCTTAAATTCTGTGATGGAGGCAGGGGTCGGCTTCTTTGTAGATCATGGATTGCTCCCTCTGGCAAGTATCTTTATTGAACCGGCAAAGGTATTGTTCTTAAACAATGCCATCAATCATGGCATTTTGTCCCCGATGGGAATCCAGCAGGTAAATGAAGTGGGAAAATCCATTTTCCTGTTACTGGAATCCAATCCGGGACCGGGGCTTGGTATTCTGTTGGCGTACTGTATTGCAGGGAAAGGGTCGGCAAAGACCTCCGCGCCGGGAGCGGTTATCATCCATTTTGTAGGTGGTATTCATGAGATTTATTTCCCTTATATTCTGATGAATCCGCTGCTTCTGGCGGCAGTGATTGCCGGCGGGGCATCTGGCATCCTGGTATTTTCCATATTTGATGTGGGTCTGACCGGGACGGCTTCTCCGGGAAGTATTATCTCCCTTACCATGATGTGCGAGCGCCACAGTTATCTGGGATTGTTCTTAGGCGTGCTTGTGTCAGCCGCAGTTGCCTTTGTTATTGCACTGCCGCTTCTAAAGTTCGCGGGAAAAGACACGAGCCTTGAGGAAGCCACCGCACAGAAGGACAGCATGAAGCGTGCGGCCAAGGGACAGAACAGTGAAATCAAAAAGGGCGGATTGCTCAAAATTGCATTTGCCTGTGACGCAGGTATGGGCTCCAGTGCGATGGGAGCTACCGTATTGAAGAAAAAGGTTAATAAGGCAGGACTCAAAGATGTGGAAATCAGCCATACGCCGGTATCCTCCATTCCCGCCGATATTGATATTGTCGTCACGCACCAGGAGCTTGGGGAAAGGGCGGCGCACAGCAACCCGAATGCAAGGCTGATTCTGATTACGAATTTCCTGGCGGCGCCAGAGTATGATCAGTTGATAGAAGATTTACAGAAGGCAAGGGAGTAGTAGAAAAATTGTAAGGTCTATGATATACTGTCCAGGAAAGCGATGAGCAAGTCGGGTGAACAGTATATGAAAAAATTATTTGCTAAGTTTGAGAGATTCTATAATGATAAAGTGATGGAAACAGCCGGCATATCTACTTCTGCCGGCTTGTTTCCGCAAGAGGAAAATCAGAAAGAGAATATGATAAAAGTTGGGTTTATCTGTAATGCCGGTTTTGGGTCAAGCGCGATGGGCGCGACTTTGTTTCGGAAAAAGCTTCAGGAATTGGGGATTACCGGTGTAGATGTAAGGGCTTATCCGCTGGATCAGATTCCGGAAGATTTAGAGCTTGCAGTATGCCAGAAGGATTTTCAGAAGATGACTGGGGCTGAATTAAAGGCAGAGGGCGTGTGTACGGTGGAAAATCTGCTGGATCAGTCTGAATATATGGAAATTGCAAAAATGATAACACAAATTATAGAAAAAGGGTGAGAATTTTATGGAGCTGACACCACGTTTAAAACAGATTCTTTTGATTATGCTTCAGGAGGAGGAGGCGCTTCCGGTAAAGGAACTTGCTTTGCGCATCGGCGTCAGCAAACGGACGGTTCAGCGTGAATTAGAGTATATAGGGAGCAGTTTAAAGCCATACAGCTTAATCTTTGAGACGAAGACTGGAAAGGGCGTCTGGTTGTCGGGAGAGGAAGCGGATAAGAGGCGGCTGCTTGAAGAACTGCAGGAGGCCGACAGTTATGATGTAAGCAACCGGCAGGAGCGGAGAAAGCGGCTGATTTTAGAAATTCTCAAAGAGAAGGGATTAAAGAAGCTGTTCTATTATTCCAGCCAGTTTCAGGTGAGCGAGGCAACGGTGAGCACAGACTTAGAGGCAGTGGAGGGCTGGCTTAGGAGCCATCAGCTTGTTGTCACCAGGAAACCCGGGAGCGGCATAGAGGTAAGCGGGACAGAGAAAAATTACCGCAGGGCAATCCGTGCATTTATAGAGGAAAATATTGATACCAGAATGCTTCGGGAGTCTTATGAGGTGCATGACAGCTTCGCGGAACAGAACGTTGGCTTTGTCGGTATCGGAAAGATTTTGAAGGATGATGTCTTAAAGCGGGTAGTACATTGTATTGGGAGTGTCGGTGATAAGCGGATACTGACGCTTACGGAGAACTCCTACGTAGGGCTTGTACTCCATGTATCCATTGCTATGAGCCGGATTCTGAAAAATGAGATTATTGAGCAGAGGGATGACTGGAGTAAGGATTTAATACGGGATGAGGATTACCGGCTGGCAGAGGTAATTGTGAAGAAATTAGAGGAGGAGTTTGAGGTTAAGATTCCGGGGATAGAGACAGCGTATATCTGTCTTCATATCAAAGGAGCCAAGCATCAGAGTATTGAATGGAATGGACGAAGAAGTATTGAGATAGAGCGCAAAGAACTTTTAGACCTTATCAATGAGATGATCAATGTGTATGACAGTGAGCATGCATTTGCAATGAAACAGGATAATGAATTTATTCAGGGTTTGCTGGCACATCTGCAGCCTACGTTTATCCGTTTGGCATATGATATGAAAATATCCAATCCTGTGCTGGACGAGATCAAAAGCTCTTATCCAGAGATTTTTGAGAGGAGCAGGCGTGCCGCTGTCGTACTGGAGAAGCAGATAGGGAAGCCAATACCGGAGACGGAGATTGGCTTTTTGACGATTCATTTCGGTGCAGCACAGGTGCGGATGGAGGGCAGGAAAGAAAACTTGCGGCAGGTATTTGTGGGAATTGTCTGCGCGAGCGGCATTGGCATTTCCAGGCTCATGCTCTCAAAGCTGGAAAAAATTTTTAAGGAGAGTATACAGATGGAGGCGTATGGACAGAACGATATTACGCCTTATGTTGCAAGCAAAGTGGATTTTTTCATCAGCAGCATCAGCCTCAAACAATTAGATGCAGATGTGCTTTTGGTAAATCCCTTGCTGAGCGATGAGGATATTGAAAAAATCAGGCAGAAAATTTTTCACTATGAGAGGATTCCCAGGAAAGAGCAGACAGAGACAAAGTTTACCGTTGAACTGGAACAGGTCAATATCCTTGCCATGCAGGTTAAGACCATTTTACAATATCTGGAAGTGTTTAAGGTCAGCAATGACATTACCTTTGAGGAGCTGGTGAGCGCCATTTCCAGGAAAATGTCACCCTACAGCGACAGGCAGATTATGATTCAGGAGGATATAGAGGAGCGTGAGCGGCTGGGAAGCCAGATTTTTGCGGAATTTGGATTTGCACTTTTGCATACCAGGAGCAGGGGGGTTATCCGTCCGAGCTTTTGCGTCTGTGTGACAAGGGATGGGAAGATGTTTCATGATCCGTATTTTAAGGGAATCAGCCTGGTAATTGTCATGCTGCTGCCAGTAGATGAAAATATCCGCATGAACAGTGAAATCCTGGGTTATATCAGCAGCGTGCTGATTGAAGATTATGGTTTTTTGATGACCATTACTGGTGGCCAAAAAGAGGAAATAAGGGATGCCTTATCGGGACATCTGCGGAAGTTTTTCAACCAGTATCTCAGCAGGATGCAATAGAATAGTAACTGTTTAGTCTTTAAATATCTAAGATTTTGTCACTATCCGATAGTGTCAAAGCCCATCTTCTTTGAATTGAAAAATCTTCTGCAACGCCCCTATAATAAAGACATAAAAGAAAACAGCAACGTAAGGAAAAGGAGGTCATTGCAGTGTTATTTAAAAAATCGAAGAAGGAAGATGAAAAGAAGTTGGAGCTGTTGTACCCGGAAAATGTGCGTGTCAATTGTAAAGCGGATACCAAAGAAAATGTTATCCGTGCAGTAGGGCAGATGCTGGTGGATACCGGATATGTAAATCCGTCTTATGTGGATGCCATGGTAAAGCGGGAGGAATCATTTTCTACTTTTATGGGGAATGAACTGGCGCTTCCCCACGGCGTAGAGGAAGCGAAAAAGGATGTGAAGGCGTCCGGCATTGCAGTCATGGTCTTCCCGGAAGGGACGGACTGGAGCGGCGAGCAGGTAAAGGTGGTAGTCGGTATTGCCGGCGTCGGTGAGGAACACCTTCAGATTTTATCAGCCATAGCGGAGGTTGCATTGGAGGAAGGCAGTATGGAAAAACTGATTTCAGGCAGCCAAGAGGTAGTGTATGAGATGCTAAAAGGAGGAAGTGCATCATGATTGTTACGGTAACCATGAATCCGGCCATTGATAAGACGGTAGAGATTGATGCCTTAGAGCGGGGCGGCCTGAACAGAATCCATCATGTGGAGCTGGATGCGGGCGGAAAAGGCATTAACGTTTCAAAGACTATCCATGCGCTTGGAGGAAAGAGTATTGCCACCGGGTTTATTGCAGGAAGTACCGGGAAGATGATTCAAGGCGTGATGGATGAGTGGGGGATTGAAAATGATTTTATTGAGGTGTCCGGCGAGACGAGGACAAACACCAAGGTATTTGAAAAGACAGGGGAGCTCACTGAGTTAAATGAACCAGGACCTGTGGTAGAGGAAGAGGACGTGCAGGCGTTGTTTGAAAAACTGGGCGGCTATGCCAAGGAAGATACCTTGTTCGTATTGGCAGGCAGTGTTCCCAAAGGTGTAGATAAGCATATCTACCGCAAAATGATTGCGCTGGTCCATGAAAAAGGCGCGAAAGTGCTTCTCGATGCGGACGGAGAGCTTTTTATGAACGCTTTGGAAGCTGGACCGGATATGATTAAACCCAATAAGGTGGAACTGGAGCAATACGCAGGCATGGATTACATTGCATCGGAACAGGAACTGTTATCAGCGGCAGAAAAGCTGACGGAGAAAGGGATAGATACGATAGCAGTGTCCATGGGAAAAAGCGGTGCAATATTTTTACGGGAGGGCTATAAGGTGAAATGTCCGGGCCTTAAGGTGAAAGCACATTCCACGGTGGGTGCGGGGGACGCTATGGTAGCGGCGCTTTCCTATTCCTGGAGCGAAGGACTGTCACAGGAAGATACGGTCAGAATGTGTATGGCGGTGTCGGCAGGTGCGGTTACCACGGTTGGTACAAAACCGCCGTCCAGAGAAGTAGTGGATTCCCTTTTTGAACAGGTGGTAGTGGAAAAGCTTGGATAAATCAGGAAAACATATTGTAGAATATAGATTGTTGCAATAGAGCATGAAAGGAAGATTGTATGAAGACGAAAGCGGTCAGAATGTATGGGGCAAGGGATTTGAGATTGGAAGAGTTTGAATTGCCGGAAATAAAAGACGATGAGATATTGGTAAAGGTAATCAGTGACAGCATCTGTATGTCCACGTATAAGCTGGTGGAGCAGGGGAAAAAGCATAAAAGGGCGCCCCAGAATATTGACACAAATCCGATTATTATCGGGCATGAGTTTGCAGGGGTGATTGAAAAGGTAGGCGCGAAATGGCAGGATCAGTTCAAGCCGGGACAGAAATTCGCACAGCAGCCGGCATTGAATTATAAGGGAAGCCTTGCCTCCCCCGGTTATTCTTATGAATATTTTGGAGGCGCATGTACTTACTGCATTATTCCCCATGAGGTTATGGAGCTGGGATGTCTGATGAACTATGACGGGGACAGTTTCTTTGAGGCGTCTTTGGGAGAGCCGATGAGCTGTATTATTGGAGGCTACCATGCAAATTATCACACCAACAAGCGGAATTATGAGCACGCTATGGGTACGAAAGAGGGCGGCAATATTCTGATTATGGGCGGATGCGGGCCAATGGGACTGGGAGCTGTAAGCTATGGTATCCAGTTTGAAAATAAGCCCAAACGGATTGTGGTTACGGAAGTCAGCGACGAGAAGATAAAACGGGCAAAAGAAATGATTCCCGAGGAACAGGCGAAGAAGAACGGCGTGGAACTTTTGTATGTGAATACTGCCAATATGAAAGACCCGGTTGAGGAGTTGATGGCAATCACCGAAGGGCATGGGTATGATGACGTATTTGTGTATGTGCCGGTTCGCCCGGTAGCAGAGATGGGAGATAAGCTCCTTGCTTTTGACGGCTGCATGAATTTCTTTGCCGGTCCTACGGATAACCAGTTCAAGGCAGAAATCAATCTTTACAATGCCCATTATACCAGTACGCATATCCTGGGAACTACGGGCGGGAATAATGATGATCTGATTGAGGCAAACCGCCTGGCTGCAGCAGGGAAGATTGAGCCGGCTGTTATGGTGACACATGTAGGTGGAATTGACAGCATTGCAGATGCTACCCTGAATCTGCCGAATATTCCGGGAGGAAAGAAACTGACCTATACGCAGTTTGATATGCCCTTGACGGCGATTGATGATTTTGAAGAACTGGGAAAGACAAACCCGCTGTTTGCAAAACTGGACGAAGCCTGTAAGAAACACCGCGGGATGTGGAACGCCCAGGCAGAAAGAATATTATTTGAACATTTTGGAGTTTAAGTTCAGACAGACCAAATGGCGTGGGAAAAACGGTTATAGAATATTAGATTAGGAGGAATACTATGGTATCACAAAAGTTAGTAATCAAAAATGAATCCGGTCTTCATGCAAGGCCGGCGGGAATATTGGCACAGGCAGCGATGAGATGCAATTCTGACGTCTTTCTTATGCTGGGAGAGAAGAGGGTGCAGGTTAAGAGCATCTTAAATCTTATGGCGGCAGGCATTAAATGCGGAACACAAGTAGAGCTTTTGTGTGACGGGGAGAGTGAAGCAGAGGATTTAAAGACATTGGTAGATTTGATTGAGAGCGGATTAGGAGAATAGGCTATGACAGAGATTAAAGTAGAAAAGACAGCCTCCCGGGGAATTGCGATTGCTCCAGTATATGTCTACCGTGAAGTAGATTTGACGCCGGATACTTATGCGGTTGCAGAAGGGGCTGTGGCGCAGGAGGAAGCAAAGTTTCAGGAAGTGAAGCAGGCAGTGATGGCAGAGCTTGAGCAGTTGTCACAGGAAAATCCTATTTTCGCCGCACATCTGGCAATTGCGGATGATTTTACGCTCCAGGAGGGGGTTGTCGGCAGAATCAAGTCGGGAACGAAGAATGTGCAGCAGGCGATTGCAGAGACTGTGGAAGAAGTGGCGGATATTTTTGGACAGATGGAAGACGAGTACATGCGGGAGCGTAAGGCAGATGTCCTTGACATCGGAAAACGTTTCCTGATAAAATGTAAAAAAATCACAGTGCAGGATTTGGCGGCGATTGACGAGCCCGTCATTGTAGCAGCAAAAGATTTGTTTCCCTCTGATACGGTAAAGATGAATCCGGAGTTTGTCAAAGGCATTATCACGGAGGAAGGCGGCGTGACCAGCCATGTATCCATTATGGCAAAGAATTATGGAATCCCAGCGCTGACCGGAGTGGCGGGGGTTCTGCAGCAGATTGAGGATGACAGCGTCATCTGTATGGATGCCGGGGAGGGCAGGATTGTCATTGACCCTGAGGATGCAGTTTTAGAGGATTACAGAAAACGGCTGCAGGAGCAGTTAAAGGAGCAGGAGGAAATTAAGCAATACCGCTTTAGGGATGCGGTAACGCCGGAAGGAAAACGCATTTTCCTCTGCATCAATGTTGGGAATACCGATGAGATTAAGCTTGCACTGGATAAAAATATAGACGGCGTGGGACTTTTCCGCACAGAATTTCTGTATATGGAAAATACCCATTTTCCCACGGAGGAAGAACAGTTTGCAGTCTATAAAGAGGCCGCAGTTCTTTGTCCCCAGGAGGTAACCATCCGTACGCTTGACATCGGAGGCGACAAGAGCCTGCCATACTATGAATTTGAGCCGGAGGAGAATCCTTTCTTGGGCTGGCGTGCGATAAGGATTTCTCTGGATATGCCGGATTTGTTCCGCACACAGCTGCGTGCAATCCTGCGTGCCAGTGCGTTTGGACATATCCGCATTATGTTTCCGATGATGATTTCTGTAGAGGAACTCATACAGGCCAAGGAAATGGTGGAGAAATGCAAGGAGGAGCTTAGGAAGGAACGGATTGCATTCGACGAGAATATAGAGACGGGAATGATGATGGAGACCCCGGCAAGCGTCCTGCTGGCAGAAGAATTTGCGAAAGAGGCAGATTTCTTCAGCATTGGAACGAATGATTTAACCCAGTACATACTGGCAGTGGACCGCGGGAATAAAAAAATTGCATCACGCTATGATTCCTTCCATCCGGCAGTCATAAAGGCAATTGAAACCATCATAAATGCCGGGCACAAATATAACCGCAAGGTGGGAATGTGCGGGGAACTGGCAGGGGATGTGAAAGCGGTGCCAAAGCTGCTTGCGCTGGGACTGGATGAATTCAGCATGTCGGCAGGGAATGTGGATTATGTGAGGAAGACCATTATTGGATAATGAAACTGCGCGTCAAATAAATTTGCCGCACAGGCAGGTGTTTGAAATCTGGGAATTGATAGGCAAAGAGGCTGTCGCAATCATTGTGTTTTCATGCGATAGCCTCTGCATTTCTATTATGGACGCCTTGTATTTGTATGTGTGCCATACGTGCACGGAATGGAGGAAATATGGAAAAAGACAAAGAAAAATATTTGCAGCTTCTGGCAAAGGAATATCCCACCAGACAGGCGGCATGCCGGGAGATTATCAATCTGAATGCCATATTGAATCTGCCTAAAGGTACGGAGCATTTTATGAGTGATCTTCATGGAGAGTATGAGGCATTCTGTCACATAATCAATAATTGTTCCGGTGTCATCAAAGAAAAAGTTGGGCGGATATTTGAGGAACAGCTGAGTTTGCAGGAGAAGAATGAGCTCTGTACGCTGATTTATTATCCAGCGGAAAAGCTGAATGCTTTAAAGGAGCAGGGAATCCTTGTGGAAGACTGGTACCGGGTGACGCTTAAGCATCTGATTATAGTGGCGAAGTATGTATCTTCCAAATATACGCGTTCCAAGGTCCGCAAGGCCATGCCGGAGGAATTTGCCTATATTATTGATGAGCTTTTGCATATGCAGGTGGACGAGGACAACAACCAGATTGAGTACCACAGGCAGATTATTGACACGATTATTCATATACGGATTGCGGATGAGTTTATCATAGCCCTGGCGGACCTGATTAAGCGGCTTGCCGTAGACCATCTGCATATTGTGGGGGATATTTACGACAGGGGCGCGCACCCGGAGAAGATTATGGATTTGCTCATGCAGTACCATTCGTTAGACATACAGTGGGGCAATCATGACGTGCTGTGGATGGGGGCGGCTGCGGGCGTTCCGGCATGTGTTGCGACCGTGGTCAGGAACAATATACGATACCACAATATCCAGGTTTTGGAGAGTGGATATGGAATCAGCCTGCGGACGCTTGTGGTGTTTGCGGGGCGATGGTATCAGGACGAGGATATCATGGATGCCGCGCAGCAGGCAGTATCTGTGATTCTGTTTAAGCTGGAAGGGCAGATCATCGAAAGGCATCCTGAGTACGAGATGGATGACCGCAGGATGCTGGAGAAAATAGATTATAAGAAAGGAACCGTGACGATTGAGGGCAGGGAATATCCGTTAAACCGGAGGGATTTCCCTACAGTGGATAGGCAAAATCCCTATCAATTGACGCCTGAGGAGGAGGAAGTGCTGTCAGATCTGCGCCAATCGTTTTTAAATAGCGGAAGGCTGCATGCGCATGTGCAGTTTCTCTGTGACAAGGGAGGCATGTACCGACGTTTCAACGGCAATCTTTTGTATCATGGCTGCATCCCTCTTGATGCGGAAGGGAATTTTGAGGGAATAAATCTGGGTGAAAGAGTGTATAAGGGAAAGGAATACCTGGATTTTGCAGATGCAGCAGTGCGCAAAGTGTGTCTGTCAGAAGCCGCAGAAGCGGAACAGGATTTTATCTGGTATTTGTGGGCGGGACAAAATTCACCGCTTTCCGGTAGGAAAATCAAGACGTTTGAGCGGATGTATCTTGACGATAAGGAAATTATTGTGGAGAAGCGGAATGCGTATTATGAGTATTACCAGAAAGAATATATCTGTAATATGATTCTGCGTGAGTTTGGGCTTTTTTCTTCCATGTCCCATATCATCAATGGGCATACGCCGGTAAAAGTCAGCAAGGGAGAGGTTCCGGTGCGTGCAAATGGGAAGCTGATTATTATTGACGGAGGTTTCTGTAAAGCATACCACAAGGAGACGGGGATTGCGGGCTACACCTTGATTTATAATTCCCACGGTATGCGTCTGAAGGCCCATGAGCCGTTTGAAAGTATTAAAAAGGCGCTGGAGGAAAATAAAGATATAGAGTCAAGCACAGATATTTTTGAGACGGAAGAAAAAAGAATCCGGGTGCGGGATACGGATATTGGAAAGTCCATCAAGGAGCAGATTGAGGATTTACAACTGATTTCCTTTGATAAAAATTGACACGAGTGCAGGTAGTCGGTATAATAAAAAAAGAATTTTTTTTATATCCATGCAATAAAAAGTACGTCCGTTGCATTATCTAAGTATAAGGTAATGTGAGGAGGTGCTTTTTATGGGAAGTGGATAGGAAATGTTGTGGCAGATTTTTGCTCGGTGTTCCAGTGAGGGACAAGAGCTGAAAGGGGTATCCCAATGCAGGAAGACACTCCCAAACGAAAAGTCCATATAGATGCCAGTATATTTGAGCGTATCCGGCAAGGGGATCAGCACGCATTCCGGCAATTGTATGATCTTACATACAAGCCGCTCTATGCTTTTCTTCTTTCGTATACGATGAATAGAGAGGACGCACAGGACTTACTACAGGATACATATGTCCAGATTTATAAGAATTGCCATCTGTACCGGGATCAGGGAAATCCTTTGGCGTGGATGATGAAGATTGCAAAGAATCTTTTTCTGATGAAATGCCGGAAGGATAAGGAGATAGAGGCTAATTTCGAGGATATGGAAAGCGAAGTTGGATTTGAGGATATATCCAGCGTAGAAGATCGGATTGTTTTAGAGAAAATGTTTGAACAGCTTTCCGCCGAGGACAGGAATCTGATTATTATGCATGACATAGGCGGCCTGAAGCACAGGGAAATTGCAAAACTGCTGGATATGCCCTTGGGAACTGTGATGGCGCGTTATCACAGAGGGATTCGGAAATTGCAGAAGGAATTTGGTGAGAAGCTATGAAGAAGAAGGAATTGAAAAAGAGAATAGAGGATGGATTTTCGCAGCTGTCACCAGATGTATTTGAAGCCGTGCTGGAGGAGACCGGCAGGCAGGAGACAGTATGGGCGGAAGCACAAACAGAGGAATCTTTGGTGGACGGAAGAATTTTTAAGAGAAGATTTCCCGGATATGTATTGTCTTTTTGCGCGAGCCTGGCGGTTATATGCCTGTGTATTTTTGGCGTGCTGGGACAGAGAGAGAAATCTGTGCTTATGGTAATTGACATCAATCCCAGCATTCAGGTTGAGGTGGACGAGGCACATCAGGTAAAACGGCTAAAAGGATTAAACCAGGATGGAAAAGATGTTGTAAAAGAGTTGAAATGGAAGAAGAAGGGAACGGTACAGGAGTTGTTAGATGTACTGATTCAGGATGTTGTGGAGAAATCATATCTCCGCGAGAATGAAGGGATATTGGTAACACTCGCTGCACCAGACAAATATACCTGTGAGGATTTAGAGCGTACGCTGGGAGAAGGGATTGACCGGAAACTGACAGAGTTGAAGGTATCCGGCGTAACAACTGCATTTCAGGAAGTTCACAGCCGTTCGGAGGGAAAAGGCCGAAAGCTGTTAGAGGCAGAGTTAACGAAAAGCTGCGGACTGGCAAAAGAGCAGGTGCAGCAGATGTCGGTTATGGAACTGATTCAGTATTGTCAGGATTATACTTCGGTAGAATTGAAATTGTCGGAAGCGTCTGAGAAAGAGCGGGAAGCCCGACGGAAAGGGCAAAATGTAGAGACGCAGGGAAATCCGTCCTCCGAAGACAGCACAAAGCAAAAAACGGAAGACGGCACATCGGGGAAGAAGAATAAGCCGGACAAGAATGAAACGGGGCCAAAAGGCACTGAAAAAGAATCATTAAAAGAAAAATCCAGTGACGGGAAGCTGGATTCTAAACAAGGCGAACAGGAAGAGGAAGGGAATACAAGTGACCAAAAGCCTGCCAATCAGAGCGAAACGACGAGTCTGGGAAGTTCTGCACAGATGAAAGAGGGCGTTCCATCAGAGACAGATGATCCCGAACAGTCGCAAGGCGAGGAATCTTTGACTCCGGGTGACGCTTTGGGACAGCAGGAAAAGGGAAACCAATCAGAATCGGGAGGATTGGGAATACCGAAAGGACCTGGGGCTGGAAATATTTCCGGCCAGGTGACGCCGGACGAGCCAGAAACGGCTGGAGCGGCGGTACATCAGGAAAGGTGTGGACCGATGGAGGAGTAGGAAAAACCTCGGACAGATAATTCTGTCCGGGGTTTTCGCAGCTATTCAGCCTTTAAATTTTCCGAACACTGAATAGTTATGGATTTTCTGATACAGTAAAAAGTCTTTCTTGCAAAAACCAGGTATAACAGGTATAGTGATAATAGTGAAATATTAAAAAGGAAAAGAGATTAATTATGGTAAAAATTTTATCAGACAGTACCTGTGATTTATCGCAGGAATTAGTAGAAAGATATGGCATTAAGATTCTTCCCCTTCATGTGTTGATGGGAGATGGGGACTACAGGGACGGTGTGGAGGTGACGCCGGATGAGATTTTTCAGTGGGCTGATGAGCATAAGACTACACCCAAGACAGCAGCCCCTTCGATTGAGGATGCAGTAGAGTGCATCGGCGGGTTGCTGGAGGGGGGCAACGAGGTATTGTGTTTTTCCATTTCAGAGACCATGTCCTCCTCGCTGAATATAATGCGTCTTGCCATTGAGGAATTGGAGGCATCTGACCGTGCGTTTGCCTTTGACTCTAAAAATCTCTCTACTGGAATCGGGCTTCTGGTGATTGAAGCTGCCTGTATGGCAAAAGAGGGAATGAACGCAGAAGATATTATGAACAAGCTGGAAGAATTGCGGCCGCTGGTGCGCAGCAGCTTTGTCGTGGACACGCTTACCTATCTGCACCGTGGCGGCAGATGCAGCGGGGTGGCGGCGCTGGCAGGCGGGATGTTAAAGCTGCATCCGAAGATTGTGGTTGTAGACGGGAAAATGGAAGTGGACAGGAAGTACCGCGGTAATATATCAAAAGTGATAAAGTTATATGTAAAGGATATGGAACAAGCGCTGAAAACGGCACGCCCGGCACGCGTATTTATTACACATTCTGTTGATGATCCCAAGATTGTGCAGTCTGTAAGGGAATATCTGGAGCGTTTGTCTATATTTGATGAAGTCCTAGAGACCCGGGCGGGAGGCGTTGTCTCCAGTCATTGCGGGCCAGGGACGTTGGGAGTTTTGTTTATATCATAGGTCAGCATAGGAATTTTCCAAATAGCAATGCACAGTATGAAAAAAGGCTAATATACTATTTATAGAAAAATAAATAGGAGTCGTTATTATGGAAAATAAAGGAAAAGTGCTGGTAAACGATTGCAATTTTACGGGTTTGAAGCCAATTATGGTGGATTTGCCATATCCTCCGATTCAGGTAAGGGAGAGGAATCAGGCATATGCCAACCTGCTCAGTATTGATTATTGCGGCGCAGTCTCAGAGCTGTCTGCAATTACCCAGTATATTAATAATGAGAACCGTCTCTCCTGTGAAAAATGCCCTGTGGCGAAGACCCTATTGGGAATTGGCGTGGCGGAGATGATGCATCTGCAAAAGTTGGGGGAACTGGTTATATTATTGGGGGGAACGATTAATTTCGTGGCGAAATACCGCAATGGGCATAAACTGTGGACGCCGGAATATTTGACACTTTCAGAAAATGTAAAAAGTATGCTGCTTGCAAATATAGAAGCTGAGCGGGCAGCAATCAGCCAGTATGAAGCCCATATAAAAATGATAAAGGATGACTGCATCAACGCAGTACTGGCAAGAATTATCAAGGATGAAGAATATCACATTATGATACTTAAGACATTGTTGCAGACAGCTTAGACGTTTAGCCCGATGGACATCGGGCTAAAATCCTGCCATCATAAGGGCCATAAGCTGATCCCTGCGTACGGCATCGGCGGATCCTTTTGCCTTTGCGGATATGCCGTCCAGCTCCATTTTGCTGGCGGCAGCGCGCATCAGCTTTTCTTTAAATTCTTTTTCTTCCTGTTCTGCCTTGGCGGCTCTCCGTTCTGCGTCCGCCTGAATCCGCAGCCTCATAGAGTTTTCCATAGAATCCATTACCTGTTTTATATCTGTCATGTTTTTCTCCTTTTTGGGAATGGAAGGCGGCGCATTTGCCTTCCTGCTTGAACATCAAACATCTGGTAAAATTTATTTCTATAGATTTTATCGGGTGTTTTTTTAAGTTCTTAATGGTCAGGGACGTTTTTTCTATCTGCCAAAATCTTTATCGTGCATCTTAAACGTAAAAAAGTGCTGCTTATGGGAATTGAAATTGCCATATATGCAGATGATTGTTAGGATAGAGTTAAATTTGCAAGGTATTTTAAGTGATATTGGCTATATGCCTTCGGAGACTATGTTTTATCCGTCCATGAAGGTGAGGGAAATCATAAAGATGGCAGCAGATGTGAGAAGGAAGGATTGTCGTCTGGAGGCGGAAAAATTGTGCGGCCGCCTGCAGGTGGATACAAATAAGAGAATACGTGATTTATCCCTTGGAAACCGTAAAAAAGTAGGTATTGTATGCGCCATGCAGCACAGACCGAAACTGTTTGTGTTTGATGAGCCTACGAGCGGATTGGACCCGTGGATGCAGAATGAATTTTTCAGTCTGGTACAGGAATATGTGAAGGAAGGAGCGACCTGTATGCTGTCTACCCATGTCCTATCGGAAATAAAAAATTACTGCAAAAATGTGGCAATAATGAAAGAGGGGAGGCTTATTTGTGTGGATACTGTGGAAAGCCTTACCCAAACAAATGCAAAAAGAATAAGAAAGGATTTGGCGGTGTAGAGGGATAAAATAATACCGACATCTTAAATTTATTCTACTATCTTAAAATAGTTTCATTTAGCCAGCTCTTTGAACTTGCTATAATATTAAATACTTAACGAAGGGATTCGTGGAATCCTGTATGGTAAATGAAAGGAGAGGGCATATGAAATTTAAGAAACTACGTGGTATGGCAAGCCTGCTGTTGGCGGGTGCACTGTTGTTTACCTCTATCCCGGTATCACAGGCGCCGGCAGTTGTGGAGGCGGCAAATAAGTGGGAGGAAGTGGATAATCCGACGCTCCGTGATTATGCGACGCCTTCCGTTCCCTTTGCTCACCCGGAATGGGGACAGACTGCGGAACAGTTTGCAGATCAAGACATGGGATCATTCTGGAATGGATACGCGGACCCCGACATAGGGACGCGGGATCAGTGGATCATGTATGATTTTGGCAGCCGCAAGGCGGAAGTGAATGGCATGAGTGTCCATTTTTATGATAATAACGGTGGGGTTTTGGCGCCAACTGCCATGAAAGTAGAGTATGCGGTGGACAATGGAGCATGGCAGGAAGTCAGCAGGACAGGCGACTGGACGATTGTGGCAAATGAGAATAAGACATATTCGTTCGAGCCTGTTACAATTTCCAAGATCCGCGTTACGATGACGCATGGAACCATAGATGGCCAGAAAATTGGCGCTGCGGTTAAGGACTGGAAGCTGCTCGGTGAGATACCGGCAGATTTTCCGAAGCCGACGTATGTAACACCGGAGGAGCCGAGCCCAGATCTCAATCTTACGGATGCGGCAGTCTTTGCTGTGCCGAGCGCCCATGAGAATCATACATCCACATGGGAGAACTTAAACGGTATCAATAATGAAAGTTTTCATCCGACGGTATCGAATGGCGGAACCAACAAAGGCTGGGGAAACTGGGGATATCATGGAGCCGGTCAGGAGTGCTGGCTTCAGTATGACTGGGCTGCGGAGCTGACGACGAAGACATTTGAGGTATTCTGGTACGGCAGCGAAGCCGGGATGAAGATTCCCTCCAAGGTCAGATTTGAGTACAAGGATGCCAGTGGCGCATGGAAGGAAGCGGCGATAAAATCCCATAAGAAGAACTATTCCAAGTATGACAAATATAATCAGATTACGCTTGAGGAGGCGATTACCACAAAAGCGATCCGCATGTATATGACGGTTGCGGGTGATTCCATCGGCGTATACCGCTGGAAAGTCTATTCGGATGTCAGCGGCGATTTTGTAGTGTCAGCTGCGGCTAATTCTTTAGAGATTCCAGAGGTCAGGAAGGGACGGGTGGCAAGCCGTATTTATGACGGGCTGACGCTTCCCGCTAAGGTGATGAATGACCGGGTGAATGTCTCCTGGAAAAGCAGGAATACGAGTGTGATTTCAGATGATGGGAAGATAACGTCTCCCGCACAGGATACAAAGGTTACTATGACGGCGACGTGTTCCCTGGCAGGCAATTCATCCGTTAAAGAGGACAAAGACATTGAAATTATGATACTCTCCGACAAGACCACGGAATATGCGATGACGATTGACCGGCAGAACAAGGGCGTAGATATCAGCCAGGAATTGTACGGCGTATTTTATGAGGACATCAATAGTTCTGCAGACGGCGGGCTTTCCGCAGAACTGGTCAAGAACAACTCTTTTGAGAATTATCAGAATCTTCATGCCGCCACGGCGCCGGAGGTGAAGGGAGACCAGAATTCCTGGAAGCTTCACTGGAACAGCAGCAATGCGGCGAACTTTGTAGTAGAGCGGACGTCCGGGCTGAATGATACAAATAAGAATTATGCGAAGATTACCGGAAGTCAGACCTTGTCGAATCATGGATTTGTGGGGCGGGCGTCTCTGGATAAATCGGCAATGGGAATCCGTAAGGATGTGAAGTATGACTTCTCTATGTATATGAAGGCTGACAGCGCATATGCCGGAAACGTAAAGGTTAAGGTTGTGGATGATGATGGAACGGCGCTTACCAATGAGGCGTCGCTTACCTTGAAGAAGGACGGGAAATGGAATAAGGTATCCGCTTCCCTGACGGCCAATGCTGCCAAGCTCGGAACTTTGGCCCTGACATTCGAGGGCGCAGGGGCATCTGACGTTATGTACATTGATATGGTATCCCTGATTCCGACAGATGGTTTTGGATATGGCAATAAGAACTATTCCTATGGCGCGGGCCTGAGGAAAGACCTGGTTGAGAAGCTGCAGCAGTTAAATCCGGGCTTTATTCGTTTCCCGGGCGGCTGTGTTGTCGAGGGAAGTTATGGCACGGACGGTTATTACAACTGGGAGGATTCTATTGGACCACTGGAAGAAAGAAGGGCGATTGGCAGCTACTGGGGAAGTCCTGGTAAATCTGTAAATTATCACATTGGAGAAAACCAGTATGGTTACATGATGTCTTATCAGTTTGGCTATCATGAGATTTTGACGCTCTGCGAAGACTTGGGCGCGCAGGCATTTCCCATTTTGAGCGCTGGTATCTTCTGCCAGTTTACGGGCACAGCGACGGAGTCTTTCAAAGGGGAGCAGTTACAGCCGTTTGCAGACCATGCAACCCATCTGATTGATTACTGCTGGGGAGATCCGAACAGTTCGGACGCGACGCAGGCATACTGGGCGAAAAAACGTGTGCAGAATGGACATGATAAGCCGTTTGATTTGAATTATCTTGGCATTGGCAATGAAAACTGGGATAGCGCAGAGCAGGGCGTTTCCTACCAAGATAATTTTAAATGGATTAAGAATTATGTGGAGAACTATGTCAGGGAGCATTATGCGGACCGGAAAATTACCATTATATCTTCTACCGGGCCAAGCTTTCAGGGAAACCAGAATACCGACGCATGGACTTGGATTAATCGGGATATCCCGGGCCAGACATTGGTGGATGAGCACTATTATATCAACTATGCGGGGGATGGCAACAATACGCTGCTGAGCGGGGATTATATCTATGATAAATACAAACGTCTGGATGAGGGCGGAAGCAATGTATTTGTCGGCGAGTATGCCGGGCATTTGACTTCCACTACGGAGAATGTGCTTGACACGGCAATCAGTGAGGCCGCTTATATGACTGGAATTGAGCGTAATGCTGATATTGTCCGTCATGCCTCCTATGCACCGCTTTTTGAGCGCGAGGGCTGCAGGGACTGGGATTACAACCTGATTAAGTTCAATGCGTTTGAGAGTTATGGTACGCCAAGCTATTATGTGCAGACTATGTATTCCAATAACTATGGCAAGCATATCATTGATACGACCTTGGAGGAAATCAATATTGATACTCATAATTTTGATAAGAAGCCGGGACACCAGGCAGATTTGTATTATGTGACCTCTGAGGATGATTATTACCTTTACACCAAGCTGGTAAACCATGCAGATTATTCGAAAGAGATCACCTTGAACTATCCGGGGATTCAGGATGGAACGAACGTAGAGCTGATTTGCCTGTCTGGAGATGCTATGGATAAGAATACAATTACAGAGCAGACGAAGATTGTGCCGGTTACGACGAAGGCGACGCTTACTGGAGCGAGCATGACGTACAAAGTGCCTGCCATGTCACTCACAGTTGTAAAAGTGGAACATACAAAGAAGCCGGAGGAAAAGCCCCCGGTAGAGACTGTTATTGACAAGAAGGCGTTGAACGCCTCTATTGCAGCGGCACAGGCTAAGAAACAGGCGGATTATACACCGGCAAGCTTTAATAAGCTTAAAACAGCGCTGATGGCGGCACAGAGCGTTGCCGGCAATGCGAAGGCAACCCAGGCGCAGGTGGATATTGCAAAGAAGAATCTGGATGACGCGGTGAAAGCGCTTGTGAAAGTGAAAATCACCAAGAAGAATTTAACGCTAGGAGTGAAAGAAAGCTATTCCATTAAGAGCAAGAACTGCACTTACGCGACCTCCGATAAGAAGAAAGCGACGGTAAGTGGGAGCGGTCAGATAAAGGCGTTGAAGACAGGCAAGGTTACTATTAAGGCGGTCAGCAAAGATGGCAAAAATATCACACAGTATACGGTTACAGTGAAGAAAGCGCCGGATAAAAAAGCGAAGGTCAAACTGAACAAGAAGAAAGTAACCTTGCGTGTGAAGAACAAGAAACAGAAAACATTCACCATTAAGCCGAAGCTTACATCCAAGACATACGGATGCGCGACATTCAAATATACGATTGATAAGAAAGGCAGGAAATCTGTCAAAGTAGACAAGAATGGTAAGGTTACGGCGAAGAAGAAAGGCAAGGCGGCCATTACCGTTAAGACATACAACGGAAAAGGCAAAGCGGCAAAAATAACAGTGACAGTGAAATAGAGAAATAAAGAAAAGCAGCCCTTTGGCGCAAACGTCAGGGGGGCTGCTTTTTTGCACTTTTTTTGTTTTGGAACGCTCGGGGAACTCGGCAGGCAGTTTGTGGGAACACCTGCTGGTATATAATTCCAGCAACAGGCAAAGAGAACTGCTTGAAAAAAAGATTGGAGGCATAGAATTATGTACTTTGACGCTATTGCAAAAATTGTTGCAGAACGTACTGGCTGTGATGTGGCAGCTGTAAAACCGGAAAGCAAATTTTCTGATTTGGGAATTGATTCCTTAGATACCGTAGAGCTTTTGATGGAGCTTGAAGATGAGATCGGTATTGAGATTGAATTGGAAGAAAAGATTGATACAATTGATGATTTGGATAAATTTATCCAGAGCAAGCAGGGTTAAGGCATATGATTAGGTCAGAAATTTGTGAAATGCTGGGGATACAGTATCCGGTATTTCAGGGCGGTATGGCCTGGATTGCTGACGGTGAACTGGCCGCGGCTGTATCAGAGGGCGGCGGCCTGGGTATTATCGCAGCGGGAAATGCTCCGGGCAGCTCTGTCAGGGAGCAGATTAAAAATGCCAGGTCACTTACCAAAAAGCCCATAGGTGTAAATATTATGCTGATGAGTCCTTATGCGGACGACATCGCGCAGATTGTAATAGAAGAAAACATAGAGGTAGTTACTACCGGTGCGGGAAATCCTGCCAAATATATAAAAGAATGGAAGGCGGCTGGAATTAAGGTGATTCCGGTGGTGGCGTCGGTAGCCCTGGCAAAGCTGATGACACGTCTTGGGGCGTCAGCGCTGATTGCGGAGGGTGGAGAGAGCGGAGGTCATGTCGGAGAGCTTACCACAATGGTGCTTGTCCCGCAGATCTGTGACGCTACGACACTCCCGGTAATTGCCGCAGGAGGGATTGCAGATGGCAGAGGTGTTGCGGCAGCTTTTATGCTGGGCGCATGCGGCGTGCAGATGGGAACAAGGTTTTTAAGCGCAATAGAATGCAACGTTCATCCAATATATAAGGATCGCATCCTTAAGGCGACGGATCTTTGTACAATGGTCACTGGTAAGCGGTTAGGGCATCCTGTCCGCAGTCTGCGTACGCAGTTTGCAAGAGAGTATTCTAAAGCGGAATATGGCGGTATGACAGATGAGGATTTGGAGGCTCTTGGAACTGGAGCTTTGCGCCTTGCCGTGCAGGAAGGCGACATGAAAAAGGGATGTTTTCTTGCCGGCCAGATTGCGGGGATGGTAAAGAAAGAGCAGCCTGCCGCACAAATTGTTAAGGAAGTAATGGAGGAAGCAGAGCCTATCCTTCAGGGGGCATCAAAATGGGTAAAATAGCTTTTGTTTTTTCCGGGCAAGGAGACCAGCATCCCGGGATGGGAAAAGAATTTGCAGACAAATATCCGGCAGCATTGTCGGTGTATGAAATGTGTGACCGATTGCGTCCAGGCACCTCGGCACAGTGTTTTGCTGGAACGGAGGAAGAATTAAAGGAGACAAAGAATACGCAGCCCTGTCTGTTTGCCTTTGAACTGGCGGCAGCAATGATCTTGCGGGAAAAAGGAATCGTTCCGTATTCTGTTGCTGGATTTTCCCTCGGAGAAGTTGTTGCAGCGGTATATAGCGGCATATTTAGTCATGAAACGGGATTTCGTCTTGTCTGCAGGCGCGGAGAGCTCATGCAGCATGAGGCAGAAAAGGCAGATACGTCAATGGCTGCCGTTGTCAGACTGACGGAGGAACAGGTGCAGGAACTATGCGCTGAGTTTACAGATGTATATCCGGTAAATTTCAACTGCCCAGGACAGATTTCAGTTTCCGGTCTTTCGCCACAGATGAAAGAGTTTGCCGCAAGGGTAAAGAATGCAGGTGGCAGGGCAATACCGCTAAAAGTTAAAGGAGGATTTCATTCTCCTTTTATGAATGGCGCGGCGCAGGCTTTTCGGGAAGAACTTACAAAAGCAGACAGAAATCAGGGATCCGTCGTACTTTATTCCAATATGACTGCAAAGCCATATACAGAGGATGTTGTGGAACTGTTATCAGGGCAGATCTGCAATCCCGTTCAGTGGGAGAAGACTATATGTAATATGGTGAAGGACGGGGTAGATACGTTTGTTGAAATAGGCCCAGGAAATACGCTCACTAATATGATAAAGAAAATTGACGCCCAGGTGAGGGCGCTTACCGTCACGGAATATTTAGCGGAGGTAGAATCATGTTAAAAGGAAAGACTGCCATTATCACAGGAGGTTCCAGAGGGATCGGTGAAGCAATTGCCTGTGAATTTGCGTCGCTTGGCGTCAATATTGCAGTGATTTATGCAGGAAACAAACAAGACGCGGAGAAAGTATGTCAAAAATGCGAAAAAAATTACGGTGTAAAGGCGAAGGCATACCAGTGTGATGTATCTATTTTTGAGACGGTTAAGGAAACAGTGGCAAACATCAGGGATGAGTTCGGAACCATACATATTTTGGTGAATAATGCCGGAATTACCAGTGATGGTCTTTGTGCTATGATGAAGGAAGACGCCTTTGATAAAGTAATTAGTACTAATCTTAAAGGTGCATTTAATTTTATAAGGCACTGCACGGGCATGTTTTTGAAAAACCGCGAGGGATGTATCATCAATATTGCCTCTGTGGTGGGACTAACCGGGAATGCGGGGCAGAGCAATTATGCGGCGTCGAAGGCAGGGCTGATTGGGCTTACGAAGTCGGTGGCAAAAGAGCTCGCCTCCCGGGGAATCCGCTGTAACGCCATAGCTCCTGGTTTTATCAGGACTGACATGACAGAAAGTCAGGCGGATAATCCTCTGCTTGCTGCAATTCCCCTTGGAAGAATGGGGGAGACGGCTGATGTGGCAAAGGCTGCCGCTTATCTGGCGACAGCACAATATGTAACGGGTGAGGTCCTCCGCGTGGATGGCGGCATAGCTATGTAACAAAGATGGCGCCGTGACCGTATTGCAATGTAAGGAGAATAATTATGAGTGAATATAGGAGAGTTGTTGTCACCGGAATCGGTGCAGTTACCCCGGTGGGAAATCAGGCGGGTGAGACCTGGAACAGTTTGAAAAACGGGGTAAACGGGATAGCTCCAATTACTTTTTTTGATACAGAGAAGTTTAAAGCTAAGCTTGCCGCAGAGGTAAAGGGTTTTGAACCCCGCGAATATCTGGAGGTAAATGACGTGCTGCGTACAGACCGCTATACGCAGCTTGCAGTTGCTGCGGCACAGCAGGCCGTGGATGAAAGCGGCGTGCAGGGAACCATAGAGCCAGAACGCTTTGCCGTTTTCTTTGGTACAGGAATTGGCGGAATTGGTACATTTGAAAAAGAACATACGAAGCTGATGGAGCGGGGACCCCGTCGTGTTTCGTCACTGTTTGTACCGATGATGATTGCGAATATGGCGGCAGGTATGATTGCTATCCGGCACGACTGCCGTGGCACAGCAATGCCGGCGGTTACAGCCTGTGCCTCTGGATCCAATGCAATTGGCGAAGCTATGCGCATGATCCGCCATGGTTATGCGGATGCTGTTATTACCGGAGGCACAGAGGCGGCAATCAATGAGTCGGCAGTTGCAGGTTTTTCGAATATGCAGGCATTGTCCGCTTCGGAAAATCCCAACGAAGCCTCCCTGCCATTTGATAAGCGCAGAGCTGGATTTGTGATTGGCGAGGGAGCGGTTGCACTTGTTTTAGAGGAATATGAACATGCAAAGGAGAGAAATGCGATAATTTATGGTGAAATCTGTGGCTATGGCTCAACCTGCGACGCTTATCATATCACAGCTCCCCATCCGGAAGGCAGGGGCGGGGCCCGGGCAATGACAGATGCAATGGCAGAGGCCGGGTACACCAAAGAGGATGTGGTGTACATCAATGCGCATGGAACAGGGACGCCCATGAATGATCTTGTCGAGACGGCGGTTATTAAGAAAGCATTGGGTGAGGAGGCAGCGAAAAGGGCATTTGTCAGTTCTACAAAATCTATGACAGGACATATGCTTGGTGCGGCAGGCGCACTGGAAGCTTTTGCATGTCTGCAGACATTGCGGGAAGGCGTTATTCCTCCCACAATCAATCTTCAGGAGCAGGATGAAGCATGTGATTTAAATTGTGTGCCTAATACGGCAGTAAAAGCGGACATTACATTGGCGCTGTCCAATTCGCTTGGATTTGGCGGCCACAATGCATGTCTTGCTTTTAGAAAGGTGTAGCGATGAATGAGACAGATATTCGGAAATATGCAGGGCTGATGCAGGAACTGGGGCTTACTGGACTGGAAGTCACAGAGGATAATAAGATGGTACGTCTGGAGCGGGCTGTTCCCACTGTGGCAAAGGAAGTTGTGACTGTCTCCAATTCTCCGTCCCCTGCTGGTGAAACAGAAGATAAAAAAATAAATGCAGATTATATTAGTATAACATCCCCGCTTGTGGGTGTGTTTTATGCAGCTCCTGCTGAAAATGCAGAGCCTTATGTTTCAATTGGCGATTATGTAAAGAAGGGCCAGACGCTTTGCATTATTGAAGCGATGAAATTGATGAATGAGATTACTGCGGAAGACGATGGCGTTATTTCAGAAATCTGTGTGACAAATGACCAGGTTGTGGAGTTTGGCACGGAGTTGTTCCGCATAACGAGGTAGGGATATGGACAGAGAGGAAATCATGAAAATATTGCCTCACCGGGACAATATGCTCCTGTTGGATGAGGTGGAAAATAAGGATGGCATTGCCACCGGGCATTATACGGTGCGTGGAGATGAATTTTTCCTGAAAGGGCATTTTCCAGATAATCCGATTGTTCCAGGCGTGATTCTCTGTGAAATTTTAGCGCAATCCGCATGCGTCCTCTTACAGGATGCGATGACGGACGGGAAGCTGCCTGTTTATACGGGCCTTAATAATGTAAAGTTCCGTTCTCCAGTCAGACCAGGGGATACCATTGAAACACAGTGCTGTATCAAACGGAGCAAACACCCGTTTTACTTTGCAGAAGGCACAGTTACGGTAGAAAAAAGAATCTGTGTATCAGCGGAATTTTCTTTTGCAATTATGGGAGAGTAGAATATGTTTTCAAAAATTTTGATTGCAAACCGCGGTGAAATTGCCGTAAGGATTATTCGGGCATGCAAGGAGATGGGTGTCGCTACGGTTGCAGTATATTCTGAGGCGGACAAAAATGCCCTCCACGTAGCATTGGCGGATCAAAGCTGCTGTATTGGAAGCGCAGAAGCCTCGGAAAGTTATTTAAATGAAAGCCAGATTATCAGTGCAGCTATCTTAAGCGGTGCTCAGGCAATCCATCCAGGCTATGGATTTCTCTCAGAAAATGCACATTTTGCCAGGCTCTGCAGAAAAAATGGTCTGGTGTTTATCGGGCCTGACGCAAAGAGTATGGAACGGCTCAGTGATAAGGCTGTCCTTAAGGAGTTGATTCGGGGTACTGGACTTACTGTGATTCCAGGTACTAAGGCTGTACTGTCTGTGGAGGAAGCAAAACAGGCGGCTGGAGACGTTGGCTATCCGGTTATGTTAAAGGCATGTGCTGGAGGCGGCGGGCGGGGAATCCGCCTCATTCGGGCAGAGGAGGATCTGGAGGAAGCCTATTTTCAAGCGTCTGGTGAGGCATTACAGGCGTTTGGTGACAGCAGTCTGTATCTCGAAAAATATATATTTCCAGCGCGGCATGTAGAATTGCAGATACTTGCGGATGAACAGGGAAATGCCGTTTGCCTGGGAGAGAGGGACTGCTCCCTGCAAAGGCGGAATCAAAAGCTGGTTGAGGAGACGCCTTCCCCTGCCATAGGGGAGGAACAGCGCAATAAAATTATTGCGCTCTCGGTCGAGGCAATTAAGAAAATTGGTTATGTCGGCGCGGGTACGTTGGAGTTTTTATTGGATAAAAATGGAAATTTCTGGTTTATGGAGATGAATGTCCGCTTGCAGGTAGAGCATTCCGTTACGGAAATGCTGACAGGCATAGATCTTGTAAAATGGCAGATTCGTATTGCCGCGGGAGTTCCATTGAATTTTACGCAAAAGGATGTCCGCATGCAGGGTTCTGCGATTGAATGCCGGATTAACGCAGGAGGTTGTGGAACACTTGGGATGCTGCATGTTCCCGGCGGTCCTTCCGTAAGGTTTGATACTTACTTGATTGCAGGGACGGTTATATCGCCATATTATGACTCCCTGCTTGGTAAACTGATCGTGTTTGCGGGGACGCGGGAGGAGACATTAAGGAAAATGCGGGCGTCTCTTTGTGAGTTAGTCATCGACGGTATCCCGACCAATATCGAAGAACAGCTGCGTATTGTGGAAGACGACAGATTCATATCAGGAAATTATGATTTAACATTTATGGGAAATTGTTGATAGAGAAGTAATATGACAATAAATAATCAGGATTTAATTTATAGAATCGTAAGGTGGTAAAATGGCATTCATTAATTTTTTAAAACCGAAGAACCAATTAGAGGAAGGTGGACGCACGGCTGCGCTGATACAGCGGGATGAAGGTGAACCTGAGAAAAAATGTCCAAATTGCCATAAGGATATACCGTTAAGCCGCCTCTGGGCGAACCGTCTGGTCTGCCCCTGCGGCTATCATTTCCGAATGAAGGCGCGCCAGAGGATTCAAATGCTTGCGGATAAAGGCAGCTTTCAGGAACTTTACGCTGAAATGAAGGCTGGTAATCCGCTTAATTTCCCTGGATATAAGGAAAAGGTAGAAAATGTCCGTGCTGCGACCGGTGAGAAGGAAGGTGTTGTCTGCGGAACAATGAAGATTGGAAAGCAGGAGTGCTGTCTGTTTGCGATGGAGCCCTACTTTATGATGGGCAGTATGGGCAGTGTGGTGGGGGAAAAAATTACCTTACTATTTGAATATGCTGCCCAAAATCGCATGCCCGTCATTGGATTTGCGGTTTCAGGGGGTGCACGTATGCAGGAAGGACTGCTGTCGCTGATGCAGATGGCGAAGACAAGCGCGGCTGTAAAACGTCACAGTGATGCGGGATTATTGTACATCGCCGTTTTGACTGACCCCACGACGGGCGGCGTTACCGCCAGTTTTGCAATGGAAGCAGATATTATTCTTGCAGAGCCAGCAGCGACTGTGGGATTTGCCGGGGCAAGGGTAATAGAACAGACTACGAGGAAATCCCTGCCAAAGGGATTTCAGAAGTCCGAATTTGTATTAGAACATGGGTTTATCGATGCAATTGTTGCCCGCACGAACCAGAGGAAGTTTTTAGCAGAGCTCCTTAAAATGCATAATGGAGGTTGATAATTTGAGCCTGATACCTTATACCAGAGTAAAAATTGCCCGTGGCAATGAACGGCCCACGGGGATTGATTATATCAAGCATATTTTCAAAGGGTTTATAGAATTTCACGGCGACCGCCGCTATTCGGACGATCATGCGGTTGTCGGCGGGATTGCAAGGCTTGCCGGAAATCCGGTTACGGTGATTGCCATTGAAAAAGGGCGTACAGCAAAAGAGCGCACATACCGAAATTTTGGCGCGGCGCATCCCGAGGGTTATCGTAAGGCGCTGCGTCTCATGAAGCAGGCCGAAAAATTTGGAAGGCCAGTCATATGTTTTGTGGATACTTCCGGTGCATACTGTGGAATTGGTGCAGAAGAACGCGGACAGGGCCAGGCAATCGCTGAAAATCTGATGGAGATGTCTACGCTTTGCGTGCCAGTTATTTCAATTTTGATTGGCGAGGGGGGCAGTGGCGGAGCGCTTGCCCTTGCAGCGTCTGATCGTGTATGGATGCTGCAGAATGCCGTTTATTCTGTAATTTCCCCGGAGGGATGCGCAAGTATTCTCTGGAAAGATGCTGCAAAAGCAGAGACAGCCGCGGCAAGACTGAAGCTTACTGCAGAGGATGCGAAGAACCTTGGTGTGATTGAGCGTATCCTCTCGGAAAATGATATCGGAAAAAAAGAATTTTATGACCGTATCGGCACGCTCCTGACAGAAGAACTAAATGAGCTGTCAAATGATTTGGACCTGGTAGGGAAGCGTTATGAGCGTTTTCGACGCATTGGTGCGGATGTAGTGGATAAGGAGCAGTTATGAGTATCTATCAAAAATTTTGTACGGAGCAAATGGACGGGCAGGGAAATCTGCAAAAGCTGAGGCTTCAATTCCCGGATAACTTTAATTTTGGATATGACGTCGTTGATGTGATTGCAGATGAGATGCCGGATAAAAAGGCGATTGTCTGGTGTAACACAGAGAATAAGGAATATGTTTTTACTTTTTCAGATGTAAAGCGGTACAGCAACCAGATGGCAAATGTTTTAAAAAAAGCTGGGATTTCCAAGGGTGACCGGGTGATGCTGGTACTCAAGCGGCATTATGAATATTGGTTTGCTGCGGTTGCGCTTCACAAGCTTGGTGCAGTCATGATTCCTGCAACCCATATGCTGACGGAAGGCGATTATATATATCGTATCAAGGCTTCCGAGGTGAAAGCTATTATTTGTACCGCTCAAGATGATGTGCCGATAAAAATTAAAACAGCGCTTAAAAATATGGATAAACAATTGCAGTTATGGTGTGTGCAGGACGATGTCCCAGGATTTAAAAATCTTACAAAGATGATGGAGCAGGCGGACAAAGAATTTATGCGCATTGAGACGCAGGCGTCAGACCCTATGATCATTTACTTTACCTCGGGTACAACCGGGTATCCTAAAGGTGTGGTCCATGATTATACATACCCTCTGGCACATATCGTTACGGCAAAATACTGGCAGCATGCAGAAGATAATGGTCTGCATTTTACTGTTGCTGAGACTGGCTGGGCGAAGGCATCCTGGGGAAAAATATATGGCCAATGGCTGGTTGGCAGCGCGGTCATGGTATATGATTTCGATAATTTTGATCCCAAACAGCTTACGGCAGTTATCAACCGCTATGGCGTGACATCGTTTTGTGCGCCTCCTACGGTTTACCGCTATCTTGTCCGCAAAGGGATTCCCGATATGCCGAGCTTAAAGCATGCCTCGACTGCCGGGGAGATGCTGGCACCTGAGGTGTTTCGTAAGTTCACAGAGCGCACGGGGCTGCCGCTCTGTGAGGGATATGGCCAGACCGAGACAACGCTTCTCATGGCAAATTTCAATGGAGCGGAGGCAGTAGAAGGTTCTATGGGAAAGATTTCCCCATTTTACGACATTGAGCTTCGCAGTAAGGATGGGCGGCCTGTGCCAGTTGGTGAAATCGGCGAGGTGGTGATTGTTCCGCCGAAAAATGGAAAACAGCCGGGGGTATTCACGGCATACCTCGACAATCAGGAACAGTACCGCTATGTGTGGCGCGGCGGGGTGTATCATACCGGCGATGCGGCGTATAGGGATGAAAACGGTTATTATTGGTTTCATGGGCGTTTTGACGACATCATTAAAACGGGCGGTTTCCGTGTAGGACCTTATGAGGTAGAAAATGTCTTAATGGAACATCCGGCTGTGGTGGAATGCAGTGTTATCGGCGTTCCCGATAAACTTCGCGGGCAGGCAATCAAAGCCGTCATTGTACCAGGAAAGGGATATATTCCTACAAAAGAGCTTGAATTAGAGATTAAGGAGTTCTGCAACCGAAAGCTTGCAGAATATAAATGGATCCGTATGGTGGAATTTGTGGAAGAAATGCCAAAGACCATCAGCGGGAAGATACAAAAAAGTGCACAGAGAAGTCAGGAGTTACTGGCAGCAGAGTAAAAGGTAACGGTCAAGAAGCGGCATTCACGGTTTCGTGAATGCCGTTCGTGCATTTTAGGTGATTGTATGGTAAAATGTCCTAAGAAGGGACCCAGCGAAGTTGGGAGGATGCCTTAGGGCTCCTAGAGTAACCAATAAAGTAGGGTGTCCTAAGGAGGGATCCGCCATGCAAAATGAATTAAATAATATGGAAGAAATCCTGAACAATAACATCAGCGGCTTTCACCAGTATATTCTGAACGACCCGAGCCGGTTGATTTTCGTGAGCCAGAATTTCTGTAAAATGACAGGGTATGCAAAAGATGAGCTCCTAAAGGAAGATAAAGATATATATGCTTCTCTGCTGCATCCGGCAGACCGCGGGATTTATGCAGAATTTATACGTTATCTGAGGACAGAAGAACGGACAGCGACATGTGAGTACCGACTGATAAGGAAGGATGGTACGATTTTCCATGTGAAAGATACAACCACGCCTCGACGGCTTTCTGATGGCAGGCTTGCCGGGGATTCGGTGCTGATGGATATTACGGATATTAAAAATGAGAATTATAATCTGCAATTTCTCAATGAGACGATTCCTTGCGGATTTCTGAGATATACCTGTGAAAGACAGCCGAAAATTACATATATGAATAAGCAGATGATGAAAATACTGCGTCTCCCGGACGTTTGCGACGGGGAATTTGATTATGTTAAGCTTTACAAGGAAAACGCTTTTTTGATGGTGCCTATGCAGGAACACCATAAATTTGTGCGGTATCTTAGGCATGTATATTCCGCAGGGATTCCGCTTGCGGGCGAGGTGACACTGCTTCGCTGTGATGGGACGAAGGCACATGTCTTTGGCTGGGTTACAAAATGTGTGAATCAGCAGGGAGTGGAAGAATTTCAAAGTGTCTGTATGGATGTGACAGCGCGGCATGAGGAGAAGAAAGAAAAGGAGACGCAGCGCTATCTCAAAGCGCTTACGGACGTCTATGACAAGATTTTTGCGTACGATCTGGACTCCAATATGGTAAAATGCCTGTATAGTGGCAATTCACCGCTATTTCAATGGCTTGAGAATGTTTCGATGCAGATGGAGGATGCGACGGAAAAATGGATTGCAGGTACGGTGACGCCAGAGGACCGCGACAGGGTTCTTCTGTTTTTCCAGCAATTTTGTCAGAAGAAATTGTATAAATCTGGAGAGAAACCGCCGCAGATAATTTATCATTCGCTGTCGTCTGACGGACAAGTAAGGCTTTACAGCGGCATTTTCCTGAAAATAAGTGAGACAGTCAGTTTTTATTGCTGCCGGCGTATGCCGGAGGAACAGGAAGCAGACATGCTGCGCAGCCAGAATAATCTTCTGAAGGAGAATATACAGGAGCTTGTTATGCGCTTTACAGACGGCATAGCTGCTTTTGAAGTAGCGGACGGATGTGTAACGCCGTTGTATGCCAGTGAGAATGTCTGTGAATTTTTTGGTTTTACAAAAGAAGAATGGCTTCCTCTGATGAAGAAGCCGACGCCGATTAAGGAGTTTGTAGCCCGCAGCAATGTGGCTTACGAAAATTTTGACAAGATTCTAACAGAGGGGGAGGCAGAATTTACTTATATTGATTTGGCGATGCAAAGAGAACGTCATATTAAGGCAATCTGTTCCCATAAATCGCCGGACAATTCTTCGCCCTGCTATGTCATGCTTTATAGCGCAGGCGATACAGGGCAGGAGACAGGCATGGGATTGCCCGAAGATCCTGTGGTATCTATCCGAACCTTTGGATATTTCGATGTCTTTGTCGGGGAGAAGCCGATTGCTTTTCGCAATAAAAAAGCCAAAGAATTGTTTGCATTGCTGGTAGACCGCCGCGGTGGTTATATTACCTCGGAAGAAGCTATCAGCTTCTTGTGGGAGGACGATCCGGTAAATCCAGTGACGCTCTCACGTTATCGGAAGGTGGCGCTGCGTCTGAAAAATACGTTGGAGGAGCATGGAATTTCACATGTTATGGAGACTGTGGACGGCAAACGCCGGATTGTTACGGAGAAAGTGCAATGTGACCTGTACCTTTATCTCTCTGGGGAACAGGAATACGCGCAACTGTTCAAAGGCAGCTATCTGAACAATTACAGCTGGGGCGAGAATACTCTGGCGGAGCTTACCGGGGATATCTTATATTGAGGTGATAGGATGAGAGGCGCAATGATTGAAACTTTGGTATTGAGCAACGAAATGGGAGGAAATAGGTGAATGGACAAGAACAGAAAACAAATCATAGCTCAGAATGAAGTCTCTGAACTACATACATTTTTGTTAGGCGGTGTTGAACAGAAGGTATTAATAGAAGGAAAAAGCAAGGAACTTCCGGTTGTCCTTACGCTTCACGGCGGTCCCGGTTCGCCGATACCATTTTCTGTTGGCTGCCGGGGGATGTTCCCGGAGTTTACCGATCATTTTCTCATGGTGTACTGGGATCAGTTGGGATGCGGCATCAATGATTATAAGTTAAATGAAGATTATATAATAGACTCTTTCGTGAATATGACTGCGGATTTGATTGCAGAGGTTAGGAAAATGTTCCCAGGCAATAAATTGATTCTTTTTGGCATGTCGTGGGGAAGTGTACTTGCGCTGAAGGTACTGCAAAAGGCAAGTGCAGAAGTTCATGCTGCTGTCATTTGGGGGCAGGTTCTTAGGAATCTGTTCTTAAACGAAGAAGTATACCGCGCATTGAAGCAGGCAGGGGTTCCAGAGCAGAAAATGCAACGGGCTCGAGGGATAACGGCAGACAATTTTACGGACAGGGATATGAAGTTCTTCTCAGGGCTTGTACGCAAATACACAGACGGTTATTTCAACAAGAAGGGGGAACAGGCGCCAATGTTTCCGATTATCAAGGGCCTGCTTTCAAGTCCGGATTATACACTTCGAGATTTCAAAGCCATCATGGTAAATGGAACGCTTGCCGCAATATGGCTATGGAAAGAGTTGTTAAAACTGGATTTGACAAGAGAGCTGTCTGAGGTAAATGTGCCATATTACATTTTGCAGGGAGACACGGACATCGTGACGTCTACAGTAGAGATTAAGGATGTCGTGGAGGCGTCGGATAATCCCAATCTGCACTGCAAGGTGATAGAAAATTCCGGGCATATGCCCGGAAAGGCAGGTATGGATGCGGTATTTGAGACTTTGAGGGAAGCGGGTGTATAAGGAGTATGCCGCAATCTCTCTTTTGCCGGTGCAATTTTACCAGTCAAATAACAGTTTCTTTTTATTTACATAATACGCAAGTCCAACAATATCTGCCAGAATCCAGCCAATCGGTACGGACCACCAGATTCCGACAACGCCGATGGCGGGAATGGAGGATAGCGCGTAGGCTAATACAACGCGCGTCCCCAGAGAGAAAACTGTAAGGACAACTGACATGCCGGGCTTCGCTAATGCCCGGTAAAGTCCATATAACAGAAACAGGCAGCCGATGCCACAGTAGAAAGCCCCTTCGATCCGCAGATAGCGTACACCTTCCGCAACAATGGCAGTTTCCCTAGCATTTACAAACAGCAGCATCAGCGGTTTGGCAAATATAAAGACCGCTGCCGAGATAAGCACACAGAAAACCAACGATACCAAAAGGGCGCCGCGAAAGCCCGTACGTATGCGGTTTTCTTTTTTTGCGCCATAATTTTGTGCAATAAAGGTAGAAAAGGCGTTGCCAAAATCCTGCACGGGCATATAGGCAAAAGCATCTATTTTGACTGCAGCCGCAAAGGCGGCCATAACGGTGGGGCCGAAGCTGTTGACAATTCCCTGTACCATAAGGATACCCAGATTCATAATGGACTGCTGGATACAGGTCAGTATGGAAAAGGCAGAGATTTCTCGTATACATGTTAACTGGACGCGGCATCTTCCTTGTTTGATTTCAGCAGGCAATACTTTCAGTGACGGGACATGTGCCAGGCTGTAGAGTGTGATGCCAATGCCTGAAATATACTGTGCAATCACAGTGGCTGCGGCCGCGCCGGCGACGCCCCAATGCAGGCCGATGACAAACCACAGATCAAGCGCGATGTTTAACAAAGCAGAGACTGCAAGGAAAATGAGCGGCACGACAGAGTTACCGATGGCGCGCAGCAACGAGGCAAAGTAATTGTAAAGGAATGTGGCAAAAATCCCGCAGAAAATTACAAGGAGATAACAGCGCATTTCCGTCCACACTTCGTTAGGTACCTGCAGAAAAAACTGGATGTTATCCAGAAAAAGAAATGTGAGCAGATTTAACACAATCGTCAGGAAAATGATAATTACAAAAGAAGCGAAGATGCTTTCCTTCAACCCCTTCTCATTCCCTTCTCCGAAACGCATGGAAAAGAGCGTTCCGCTTCCCATACATAATCCCAGAAGGATCGAGGTCAAGAAGGTCATCAGCGTAAAGGACGAACCTCCGGCAGCCAATGCATTCGGGCCAAGGATTCTTCCGACAATCAATGTATCGGCAATATTATAACACTGCTGTAAAAGGTTTCCCAGTATCATCGGGAAGGCAAAACGCAGCATGGATTTTATAGAAGAACCATGTGTCATATTGTCATATTGTGCATTTGCCATAACGAACCTCCGGCACAGAATATAATGTGAATTATTATTTTCTGTAATTTCTGTAATAATTCTTTAAAATAGTACAACAGTAATTATACACAATTCTGTAAGGATTACAAGGCGCTTGATAATGGAATAGACTGTGTATAAAAGTTGTGGTATACTTATAGTACCTTTTCATAGAACCAACCCCTGTAGCAAAAACATATCTTAAAACTTGTGGAAAATACAAATGGAGGTAGTGTATGGACATCTCAGAAAGACTTCGCAGCGAGCCAATCGGTAAGCTGTTTTTTAAGCTGGCGCTGCCAAGCGTTCTGGCACAGTTTGTCAGCCTTTTATATAATATTATAGACAGGATGTATCTCGGACACATGGAGGGAATCGGAAGCATCGCCCTTACGGGCGTGGGGCTTTGTATGCCGTTTATCTGTATTATCAATGCGTTTACAATGCTCATTGCCCAGGGCGGCGCGCCCCATGCATCAATTGCGATGGGCGGCAGGGAGAATGACAAGGCAGAAAAAATACTCGGGAACTGCATAGTTCTGCTTGTGGTAACGTCCGTTTGCCTGACTGTAATTTTTCTTTTGGCGGGCAGGCCGCTGTTGATACTGTTTGGCGCTAGTGAGGACACGCTTCCCTATGCATGGGGATATATGCAGATTTATGTGGCAGGCAATTTGTTTGTCATGGGTTCCCTTGGCCTGAACCAGTTTATCACGATGCAGGGCTTTACCAATTTCAGTATGTTTAATGTAATTTCCGGCGCTGTCTGCAATATTATTTTAGACCCGCTGTTTATCTTTGTGTTTGGCCTTGGCGTGCAAGGAGCGGCGATTGCCACCGTATTGTCTCAGTTTCTTGTGACAGTCATGGGACTGCATTTTCTGTTGGGAAAAAGGACATTTTTAAAGATCAGAAAAAAGTATTTTTTATTGGACAGAAAGATTGTGTTCCCGGTATTCTCGCTTGGTATGGCGCCCTTTATCATGCAGGCAACGGAGGCCGCCATCAACAGTTCCTTCAATTATTCCCTGCAGAAATATGGAGGGGATGTTGCGGTGGGAGCTATGACGATTGCATCCACGGTTATGCAGATGTTCTGGGTGCCATCCAGCGGTATTGGACAGGGCGCACAGCCGATTATCAGCTATAATTATGGTGCGCGGGATAAAGAACGGCTCAAAAAAATTGTTAAGCTTTTATTTATTGTAATGGAAGCTTATTTTCTGCTGGGCTGGGCGGCAGTAGAGGCATTTCCAGGATTATTCATTAAGATGTTTAACTCCTCATCAGCCAATCTGTATGACACCTCAATGATGGGGCTGAGAGTGTATGTGGCAGCGCTCGGGCTGTTTGGACTGCAGTCTTCCGTACAGCAGGTATTTGTGTCTGTGGGCCAGGCGAAGGCATCGATGTTCATCGCCTGTCTGCGCAAGGTTATTTTGCTGATACCGTTTATTTTCATCCTTCCCACCCTGCTGTCAGATAAGGTATTTGCTGTGTTTCTCGCAGAGCCCATATCAGACCTTATCTCCGTTACTACGGCGAGTTGTATTTTCCTGGTAATTTTCCCAAAGCTGCTTCGTGAGATAGATAAGAAGCAGCAATGAGGCTTGTAAATGTGGAAGAATAGAGACAAGATATGAGGTTGTTACAACGAAAAAGATTTGATGCTGTTATTCAACGCCAGCACCAAATCTTTCTTTGTCCGGAAAGCAAATTATGCTTCATATTCTTTTATCATCGGTGGAATCTGGGAAAGCATATTATCCACATCCTCAAACATGGAGCTCTTGGTTGTTCCTAGTTTACTGGCATAATTGATGTGTTTTACGACCTCCCGGTACTGGTCTTTTATCTGCTCAAAGAAATCATTGACCGTCTGCAATGCCAGCTTCGACTCGTCGATGACGCCGGAAATTTCCGACTGGACATCGTCGGCGCCGCCCGCCGCTTCTGTAATCTTGTCGAACATTTCGTAGGTTTCATTCACTTTTTCCAGGCTTTGTCCCAATGCATGCTGTGAGGTCTCCATATCAGAACGCAGCTTGCTTGTACCCTTCTCTACATTAGAAATACTTACATCCACTGCTTCTACCAGTGTCTTCACCTCATCGGCCAGTGTTTTGACTTCTCTTGCCACCACCGAGAATCCTTTGCCCTGCTCACCAGCTTTTGTTGCCTCGATGGAGGCGTTTAGTGCAAGGATATTTGTCTGTTCTGCAATGGATGTGATTTTATTTGTACATTTTTTGATTTCATATACTGCGGTTTCAAAGTCATGGAAGGTATTTTTCATCTCCTCAAAATGAGCCTCTACCTGTAAGGCACTGTGCTTGAGTTCTTCTACCTCATCCTGGGCCTGTACCACAGATTGGGAAATTTCGCCCTTTACATTTGCAAAACGCCCGGATACCTCGCCGATATTAGAAAAGGTATCTTCAAATTCCTGTAAATTTTTCTGGAAATTTTCGGATTTATCCAGTGCACCCTTGAAAGAGTGGTTTACCATACCAAGCTGGTTCAGGGAATCCACTTCCTTTTGAACGAGCTCACGCTGGTAATCTTTTAAACTGTCCATTACATGCAGGACAGGGTATGTATTCATATGATTTTGTTTTTTTCTCTGAAATTGCATTTTCTTCCTCCTCATTCAAAGACTACACAGGTCATAGATTGGTTAACAAACTGATTATTATAATGCTCTCCATATCCGACAAAACCCACATGGTTGCCTAAAGTTCCCATCTCGCTTAAATATTCCTGCATATAGTGGTTCTCTGTAAAGAGCAGATACCGAAACAGGCAATTTACAGAGAATACCGCCGAGATACTTGGAAAATCCTGACGGATTTGCTGCACGGTATTTTTCACTATTTTTTTATAATCCCCTAGCTGCAACAGGATAAGCACATCCGAATCGTTTACCTGCCGAAAGCACGTCAAACCATTGCCGCATACTTCCTTGATGGAAATAATGCAGGTATCATCTCCGTTAACTTTTCCGAAAGGATTTCGGAAGGTCTGCGTCTGTATGTTTTCTTCTGGTACGCGCAGGATCTGCTGGTATACTTGTTTGGCAGGTTTTCCATTCAGCTCTCCTAACGTATATTTGGACTTATCTGTACCGGAAGCAATAAAACGGTAATTGCCGAATTGATGATAAATATTCTCCTTATAAGCCTTTACCCTGCCGCTATTATTTTTCACCAGGGCATATGCTACTGCGTCCTCATATATCCTGCCATTGGCAGATACTTTTCCGCCATCGCCAGTTCCTCCCACCAGCGAGATATTCCGCCGTTTCAATACACTGTAGATTGTAGTCAAAGCACAGGCATCGTTTCCAGAGCAGAAATCAATACATATCGTATTCTGCTGTGACGCATTTACTGCCGTAACATCCTTTTCTAAGCGCTCAATATATTTTACAGGCATTACAGATACCTGTTCCAATACATTTGCCGCTGCTGTTACGCCTCCTAAAAAAGCGATAACTCCGACCCCCTTTTCTATGACTTTATTGTTGTAGCTCATTCCGATACATCCAATACTGGGAACATTAGGATAAAGCTTCTGCAGCGTTTTTACATGTTCTTCGAACTGTTCGCTGTTTGATAACAACATAATCAACTGGGGATTGTTCAATCCGCGGACAGCATCTTGCAAATTTCCGCTTTGGCTGGTACCAAAAAATTGTTTCACTGTAATGTCCTCCTCTATTTCAAAGTAGTGGCAAATTATTCTTCTCATTATTATACGATATTTTTCTACAAGATGGAAGAAGATTTTAAGATTCTACATTCTAAGTTGCTATTATGCCGGGAAGATACTATAATGATATTCGTCAAGTATACAGAATGCAGTAAGGCGATTGCCAGCGCATACAACACGAAAGAGGATGGGTTATGGGGTTAGAGGAAATTCATATCAAAAATTATAAGTCGATCAAAGACTACCGGATTACGTTGAGACAGATGAATCTCCTGTTGGGGGAGAATGGAAGCGGCAAGACAAATATTTTGTCAGCAATTCTGTATTTTTATGAGAATATGATTACACAACATCCTTCCTATCAGATCTTTGATGAAAATAATCCATTGAATGATCAAGTGGAGATTACGATGGTTTATGATATGGGAAAGATTCTGATCCGAAGCAGGAAAAACCGGAAAGAGGGGAAGGATACATACCTGCCTTATTATAAAATGATAGAAAGCATCCAGCAGGATGGAAAGGTTACACTGACCATGACCCAGACGAAGGGCGGAAAGGTCATGTGGAATCTGGGAAGCGACAAACGTAAGGTCCTCTATCATCTCTATCCATTGTATCGTTTGGACGCCAGGGAGATCAATCTCGTGGACTGGGAGGAATTATGGGGTTATATCGGGGATTTTATGAAGCCGCAGGCGGAAGTAGGAAGGGAGCTGCAGAAACATACTGCGGGAGAGATACAAAAAGATGAGCGGCTCGGACGCAGGTTGCAGCAGCTGGAGGAGATTTTTCAGAGGCTTCAGGTGGAACCAGTAACATATACCCTTGGCGAGTTTTCGGAGAATTTGGCGAAAATGTATTACAATGGAGGGAAATTTTCTTATATAGGCCATAACTTAGACGGTTTTTCTAATGGAACCAACAGTTACAATTATATCAGCCTTCTGCTGTATGTGCTAAGCGCTATGGGAAGCACGAAAATGAAAGAACCGGTGCTTCTGATGGATGAGCCTGAGATTTCCCTGCATTTTCATATGATTGACGAACTGACGGATGTGGTGTTTGAATGTGTGGACAATATGGTGATTTTGGCCGCCACCCATTCCCCAAGATTAGTGAAAAATATTTTGGTAAAGGAGCACAACAACGCCGCGATTTATCAGGTTTATAAGAGAGGAGATTATTCTTATTCCTGTCTGCTTAACATGTTTTCCAAGAACGACAAAAGAGAAAAATATTTTCTGACAGAACACCATGCCAACGCGTTTTTTGCCAAAATCCTGATTTTGGTGGAAGGGGAAACGGAGCTGGAGTTGCTGCAGAATCCATATTTAAGGCAGCTGTTTCCGATATTAAAACAGGCGGAAATCATCAAGGGCATGAGTGATAAAGTGGTTTACCGAATTGTGGACACCACCACCCGCCATTACAATGTACCCATGGCAGCATTGCTGGATATGGATAAAATTCTGGAATGGAATGATAAGACATTACGGATGAAGTGGAAAGAAGATTACAGGTTTGTCAAGGAAAAAGAAAAGTATTACTACGGAACCAAGCGCAACAAAACGGTGCGGAAGCGAAAGAGAATCCAGGCAATGTGTGAAAAATGCTGTTTTTCCAGTCTCAGGCCCTTTTACGCCTCGGAGGATGAGAATTTTGATGATCTGATTCAGGAGATCAAAGCTTATTATAGAAATTATCATATTTTCCCCGTCAAAACGACGATAGAGGGAACATTGATAAACGAAGGCAGCTACATGCAGATCATTGAATATTTAAAACAGATAGATAAGTGGAAATCAGTGGAAACGGCCTTTGAATTGTTGTATAATGATAACGATAAGGTGAATTTTCTGCGGCTTTTATTTTGCGGGAAGAGTGATTTTCTACTGAAACCAGGACAGATTATCAAAAAAAATAAGCATATGTACACAGAATTAAAAGGAGCCTTAGAGGGACAAAAGATAAGAAAGACAGACTGGGTCAGCGAATGGCTGCGCTTCTATTTCTCAAGCTGGACGAAAATCCCTCTGGAGGAATTGAATCGGAAAAGTTTTGAAAAATGGTGCAGTGACCCCAAACAGGGGAAAAAACTTAAAGTGCAATTTGCGCAGGATTTCCCGGAACTAGTACAGTTTATTGATATGGCAGCAGGATTACAGTCTTATTAAATATGGTATTCTGCATACTGGCAGGATGAGGATTGAGAGAAAATAACAGACAGGCAGCAATCTGCCTCTTCCGGAAAGAGGCGGAGCCCTGAGGGTGTTACATGCCGGCAATCCAGGGTGTTTGGAAGTGCTTAGAGAGAGCATATATATACGGGAGCATTTTTTAGCCTCCCTGCTATAGCATTCAGCAGAGCTGAATGCATATTACTTCTGACGAATTTTTGAGAGAGTGCCTGTCTGTTATATTTTTCTAAGGGAATCAAGGGGAAATCTTATGATATTATATTCCTATGAATATTTTTTATATAGAATACTGGAATCGGACCAGGAAGAATTGGAGAAGGCAAAGGCTCAGAAGTCCCAGGTATGTACAGAAATGAGCCTTCCGAAAAAGTCGGGATTCCGAAGGATCGTCTCGGTAGAACCGGGATGCGAACTTGTAAAATTACAGAAAAAACTGCAGAAGAATTTCTTGTCGAAACTGCCAGTGTGCCCCAGCGCCAAGGGATTTGTAAAGGGAAGCTCTTATCTGGACTTTTTAGAGGAACATATGGGACATGAATACTTTTTGCGGATAGACATTAAAAATTTTTTTGATTCTATTTCGGCATCGCTTTTAGGGGAGAGCCTGAAAGGTTTTGTGAGAGAGGAAGGGGAGTCAGCATCCGAGGGGGAATCAAAGGAGTCTGGAAGGGATGGGGCATCATCTAGTATCCTGGAGGATGTGATAGAACTTTGTACCTGGAAAGGTACGGTGCCCCAGGGATTTTTGACATCTCCCGCGGTGTCCAACCTGGTATTTCGCCGATTGGATCAGCGTATCCGTAAATACTGCAGGGCTTATCGGAAGGAAGAAAGGCGGGAAATCTTTTATACCAGATATGCAGATGATCTGTTGTTTTCTTCCCAGGGATTTGATTTCAGGGAAAATAAAAATTTTAAAAGGATGATCAGCCATATTTTGGCGGATGGTGGTTTTCGCTGTAATGAGAAGAAGACGATCTATCAGGAAGGGAACATCTCTTTGTCTGGCTATGTAATCCAGGAGGATGTGCACTTATCCCGGAAGAAGCTGAAGAATATCAATGAGGTGATTTGTCAGTTTGACAAGAGGATAAAATTCAAAAAACAACCTGATCGTGATAAGAAGGGGAATATGTCGGAGAGAAAATCCGATCTTGATAAGAACGAGGATGCGCTGAAAGAAGAATTTGACGTTGATAAGAATAGGGATGTGCAGGAAATACTTAAGAATTTGAATCATAAAAATATGCATAAATCGGATGGAACAAAAATTTCTTTTGCGAATGTTGAGGGGCTGGCGCATTATGTGGCAGGTTACCGTTCGTTTCTGATTCAACTTGCAAGAGTGGAACATGCAAATACAGGATATGATAGGAAGATTCAAAGAAAGATCCATAATCTGGAAAAGATTTTGGAACATCTTTCAGGAATATTGGGGGAAACATAAGATGGCAGATAATCGGATTAAAAAATACTGGTCGAGTGAAATGGAGGCTTTGCTGGAAACATATCAGCAATTTCAGATATTACTTCCCTCTGCGAAAGACTGCGGAGCTGCTCACAGAGGGGAGGATGGCAGATATGTGGAATATTTGCTCCGGGAATATTTGCGTCGCTATCTGCCGGGGGATTTGGAGGTTTTGACAGGTTTCATTTTACGCCCTGCAGTGGTATGCGGGAAAAATGGCGCTGCCCGGAAGAAGGATGAACATGAGATATCCAGCCAGTTGGATATTCTGGTATATGATACTGCTCACTATCCGGTGTATCAGAGGTTTGGAGACAGTGTTATTGTACCGCCGGAGGGAGTGGCGGCAATTTTGTCTGTCAAAAAATACCTGCGTCAGAGTTACATACAGCCAGAGGCAAAGGCCCTTTTGGAAGCATCCAGGCTCTGTCTCCATAAGCTGGGAAATGGTCAGAAGGCGAAAAGTCCTTTTACAGCGTTGGTTTCCATAGAAGATAAATATGGGGAAAACAATAAAAAACCTTTGACAAATTGGAATAAGGGAGAACAGACGTATAGAAAGCTGGAGGAATTTTATTCTGGCAGGAAACCGCTATTTTGCGATGAAATGATAGATTTTGTAGGTTCCTTGGCAGAGTGGGGACTGTATAAGAAGCGGTCGGAAAGTAGGAAAGAGGCTCATTACCTGTTGTTTGAGTACGAGGGAGAGAAACGGGCAATGGGGTTTCAGTTGATTCTGCAGAAGATCTTAGATGTATACTATCAAAATACTTCAGAATTTAGGATAAGACCGGGGTTTATTGATAATCGGGGGGAGAATTACCGGGAAAACTGGGGACCCATCCCTTATCATTGTAAGGAAATCAATTTTTGATTACAGCAAAAAGGGAACAAACCATTTCCGGTTCGTTCCCTTAGTCTTAGAAATCCTTTAAAATCTAATGTTTTGATTAGCCAAAATATCTCTTAAGCAGACCCTCAAATGCCTTGCCATGTCTTGCCTCATCTCTTGCCATTTCATGCACGGTATCATGGATTGCATCAAGATTCTGTGCCTTTGCACGTTTTGCAAGGTCAAATTTGCCAGCGGTTGCGCCATTTTCAGCTTCTACACGCATTTCCAGATTCTTCTTTGTGCTGTCGGTAACAACCTCGCCCAGTAATTCAGCAAACTTTGCAGCATGCTCTGCCTCTTCGTAAGCAGCTTTCTCCCAGTATAAACCGATTTCAGGATAACCTTCTCTGTGAGCAACTCTTGCCATAGCAAGGTACATTCCGACTTCTGTGCACTCTCCGTTGAAGTTAGCTCTTAAGTCTGCCATGATGTCCTCGGAAACGCCCTGTGCAACGCCTACTACATGCTCAGCAGCCCATGTCTTCTCGCCGCTCTGCTCTGTAAACTTGGAAGCAGGAGCATTACACTGCGGACATTTCTCCGGTGCTGCATCTCCTTCATGAACATAACCACATACACTACATACAAATTTTTTCATAATTATTCGTCCTTTCTGTTTATATTAAATTTTTAATCATTCGATAACAGTAATCGTTACTGTTATTATAAAATATCATACATGTTGTCGCATGTCAACAAAAATTTTTATTTTCCAGGCAATTCCGGCATTTCCCAAAAAAGTAAGTAACATGCCCTTCTATCTCTCCGTCAAACCCTGAATTTGCAAGTGTATTGATGTGGTCGATATTCTCGATTTCCAAATCCAGGACATTGCCGCACCCGGTACAGAGTAAATGGTAATGAGGCGACATATTTCCGTCGAAACGGTCAGGTCCTACGCCTGTTGAGAGCTTGCGGATTTCGCCCAATTTTGTCAGGAGAGATAAATTTCGGTATACCGTTCCCAGGCTTATATTGGGAAATTCCTTCCGTACATTCAAGTAAACAGTCTCGGCGGTCGGATGGTCATAGCGGTTTGCCAGAAATTCTTTGATACATTCTCTCTGACGGCTGTGCTTGATCAATGTTATATCCTCCATAAAAATAATAGTAATCATTATTGCTTGCAAAATAAATATAATCCCGCTATACGAAAATGTCAAGTACAGCGGGATATTTTTATCTTCCAATATTTTCAAATTTAAAACCGAGCGCTCTGCTTTGAATTCCGGTCATGGACGTTACTCTTACAGTTAGCTCAATCCAGGCACCCTCACGGCACATGGAAGGTTCTGCTTAGTGCTGCTTTGTTCCCAACCTGACACGGTTCACAGATTCCCATTGCGTAAGACCCAGACATCATCACCACTTATAAAAGGCAGCCCCACAACCAAAAACCCGAGGCAGAGCATCACCCCAACTATAGCGGATTGTTGGTACAGGGCACCGCTAACGCCCCGGCTGCTCGGAGATTTAAGTATAGCGTGTTTTGGGAAAAAAGTCAACTGTTAGAAGCGCATTCCAGCCTTTTTTGTATTAGTTTAGCCTTCAAATATTTCTTCACAGTTTTTACAGCGGCTTTTCAGACAGTCACCCGGCATACCCGTTGGCATTGGAAGGGGGAATCATTTTTTTTTCTCCCGCAGATTTTTAAAAAAATTACTCAGCATGAAAGAACACTCGGCCTCCAATACGCCGCATTCTAACGCTACCTGATGGTTAAAGGCAGAAATCTGCAGCAGATTCAGCACAGAGCCCGCGCAGCCGGCCTTGGGATTCATGCAGCCGATAACAACCTTATCTATCCGTGCCTGGACAATAGCCCCGGCACACATTTGGCATGGCTCAAGCGTGACATACATGGTGCAGCCTTCCAGACGCCAGTCCCCAAGCCTTCGGCTTGCTTTGCGGATAGCGGAAAGCTCAGCATGGGCAAGGGTATTTTTGTCAATATTTCTTCGGTTATAACCGCGGGCAATAATTTTATCCTCATATACAATGACGCAGCCGATGGGAACCTCATCTATTTTTTCGGCTTTTTTTGCCTGCCGGATGGCTTCTCTCATAAATTTTTCTTTTTGGTCCATATACACTCCTATCAGGATTATGATAAAATAAATAAAGTTGTTGCATTTATTCATGAGGTTGCGGATAGTTGTCGATAACAGTATAAAACATAGCTGAGGAATATGCAAATGAATATGAAATATGAAACGGACCGTCTGGTGTTAAAGATTTTGCCGGACACTGCGGCAGAACAGGTATTACAGTTTTACCTGGACAATCGGGAGGTCTTTGAACAATATGAGACGGACCGTTCGCAGAATTTTTATACATATGAGCATCATAAAACCATGCTTCATTGTGAATACAACTTTGCTGTGAAACAGTCTGCGGTACGTTTTTGGGTGTATGAGAAGACAAATCCACAGCGGATTATCGGTACAGTGTCCTTGCAGGATATCCGGCGCGGCTGTTATCAGTCTTGTGGGTTGGGCTATAAGTTTGACCAGAGAATCTGGCGGCGTGGTTACGCCAAAGAAAGTATTACGAAATGTATCTATATCGCTTTTGTAGAAATGAAACTGCATCGGATGGAAGCATACACCCTGCCGGATAACATTGCCTCCCGAAGCCTTCTTGAGAAGCTCGGCTTTGCGTGGGAGGGGACAAAACGGCAGAGCGTAAAGCTTCATGGTACATGGAGGGACCATGAGATGTACGCTCTGCTGGCAGAAGAAGCAAAGTTACTTCTTGGATGGTTCTGACAATTCGTTTAAATAACGGTACCAATAGCCGAATTGTCCCGTATTGACTGGAGAATCTTTTTCGCTGCGGAATTCTGGGAAGCCAAATAATGCAGCCATGACACGTTCGGGATTTTGGAATACGCCGGGAACGCCAATGAACCATTTTTTTACACCAAATTCCTCTGTCATGCCCAGGATAAAATAGCGGTAATTGAAGAAGCCGTGGAGCAGGAAACTGTTATTGCCCAAATACCAGAATTGTTTGGGAAGCTGGCGCAGGTCCTTTAGCTCCATCCGTACGCAGAGTGTGCGCTCATCTCCACGAAAAGGTGTCATTACCGGATAATTTTCCAGAATAAAGCGCCAGCGCACTCCCCAGCTTTCCGGTTCGTCAGCCTGAGAATGCATGGGTTGTTGGTCGTTGGTCTGGGAATGCATGAATTGCTGCTCGGCTTCGCCGGTGGGCATATCCTTCCCCGTGATTGCATAAAGCCCCATGGCCTGCCTGCCGGAACGTGGAAGGGCCTCTAACGCTTTTACGGCATCTGCGGGGGTAGGAGTTTTCATTTTTGGGGCAGAAGTTTCTGCATTCTTAACCGCAGCATCCGCATTCACGTTTTCTGCATCCTTAGCCAGAGTATCTTCAGATGTATTCTCTATATTCTGGCTGGGGGTGGAAATTTTGCTGTCCTGTATAGGTGCGGATATATTTGTATGTTGCGCTGGCGGTGTAATTTCGCTATTTTCAGCGGGGATATTTTTTTCAGTGTTTTGGGCAGTAGTCTTTGCATCCTGAATGGAGGAAGAATTATCTGCCGTCTGAGCCGAAGGCAGATTATCTGCATTTTTGGCAGGAATGGAAGTATCTGCTGCCAGGAGGGTGGGAGGATCTTGGACTTTGGGCTCTGTTTCTGCCAGTTCCACAAAATCTTCCAGATGAAATTCGTCGTCATCCCACTGGCTCACCAGCATCATTCGTTCTGTAAGGGGAATGTAGATTCCTTTCACATCCTGCAGGCGGTATCCGCTGTCCTTGAGATTTTCTGCATCAAGAATAGTTTTGAAGTCGCCGCTTCCTCTGGTAAGGCTGAAGTTTCCAAGCGGTATTCCGGCGAGCCGGGTTTCTTGTTGGACATAGAAATAGACCGGAACAGGAGACATGCTGCATCCGGTATTTTTCATATGTATTTCCAGAAGGCATTGCTGTTTTCTTCTTTCGATTTTTGCAAATCCAGTGTTTCGGCTTTTTATTCCTTGTTCATATAAATAAAGGTAAGTGATCATTCGATGAAATTCAGACATTTTATATTCTCCCATAGATATTTCTATCAATTTATGCGGGAAATAATAAAAATATGATACGCGTCCGAATTTTATGATAAAACAAAAGCGTACAGTCGGATCTATCCAAAACTGTACGCTTTATTCCTCATATCAGGTTAAAAATTTATTTCTCAAAAGTCATGGTAACGGACTGGCCAGCCTGCTCTACGGTCAGAGTTATCTTTCCGTCTGTATATTCGCCTGTCATGCTCTCGCCGTCAGAGCTCAGTGTAAGCTTCGGCTCCTCATAGGTCCATTTTCCATCGCCAGATTCACCCTGGAAGTTTGCGGTAAATTTACCATTATCCTTGATAACTAAGGACATATCAACATCGGTACCAGCAGCCTGTGCAAATTCGTCAGCGCTCATGGTCACTCCTGCTGCCTCAACAGAAGACAGCTTCCAGTCTCCAACTACAGGTGCGTCGCTCTTTGCTCCGCCGCATCCAGCAAAAACCATCATCATTACTGCAAGCATAAGTATTGATACATATTTTTTCATCTTTTTTTCCTCCATTTTCCTTTTTGATAAAGATTATAGTGTTGTGTGAAACGCTCACGAAGGGTAGTGTAACACTTTTTTAACAAAATTGCAATAGAAATTTTTTATTGTTTATGTTATACTAAAAACATTAAAGACAATGGAGGAAGTGAAGATATGGGAAATACGAATTTATCAGCAGCAGAGGCACTTGAAAAATTAAAAGAGGGTAATGAGCGTTATCTGGAGGCGAAGATGAATCCGGGTGATGTATCTCCGCAGATCAGGAAGAAAACCTGCGAGGAAGGCCAGCTGCCTTACGCAATCGTTATCACCTGTTCCGATTCCAGGGTAATTCCGGAGAGTATTTTTTCGGCAGGAATTGGCGAATTGTTTGTAATCCGTGTGGCAGGTAATGTCATTGACAAGCATCAGCTCGGAAGCGTTGAGTATGCGGCAGGTCATCTGGGCAGCGCTTTGGTAGTCGTGCTTGGACACAGCCATTGTGGTGCGGTGGGCGCAGCAATTAACAGTGAGCCTTCTGGTTTTGTAAAGACTATAACCGATGAGATCCGCAAGGCAATTGGGGATGAAAAAGATGAAACACGTGCCTGCTGTCTGAACGTAAAACAAAGTGTTGCTGTCATTGAGGACAATCTGAAGATTCCAGAACTGGACGCACAGGGCGGTTTCAAAGTTTGTGGTGCTTTTTATCATATTGACAGTGGTAAGGTAGAGTTCTTAGATTAAAGAGGCTCAACTGCACGATATGTGATCAGAATACATAGAAAAGGTCTGGCGTTTCCAGCAGCTTTGGCTGCGTAACGTCAGACCTTTTTTATCTTAATTTAGGAAAGCAGTCGCTTTATTCGATTTTATGCCCATCTTTATAGATTTCAATAAGATTCAAATCTTTATCCAGCAGCAGGAAGTCTGCGGCTTTTCCAGGTATCAGGCTTCCATAGTGCTTGTCTATGCCGATGGCACGAGCCGGGTTTATAGTTGCGCATTGTACAGCGTCTTCCAGAGAAATTCCCATAGAAACTGCACAACGCATACAGTCCAGAAGATTTGTGACAGATCCTGCCAGGGTCCCGTCTTTTAAGGTGGCATATCGGCCGTTTACCTGTACATCGAGCCCGCCAAGTGTGTAATTCCCATCGGATAGTCCTGTTGCGCGCATGCTGTCGCTGATAAGGACGATGCGTTTGCTTCCAAACATAGCAAAAGAGGCCCGTATGGCAGCAGGGGCGATGTGTATGCCGTCACAGATGAGTTCCACATAACAGCCAGGGGAGTCAAAGGCTGCACCAATGACACCAGGGGCGCGATGGGTAAACCCCGGCATAGCGTTAAATAAATGTGTGACGTGGTCTGCGCCATTGTCGAAAGCCTCCTTCGCGGTGTCATAGTCGCTTTCCGTATGCCCGAGTGAAATAGAAATATCCCTTAAATCCGAGTGTTTCACCTGGCGGATAAAGTCCATAGCACCCGCTGTCTCAGGAGCCAGCGTTACGAGTTTAATAAGGCCGCCGGATTGTTCCTTGAGTTCTTTTATCAGGGCGGCGTCTGCTGGACAAATAAAATCCGGGTTTTGCGCACCGCGCTTGGCATGGGAAATAAAGGGCCCCTCCAAGTTGATGCCCACGAATCTTGATCCGCCGATAGAATTATTCCTGGAAAAGTCCCTGCCGCATTCACAGATGCGGCGCAGTGTATTAGCAGGCAGCGTCATGGTAGCCGGACAGATAGAAGTGACGCCCGAGGATAACTGGTATGCGGCAATAGCAGCCAGTCCTTCGGGGGAAGCATCGCTAAAATCATGGCCGGCGCAGCCATGAAAATGGATGTCGATAAGCCCCGGAATTACATAGCAGCCTTCGGCATCCAAAATAGTATCTTCGGAGGAAGACTGGGAGAAACAATCCCCCTCCGTATAAAGAGTATCTCTGACAAATCCTTTTCCTTCGTGATAGATAAGTCCATGGATAATTTTCAAATGAGACCATCCTTTCCGAAATACAACAGTTCAGCCAATCTCATAAATGGCTGAACTGTCAAATTCATATTTTATAAGGGACAAAGGCTTAGTGCCTCAGCATCAGCAACCAGCGTTACATCTGGATGCAGCTGCAAAACAGAGGCAGGCACGGATGTGGTAACCGGACCGAAAAATGCCTTATGCACAATGTCTGCTTTGCCCTTGCCACTGACAATAATCAAAATCTTTCTCGCCATCATAATGGATTTTATGCCCATTGTGCATGCCTGTGTGGGCACATCCTCAAGTTTATCGAAAAATCGGGAATTTGCCTGGATGGTACTCTCGGTGAGGTCTACACAGTGCGTGGTCTGTTCAAATGGGGTTTCAGGTTCATTAAAGCCGATGTGTCCATTATTGCCAAGCCCCAAAAGCTGCAGGTCAACGCCGCCTAATGACTGGATGGTTTTCTCATAGTCTGCACATGCTTTGTCTGCATCGGCAGCCGTACCGTCCGGTATATGCGTATTCTCAGGCACAATGTTAATCTTGCGGAAGAGATTTTCATTCATAAAATAATAGTAGCTTTGCGGGTTATCATGTGTAAGTCCAAGATATTCATCCAGATTGACAGATTTTGTGTGAGAGAAATCTAAATCCCCCTGTTGATACCGTTCCACGAGATGGGAATAAAGACCCAGGGGAGAGGAACCGGTAGCAAGCCCCAGTACACAGTCCGGTTTTAGGATAACCTGGGCGGAAATAATATTTGCCGCCTTGCGGCTCATGTCGTCGTAATTATTTGCTTTGATAATGTTCATAAGTTTTTACCTCTCTAATTT
>CAPQSW010000018.1:0-9103 GCA_948688495.1 uncultured Lachnospiraceae bacterium | reverse complement strand
CCCCTGGGTTTAAAGCAACGGAGGAGGGGGGATTTGAACCCCCGCGCCGGGACTACCGACCTACTGGTGTTCGAAGCCAGACCCTTCAGCCACTTGGGTACTCCTCCAAAATTCTATTGTGAACAGTATAAGTATAACAAATATTTAAAAAAAAGCAAATGAAAAATCTTGTGGAGAGGAAAAATATAGGATATAATTAAAAAAACGCAAAGGATGTGATAACATGAAACGTATTGGAATGTTGACAAGCGGCGGCGACTGCCAGGCATTAAATGCTGCAATGCGCGGCGTCGTAAAAGGATTGAGCAAGAATCTGGAGGCATTGGAGGTTTACGGTTTTTATGAGGGCTATAAAGGGCTGATTTATGGAAATTACCGTCTGCTTACCTCCGGCGATTTTTCTGGAATCCTTACAAAAGGCGGCACGATTCTTGGGACATCAAGGCAGCCGTTTAAGATGATGCGGGTTCCGGATGAAAAGGGGCTTGATAAGGTAGAGGCGATGAAGCAGACTTACTATAAGCTGCGTTTGGACTGCCTGGTAATCCTGGGAGGGAATGGTACACAAAAGACAGCCAACCTTTTGCGTGAGGAAGGCTTGAATATTATTCATCTGCCTAAGACGATTGATAATGATATTTATGGCACAGATGTGACGTTTGGGTTCCAGAGTGCCATCAATATTGCCACAGATGCGATTGACTGTATCCATACAACTGCGGCATCCCACAATCGCGTATTTATCGTGGAAGTTATGGGACATAAGGTGGGCTGGCTGACATTGTACGCTGGAATGGCAGGCGGCGCAGACATTATTCTTTTGCCGGAAATTCCATACGACATTGACAAAATTGTAGAAGCGATAGAGGGAAGAAACCGTTCTGGCAAAGGATTTACGATTCTTGCAGTGGCCGAAGGTGCGATTTCCAAGGAAGATGCAAAGCTTAGCAAGAAGAAATTAAAGGAAAAGCAGGAGAAGCACCAGTATCCTTCTGTTTCCTATGAAGTGGCAGCACGTATTGAGGAGAAGATTGGAAGCGAAGTGCGCGTGACTGTTCCAGGACATACGCAGCGCGGCGGAAGCCCTTGCCCTTATGACCGCGTGCTTTGTACCAGGCTGGGTGCTGCAGCGGCAGAACTTATCTTGAATGATAAATATGGTTATATGGTCGGCATGGTTAATGGGAATACCAAGAAGGTACCGTTGGAAGAAGTGGCAGGAAAGCTTAAGATGGTAGAGCCGGATTCTAAGATTATCCGTGAAGCTAAGTTGATAGGAATTAGTTTTGGAGATTAAACATGTCGTATACTGCGTTATACCGCAAGTTCCGCCCCAGGGAGTTTGAGGACGTCAAGGGGCAGGAGCATATTGTTACAACACTAAAGAATCAAATCAAAGCAGATAGGATAGGACACGCCTATCTGTTTTGCGGGACGAGAGGAACCGGTAAGACTACCATTGCCAAAATATTTGCCAGGGCAGTGAACTGTGAACATCCGGCTGATGGGAGTCCATGTGGGAACTGTCCCTCCTGCAAAGCGATTGCAGCGGGCAGTTCCATGAATGTGATAGAGATAGATGCCGCCTCTAACAACGGTGTGGATAATATCCGGGAGATCCGGGAGGAGGTGGCATATTCACCGACTGAGGGCAAGTACAAAGTATACATCATTGACGAGGTTCATATGCTTTCTATAGGAGCATTTAATGCGTTGCTGAAAACTTTGGAGGAGCCCCCTTCTTATGTTATTTTTATCCTTGCAACTACAGAGGCACATAAGATACCGATTACGATTCTTTCCAGATGCCAGAGGTATGATTTCAAGCGGATTACGACAGGCATAATAGGAGAAAGATTAACAAAGCTGATGGAAAAGGAGCAGGTTTTAGTGGAGCCGAAGGCGATTCGCTATATTGCAAGGGCAGCGGATGGTTCCATGCGCGATGCGTTAAGCCTGTTAGACCAGTGCATCGCATTTTATCTGGGGCAAAGGCTCACATATGATCGTGTGCTGGATGTGCTTGGAGCTGTAGACACAGAGGTTTTTTCCCAAATGCTGCGCAAAATCATGGACAACGATATTTCCGGTGTAATCGCCCAGTTAGAGGATTTGATTGTACAGGGGCGCGAACCGGGGCAGTTTGTGACGGATTTTACCTGGTACTTGCGCAATCTGCTTTTATTGCAAAGTTCTGACAATATGGAAGATGTACTGGATATTTCCAGCGATAATCTCGTTTTGTTGAAAGAAGAAGCGCAGATGTTGGATCCGGTGCAGTTGATGCGGTATATCCGTGTGTTTTCTGAATTGTCAAATGACATACGCTATGCGGTGCAGAAGCGGATATTGATAGAAATTGCCCTGATTAAATTATGCAAACCTGAAATGGAAAAGGATTATGATTCCCTGACGCTTAGGATTGCCAATCTGGAAAAGAAGATAGAGGAAGGGATTCCAGTCGCTTATCCGTCTGGTATGTCTGCAGGTATGGGGCAGGGTGATTATTCAGGCGATGGGAATAGCGCGTATCTAAAATCCCGGAACGGGAATGATAGTTTGGAGAGACAGGCGGCCAGGCCCAAATTGCCGGATGCCGTTGCAGAGGATGTTCAGCAGGTAGTGAAAAACTGGCGTTCCATTGTGGAGGAATTATCCGGCGGATTAAAGACATATTTGAAATCTGCCCGTCCAAGCCTGACGCAAGGCGGACAGCTCTTGCTCATATTGGAGGATGAGGTGGCGGAATCCTTTGTCAATACAGAGGAACACCGGGAAGAATTGCAGGAGGCAATGGCGAGGAAGACTGGAAAGGAAGTTTCCTTTAAGATAGAGGCGAATCAGAGCGGCAGGCCCTTTGAGGAGACGTATGTGGATCTTGAGAAAGTGATAAATATGGAGATTTCGATTGAAGATTAGATAGTTTATGATAGGAGGATATATCAATGGCAAAACGAGGAGGTTTCCCGGGAGGGATGCCCGGTAACATGAATAATCTGATGAAGCAGGCACAGAAAATGCAGAAGCAGATGGAAGATGCAACGAAAGAACTTGAGGAAAAAGAGGTTACAGCAGCGGCTGGCGGCGGTGCCGTGGAGGTGACCATTTCTGGGAAGAAAGAGGTTACCAAAGTAAAGTTATCAGAAGAAGTTGTAGATCCAGACGATATTGAAATGCTGGAGGATTTGATTATGGCGGCAACCAATGAGGCGCTTCGGAAGATTGAGGAGACGTCCCAGCAGGCTATGGCGAAGATTACCGGTGGAATAGGCGGCGGGTTTCCATTCTGATGGATGGTGTTTCAGGGAGGAATAGATGAATTACTACAGCAGCCAGATAAGTAAATTAATTGAAGAATTATCATCCCTGCCGGGGATTGGAAGCAAGTCGGCTGGACGGCTTGCTTTTCATATTTTAAATATGCCGATAGAACATGTGGAGAAATTATCTTCTGTGATTTTGGAAGCCAGAAAAAAAGTGAGATATTGCCAAAGCTGCTTTACGCTCACAGATGATGAATTATGCCCTATTTGTAAAAATCCGCAGCGTAACCACAAAGTTATTATGGTAGTGGAGGACACCAGGGATTTGGCGGCTTATGAGAAGACGAACAAATATGAAGGCGTTTATCATGTATTGCATGGGGCAATTTCCCCCATGCTGGGAATTGGGCCGAATGATATTAAATTAAAGGAGCTGATACAGCGTTTGCAGGAGGATGTGGACGAGGTGATCATTGCAACGAACTCCAGCCTGGAAGGGGAGACTACAGCAATGTATATCAGTAAACTGATAAAGCCCACAGGGATAAAAGTATCCAGAATAGCCAGTGGTGTTCCGGTGGGCGGGGATCTGGAATATATTGACGAGATGACATTGCTTAGGGCTTTGGAGGGGCGGACAGAGCTTTAATTTGTCCAAAGGCTTAGTGACAGGGATTTCCAAAAATTTCCAATCATGTATGCTACCATCGAGGAAAAAGAGGTGACGACATGATTGAAATTATTTGCAAGGATGAGCCAGAAAAAGAGCATCCAAACGATGGGGAGGAAACGGTCTTCCTGCCAAAAAATATCCGCCAGGTGGGAAGTCCCAGAGGCAGACATAAAGTTTATCTGGAAGATTATGTATATACGTATTTGCGAAGCATATCAAAGAACAATGAGAGATGCGCCGCTGTTTTTTTAGGAAAGAGCCGGGTAGTGAAAGACATCCGCTATACGTTTATCAGCGGTGTCGTGGAGTGCACGGAAGCAGTTTTTCAATGGGAAAATATCTGTCTGGATGAGAGTTTTTGGGATTACATATATAAAGAGCAGAAACGTTTTTTTTCGGAACTTGACATCGTGGGCTGGGTATTGGGAAAAGCGGGACAGGCTATGGAACTGACGACAGTGGTGGAGGCGGCACACCGCAAATATTTTGCGGGCAGGGACAAGATTTTGATGTTGATAGATATATTAGAGCGGGAAGAACTGTTTTTCATCTATGAACAGGGTTATCTCCAAAAGCGTGAGGGCTATTATATCTATTATGAGAAAAATCTTGCGATGCAGGAGTATATGATTTATAAAAGAGAAGAGGAAATGCGGCTGGCAGAGTTAAGGTACAGTGAACTTGCGGCACAAAAGCCTGTGCAACAGACCGCAGAGGCAGCGGAGGCGGAAGAACTCACGGAGGCAGTAGAGCAGGATAAGACGGCAGTGGAACAGGCCACAGAAGATATAGAAGAACCGGCTGGGGAGCCTGTTATCCGGTCAGAGCAATTTGAGGATGCAAAGCCCATGCCGAAAGAACCTAAGACCCAGGCAGAGGAAGCGCTTGAGACTTACCGTAGGATGCTGTTGGAACGTCAGGAAAAAAAGGAGGAACGGCAGAACCGGAGATTTCTCTATACGGCGTCCTCTTTTTTTCTGGTGGTGCTATGCGTGATAGGTATTACAACGATCAATAATTACCGCAAAATGCAGGAAGTTGAGGATGTCCTGAATGTTATGAATCATAAGAGCAGGCTCTCAAAGGAACTTGGGCTGGATATAGCTGATGAAGAAGCAGATCTGGACGAAGGGGAGCCTTTAGTTGTTGAGACGGTTGAATCAAAGATAGAACCATTAGAGAAGGATGGGGAAGGGCAGGAGAAGCAAGGCAGCGCTGACAACACAGGAAATAAATCAGACGTTGAGAATCCAAACCATTTGGACGAGGTGAAAGACCCGGAAGAAGCAGGGAATGAAGCAGATGGGAACTCAGAGGAAGCAGATGGGAACTCAGAAGAAGCAGATGGGAACTCAGAAGAAGCAGATGGGAAAGCAGAGGAGCCTTCGGATGGAGAGGCAGAGGGATCCAATCAGGATTCCAGCGATAAGGCAACTGATAATGCACAAGGTTCGGATGGCGGGGCACAGAATGAGTCCCAGGAGACGGCAGTGGGGGAGCAGCCAGAAGAAAAGAAATATTATACAGTTCAGCCGGGCGATACACTGAACACAATCTGCCTGAATATTTATAAGAGTAAGGATATGGTGAAGAAATTAAAGGAAATAAATGGAATTGAGGATGGTGACAGGATTCTTGTAGGCCAGAAGCTATTACTTCCATGAGAGGCAGCTTGCAGCGGACAGTGTATTCTGTTAGAAAACTGGTGCGCAGAAGATAAGAGTATGCTATACTGAATGTTGGAGGTGTGATTTTGGACAAACAGGCATACCGGGTGGTAACATCAGATGTAAATGAAATGAATGAAAAAATCCACAGACACCGCAGGAGAATACTTATCCTGACGGTGCTTGTGGTTATTTTGCTGTTTGGGACAGTGGGGGGTACTTATACTTATTTTCAGACCAGATATTATACGGAATATGAGGTTTTGGAGTCTATGGAACGTGAGGATTCCAGTGGAACGCAGTTTGCAGTATTTCAGGGGAATATTATTAAATACAGCAAGGACGGGGCAACCTGCATTAGCACGGATAATCATATGATTTGGAATCAGACTTATGAGTTGCAATCTCCAGTTGTGGATACTTGTGGGGATTATGCGGTGATTGCTGATAAAAAGGGAGAAAACATCTATATCATGGATATGCAGGGGTCCTGTGGTGAGATTAAGACAACCATGCCTATTCAGAGAGTTCAGGTAGCAAATCAGGGTATGGTGGCTATTTTGATGGAGCAGAATGGAACAGGCTATATTCATTTGTATGATAGGAAGGGAACATTTCTTGCAGGGGGGGAAGTACATACTGAGAACAGTGGATATCCCCTGGATATTGCCATTTCCAATGATGGAAAGAAAATGGCAGTATCTTTGTTGGATGTCAACGAGGGGAACGTAAAAACAACGATTATTTTTTATGATTTTACTTCTACGGGACAGAAAGAAATTGATAATATTGTTGGCAGGTTTTCTTATGCAGATATGGTATTCCCGCAGGTAGAATTTTTGACAAATGATAGTATGGTAGCGTTTGGCTCAGGGGGGGCAGAGATTTTTGAGGACAGAGAAACACCGCAGGTGGGAAATAAGATTTCTATAGAGCGGGAAATCCGCAGCATTTTTTATAACGATATGTATTTGGGTTTTGTGTATGCAAATGAGAACAAGGAAGCCCCCTATATGATGCAGGTATTTGACCTCGAGGGTAAAGAGGTGTTTGCAAAGGATTTTAACGTGGAATACCAGGAAATCGGATTTTTGGAGAATGGAGAGGTTTGTGTGCGGGGAGAATCAGAAGGTGCTATTTTCACATTGCGGGGGAGAGAAAAATTTCATGGGAATTTTCAAAAAAATATCAAAAAGGTTTTGTCCGCGGGCGGAATCCGAAATTATATATTTTTGGGAGAGGGAGAGACACAACGGGTAAGGCTGAAATAGGAGAGAATAGAGAATGGATATATTATTGGTTGCAGTATTGTTGATTTTTGCCGGTTTTGGCTTGCACGGATATTTGCGGGGGCTGGTGCGCGTAGTGTTTTCCCTGGTAGCGGTTTTTCTAGCCATTGGGCTTGCTACAGCTTTGTCGCCTCATGTAACTCATTTTTTGCAGGAACAGACGCCTTTGCACGATACGATTAAGGGTAAATGTACAGAGTACCTGCAATCTACTGTGAAGGGGGAGATAGGCCAAAGGGCACAGAGCCAGGAGAAAATTTATGTATTTGGCATGAGGGTTCCAGATGAGGTTCAGGAGATTTTGGGAGAACAAGCGGCGGGACAGGCAGACAGTATTATGGAAAATGCCGGTGTTTATGATAAAATTGGAAATTTTGTGGCGGAACAGGTGATACAACGTCTGGCTTGGGTGTTGTCATTTGTCTTAATATTGATTTTGCTGGCCGTTGCAGTGCACTTTCTCGATATCATTGCAAGGCTTCCGGTGTTGGAAAATATCAATCGAATCGGCGGTCTTGCTGTTGGTCTTTTGGAGGGCCTGGTAGTTGTATGGATTGTACTTTTGGTCATTGTATTATGTCAAGGGACAGAATTTGGCCGGGAGCTGATGACTTCAATAGAAGGGAATTTCTTTTTAAAAGCTTTACATGAAAATAATCTGCTTGAACAGCTGATTATGGGATGATATGGAAGAAAAATTACCACTGGTAATTATACAAGATAAATAGTATCATTACCAGTGATGGAAAAATAATATGGGAGGAAGGTTATGAAAAAGAAATTATTATTTATGTTTTTAGTTTTAATGCTGATATTATGTTCTGGCTGTGGGAAATCGGCAGATGTTCAAAATCAGGATTTGAAAGAAGACGAGTTGCCTGAGAAGGAGGAAGGCGGGGAGTTTACCGAAGAAAATAATTCTGAAGAAAATATTTCCGATGGTGAGTCTGTAGAAGAAAGTGACTCTCAGGGAGAAATCACTGATGTAGAAGAACCGGAAGAAGATGAACCAGAGGCAAAGGAAACGGAACAACAGCCGTCCGCAGAGGAAGAAGAGACATTTAGCCTGCAGGATATATCCGATTACGTGTTTAGTTTTAGCAGTGGTGTAGGAGCGTGGTACACGGAACTTCGCATTAATGCAGACGGAACATTTAAAGGGCATTATCAAGATACGGATATGGGTGATACAGGGGAGAACTATGTTAATGGGACGATGTATGTATGTGATTTTACCGGCAAATTTGGTGATTTGGAGAAAGTAGACGATTTTACCTATAAAATGAAGTTGGAATCCCTTGCATTTGATGAGCAACCGGAGAAAGAGGAGATTATTGATGGTGTCCGCATGATCTACGCGACGGCTTATGGAATAGATGATGGCGAGGATTTTTACCTGTATCTGCCAGAGGCAGAGTTCTCTGCTTTGCCGGAAGAGTTCCGGAACTGGGTGAGAAATTCCTGCCCGGATGGCAGCACGGAAGGAAAACTCCCATTTTATGGGCTTTATAATGAGAAGATGGAAGAAGGATTCTCTAGTTATGAATATAAGGAGGAAAGTCTTTCAGAAAGAATTGCATTGGAAATATCCATTGCGGAGGATGCTGAGGCAGATTGGGAGACGAGGCAGAAGGATAATTTTTCTCAGTCGGAAATGAATATGGCAAGCGCAGAACGGTATCAAATCTGGGATGATGCCTTAAATTCAATATGGAAATTGCTGGAATCAGGACTTGATGAAGCTACAATGGAACAGCTCAGGGCAGAGGAAAGAGAGTGGATTAAATACAAGGAAGCGGAGGCCGAAGCGGCTGGGAAGGAAATGGAAGGCGGCAGCATGCAGCCAATGCTGGAATCAGGGAAGGCGGCTCAACTGACAAAGGAAAGGGTATATGAATTGGCTGAGTATGCTAAATAATTCTATGAATTTTATTGTGATAGCAGATTCCATCCGCTCAATGCCTTCCGACAACATGGCAGGTAACACGAAGCGTTGCGTGCCGATGCCTTGTCCAGAGGGAAAACGCGAGTTTTAAATTGGGGAAATTAATAATATTACCTCCTCCCCGGAGTTGGTGATGCTGGCATTGAGAGGGGGAATTTGTAAATTTAAAAAAAAATGTCAAAAAGTACTTGACAATAGAAAATAACCATGGTAATATATACAAGCTGTCGCGGGAAACAGACAGCAGGACCTTGATAACTGAACAG
>CAPQSW010000017.1:49524-60958 GCA_948688495.1 uncultured Lachnospiraceae bacterium | reverse complement strand
GGTGTCAATATTGTCTGCCTTGTCCTAAGGAGGGACCCACGAAGTGGGAGGATTTGACCTGAGGGGGGACCCACCGAAGGTGGGGAGAGTCCTGAGGTCTATTGTCGGTAACAATAAAGTGGAATCTTAGGGCATTTAGAACAGCCACTGAAGTATTTGTCAGAGATGTATATTATAAGCCGAAGATTTATAATATATTATTGATGGAAGATAGTTTTAGAAAGGAACGTAAGATATGTTAGAGATTTTGAAGGCCGTAGTGTATGGTATTGTTGAGGGAATTACAGAATGGCTGCCAGTCAGCAGTACAGGACATATGATTCTTCTGGAAAAATTTATGCCCATGAAGGTGACGGAAGAATTTTGGAGCATGTTTCTCGTAGTGGTACAACTAGGGGCGATCCTAGCTGTAGTACTGATGTTCTGGAAGAAGATTTTTCCCCTGCGTTTTGACAGGAAAGAGGTTATTGACTGGGATATTATGCAGCTTTGGGGGAAGATTGTAGTTGCCTGCATTCCAGCGGGCGTAGTAGGTGTTGTGTGTGGAGACTGGCTGGATGAGCATTTCTATAATTTCTGGGTTGTTGCAGTGATGCTGATTGCAGTAGGAATTATTTTTATTATCGTTGAGAATAAAAACAAGAATCACAAGCCAGTGATTCTTCGTACGCAGGATATTACCTGGCAGGTTGCTTTTATTATTGGATTATTTCAGCTTGTGGCGGCAGTATTTCCAGGGACATCCCGTTCAGGTGCAACAATTATCGGGGCGCTTATGATTGGCGTTTCGCGGACCGTGGCTGCAGAGTTCACCTTTTATCTGGCAATTCCAGTGATGTTCGGCGCGAGCCTTTTGAAGCTTGTGAAATTTGGTCTGGCGTTTACCGGACAGGAACTTGCCATTTTGATTATCGGAATGGGGGTTTCCTTCTTTGTTTCGGTAGTAGTCATCCGTTTTTTGATGGGATACATCAGAAAACATGATTTTAAGGTGTTTGGCTGGTACCGGATTTTTCTAGGGGCATTGGTACTTATATACTTTTTGTAGGAGCAAAGCAAATGCGTAGCATTTCTGGAATGCTTTGCGACGACTTGGCAGGTAACGTGGAGCGTTGCGTGCCGATACCTTATTAAATTAAGGAGGAAACATTATCATGTATGTAATCGCAGGACTGGGAAATCCCACGTCCAAGTATAAAGGGACACGCCATAATGTTGGATTTGATATGATTGACATGTTGGCAAAGAAATATAATATCCGCGTTAAGGATAAAAAGCATAAAGCTTTGTGTGGAAGCGGGATGATAGAGGGTCAGAAGGTACTTTTGATAAAACCCCAGACATTTATGAATCTGAGCGGGGAGAGTATTGGTACGGTTTTAAATTTCTATAAACTGGAGCCGGAGACGGAACTGATTGTCATTTATGATGATGTAAGTTTAGAGCCAGGCAGGCTGCGTATACGTAAAAAGGGAAGCGCCGGGGGGCATAATGGAATGAAAAGTGTGATCAACCATGTGGGAACCCAGGAGTTTATGAGGGTTAAGATTGGTGTGGGGGAGAAGCCTGAGGGCTGGGATCTTGCGGATTATGTACTGCGCTGTCCTCCAAGGAAGGAGCGGATTATGCTGGAAGATGCTTTTGAGAAGGCATGTGATGCAGTCGCATTGATGGTTCAGGGGGAGACAGATCGTGCGATGAATCAGTTTAATTAGGAGGAAGGCAAATGCGAAGCTTTATAGAACCATTGCTGGAACTAGGAGATTATCGAAAGATAAAAGAGGAATTAATAAAACAGGAAGGAATTGTGCAGGTTTCCGGGTGTATAGATGCCCAGAAGCCTCATTTCATGTATGGTCTTTTAGGGGAGACGGATCATGGGCTTATTATAACTTTTCAGGAGCAGCGGGCGCGGGAAATATATGAAAGCTACCGTTTTTTTGATCGAAATGTGGTCTATTATCCAGCAAAGGATGTATTGTTCTATCAGTCAGACATCCGGGGGAATCTGCTGACGGCAGAACGGCTGACAGCGATAAAGTCATTGATGGAACAGGAGCATGTTACTGTGGTAACGACTTTTGATGCATTGATGGATCGGATGCTGCCATTGCCGGAGATCACAGGCGGTGTTTTGGAATATGCGCTGGGAGATACGCTTCATATGGAGGAAGTAAAGAAGAAACTGGTATATATGGGGTATGAGCGGAATTATCAGGTGGAGGCTGCCGGTCAGTTTGCTGCCCGGGGCGGGATTCTTGATGTCTTTCCACTGACGGAGGAGAATCCCTTCCGTATAGAGCTGTGGGGAGATGAGATAGATTCTATCCGCAGTTTTGAGGCAGACAGCCAAAGGTCAATTGAAAATCTGGAACAGGTTAGGATCTATCCTGCAAGTGAGGTCGTCTTGTCCGAAGAGTGTATGAGCCAGGGGTTAGAAAAACTGGAGCAGGAAAAGGTTAAACTGTATGAAGTATTCCGAAAAGAGATGAAGACGGAGGAAGCGCACCGGCTAAAAACAATGGTAGAATCTTTGACGGAGGAAATTACGGAGCTTGGACAGAGCAGCGTACTGGACAGTTATCTGGTGTATTTTGCGAAGGAGACAGTCAGCTTTTTGGACTATTTTGCGAGGGAAAATACGGTTGTATTTCTGGATGAGCCAGCAAGAATTGCGGAGAAGGGACGGGTGTTGGAACAGGAATTTTCAGAGAGCATGCAGCATCGCCTGGAAAAAGGATATATTTTGCCTGGACAGGCGAAAGCAATATACAGCAGCGTGGAAATTCTGTCCAAATTACAGCGGCAGAGATGTATTGCGCTAACAACGTTGGATTTAAAGGTGAATGAGATAGAAATAAAAACGAGATATAATATTAATACAAGAACGGTGAATCCCTATAACCGCAGTTTTGAGCTGTTAGTGAAAGACTTGCAGCAGTACCGTAAAAGGAAGTATCAGGTGATTCTTTTGTCCGGTTCCGGCACGCGGGCTAAGAATCTTGCGGAAGATTTACAGGCAGAGGGACTCAACTGTTTTTACAGCCAGGACTATGACCATTCCATACAGCCAGGGGAGGTAATGGTTGCCTATGGCAAGCTTAAGAAGGGATTTGAATATCCGGATTTGAAGTTTGTGGTTATTTCGGAGAGCGATATCTTTGGCAGCGAAAAGAAGAAAAAGAAGAAGCGCAGGATCTATGAGGGGGAGAAGATTCAGAGTTTTACAGATTTGAGCATCGGGGATTATGTCGTTCATGAACAGTATGGCGTGGGCATTTACCGGGGGATTGAGAAGATTGAGATTCAGAAGACGGCAAAGGATTATATGAAAATTGAGTATGACAAGGGCAGCACGTTGTATGTCCTTGCCACGCAGTTGGGGGCAATCCAGAAATATGCCGGGGCGAAGGCAAAGAAGCCTAAGATAAACCGCTTGGACGGCCAGGAGTGGAAAAAGACCAAGAGCCGCGTCAGAGGCGCAGTGAATGAGATTGCCAAAGAACTGGTAGAGCTCTATGCTGCAAGACAGCAGACGGAAGGATTTGTATATGGACCGGATACTGTGTGGCAGAAAGAATTTGAAGAACTGTTTCCCTTTGAGGAGACGGAGGACCAGGAGCTTGCCATTGAAGCTACCAAGCGGGATATGGAGAGCAAAAAGATTATGGACCGGCTGATCTGCGGAGATGTGGGTTATGGGAAGACGGAGATTGCAATTCGTGCAGCATTTAAGGCGGTGCAGGAGGGCAAACAGGTAGCGTATCTGGTACCCACTACAATTTTGGCGCAGCAGCATTTCAATACCTTTGTGCAGAGAATGAAGGATTTTCCGGTGCAGGTAGATTTAATGTGCCGTTTCTGTACGGGTGCACAGATGAAACATACGGTGGCAGAGTTAAAACGCGGCATGGTTGATATTGTTATCGGCACTCACCGGATTTTATCGAAGGATGTGGAGTTTAAGGATTTGGGTCTGCTGATTATAGACGAGGAGCAGCGGTTTGGTGTGGCCCATAAAGAGAAAATCAAACAAATGAAGAAAGACGTGGATGTGCTTACCTTAACGGCAACCCCGATTCCGAGGACATTGCACATGAGCCTGATAGGTATTCGGGATATGAGTGTTTTGGAGGAGCCGCCTATGGACCGGCTTCCCATTCAGACCTATGTAATGGAGTACAATGAGGAGATTGTCCGCGAGGCGATTCACAGGGAACTGGCGCGCAATGGCCAGGTGTTCTATGTATTTAACCGGGTTAACCAGATTGTGGATATTACAGCCAGGATTGAAGAACTGGTACCAGAGGCAAACGTGGCGTTTGCCCATGGACAGATGAAGGAGCGTGAGCTGGAAAATATAATGTACCAGTTTATCAATGGGGAGATTGATGTATTGGTGAGTACCACTATCATTGAGACAGGACTTGATATTTCCAATGTTAATACCATGATTATCCATGATGCGGATAATATGGGCCTGTCCCAGCTTTATCAGCTGCGGGGGCGGGTCGGGCGTTCCAATCGTACGTCGTATGCGTTCCTGATGTACCGCAGGAATAAGATGTTAAAGGAGGTGGCAGAGAAGCGGCTGTCAGCGATCCGGGAGTTTACGGAGCTGGGCAGCGGTTTTAAGATTGCCATGCGGGATTTGGAAATCCGGGGGGCAGGAAACCTGCTGGGGGCAAGGCAGCATGGGCATATGGAGGCGGTAGGATATGACCTGTACTGCAAAATGCTGAATGAGGCGGTGAAGAACCTGAAAGGGGAACATACACAGGAGCAGTTTGAGACGACGCTGGAGTTGAATGTGGATGCTTTTATTCCGCCTTCCTACATTCCGAACGAATTTCAGAAGCTTGACATCTATAAAAGGATTGCGGTCATTGAGAATAGGGAGGATGAAGATGAAATGGTGGAAGAACTGATTGACCGTTTTGGGGAACCGCCGAAATCCGTAGAGAATCTTCTGGAGATTTCCAGGTTAAGGGCAAAGGCAAATGCATGTTACTATACGGAAATTAAAGAGATTAATGATAAAATTAAATTTGTTTTTTATTTTCAGGCGAAAGTAAATCCTGCAAATATCACACAAATGACTAAGAGGTATGAGGGAGCATTGAAATTTGTCCGGGATACGAAGGCGCCATTTTTTGAATATGATAAAAACTACAATACAAGGCAGAAAGCTGTGGGAATATTGGGGCAGGTGGAAATGATATTGGAGGACACGAGAGAACTTCTAGTTGATGAAAAATCTGTGAAATCGGACAAAAATAGTTGCTACCATGAAAAAAAAGAACTATAATACTATTAAATGTGCCGCGGAAAAGCCGTGGAAATATAAGAGATACACAGGAGGATATTATGAAGGCGAGAAGATTACTGCCGTTGCTTTTGGCAGCGGTATTAGGAGTATCCGCATTGACTGGATGCGGGAATAGTATTGATGCAAATAAGGCTGGTGCAACATTGGATGGGGAGGAAATCTCCCTTGGTTTTATGAATTTTATGGCAAAATACCAGCAGGCAATTTACGACGGACAATTTTCCTCAATGTTTGGCGAGCAGCAGGATATGTGGAGCCAGGATTTGTTTAATGAAGGTACAAATACAGAGACTTCTGTAAAAAATAACGTTTCTGACGACATCGAGGAATATTACTTATTAGAAAAACATATGTCAGATTATAAGGTGGAGATTACGGATGCAGAATTGTCAGCAATGGATGAAGCTGCTGACAAATTTATGAAAGATAACTCCAGAAAGGCAATCAAACAGCTGGGGGCAACGAAGGAGTATGTGAAGGAAATGCTGCGGCTTTCTACAATCCAGACAAAAATGCGGGATGCAATTTATGCTGAGGTAGATACGAATGTAACGGATGAGGAGGCAGCGCAGAAGACGATCAGTTATGTACAGGTAGGGTGCAAATCTACTACAGATGAGGATGGCAAGACGGTAGACTATACGGAGGAAGAAAAGGCATCCATTAAGCAGCAGGTTGAGGCATTTAAAGATTCCGCATCCGATGATTTTAAGTCAGCAGCAGAGACGGCTGGGTACACGGTATCTAATGCCTCCTTCGGAGAAAATGATGAGAGCAGTACCCTGGATGAGTCCGTAATCGAGGCGGCAAACAAGCTAAAAGAAGGCGAAATCAGCGAAGTAATTACTACGGATGACAACTACTATGTAGTGCGTATGGACAGTACTTTTGATAAGGAAGCTACAGAAACTAAGAAAAAATCCATTGTTACGGACCGCAAGAGTGATCATTACACGGAAATCTGTGATGGATATAAAGAAAAATCGGAATATGTGCTGAATGAGGAAGAATGGGCAAAGGTTAAGTTCGACAAGCTATTCTCTATTAAAGTGACAGAGACGGAAGAAGCAGCGGATGAGACGGAAGACAGCGCTGATGGAGCAGAAGCAGCGGATGAGACGGAAGACAGCGCTGATGGAGCAGAAGCAGAGGATAGTTCCGACGGAGCAGAAGCAGAGGATACCTCGAAGGAAGCAGAGGATGAGGACGCCCCTGATGAGGCGGAAAAATAGGATAGGAAAAGTTAGGAGAGGGTATGTGAGACGGAGGACTATCGTTTCCATACCCTCTATATTATATGCTGCAGGAAAGGAAAAAGGATGAAAAAATTGTGTCAGGCAGGGATTCTTGCGGTAGTGGTTTTTGCTCTTGCAGGCTTTGCCTGCATACAATACGGGAATCATGGTCCGGTGCGGTATGAGGGGCAGTTTTATGACTGTTTCGACACGGTGACGACGATTACCGGATATGCCAAAAACCAGGAGGAATTTTCAGAGAAGATGGACCTGCTTCATAAAAAACTCGTTTACTATCACCAGCTTTACGATATTTACCATACGTATGATGGCAGGAACAATATTAAGACGGTCAATGACGCTGCTGGTACGGATTCCGTGAAAGTGGACGAGGAAATCCTTAATTTGTTGAAGCTTGGGAAAGAAATGTATGGTAGGACCAAAGGGAAGCTTAACATCGCATATGGCAGTGTACTGTCCCTGTGGCATGAATACCGTGAAGATGGGTTGAGGGAACCGCAAAAGGCAAAACTTCCGCCAGAAGAAGAACTTGAACGGCGCGCAAGGCATACAGACATTGAGGATGTGATTTTGGATGAGGAATGGTCAACTGTTCGTCTTGCAGATGCAGAGATGTCTTTGGATGCAGGAGGTATTGGTAAAGGCTATGCAGTTCAGAAACTTGCAATGTATGCAAAGGAAATTGGCATGGATCATGTACTGATTTCGGTGGGGGGGAATGTATGTGCCGTAGGAGGGAAAGCGGATGGGAGGCCATGGACTGTTGCGGTGGAGAATCCCAATTTTGATGATGAAGTCCCATACATTGCCACGGTGGACCTTGTGGATGGATGTCTTGTTACCAGTGGAGATTATCAGAGGTATTATGAAGTTGATAATGTGCGTTACTGCCATATTATTGACCCGGACAGCAGCATGCCGCCAAAGTATTTTTCATCTGTTTCTGTGCAGGCGGCAGATTCAGGCATTGCAGATGCACTTTCCACTGCGCTGTTTAATATGGATTATGAATCGGGCTTGTCGCTGGTGGAGGAGATGGAAGATGTGGAGGCAATGTGGATAGGAAAGGATGGAGAAATCCGTTATTCCAGCGGATTTAGAGTGAATGAAGAGGAATGATTTTATTTTGCTGGCGGCAATTGTTGTAATTGCACTTGCCGCGTTTGGCGCGGTATCCCTGTATTCTGCCGTGAGTACCAGAGAGCCGGAGGCAGTTGTCTATTTGAATGGGGAAGAACAGGGCAGGTATCCGCTTTCGGAGGACACAGCAGTTGAGATTCGCCAGGGGAACAGCTATAATATCCTGCAGATTCGGGATGGAAAGGCGGATATCACAGAGGCTTCCTGTCCAGATAAAATATGTGTGAATCACCGTGCAGTCAGCAAACAGGGAGAAAGCCTCATATGTCTTCCCAACAAAATGGCTGTGGAGATTGAAAATAGTGAAGAGGCAGGAATTGATGCAAGTACAAGATAAAAAGGTGTCGAAAGGTACCTTGAATGGAGGATAGCATGGCGAAGAAGACGGCTTATCTGGGAATGCTTACTGCCTTAGCGTTTGTGTTTTCTTATATTGAATATCTGCTTCCCATCAACCTGGGTGTGCCAGGCGTGAAGCTGGGTCTGGCAAATCTGGTGATAATTGTGGCATTATATACGATAAATATGAGATGGGCATTTACCTTGTCAGCAGTAAGGATACTGCTCGCAGGTTTGACGTTTGGAAATCCTGCGAGTATGATTTACAGCCTTGCAGGGGGGATGTTAAGTCTTGCTATAATGATTTTGGCGAAAAAAAGCAAGCTATTTTCAGTTACAGGAGTCAGCATCCTTGGAGGGGTTTTCCATAATATCGGACAGATTGGAGTGGCTGTTTTAGTTGTTGAGACGGCAGGTTTGTTGTATTATCTTCCGGTGTTGATTCTGTCAGGAACAATTGCAGGCGTGTTAATTGGTATTTTGTCATCAATATTAATTCGTAATTTGATAAAAGCAATTAAAATAGAAGATATAGATTTGTGAATAAGAAAAGAGAATGGATTAAAGAATATATAGTACAAAGAAGCAAAGGAATCCTCTATGAAAAAATTATTTATTTATCTGAAAAATTATAAAAAAGAATGCATACTGGCGCCTCTGTTTAAAATGCTGGAAGCGTCATTTGAGCTGATTGTGCCGTTGGTTGTATCTGCCATTATTGACGTGGGAATTGCAAATGGAGATGGCGGCTATATTGCACGCATGTGCCTTTTTATGGTGGTGTTGGGGCTGTTAGGCTTGGCTTCTTCTGTGACGGCGCAATATTTTGCAGCAAAAGCTGCGGCAGGATTTGGGACAAAAGTCCGTCATGCGCTTTTTTCACATATCCAGGGTTTTTCATTTTCTGAGCTTGATAAAGCGGGAACGGCCACGTTGATCACCCGCATGACGAGTGATATTAATCAGGTGCAGTCCGGGGTCAATATGGTTCTCAGGCTTTTTTTGCGTTCCCCATTTATCGTGCTGGGTGCAATGGTAATGGCATTTACCATTGATGTTAAGGCTGCATTGATTTTTGTGGCGACGATCCCGCTGCTGTCGTTGGTTGTATTTGGCGTAATGGCTGTCAGTATTCCATTGTACCGTAAAGTACAGGAACGGCTGGATAAGGTTCTGGGAGTTACCCGGGAGAATCTTACTGGGGTCAGGGTAATCCGCGCCTTCCATAAAGAGGAGGAAGAAAAAATCCGATTTGAGGAAGGACTTCATAATCTGACCTCAATGCAGACCCATGTTGGAAAAATAAGTGCATTTTTAAATCCAGTAACCTATGTGATTATCAATGCAGCGACGATTGTTCTCCTCTATACGGGCGCGGTCCAGGTTGACTTGGGGAAACTTACCCAGGGGGAAGTGGTGGCGCTTGTAAATTATATGTCGCAGATATTGGTGGAACTGATTAAGCTTGCCAACCTGATTATCACGATTACTAAGGCGGTTGCCTGCGCAAGACGTGTCTCTGCCATCTTGGAAGTGGAAAGCAGCATGCCGGTGAAAGGTTCCGGCGTGCCCGCGGCAGCCTCTAATGATATTATGGTAGAATTTTCCGGAGTAGGGCTTACGTATCAGGGCGCCGGAGCGGAGAGTTTGTCGGATATTAGTTTTTCGATAAAAAAGGGGGAAACGGTTGGTGTGATCGGCGGCACTGGCTCTGGAAAGACTTCTCTGGTCCATCTCATTCCAAGATTTTATGATGTTACCCGGGGTGAAATTCTGGTAGATGGGAAAGACGTCAGGGATTATCCGCTTGAAGAACTGCGCGGGAAAGTTGGGATTGTCATGCAAAAAGCGGCGCTGTTTCAGGGCACAATCCGTGAAAACTTATGTTGGGGCAGAGCAGACGCCACGGACGAAGAACTTTACGAGGCATTGGAGACAGCGCAGGCAAAGGAAGTTGTGGAAAAAAAGGAGGGGGGCCTCGATGCCTTCGTAGAGCAAGGTGGGAAGAATTTTTCCGGCGGCCAGAAGCAGAGGCTTACCATTGCCCGTGCACTGGTGCGTAAGCCCAAGATTTTGATTTTAGACGATAGTGCTTCGGCTTTGGATTATGCTACGGATGCGAGGCTGCAAAAGGCGATTCGCCAGATGAAAGAGAATCCTACCGTATTTATTGTATCGCAGCGTACATCCTCTATCCAGCATGCAGATAAGATTATTGTCTTGGAGGATGGGATGGTTGCAGGGATGGGAAGCCACGAACAACTGTTAGAAAACTGCAGTGTCTACCGGGAAATCTACGATTCCCAGTATAAGAAGCAGCAGCCAGCGAAAGGCTTATAATGGAAATACACAGCAGGAGGTTAACATGGAAAAGAAAAAGAGCCAGCTTGTTACACTAAAAAAAGTTTTAAATTATATAAAATCTTACCGGGTTTTTCTGGTACTGTCCCTGATTTTTGCAGTCGTGACGGTGGCGTCTACACTGTATTTTCCAGTACTTACCGGAAGGGTTATCGATCATATTCTGGCTCCGGGGCAGGTTGAGTTTTCAGTGATTGTAAAACTGCTCTTAAAAATGGGGATTATCATTGTTCTGACAGCAGTTGCGCAATGGCTGATGAATGTCTGTAATAACAAAGTTACTTATGAAGTGGTTCAGGATGTCCGCCGGGAGGCGTTTGCGAAACTTCAAATTCTGCCCCTTAGGTTCATTGATTCCCATTCTCATGGGGAGTTGGTAAGCCGCGTGATTGCAGATGTGGATCAGTTTGCGGACGGACTTTTGATGGGCTTTTCACAGTTATTTACCGGTGTGGTTACGATTTTTGGGACACTGTTGTTTATGTTAAGCATCAATGTAAAGATTACATTGGTGGTGGTATTGGTAACGCCGGTATCCCTGTTTGTGGCAAGTTTTATTGCGAGACGGACGTTTTCCATGTTTATGCTTCAATCTACGACTCGTGGAGAGCAGACGTCACTGATTAATGAAATGATTGAGAACCAGAAGGTTGTGCAGGCATTTTCCAAGGAACAGGATGTGATGGAGAAGTTTGATGAAATTAACGCAAGGCTTGAAAAAGCGTCTTTGCGTGCAACCTTTTTTTCCTCATTGACGAATCCGGGGACGCGCTTTGTAAATAGTCTGGTGTATACCGGGGTGGCGCTTGTGGGAGCGTTTCTTGCCATGTCCGGGCAGGGCGTGCTTACCGTTGGGCAGCTCTCCTGCTTTCTTAGCTATGCGAACCAATATACGAAACCCTTTAATGAGATTTCCGGCGTGGTGACAGAACTGCAGAATGCCCTTGCCTGTGCGGAACGTATTTTCTCGCTGATTGCGGAGGACGCGCAGATACCCGAGCCGGAAAAT
>CAPQSW010000017.1:34186-49514 GCA_948688495.1 uncultured Lachnospiraceae bacterium | reverse complement strand
GTTCTAACGGATATAAAGGGAAATGTAGATTTGGAACACGTGTATTTTTCTTATTCTTCCGATAAAAAATTGATTGAAGACTTTAACCTTAAGGTGAAGCCTGGGCAGCGTGTGGCGATTGTAGGACCTACCGGCTGCGGAAAGACGACGATCATAAACCTCTTGATGCGTTTTTACGATGTGGATAGCGGGAGTATTCGGGTGGAGGGTAAAGACATTCGCGATGTGACGCGCAGGAGCCTTCGGGAAAGCTACGGTATGGTATTACAGGAAACCTGGCTCAAGGCTGGGACAATCCGGGAAAATCTTTTAATAGCAAAACCGGACGCCACGGAAGATGAAATCCTGGCGGCGGCAAAAGCCGCCCATGCCCACAGCTTTATCAAGCGTCTGCCGGATGGTTATGACACCGTGATTGGTGAGGAGGGAGGAAGCCTGTCCGTGGGGCAGAAACAGCTTCTGTGCATTGCACGGGTAATGCTTTGTCTGCCGCCCATGCTTATTTTGGACGAGGCGACATCTTCCATTGATACCAGAACGGAGATGAAGATTCAGAATGCATTTGCCATAATGATGGAGGGACGTACCAGTTTTATTGTTGCACACAGACTGTCTACAATCAGGGAAGCTGATATTATTCTGGTGATGAAGGACGGGCATATCTTGGAACAGGGAGATCATGAGGAATTGATTCGGCAGGGAGGATTTTATTCAGAATTATATAACTTGTCCTAAGGAGGGACCATTGTCCTAAGGAGGGACCCGCGAAGTGGGAGGTTACCTTAGGGCTATTGGAGCAACCATTGAAGTAGAAGGAAGTGGGGGGCTAAAAAAGCAAAGCCTATTGACAATACCGCATACAGTTAAAGGAAGAACAAGCCACCAGAGAATAGGATCTCTGGTGACTTGTTTTTTAAGAGTTTTCGTTATCATTTCTTTATCGTAACCTTACATTTGACGGAGCTCTTGCCGACCTTTGCAGTGATAGTTGCCGTACCCTTTTTCTTAGCGGTAACTTTTCCATTCTTTACGGTAGCGACCTTTTTATTGGATGTTGTCCAGGTAACCTTTGTTTTCTTAGGTATCGTGGTTGCCTTTAAGGTGAAGGTTTTGCCACGCTTTAGGGAGAGTTTTGTCTTATTTAACTTGCTTATGCCCTTCACGGTTACCTTACAGGTGCCCTTCTTGCCGCTTATGGTTGCTGTGATTGTTGCGGTTCCAGGCTTTTTCGCTGTTATTTTTCCATTTTTGTCAACAGCCGCAATCTTGCTATTGCTTGATTTCCAGGCAGCTTTTGCGCTGGAAGCTGTCGCAGGAGATGGAGAGGCTTTTAGTGTCTTCTTGTCGCCCACGTTCATGCTGAGGGTTTTTTTGCTCATTTTGACAGAAGAAATATTTGTGGTAACCGTTACCGTACAGCTTGCGGAAATGCTGCCAAGCTTTGCAGTGATGGTGGCAGTGCCGTTGCTCACTGCGGTGACTTTTCCATTTTGATCTACTTTTGCAATGCCCGGTTTATCGGAGGACCATTCAACTTTCAGACCAGAAGGAGTTGCATTTGCCTGCAACGTCTGGTTGGCGCCTTTCTTTAAGGTCAGTTTCGATGTTGACAAGGAAAGCTGAGCCACTGTGATTTCGATATCAGCGGTCCTTATGAAGTTGTCTTCCTGATAGGTGACGGTGAGTGTCTTTTTGCCCAGAGTGTTCATGTCAATTCCCTGGGTATTGACAGTAAAGCCTGTCACTGCTTCGGTAACGTTGCCCTGACGGGTTGTTGTTACCTTAATATCGGTAGTATTAAGCGATTCACCTTTTTTGTAAATTGTTTTGGTTTTCTGTGCAGAGATGGACTTTAATGCATTCCGGCTGGTTACTGTAAATGTGCAGGCATCGGTATCCGTGCCGTTGGTCAACACTAAATTGTTGTCCTGATTTGTAATATACATGCCCTCCTGTGATACGCTCTCAAAGGAAACGGTATCTGCCCTGCCGTTTAATCCGGCTACTGTCTTAAAGGTCATCGCCTTGCCCACATTGGCATCTGTAGATAAAGAATTGTTATCAGTTGCGTGCTGCGCAAGGACGATATCTGTGCCGGAAGCCTGTAAGTAAAGTCCTGGTCGATTCCAGGATTCAATGGATACATAGGAAGCATTGTCCGGGTCTGCCTTGCCGGGTACGATCTCCCATTTGGAATCTCCGGTATCTTTGGTAGCGGTCATCCCAACTTTTACTGCAGTTTTATTTCCCGGAGTATAAGGTCCGCTGTTTTGCGGTACAAGGAAATTCTCATGGGTAACATTCTGTCCGGCAGAATCCGTAATCCAGCTTGTCGTGCCTGTCAGTCCTGTAGCGGTATCCTGTACCGGAAGGATCTTTCCATCCTTATCAAAATTGATTTCTTCTATATAAGTTACACGGCGTTTTCCGAATCCCCAGGGAAGGCTGGCATTGTGGTCGATTAAATATGTCTTTCCTTTAAAGTCAAAGACAGAGGGATGACGGGTATCGCTGTTTTGATTCCAGGGAAGCAGTATATCCTGGAATTCCCAGTCGGCTTCCATTAAATTATCACAGGTTGCATAGGCGAGCTGCTCACTGTAGTCCACCGCAAAGAAGAGATAGTATTTGCCATATGGCTTGCCGTTTTCATCCTGACGGCGGTAAATGAATGGAGCTTCCGTAAAGAAATGGTATTTCGGAACCATCTCACCGTCCTTGTCCATCCATGTGAACAGGCCGTTGAGCATATTATCGTCATCACATTCCAAAAGATTTTCCATGCTCTTTCCATCATTGTCAACGGCAATGCCGCCATTGTTCGCATACGGTGTTTTCCCTTCGTAATCATATGTGTTATAGGTACGGAACTTGGAGCAGATAATCTCTCCGTTGGGGAATGGATTTCCTTTATCAATGGTATGGCTGCCATTCAAATCCTTATAAGTTACAGTTTCCGAGTATGTATAAGGAACATCTACCACTTGCGTCCTGCTATGATCTTGTCGATCTAGCGCAACGGATCCGTTAGTGGTAAGAAGGCTGCGCGTCGTCTTCATCGTAATCAAACCGTTGTTATCTTTATCCATAATGCTGATCATATCTTCATTCAATTCTGTGATAAAGCAGTAGGAATTCCCCCATGCGAGGTAGCGGTGCTCTACGCCAGCTTCATCCTTCTCCACCCATGCAGTCGGGTCGATGTCGTCATGGTCCATATGAAACGGCCAGGTAACGTTGTTCTGGACAAGCGGCACGCCGATGTCTACAAAGTATAAAGAAGTTGGATTTTTGTCTTTAATGCCCTTTGTCTGGCAGTAATCTGCCTTGGCATCTGTGCTGGACCATCCAAGGGGTCCGTCTGCAACAGCGACGCCGATATGTTTAGGGTTATTGGAGCAATAATAAAAATAGTAATAATCCTCAAGCATTTCAGGGTCGTAATGCTTGATTACCTGTCCGGCCCACGCCTCATTGCCGCCGGCCCAGGGGATATAGCTAGTGTCCGCGGAGGCAACGACGCCGTGGTATGTCCAGTTTTCCAGGTCTTTGGTGGAATAGCAGAACCAGTCCGGCATGCTGTAGCCGCCGCCGTTCGTGGTATTGTCATGGCCTACATAGAGGTAGACCGTATCGCCGTCCACCAGGACGCCGGGGTCTCCCGCATAAATAATGTTACCATTCTTGTCAAATCCGGTAATCGGATTTCCGTTGCTCTTGGGGAGCGTAATTTCTGCGCCCGCTGCAGCCCTTGTATTGTCCGTGGCGGCTGCGTTTGCAACCGGCGCTGGGGCTGCAAAAAGTGACACCGTCATAACTGCGGTCAAAGCGCCTGCAATCAGTTTCTTCATAGTTTTTCTCCTTTCCATTCACCTTCTTTATGATAGTGTATTAATTCTAACATACTTTTAGGGTATCAGCAAGGTGAGCTTTTCTCTTTGACAAAACTTTATCACAGTGATATACTAAATAAAGCTATAGGATTGTCCAGGAAAGCCTGAGTGCTTTTCGAATGAGTGAAATGAGGTGGAATGAGTGGCAGTACAACAGGCAGATATTGATAAAGTCCGTGCATCTGTATCAGGGCAGTTGGGAAACCGGGTCATGATACAGCTAGACAGAGGCCGTAACAGAGTTGACATTCAGGAAGGCGTAATTCAGGGAGCCTACCCTTCCGTGTTTACCATTCTAGTTGATGATGATAAAGAGAAAAAGCCACCACAGCTTCTTTCTTTTAGTTATGCAGATGTCTTGACGAGAGACGTAAGAATGAAATTGTGTTGAGCCAAAGGGAATAAAACACTCCGATGCTGAATAGAATGTACCAATATTCAGATAGGAGTGTTTTTATTTTGGATTTAGCGAAAAGATATATACATATGAATCGGGAAAAAGGAAAAGCTGTGACACAGATCACGCTGGATGACGATTTCAATGTGCCGGATATGAAGCCGGATTTAATTAAAATCATACAGGACAAAGGAGAACTTAAGCTGGATGAGACGACGATCACCCAGGATCATGTCTGGCTCAAGGGTATGCTGAAATTTTCCCTTTTGTACCGCAGCGATCAGGAAGATGGAAAGATTAATACGATGAGCGGCGAGATTCCATTTCAGGAAAGCCTCGCCATAGATGGTGCGAATGAATATGACACTGCGAAACTAAAATGGGAGATGGAAGACCTCTCGATTGGAATTATCAATTCCAGAAAGCTGAGTGTCAAGGCGCTGGTAACGCTGTATGCAGTGATTGATGAAATTTATGACGAAGAATTGCTTACAGGTGTCGGAACAGAAGAAGGCGTGCAGCTTTTAGAACAGAATTTGTCTGCAATGGAGCTGTTTCTCTCAAAGAAAGATACCTTTCGTTTTAAGGAAGAGATTATGCTGCCATCCAATAAGCCGAATATCCGTCAGCTTTTATGGAAAAGCGTGCAGCTGCGCGGCGTGGAAATGCGTCTTGTGGAGCAGCAGCTAAATATCAAGGGGGAAGCGCTGGTGTTTGTGCTCTATGAAGGGGAGGACGAGGAAGAACACCTGCAGTGGATGGAAACAGCGCTTCCATTTACTGGGAATATTGACTGCAGCGGCTGCAGTGAGGATATGATTGCAGATGTGTCCTATGATGTGGCTGCCATAGAGCTGGAAGTAAAGCCTGATTACGACGGGGAGGAAAGGATGCTGCACTTGGAGCTGGTGTTGGATCTGGAGATACAGGTATTCCGGGAGGAGGATACCCGTATCGTAGCAGACCTCTATGTGGTGAATGAGAAGTGGACGCCAAAGTATCAGGAGGCAGTATTTGAAAAGCTGTTGATCCGCAATAATTCGAAATGTAAGGTCTCAGATAAAATCAGCATTGATGGGAATCAGGAGCCGATGCTTCAGATCTGCGCCAGTGAGGGTTATGCTGTCGCGGAACAGGCAGAGATCGTGGAGGGCGGCATACAAGTGGAAGGAACATTAAAGGTGTCAATCCTGTATGTGACTGCGGATGACCATATGCCGGTTGCCTCGGTGAAAGACATACTGCCATTCCACTATCTGATTGAAGCGCCGAATATCCATGATGGCTGCCGTTACCATCTGCAGACGGGAATCGACCAGCTTACCACGGTGATGACAGACAGCAGCCAGGTGGAGGTAAAAGCCGTACTCAACCTAAACTGTATTGTGTTTGAACAGCAGAAAATCAATAAGATCACGGAAGTGGAACAGGAACCGCTGAATATGGAGGAATTGCAGGAAAGTCCTGGGATTATCGGCTACATTGCAAAAGAGGGAGATCAGCTCTGGGATATAGCCAAAGAGAACTTTACCACAATTGCCGAGATTGTAAAGACAAACCAGCTTGCATCAGAACAGATTAAGGCGGGGGACAAAATACTGATTATTAAAACCGTTGGATAGACGAAAGATGGGGAAGGTACAAAGACTGCCGCATGAAGGATGAGAGAATCTTAATGCGGCAGTTTTGCTGAGATGATGCTAACCGTATTGTTTATTGTATAGAAGGGGATGTGATTAAAATTGTCCAGTATGGCTCTCATTATCGGGATAAATAATAATAATTTTTTCAAGGAAATACAAAATGCACAATAAAAATGGACTTTTTCATTCCTTTTTTCGTCATTTTGTTGACTTTTCAATTGTTATGTTATAGAATAAACACATTAGGAACGTATTTATTTGATAATGAATGGAAGGAGAACAAAATGGTAAAGAAGAAATTATTGACGGCAATCCTTGCTGCCGCTGTGATGGTGACGTCCATTGCAGACGGCCTGATTCCGGCAGGTATTGCCAATGCAGCAGAGCCCGTTGAGGTATCGGTCAGAAGGACCGAGATATCAAATCCGATACTTTCAGAGTATCCGGATAATGATAAAGTTCCGGATGCCAATTTGCGTGGTACAGTCCTTTACGGCGGGGATCCGTCCGTGATGGTAGAGGGGGATACTGTGTACCTCTATACGGGGCGAGATGTTCCCATTGATTTTACGCAGGTAGACGGCAAGGGGAACAAAGTGCCAGACGGGTATTATATGTTTGAGTGGCAGTGTTACAGCACGAAAGATTTGAAGAACTGGACATACGAAGGCGTGATTATGCGCGCCGATAAGGAGTCCATGACCTGGACAAGCAGCGGTACGGACGCCTGGGCAGGTCAGATTACCTACCATTATGATCCGGATATGGATAAGAAGTATTATTATTTTTACAACTGTACCTGGGATGCTACTTCTGGCGGGCAGCAGTCCATCGGCGCAGCAGTTGCCGATACGCCGACCGGCTGGTCGAGCCTGGAGGCGAAAAAGGAATACTGCGAGGCAAAGAATATTAAGACCAGTATCCCAGACGATGATCCAAAGAGCCTCTATTTTGTGGATCTTGGACAGCCGTTGGTGAAAGGGACGTTTACCACGGGAGAGAGCAGCGCTTGGAATGATATTGACCCCACGGTATGGGTTGAGACGGTAAATGGCGAAGAACACCGCTACCTCTCCTGGGGGAATGGAAAGGTTTTTGTCTGTGAACTGAATGAAGATATGATCTCGATTCAGGACGTGAATGGAGATGGTAAGATTACGTTTGGCACGCAGGCAAGTGGAGCGGATTCTACAAAAGCAGATGTTATCGAGAAAAGCACGGCAAATCTTGGCGTGTATACGGAGGCGCCCTGGATTTACCGGCGTAAAGATGCGCAGGGAAATTCGACAGGACCGTATTATTTCTTCTATGCCTATGACTGGAGAGAGCAGATGGCATATGCCACCACGGATGATCTAATGAATGGAACCTTTACATTTGGCAAGATTCTGATGCCTCCGACAGCCACCTCCAATACCAATCACATGGCAGTGTTTGATTTTAAGGGGAAGACGTATTTTGTGTATCATAACGGCTCTGTCCGCGGAGGAAGCGGATACCGCCGTACGGCATGTATTACAGAGATGCATTTCAATGAGGATGGAAGTATCCAGGAGATTCCAGAAACCGCGATTGGTATTACGGGAGACAAACCGTATTATCTGTTCAGCAGTTCCGGGGCGCCCATTTCCCATGAGAATTATGTAAACTCTGGCGCAGACAGTGCGTATCCATATCTGGATGTAAAGATTGGCGCTTATTACCAGCCGCAGAAGCTTGACGCAAGCTGGGTAATTACGGATGGCAAGGCAGATCCAACCAAGAGATCTTACGTATCCATCCAGTCGGAGAATAAGCCGGGTCTTTATATGACAGTGAACGACGACAACAGCGTTACGCTGGCGCATGACTGGAATTACACCTTTGGTTATATTAAGAATGGATTTACGAAGCCGGCAGGCACTGGTACCCAGAATAATGTTCCAACATTTGACGAGGCAATGGGAAAGGCGCAGACCTTCCGTACGGTCAGGGGCCTTTCGGATTCCGCGAAAGCAGTTTCTTTTGAGAGCGTGAAAAAGCCGGGGTATTATCTCTGTATGAACAATGGAGATCTTGTGGTAAAGGCACAGGCTGACTGTGGCGTGGACGCGGATTTCTATCTGAATGCACCAGCTCAAGGCAGCTTTGCGCCGGGGACGGGCACAGCGAATGATATTACCTCACTGAAAGCAGGAAATACAGAGATGACAAAAGATGGACACACCTATGAATGTGAGGTCCCTGCAACAGCCACAACCGCGGATTTGAAGGTTACGCTGCAGGATGTAAAAGGATTCCTTACAATTGATGGGAAACAGGTAAATGCTTCGAGTGCAATTACAATACCTCTTACTGGACTTTATACTACGGTTCCCCTGACTGTTTATTCTTCAGACAGGAAGCCGCGGGTAACTTATACGGTAATTATTAAGAAAAGCGTGAGCGCGTCTGATATTACATCAGAGGTCTTCAAGGAGTTTCAGTTTGAAGATGCAGCAGATGGCGCCATAGCTGTTCAAAAGGGGGCAGCCGGCACGACACCTACGGCTATGGTAAGTCCTGATTATGCATATGTGGAAGGCGCCAAGGAAGGTAAGGCAATTCGCCTGCCTGGCAATTACGGTCTGAAACTTTGTGATGCTGCCGGGCTTGGCGAGAACTATTCCGTGTCATACTGGATGAAGCCGGAGAAGCTTAACGGGGATGTCGACCCGACGCTTGCAGCAGGTACATTCAGCCCGGAATACTGGCTGAACCTGACATTTACACGGGCTATCTGGTCCAATGCAAATGGCGGCTGGGCAGATACTGGCATCGGTTCGGTTGCTTATGAGAAGGATAAATGGCAGCTTGTTACGCTGGTGGTGAAAAGTGGCAAGGCACAGCTTTATGTAAATGGTGTATTAAAAGCAGAGGCAGCGATTGCCTCCGATCTTATGCAAAAGCAGGGTGCGGCAATCTATTTTGGCGTGAACGCATGGGACGCTTACTTCACAGGGGCATTGGATGAATTGAATATCTATAACAACGCCCTCAGCGATGTGGAGGTAATGGCGATTGCGTTAGATGCCATTCAGAAGCCCTCAGAGCTTCCGCAGCCCGACCCGGATGCAACGACAAGTTCAGGTACGTTCTCGGATGGCAATGTTGAGGCACAGCAGCCGGAGGTGCCGGAACCGGTAAATCCAGGTACAGAGGATCCGGATCCAGGGAATCCAGATCCGGGGAATCCAGACCCAGGAAAGCCAGAACCAAAGCCGCCTGTAGTCCAGCGGCCGAAGGTGAAGAAGGTAACAGTGAAGGCTGCGAACCAGAAACCGGGAGTGAAGACTGTTTATTTGAAGAAGGGCGGAAAGGTTACATTAACGGCCACTGTGACGGGCACCGGTAAATTCAGCAAGGCTGTGGGCTGGAGCACTTCGAAAAAGAGTGTTGCGACGGTCAGCAAAGGCGTTGTCAAGGCAAAGAAGGCTGGAACAGCAAAGATTACGGTGAAGTCAAAAGCGGATAAGACGAAGAAGGCATCAATCACTATCAAAGTTTCCAGCAAGGCGGTAAAGAATAAAACGCTCAAATTAAAGAAAACAAAAACGACCATGAAAAAGGGCAAGACTTATACGATAGCGATAAAGTCCATGACAAAGAAGACGACGGATGCTGTAACGTATAAGAGTTCCAAGAGCAGCACCGCATCCGTAGATAAATTCGGTGTTGTCAAGGCGAAGAAGAAAGGTAAGGCCACGATTACTGTCAAATGCGGTAAAAAGAGTGCGAAGCTCACAATAACGGTTAAATAATAAAATATAACAACGGCTTTCTGGTGCGGGGGCAGTCCTGTATCGGGAGGCCGTTGTTTTGGCGGTGGCTGAATAGTTACGGATATCAAAAGTTTCAAATATTCCCTGGTTGCTATCGAAAGGAGAAGGTGTTATAATCACGTTATATCATCAGAAACGCATTGGAAAGGAGATACATATGAAATCAAAAAGGCTGATTGCAGTACTGCTGGTGTTTACCATGGGTATTTCACAATTCACAGTAGCTTTGGCAGATAAGAAATCTGATGCGGAGAACAAGAAACAGGAAGCAGAGGAAAACTTAAGATCCAAGCAGAATGAGATTGACAGCATAGAGCGGGAACAGGCACAGCTCCAGTCAGAGATTGATGCCCTGGATGCGGAACTTGTAAATGTAATCGTGCAGCTTTCCACGCTGGAAGAAGAACTTGCCATTAAACAGGACGAGCTGGCACAGACCGAAGAAGAATTGGCGCAGGCGAAGAAGGATGAGAAGAACCAGTACGAAGCAATGAAGCTGAGGATTCGCTTTATGTATGAGAAAGGCGACAGCGCCATGCTCACCAGCATTCTGGAGTCTAAGAGCATTGCGGAGCTTTTGAATCGTGTGGAATATGTTAATCAGGTTTATGATTATGACAGGAATCTGCTGACAGAATATCAGAATACCAAGGAACAGGTGGCAGCGCTAACAAAGCAGCAGAAACAGGAGATTGCAGCTTTAGAACAGAAGCAGGAAGAATTTCAGGTGGCGGAGGCGAATTACCGCGCCACGATTGACAGAAAACAGGGAGAGGTAGCTAATTTTGGTGAGATGCTCCAGGCTGCGCAGGTATTGGCTGCACAGTATCAGGATACCATCAATGCACAGAATACGATTATTGCCCAGGAGAATGAGAGAATTGAGCGTGAGCGTCGGGAACGGGAACGTCAGGAGCAGGAACGCTTGGCGCAGGCAGAGCGCGAGCGTCAGGAGCGTGAACGTCCCAGCAGCAATGGAGGCAGTACGGATGGCAATTCCGGTGGAGGCGGTTCCAGGGGAGACAGCTCAGGCGGAGGCGATACAGGCGGTAATTCTGGAGGCAGTACAGGCGGAGGCGGGAATCAAAATCCGGGTTATTCCACCGGGGTCAGCGGCAGCGCAGTTGTGCAGTATGCCCTGGGCTTTGTGGGCAATCCCTATGTATGGGGAGGAAAAGACCCCAATACCGGGGCTGACTGCAGTGGGTTTACCAGCTATGTGTATGCACATTTTGGCATCAGTATCCCCAGTTACTCCTATTCCCAGCGTTCTGTGGGAAAAGAAGTCAGTTATGCCAATGCCAAGGCGGGGGATTTAATCTGTTATAATGGACATGTGGCAATTTATATGGGCAATGGGCAGATTGTCCATGCCAAGGGAACAGCCTATGGAATTGTAGCGTATGACAGCGCGACATACCGCGATATTGTTACCATACGGCGTGTCTTGTAAAGAGAATGGTGCGAAGCATCGCGTATCGCTATTGATTTATAAGGAGGAAGGCAAATGGACATTAAGACCTTACAACAGGATATGATTACAGCCATGAAGGCGAAGGATAAGGGAAGGAAGGATGCAATCTCTGCATTGGTGTCAGCAGTGAAGAAGGCAGCTATTGACGAGGGATGCAGGGAAGATATACCGGAAGCTTTGGTAGACCGTGTAATCTTAAAAGAGCTAAAGACTGCCAAGGAGCAGTTGGATACCTGTCCCAAGGAACGTACGGATTTGTTGGAGGAATACCAGCTCCGCCATGATGTGATTAAGGAATATGCACCTGCCATGATGTCTGCAGAGGAAGTAGAGATTTACATTAAGGAGAAGTTTGCAGAGGTCGTTGCAACGAAAAACAAGGGACAGATTATGAAAGCGGTTATGGCTGAGCTGAAGGGCAAGGCAGATGGAAAAGTAATCAATCAGGTGGTTGCCAGGCTGTGTCAATGACAATTACATTACCAGAGAACGTAAAATTTATCATAAATACCTTAAGCCGGGCAGGATATGAGGCGTATGCAGTCGGCGGCTGTGTGCGGGATTCCATATTGGGGCGCACGCCCGAAGACTGGGATGTTACCACATCGGCGTCTCCCTATCAGGTCAAAGAACTTTTTTCAAGGACAATTGACACTGGAATCCAGCATGGGACAGTGACTGTCATGTGCCAAAAAGAGGGGTATGAGGTAACGACATACCGCATTGACGGCGCTTATGAGGATTACAGGCATCCCAGGGAGGTCACATTTACTTCCAGCCTGGAAGAAGACTTGAAACGCCGGGATTTCACGATCAATGCCATGGCATATAATGAAGAACATGGGCTTATAGACATATATGGCGGAATCCAGGATATTCAGCGGAAAATTATCCGCTGTGTGGGGAATCCCATTCACCGCTTTACCGAGGATGCACTGCGCATGATGCGTGCCGTACGTTTTGCAGCACAGCTCGGGTTTGTGATGGAAGAAGATACAAGAAGGGCTATTACAGAGCTTGCCCCAAATCTTGCCGGAATCAGCGCGGAACGGATTCAGACAGAGCTTGTCAAACTTCTTGTATCCAGTCATCCCGAGGAAATGCGCACGGTCTATAACACGGGAATGAGCCGGGTGTTTTTGCCGGAGTTTGATGATATGATGGATACTCCCCAGAACAATCAGCACCACTGCTATAACGTAGGAGAGCATTCGATTGTCGCTATGCAGAGTATTCGTGCCGATAAGGTTTTAAGGCTTACCATGTTGTTGCATGATGTGGCAAAGCCCGTCTGTAAGACTGTGGATGAGAAGGGGATTTATCATTTTTATGAACATCCGAAAGTGGGGGCACAGATGGCAGAGGCAATTCTGCGCCGCCTGAAATTTGATAACGACACCATCCATAAGGTCACGGCGCTCATTGTCTGGCATGACGACAGGCCTCCACTGGAAGAAAAATCCATCCGCCGTGCAATCCACCGTATTGGGCTTGAGCAATATCCGGCGCTCTTTGAGGTAAAGCGGGCAGACGCACTGGCAAAGAACTATTATAAGCGGGAGGAAAAGCTGGAGTCTATCCGCAGGTATGAGGAACTATATGAGCAGATTATGCAAAAGCATCAGTGCCTGACGATCAAGGATCTTGCCGTAACGGGAAGGGATTTGATTGCACTGGGCATGGAGCCGGGAAAAGAGCTCGGGGATATGCTAAAGCGCCTGCTTTTGCATGTTCTGGAATATCCAGAGGATAATACAAAGGAAATTTTACAGAATCTAATTAAAACAGGGCAAAAATCTGAATAGAATGTAACCTCTCCACATATGATAGAAAGACGCAAGAAATGAGCTTGCAAATATCATGGTGGAGGGGTTTATGTGTATAATCGAGAAAATCTGATTCTGGAGCAGTATCCGTTTGAGGTAAAGCAGACTTCTAAGGGCAGGGGCGCATTGATTTGTAATACCAGTGAAGGGTTAAAAATTTTAAAGGAATACAGGGGTTCGGAGGGCAGGGCAGATTTTCTTTACCGATTGCTGCAGTTTTTGACAGAGCATGGACAGGAGCATGTGGACTGTATTGTGCGGACAAAGGAAGAAAAAACGCTCGCCAGGGATATTGATGGAACGCCGTACATCGTGCGCGACTGGTATGATGGCAGGGAATGTGATACCAAAAGCAGGGAGGATATATTACGTGCAATACGACAGCTTGCCGATATACATAATATATTAAGGGCATTTCCAGACAAAATACCGGAATACCTTCAGATTCAGGGAGACAGCCTGCTTCTGGAAAATGAACGACATACGCGGGAATTAAAGAAAGTGAGAAACTATATCTCTGCCCGTAAAAAGAAAAATGATTTTGAGATGGAGTTTCTGCGTAGTTTTGAATTGTTTTATCAGGAAGCTATAAACGTTGTTAACTTACAAAAGCAAATTATGGAACAGGATAGCAGCGCAGAGGGGGTAAAGGATATTTACGGTATCTGTCATGGAGATTATAACCAGCATAACGTGCTGTTTCTGCGTCAGGGTATGGCAGTGCTGAATTTTGAAAAGGCATCTTATGATGTGCAGGTGGCAGATCTTGGCAACTTTATGCGTAAGATATTGGAAAAGCATAATTGGAATATGGGGCTTGGCATGGATATGTTAAAAGCATATAATGATATCAGGAAATTAAGTCATCAGGAGATGGCACAGCTTTATATCCGCCTTGCCTATCCAGAGAAATTCTGGAAAATTGCCAACCACTATTTTAATACCAGTAAGGCATGGGTATGCGGAAGGAATTTGGAGAAGCTTCAGAAATTTATTTTACAGAACGAAACTAGGGAAAGTTTCTTAAATCTTATAGGACATTCCTTTGAAATTGGTGACGCATAGTAATACAAGGAGGAATTAATTTGCAAATGAAAAATAGATATGCCCTGTTATTACTGCTGCTTTTTGTAATTCTTGCAGCGGGGTGCGGGGAAAAGAAACGACGGATTACAGACGGCAGTGAGGTATATGTCAAGAGGGAGAAAGCGGATACACAGGAAGCAGTGGAAGTTGACGAAGAAGATGCAAAGGAACAGGAAAAGCTTTATGCAGTTTCTGCCATCGACACAGAACGACAGATACTGACTTTGCGCAATTGTGAAAATTCTGTAGAGAGCCCGTATGAATATACGGGAGGAACGTATATCAGGGACAAATATGGACGAAGTTTAACAGTCAGCCAGCTCTCCTTAGGAGATCTGGTTGTCATTGAGGTAAAAAAAGAAAAGCTTATGGCTGTCCAGATTTCGGAAGATACTTTTTTGTATGATGATCTTCACAATTTTACGCTGGATCACGATATGAAATCACTAACGGTAGGGGGCAGTGTCTATTATTTTGATGATAATATTCTGGTATATTACGATGGCAGCCTGATTCCATTATCTGAAATCAGCGAACAGGATACGGTATGCATCCGGGGAATAGGTCAGCAGATTTATACACTTCAGGTCACAAATGGACACGGCATTGTGGCCCTGGATAATGTGGAGCTTTTTTTGGGCGGTTATATTACGATTGGAAACCTTCTTTCCCAGAAGATTACCCCCCAAATGCGGATCGAGGTAGCGGAAGGCACGTATTTACTGTCGGTGGCGAATAATGGCTACGGCGGCAGCCGGGAGATTACGGTGGAGGCAGATAAAGAGGTAAGGGTAGACCTGAATGAACTTAAAGGCGATGGACCCAAATTATGCCAGATGCAGTTTGAACTGAAGCCGGAGGGGGCAGCGGTGTATCTGGATGGAGAACAGGTGGACGTTACCCAGCCTATACAGGTGCGCTATGGAGAACACGGCCTTAAGGTTAAGGCGGAGGGGTATGTGGATTGGACAAGGACTCTGATTGTTAATTCAGCAACGGCCGTCATTAAGATTGAGATGACTGCCGAGGAGGAAGACGAGACCGAGGAGAAAGACACAATCTCCACATCAAATCCTTCTGGAAACAGTGGAACAAATAGCAATACTAACAATAACAGTAATAACAATAATAATAGCAATAATAACAATAATAGCAATAAACCTAACAATAAGGTTAATATGCCGAAGTTCAACCTGAACTGGATGTATA
>CAPQSW010000017.1:0-34176 GCA_948688495.1 uncultured Lachnospiraceae bacterium | reverse complement strand
GCAATAATAACAGCAATAATACTAACAGTAACAACAATAACAATAACAACAATAACAGCAATAACAACAATAACAATACTAACAGTAACAACAATAACAGTAACAACAATAATAACAACAATAATACTAACAATACTAACAATAACAACAATAACAGTAACAACAGCAATAACAACAACAGCAATAACAACAGCAATACTAACAATAACAACAATAACAACGGCAATACTAACAATAACAACAACAATAATAACAACAACAATAATAATAACAGCAGTAATAACAACATATATGGTGACGTCGACAGTTTTTTGGATTACATTAAGCAGTGGATTGAGGAAACGAATAAAAAACATAATACTAATACCAGCAATTAATCCCAATTTCTGGATAAAAAACAGTTGAGAAATGTTTTTCTATGAAGTATGATAGAAGTATGGATGATAATAGGAGGAAGGCAAATGCGAAGCATTTATATCATGCCTTCCGACGACTTGGCAGGCGGCGCAGGGCGGCGCGTGCCGTAACAGCTTAGGTAAGGAGGAAGAACATGGATTACAAGGAACTTTATAATCAGTGGCTTGACAACCCCTATTTTGATGAGGGAACGAAAGCAGAACTTCGCAGTATTGCAAATGATGAGAAAGAGATAGAAGAACGTTTCTATATGGATTTGGAATTTGGCACGGCTGGTCTTAGAGGCGTTATTGGTGCCGGAACCAACCGTATGAATATTTACACGGTGCGGAAAGCTACACAGGGGCTTGCAAACTATATTGCTTCTGTGGATGGACAGGCCAAGGGCGTGGCGATCGCATATGACTCAAGGAGGATGTCGCCGGAGTTTGCAGATGAGGCGGCGCTTTGTCTGGCAGCGAATGGAATCAAGGCATATGTGTTTGAATCCCTGCGTCCGACGCCGGAGCTATCCTACGCAGTGCGCAGGCTTGGCTGTATTGCAGGAATAAATATTACGGCAAGCCACAACCCGCCGGAATACAATGGTTATAAGGTATACTGGGAGGATGGCGCCCAGATTACTCCGCCCCACGACAAAGGTATTATGGATGAGGTAAAAAAGGTAACAGATTATGCTGCCGTTAAGACCATGGACAAGGAGAAGGCAAAAGCAGACGGGCTTTATGTAACCATTGGAAAAGATATTGACGATCCCTATATTGAGGAGCTCAAGAGCCTGGTACTCCGACAGGATTGTATTGACGCGGTGGCAAAGGATTTGAAGATCGTATATTCTCCCCTGCATGGAACTGGGAATATTCCGGTACGCCGTGTGCTTAAGGAACTTGGATTCGAAAATGTTTACGTAGTACCGGAGCAGGAGCTGCCGGATGGCGAATTCCCGACAGTCAGCTATCCAAATCCTGAGGCAGAAGAGGCTTTCGAGCTGGGATTAAAGCTTGGCAAAGAAGTAGACGCAGATCTGATTCTCGCTACAGACCCGGATGCAGACCGTCTTGGCGTTTATGTCAAGGATGCAAAGACTGGAGAGTACCACAGTCTGACTGGGAATATGTCCGGCTGTCTGATCGGCGATTACGTTATCAGCCAGAGGAAAGAGCAGAAAGGACTTCCAGAGGATGGTGCTTTTATCAAATCTATCGTTTCTACCAATATGGCGGATGCTATTGCAGATTATTATGGGATTGCGCTTGTGGAAGTGCTTACTGGATTTAAATTTATTGGTCAGAAGATTCTCGAATTTGAGAAGAAGGGCAGTGGAACTTATCTTTTTGGTATGGAAGAAAGTTATGGGTGCCTTACTGGAACCTATGCAAGGGATAAGGATGCGGTCGTGGCTTCCATGACATTGTGCGAGGCAGCCGCTTATTATAAGACAAAGAATATGACCTTATGGGATGCAATGATTGCCATGTATGAGCGTTACGGCTACTATAAGGATGACGTGAAAGCCATCACCCTCAAGGGTATCGAGGGCCTTGAGAAGATACAGGAGATTATGAATACTCTCAGGGAGAATACACCAGCTGAAATTGGCGGCTATCAGGTAGTCTCTGCAAGGGATTATAAGACAGATACGATTAAGAATATGGCAACAGGCGCCGTAGTTCCTACCGGACTTCCGAGCTCTAATGTACTCTACTATGATCTTACAGACAGTGCATGGGTATGCGTGAGACCCTCCGGAACAGAGCCTAAGGTCAAGTTCTACTATGGCGTGAAAGGAACCTCCATGGCGGATGCAGATGCAAGGTCAGAAAAGCTTGGAAAAGAAGTCCTCGACATGATTGATAAAATGCTGTAAAATATGGAAATTTTCTTGACAAACAGAATAAAAACAAGTATAAATATGGTTGTAGGCAATTTTGAGGAGTAATTATTGAGAAAATTGGGAACGGTTACTTAATAGAAATTGAACCGCAATGTAATAAAATAAGGAAATAATCCAGAGGAGGAATTTTGTTATGAACAAAGCAGAACTGGTTGCAGCAATGGCTGAAAAGACCGATTTATCCAAGAAAGATGCGGAGAAGGCATTAAAGGCATTTACAGATGTTGTAGCAGAAGAATTGAAAAAGGGAGAGAAAATCCAGTTAGTTGGATTTGGAACTTTTGAAATTTCTGAAAGAGCTGCAAGGACAGGAAGAAACCCGCAGACAGGTAAGGATATGGAGATTCCGGCTTCTAAGGCTCCTAAATTTAAAGCAGGCAAGGCTTTAAAGGATATGGTAAACTAATTGTCGGTTAGATTCTGACGTTCAGGAGAGCTTTCGCGAGAAAGCTCTCTTTTTGCAATGTGGTTGTGAGCTGATTGAGAAAGGAGTAGTTTATGCGTATAGATAAATTTTTAAAAGTTTCCCGGCTGATTAAACGCCGGACTGTGGCAAATGAAGCCTGTGATGCGGGCAGGGTATCCGTAAACGGTAAGGTAGTAAAGGCGTCTCAGGATGTGAAACCCGGGGATATTATTGAGATTGGATTTGGGACGAAGAATGTAAAGGTAGAAGTCCTTGCCGTACAGGATACCAGTAAGAAAGAGGAGGCAAAGGAGCTGTTTCGATATTTGTAGGAATAAAATCATGCTTCTTTCATATATTTAAGAAGGACATACTTGAGATATATGGAAGGAGGTTTTTGGATGGAAGAAAGACCGGGGGCAGTAAACGCCCGGAGCGCCCATAAGATTGTGATTTCTAATCGGAAGAGTGGAGTATTAAGTGGAGTGATAGATGTACTTTCCTTTGATGTAGGGGAAATTCTGCTGGAGACAGAGCTGGGGATGTTGATGATAAAAGGAAATGACCTTCATGTGAACCGTCTGACGCTGGAAAAGGGAGAGATCGATATAGAGGGGAGAATAGACAGCTTTACCTATTCCGATATGAAGGAAAGCCAGAGAAAAAATGAATCTTTGTTAGGAAGATTGTTTAAGTGATGGAAGTCAGCGCGGGAATTTTAAAGGAAGCGGATGTACTTTTAGCAGCTTTTCTTATGGGGGCGTTGCTGCTGTTCGTATATGATATACTGCGGATTGTGCGAAGGCTTGTGGCCCACAAAACCTGGGTGGTGGGCATGGAGGACCTTATTTTCTGGATTGGCAGCGGTCTGGCGCTGTTTGCCATGCTGTATCAAGAAAACAGTGGTTATATCCGGGGATTTGTAATCGGTGGAGTCCTGCTTGGAATGCTGCTTTATAATCTGGTGCTTAGTACCTGGGTCGTTGCAGGAAGTGTGTTCCTGCTAAAAAAAATACTATTCATTCTCAGCAGACCCTTGGTATGGACAGCCCGTCTGCTGAAAAAGCCTATGGGATTTGCAGGGAGGAAGACCAAAAAATTTTTACGGTTTTACAAAAAAGAATTGCAAAAAGTATGGAAAGCAGTTAGAATAGGAATACATAAGCTTTAGTATGTGGTAAAAAGCAGAAGTGATGGAAAGGGATATTGAATGAGGAATAATAGCGAGGCAAGAAAGGCCGGGGCCCAGAGGACCCGGATGCGCAGAAGAAGAAAACAGAATAAATCTGCCGTGCTGTGTATCTCTTTAATTGCCATGCTGCTGTTAGGAGTGATGACTGTCCAGAATCTTTCCCTGTACAGCAAAAGGCAGTCTTATCAGGCGAGGGAAGAGGAGCTTCAGACACAACTGGAATCCGAGGAACAACGCCAGATAGAGATGGAGGAATATAAAGAGTACGTGACAACGGAAGAATACATAGAGCAGACAGCTAAGAGCAAGCTGGGACTGGTTTATCCCAATGAGATTATTTTTAAGGAAAAAGAGGAAGAAGATTAACCACTGTGGTATCCATGCTTGAATCTCCTGAGAAACTTAAACCCCTTAGAATCGCCATAAACAGCGATTCTAAGGGGTTTTTTGTCTAAAAGTTTTTGAAAACACGCCCCGGTTTTGACAAACATTTTAAATCCCCCTTTTTATAATAACCACTGCACGAATAAGAAGGCAGAGGGTGTTGCTGCCTATGAAAAAGGAGGATGAAACGATGAACAAATCAAAATGGAGAGAGCTTGTATTATATGTCTTGGCGATAGTAACAGCAAAAGTAGAGTTTGCAGGATGTTATCCGCTGATTCCCGCATTTTTTGTGGCCGGATATATGGAGGAAGTGAATCGGACTCTGCTTTTGGTGTTTAGTATTTTTGGAATGGCGCTGTTCGTACCGGTGCAGGCGATGGCAAAATACACAATGGTCATGCTGGTTTCAGCGGTTGTAATTAAGATGGTGGAATGGGCATATAAGAGCTGCCGCACCTATGTGGGAGCTGCCGCATCGGGCGTTAGCGTTCTTTTGCTCACAGCCGCAGGGGAGGTTCTCCAGGTGGGGAGACGCAGGCTGCCCTGGATGGGGGTGATGGAATCCGTTTTAGTATCTTCTATGGTCATGCTGCTTTCCCCGGTACTCCACCGAATGCTGGAAGATGGCCTATTGCCGATTGGTTGGAAGAATCGCACAGATGCGAGGACACCGGAACATGGGGAGAAACTGCAGACCTATGCGAAATCTTTTAGCGGGCTGTCGCAGATTTTTTCCCATATGCAGCGTTTTAAAGGAAGCTTTGAGCCGGAGGAAATGGGAAAGATGCAGCAGGAAATAACTGGAAAAATATGCATGGACTGTGACCAATGCGCCATTTGCTGGCAGGAAGAATCAAGTCCTATGTATGAATTGTTTTTCCGTCTTATCCATTCTATCGAAACGCGTGGGACGGCAGAGGAGGAGGTACACCGGGAACTGGCAGGGTATTGTCCGTATTCTGACAGTATTGTAGAGGAGGCGGTGGGCGTCTTTGAGAAGGCGAAGCTTAATCTTGCCTGGTATAACCGCCTGCTTGAAAACCGCGGAATTATTGCGGAGCAGCTGGATGCTATGGCATATATTATGGAGGACTGTGCAAGGGAGTATCAGGACATCAGCCAGCAGGAAACAAGGCTTTTGGCGGCAGTAAAATACCGTCTGAAAGAGCGTGGTATAAAGACACAGGAAATTCACCTCTATCAGAGGCAGAATGGAAAAATGTCACTGCAGGTAAAAGTCTCGGCGAAATGGGGGAACTGCGTGCCGGTAAAAGAGCTGGCAAAGGCAGCGAGCCAGGGCCTTAGGCGGGAAATGGTTCCTGGAAAGTATACAAGGACATTGATTGGAAAGGACGAGGTTTTTCTTACATTTGAGGAGGATACCTCATTTCATACGCTGCAGGGGGTGGCAAGACTTACAAAAGACCACGCCCAGGTGTCTGGCGACAGCTTTTCTTTTCTCGAACTGGAAGGCGGAGAGTGCGTTATGGCATTGTCTGATGGTATGGGCTCTGGAATCAATGCTTGTAAGGAAAGCGAAATGGTGATAGAGTTAATAGAGAAGTTTTTGGAATCGGGATTTCAGAAAGAAACGGCGATCCGTATGATGAATTCAGCTATGGTGATTCAAGGCGAGGATGGGATTTTTTCTACGGTAGATATGGCGTCCATAGATTTGTATAGTGGAATGTGTGACTTTTATAAAATAGGTGCGGCGGCAACCTTTATCAAGCATGCAGACGAGGTGGAGTGTATTTCTTCTGCGAGCCTCCCGGCGGGGATTTTCCAGCAAATTGAGATCGAAAAGACAAGCCGTCAGCTTAAGGATGGAGAGTTTGTCGTGCTTTTGACAGATGGCGTGCTGGATTATCTCAGGGTACCGATGCCGGAGGATACTATGCAAGAGATACTGGATACGATTGAAACAACAAATCCGGGACAGATGGCAAAACAGATACTGGAGCGGATTTTACTGTTTACTGCCGGAAAAGTGCCGGACGACATGACCGTTTTGGTAAGTGGAATCTGGAATAAGTAAGATACAGGAGAAGAAGATGCGAAAGAAAATAAGAAATTATATGCTGCAGTATCATATGGTAGAAAAGGAAGATTGTATTTTGGCAGCAGTATCGGGAGGTGCAGATTCCGTTTGTTTGTTTTTGCTTCTCTGTGCACTTCGGGAGGAGTTTGGATTTACACTTTGCGTTGTCCATGTGGAGCATGGGATTCGCGGGGCAGAAAGTCTTAGGGATGCGGCATTTGTGGAAGAACTTTGCAGAAAATATGAGATTCCCTGTAAGATCTTCCATTGCCGGGCGCTTGCGTATGCCAGGGAGAAAAGGATGACGGTAGAGGAGGCGGCAAGAGAGCTGCGCTACAGATTTTTTGAGGAGGCGGCAAAGGAGTTTGGAGCAGGGAAAATTGCGGTGGCACATAATCAGAATGACTGTGCGGAGACCATGTTATTTCATTTGACGAGAGGAACCGGACTCCGGGGATTGTGCGGGATTCCTCCGGTACGTGGCAAGATTATCCGTCCGCTTTTATGCGTGATGCGTCAGGAAATTGAAGCATTTCTTGAAAGCGAGGGACAAAAGTTCTGTACAGATAGGACAAATGAGGAGCTTTTGTATACCAGGAATAAAATACGCCATCAGGTGATGCCCCTGCTTACGCAGATTAATACAAATGTGGTTCCACATATGAATCAGACAGCGGAATTTGTGGCAGAGGCATTGGAGCTTATCCAGGAACTGGGCAGGGGAGCTTATGACAAATATGTCCATCAGAAACACCAAGGTATCTGCATTCGGCAGGGATTAATGCAAGAGCCCTCAGCTATCCAAAGGGCTTTGCTGCATAAAGTCCTGGCAGAGGCTTTGGGAAGCAGCAAAGATATCTCTAATATTCATGTGCAGCAGATTTTGGAATTGTTTGCACGGCAGAGTGGGAGGGTGGCAGAGCTGCCTCGTGGAATCTTGGCCCAGCGCATATATGAAGGGATATTATTGAGAAAGAAAGGTGAGGGGATACCATCGGGGCTGCCGCGGAGTATTAAGCTTTTGCCGGAGGGAAGCACAGAGGTTTTATCTTATGGCTGTAAAATTAACACGCGGTTATTGAAAAAAAATCCTGAAAATGAAGAAATTCCCAAAAAAATGTATACGAAATGGTTTGATTATGATAAAATAAAGGGTACTATGCAGCTGAGAACACGGCAGGAGCAGGATTATCTGGTGATTGATGCAGAAGGAAGACGCAAAAAACTAAAAAAATATTTTGTCGACGAGAAAATACCAAGCTGCCAGAGAGATCAGATTTTGCTTTTGTCGGACGATACCCATATCCTTTGGATTATTGGTTATCGTATCAGTGAAGATGTAAAGGTAACAGAACACACCAGAAGAATATTGGAGATACGTGTGGATGGAGGAGAACAGAGTGAGTGAAAAGATCCGCATTTTAATTTCGGAAGACGAGATAGAAAAAAGAATTTGTGAGATGGGAAAGGAAATCAGTGAGTTTTATCAGGGAGAACCGGTTCACCTGGTGAGCGTCCTCAAAGGAGGGGTGTTTTTCACCTGTGAACTGGCAAAACGTCTGAGCGTACCAGTTTCTATTGATTTTATGTCCGTATCCAGTTATGGGAACGGCACAAAGTCCAGCGGCGTGGTAAAAGTGGTCAAAGATTTGGATGAGGCCATTGAGGGCAAACATGTGCTTGTGGTAGAGGATATTGTGGATTCTGGGAGAACGCTGAGTTATCTGCTGGATAATTTAAAGAGCAGAAAACCAAAAAGCCTGCATCTTTGTACGCTGTTAGACAAACCGGACCGCCGGGTGACAGATGTACAGGTGGACTTTACCGGGTTTGCGATACCGGATGAGTTTGTAGTGGGCTATGGACTTGATTATATGCAGCATTACCGCAACCTTCCTTATATAGGAATCGTGGATTTGGATGCTTAGGATAGAAAGGAGTAAGGGATAGGCAATGAGTAATCAAAAACGTTACCGGGCATTCGGTGTATATATTGCAGTCATTATCATTTTAGCGCTGCTTTGGATTATGCGGGATAGTTCGCCCGGATTTGGGCATGGTTCTGTTTATACGTATGCACAGTTTGAACAGGACTTAGAGAATGAAAGAGTGCTGTCCGTGGTTGTCTCCCAGAATCGTGAGGTTCCGAGTGGGGAGGCAAGCATAACATTAAAAGGAGATTCAGGGAATGCCACAAGGGCATTGCATGTTTCGGATGTCAATGCCTTGCAGGAGACGATGAAATCTTATGACTTTAAAGATTTTGTGGTGCAGGAAATGCCAGAAGAGAATTGGCTGATTTCCATACTTCCGACGTTGATCCTGTTCGGTGTGTTGTTTGTATTTTATATCATGATGACAAATCATGCGGCTGCTTCCTCGGGAGGCGGGGGCAAGATGATGAACTTTGGAAAAAGCCGTGCCAAAATGACTACGGATGAGAATAAGAAGATTAATTTCGGCAATGTTGCAGGACTGAAGGAGGAAAAAGAGGAGCTTGAAGAACTGGTGGATTTTTTGCGGGCACCCAGAAAATATACGAAGCTGGGGGCAAGAATCCCGAAAGGCGTTCTTTTGGTGGGACCTCCGGGAACCGGTAAGACACTGCTTGCCAAGGCGGTTGCCGGGGAGGCAGGCGTTCCCTTCTTCAGTATTTCGGGTTCTGATTTTGTGGAGATGTTTGTCGGCGTGGGAGCCTCGCGTGTGCGCGATCTGTTTGAGGAGGCGAAGAAGAATGCACCCTGTATTGTCTTTATTGACGAGATTGATGCAGTGGCAAGGCGGCGTGGAACTGGAATGGGCGGCGGCCATGACGAGCGGGAGCAGACCTTGAACCAGCTTTTGGTGGAGATGGATGGTTTTGGCGTCAATGAAGGCATTATTGTGATGGCTGCGACGAACCGTGTGGATATTTTGGACCCTGCGATTATGCGTCCGGGCCGCTTTGACCGAAAAGTACATGTGGGAAGACCGGATATTGGCGGCAGAGAGGAAATTTTAAATGTCCATGCCAAAAATAAACCGCTGGGGGATGATGTGGATTTAAAGCAGATTGCCCAGACGACAGCGGGATTTACCGGAGCTGATTTGGAGAATCTTCTGAATGAAGCGGCGATTGTTGCGGCAAAGGAAGACCGTGCTTTTATTATTCAGAGTGACATCCGCAAATCTTTTGTAAAGGTGGGAATCGGATCTGAGAAAAAGAGCCGTATTATCACAGAGAAGGAGAAACGGATTACCGCATATCATGAGGCGGGGCATGCAATCCTTTTTCATGTTTTGCCGGATGTGGGACCGGTATACTCTGTTTCCATTATCCCGACCGGGGTCGGGGCGGCAGGATATACGATGCCGTTGCCGGAGCGCGATGAGATGTTCAATACGAAAGGCAGGATGCTGCAGGAAATTATTGTGGATCTCGGAGGCAGGGTAGCGGAAGAAATGATTTTTGACGATATTACCACAGGGGCATCCCAAGATATTAAACAGGCAACCGGCGTAGCCAAAGCAATGGTAACGAAGTATGGAATGTCTGAGAATATTGGTTTGATTAACTATGACAATGATGATGACGAGGTGTTTATCGGCAGGGATTTGGCGCATAAGAGGGCCTATGGTGAGAATGTGGCGGGCATGATTGACCAGGAGATTAAGCGCATTATAGATGAATGTTACCAGAAATCACGGAGTATTTTGATGGAGCATGAGTCGATTCTCCACAAATGTGCCGACCTGCTGCTAGAAAAAGAAAAAATCAGCAGAGATGAGTTTGAAGCTTTGTTTGAGGGATGATTTGTGCAGTTTGCCATGGGAATTTGGGCGGGCAGAGAAAAGGACATGTACAAAATATACAAAAACAAATTGCTTTTTTTGTGAAGTTTGTGCACACTTATTGATGGTTTTATGGTACTATAATTATCGTAAAAACCCCCCAATACATTATATAATTTTTGCTACACCCCATAGTAAAAATACCTTCTCCTAAAAAGGCAGCTTCTATAGCTGCCTTTTTACTTTTAGGAAACGTTATAACGTATACCATAAGAAAGAAGAGGTATCTTTATGAGAGAATATTCCATTTATGAGCTGAGCCAGAGACAACAGTATATGATGAACATGCGTCCGTTGCTGCGTAAGTACGCATTGTTTTCTGACGGGACGAAAGACTACAGGAATCCGACGGAACCGGGCGTAAATGATACAGTAACCATCAGATTCCGCACAGCAAAGGATAATGTGGACATTGTGTGGCTGTGCAGCGGCGATAAGAAAATTTCTATGAGGAAACAGGAAACAGAGGGGCCTTTTGATTACTATCAGGCCAAAGTGCAGCTTGGAGAGGAGGCATACCACTATTATTTTGAAGCAGTTACGGGTATGCTGCATTGTTTTTATGACAGGATGGGTGTGACGCCGAAAGTCCGTCATGAATATGATTTTGTGATTGTGCCAGGATTTTCTACGCCTGACTGGGCAAAGGGAGCCGTGATGTACCAGATTCTGGTTGACCGTTTTTGCAATGGGGACCCGACGAATGATGTGTTGACGAATGAATATTATTATATCCAGGTATATAGCCAGAAGGTGAACGATTGGAACAAGTGTCCGGCAAATTTCGGCGTAGGAGAGTTTTACGGCGGGGATTTGGCGGGGGTCATGCAGAAGCTTGATTATCTGCAGGATCTGGGGATTGAAGTATTATATTTCAACCCGCTCTTTGTCTCACCTTCCAACCATAAGTATGATATACAGGATTATGATTATATTGATCCCCATTACGGGGTAATTGTGGAGGATGGCGGAGCGCTGCTCTCCCAGGGACAGACGGATAATACTGAGGCAACCAAATATATCAAACGGGTATCGGATCACAGGAATCTGGAAGCGAGCAATGCCCTGTTTGCAAAGCTTGTAGAAGAAGCTCATAAACGAGGGATGCGGGTGATACTGGATGGTGTGTTTAATCATTGTGGTTCCTTTAATAAATGGCTGGATAAGGAATTGATTTATGAGAGAGAGGTTGGTTATGCTACTGGGGCCTTTGTCTCAGCAGACAGTCCCTACCGTAATTTCTTCCAATTCTATGATGAAAACCGGTGGCCTTATAACGGCAGTTATGACGGCTGGTGGGGACATGACACATTGCCTAAGCTGAATTATGAAGGGTCACGGGAGTTGTATGACTATATTTTAGACATTGGCAGAAAATGGGTGTCACCGCCATACAATGCGGATGGATGGCGTCTGGACGTAGCGGCTGATCTGGGGCATTCGGTAGAGTTTAACCATAATTTCTGGCAGGATTTCCGTAAGGCGGTCAAGGAGGCTAATCCAGACGCAATTGTGCTTGCGGAGCATTATGGTGATCCGGTAGAATGGCTCAGGGGCGACCAGTGGGATACTGTGATGAATTATGATGCTTTCATGGAACCGTTGACCTGGTTCCTTACCGGGATGGAAAAACATAGTGACGGTTACCGTCAGGATATGCTGGGGAATTTCCAGAATTTTGAGGGCGCTATGAATTATTATATGACACGTTTTATGACGCCTTCGCTGCAGTGTGCCATGAACGAGTTATCGAACCATGACCATTCCCGTTTTCTGACCCGTACCAACCATAAGGTGGGAAGGGTCGACCATCTTGGGAGCGAGGCGGCTGGTGAGGATTTGAATAAGGGTGTGATGAAAGAGGCGGTTGTGGTTCAGATGACTTGGCCCGGAGCGCCTACCATCTATTATGGAGATGAGGTCGGCGTAGTAGGATTTACAGATCCTGATAACCGCAGGACATATCCCTGGGGAAATGAGGATCAGGAACTATTGGCCTTTCATCGCGATGTGATACGGATTCATAAAGAGAATGAGGCTTTCCGTACCGGTTCCCTGAAATTTTTGGGCGGGGACTATCAGGTCATGTGTTATGGACGTTTCAACCGCGAGCAACAGTTTGTAATTATTATCAATAATGATTATGTGGAGCGACATATGCAGTGGAGAGTCTGGCCGGCAGGCATGGAGCGGGAGACAAGGCTTGAACGTCTGATAATGACAACTCCAGAGTCATATTCTCTGGAACCGGAGATTTACCGGGTCACGAATGGGCGTCTTGACATCAGCCTTCCACCCAACTGTGCGGTGATTCTTAAGAATATTGGCAAAGAGGAACGGTTGGATTTTTAAAGGCTGAATAGTTACCTTTGAAAAGAAAATAAAGAAAATAAATAAAAAATCCTTGCATCAACAAACAACATATGCTATAATCGAACATGGTCAGAGGCGAGCGAGATCCGCCTCTGCAATATGGATGGATTCCCGAGTGGCCAAAGGGGGCAGACTGTAAATCTGTTGGCAACGCCTTCGAAGGTTCGAATCCTTCTCCATCCACTCAAAATACATATATGTAATGATGACTGTTCCTTCCGAGTGGAAGATGAACAGTCTTTTTATTGTGCGCCCGGCGGCGCGCATTTCCAACCGGTCTCTGGTCGGGCGAACAGAAAGCACATAAAAGGTCATGCATGAGGGTGAGGATGCGACACAAGCTGACGCTCAATAACTACACGGAATCATGTGTGACAAATGTGGCAGATGGATGGAGAGAAATGAGCGGTATCCGGGGAGGTCTGTGCACGTCAACTATTGAAACCGCCGCGTGCCGGGCGGTATACACGGTGGGCTGAATAGTTACGTTTGACAGCAGTTCCACGCATTTTACACTTGACATGGTATTTTGGAAATCGTATACTAGATATAGTGGTGCTAGTGTGCAAAAGTACACATTAGGACTGCGCTTAAAGAGAGGTGAAAACGATGGAACAGGAAATGCTGCAGGAAGAGGATGTTCATAGTTTTGCGGATGCATCCTTGGAAATTATTCTCAGGTTTGACAGTAATGGCAGAATTTTATATGCAAATGCCAGGGCAAAAGAGGAATTGGGATATGGAGAGGAATTGGAGACAATCAGCCTGGATACCCTGTTCCCGGCAGAACTTCATCAGGAAGACGGAAGTTTTCCTTTGGAGACAGCTCTGAAGATGACAGAAGGTACGATGTATCGGAAAAATGGGACTTGTTTTCCGGTGGAGATGGCGGCTAAGGTAAACGGCAGCCAGCATCTTTTGTTTGCCATCAATGTTGCCAGGCAGGTGGAGACAGAGAGGAAGCTTGTCCGCATGAAGGAGGAGATGGAGGAGACGCTCAAGGTCCGCAATGAATTTGTGGCGAACGTAACCCATGAATTGCGGACGCCAGTCAACGGAGTCCGAGGTCATGTGACGAATCTATTAGAGAATGGGGTGGCGCCCGAGGTAAGGGAGACCTTGGATATTGTTATTCGTTGCTGTGACAATATGTCTGCCATTATCAATAACATTTTAGATTTCTCCAAGCTTGAAGCGGGCAAATTTGTGATAGAAGAAAAGGAATTTAATTTCTATAAGATGGTAAACCATACCGTGGAGACCAGCATCCCTGCGATCAATGCGAAGGGATTGCGCATTATGGTTAATATTGACAAGGTGATTCCGGAATATCTCATTGGTGACGAACTGCGCTTGACGCAGGTTTTGAATAATTTTTTATCCAATGCGGTAAAATTTACCAGCGTGGGATATATTAATATAGAAGTAACCAAGACATTACAATTTGATGATGAGATTGAGTTGTTTTTTGTTGTATCGGATACAGGCATTGGTATTTCGCCAGAAGAGAAGGATAAGCTGTTTAAAAGCTTCTCCCAGGTTGACGCTTCGATTACCAGGAAATATGGAGGCACAGGGTTAGGGCTTGCGATCACAAAACAGCTGATCGAACTGATGCATGGAAACGTCCATGTTGACAGTGAGAAAGGAAAGGGAAGCAGTTTTTCATTTTCTGTGCGGATGCATGTGGCGCAGAAGGCCAGGGATGAGCATCAGGTAAGCGAACAGTTTGAATTTATCAATCAAAATCAGGAGATGCCAGGATTTGACAACGTGGAGAAGTTCTTCCAATTTGGTACCCCGGAAAATGTGCAGGAGATTGACAGCAAGTTGGAGAAGTTGATTTTATGCATGGAAGTGGAAGCCTGGGACAAGGCGGAGAACTTTGCACATAACATTAAGGAACTTGTAGAGCAGGCGCCAAAGGATATTAAGAGGTCTGCGTTCCGTCTGGAGATGAATGTGCGAAAAGGAGATTATGATAAGAGTGTAGCGCAGTTCAACAGCCTTCGGGCACAGCTTGCGGAAAATATTGGAGGGATGTAGAATGGACAATACAGGCAAATCTGAGAAGATACCGCATATTCTGATTGTGGATGATGTGGAGACCAATCTGTTTATCCTTGAAAATATGATAGAGGAAATGGGATATATTCCCAAATGCGCAGCGAGCGCGGCAGAGGCGGTAACGTTGATTTCAGAAAGCCTGCCCCAGTTGATTCTTCTGGATGTATTTATGCCGGAGATGGATGGATATGAATTTTGCGAACGGCTCAAAAGCAATCCAATTACCAGGGACATTCCGATTATTTTCATATCAGCGGCAGATTCCAGTGAGGATAAAGTCAGGGGATTTAAACTTGGGGCTGTAGACTATATTGCAAAACCATTTGAGATTACAGAAGTAACAATGCGGGTGAATAACCATCTGAAGCTGCACGAGATGCAGCAGGAGCTGGAGATGAGTAACCGGCGGCTTCATAGTGTAATCAGCAGCCAGGCAAGGAGGATTGAGGATGAGCAGAAGAATATCCTTTATGCTCTGGCAGCGCTTACGGAGGAGCAGGATTCGGCGGATCATATGGAGAATGTGGCATACAATTGCCGGATGCTGGCGCAAAGCCTGCAGTTTAGCCCGGAATTTACCGAAGAAATATCAGAGGGATTTATCAATACCATTGAGGTTGCATCAAGGCTCCATGATATTGGAAAGCTGTGTGTCCCTACGGATCAGGTTGAGGAGGTGAGGCAGGAACGCAGGGCGCAGGTAAGGCATCATGCCGGGCAGGGAGCGGAGATTTTAGAGAGGGTGTATCAGAATACGCCGGAGAACAGTTTTTTGCCGATGGCGATTGAGATTGCCCGTTACCACCATGCCTGTTGGGATGGAAGCGGTTATCCGGGAGGAATTTCTGGAAAAGAAATTCCACTTTCAGCCAGGATTGCCATTGTTGCAGACAATTACGATATCCTGACGGGAGAAGGAGGGCAGGAGGGCGCTTATAGTCCAGAGGAAAGCATACAGATCATCAAGGAGAGAAGTGGTACGTATTTTGATCCGGCCATTGTAGATGTTTTTGTGAAAATTAAAAAGCAGTTACGTCATAGCTGATGGGATTTTCCCAATTATTAAAATACCGCGATCATTCAGCACTTGCCAAAATCTGACAAGAATTGACAAGCAAAAAGAAATATAGTATCATAAAACGAATAGGAAATCGAGCTGTTAAATGGAACTCGTAAAGTTTGATCGGTAGAAATTTTATTATGATAGGAGTAAGTCAAGATGATTACAGATAGCGAATTTCACCGGGTTGTGAATTATGTGAAACAGACAACCGGAATCGATCTTAGTGAAAAAAGAGTACTAATTAATGGAAGGCTGGAAAATTACATTTTAAGAAATGGTTACAATGGCTATGATGAATATATGGCTAAGGTGGAGCATGATCCGGCAGGAAAAGAGGCAAGGAATTTAATCAATGCCCTGACCACCAACCATACATATTTTATGCGCGAATTTGAGCATATGGAATTTCTGCGGCAGGTGGTGCTTCCCAAGTTAAAAGTTACAGAAGCAGCCAGAAGGGATTTGCGAATCTGGTCAGCAGCATCTTCTACGGGGGAGGAGCCTTATACGATAGCCATGGTACTGCAGGATTTTTTCGGGTTGGATCATGGATGGGATACCAAGATCCTGGCAACCGATATTTCTACCAAGGTGCTGCAGCATGCACAGCAAGGGAAGTATCTGGCAGAACAGATAGAACCATTGCCGGAGAAGTGGCGCAGGAGATTTTTCAAAAGGCTGAATGAAGAAGAATATCAGGCTAATCAGGAGTTACGGAATGAGGTGATTTTCCGGCAGTTTAATTTGATGAATCCATTTCCTTTTAAAAGACCTTTCCATGTGGTTTTTTTGCGAAATGTGATGATATATTTTGATGAGGCAACGAAGTTGCAGCTGCTTCGCAAAGTTTATGATTTTTTGGAGCCGGGAGGCTATTTGTTTATTGGAACAACAGAGGCGCTTAACAGAAAAGGGACAGCTTTCAAATATGTCGAGCCGTCAATCTATCAGAAATAGAGAGTAGGGAAATCAGATGAAGAAGATTAGAGTTTTAGTGGTAGATGACTCTATGCTGTTCCGCAATCTTCTCGTGCAGAGTTTGAGCGAAGACCCATACTTGGAGGTTGTGGCACAGGCAGGAGATGCATATGCAGCAAGGGATGCTATTTTGGAATACCGTCCAGATGTAATGACGCTGGATGTGGAGATGCCGAGAATGGATGGTATTCAGTTTTTGCGGAAATTGATGCCACAGTATCCTCTGCCGGTGGTAGTAATCAGTGCACTGGACGCGAAGGTGTTCGATGCTATGGAAGCGGGAGCAGTAGATTTTGTATGTAAGCCCAGTACTGTGGACCGTACAAAGGTTAGTGAGTTTATACGCAAAGAATTGGGAACTAAGATTAAGATTGCATCAACAGTCAGGATGGGAAGCTTAAAACGTGTAGAATCTTATCCTGTGCATGGTGTATCTGCAGTCAATAAGGATATGGTGATTGCAATAGGAGCTTCCACAGGAGGCACAGAGGCAATTTTTGATGTTGTAAAACAGTTCCGGACAGATATTCCGGGTGTGGTAATTGTACAGCATATGCCTCCGGGATTTACGGAGATGTATGCAAACCGCCTGAACAATCAGTGTCAGGTGGCTGTGAAAGAGGCTGTTACGGGAGATAAGGTACTTCCAGGGCGCGTGCTGATAGCGCCGGGGGATAAGCATATGCGCCTGATTAAAGTAAATGGTATTTATCAGGTGGAATGCAAAGCGGGGCCTAAGGTGAGTGGTCACTGCCCCTCTGTGGATGTGCTGTTTTCCTCAGTAGCAAAGAGTGCCGGAAAGGATGCGCTCGGCGTAATTCTTACCGGAATGGGTGGTGATGGAGCCAATGGTCTGCTGGAAATGCGTAAGGCAGGAGCTACTACGATTGGCCAGAATGAGGCCACCTGTGTGGTATATGGAATGCCCAAAGTTGCATACGATATTGGAGCTGTCCAGTATCAGATGGAACTTTCGAGTATAACAAATAAAATATACGGTTTACTAAAGACCAATTAGAGGGAGGCGCCTCGTGCGAAGCACGATATATAATGCGTTGACCGATAGGTCAGGTCCGGCAAAGCCGGGCGTGACATTACCAACAGGCAGGTGACGCGAAGAGGCGCGTGCCGCTACCTTAGAAAGAGAAGGAAGGAGAGAATATCATGAAGATTTTATTGGCAGAGGATGATTTTGCGAGCCGCAAATTTATGTCAAATTATCTGAGCAAGTATGGAGACTGCGACATTACTGTTGATGGTGAAGAAGCAGTGGACGCATTTCTCATGGCGTTGGAGGATGGGGAACCGTATGACTTGATTTGCCTTGACGTAATGATGCCGGTGTTAGACGGTTATCAGGCATTGAAGGCAATCCGCGATATCGAGAAGGAACGCGGGATTCAGGGAAATGATGGTGTTAAGATTATCATGACAACCGCATTGAATGAGGAACGCAATGTGAAAAAGGCTTTTGAGATGGGATGTACGGTTTACTCCGGTAAGCCTATTGACTTGGATAAGTTTGAAAAAATCCTTAAAAAGCTGGAACTGATAGATTGAGAGAAAACTACATTGTAGAAGAAAGGAGGCGGAAAAATGGGAGAAGATTTTAATACAGACAGTATGCTGGATATGTTCCTTTATGAGAGTGAACAGCTTTTGGAGAATCTTGATAACACAGTGCTGGAGCAGAAGGATGAGGAATGTTTTGATGAGGAATCCATCAACGAGATTTTCCGTGTCATGCACACAATCAAAGGTTCTTCCGGTATTATGATGTATGAAAATATTACAAAAGTGTCCCATAAACTGGAGGATGTATTTTATTATCTAAGAGAATCCCATCCAGAGAATGTTCCGCATCTGGAGTTGGTAGATCATGTGCTGGAGGTATCTGATTTTATTACAGGAGAACTGGAAAAAATCAAGAGCGGTGAGACACCGGATGGAGATGAGAGTAAGCTTGTGGAGGAGATTGATAAATTCCTGACGAAGATAAAAACTGGAATCTCCCAGAAGGGTGAAGAACTGCCCCCGGAAAATACTTATGTGGAACCGAATCAGTTTTACATAGCGCCCACAGGAAGTGAGAGCAGTAAGTATTATAAGGTCTCAATCTATTGGCGTGACGATACCCAGATGTGTAATATTCGTGCTTACACAGCCGTGTATGCCTTGAAAGAAGTAGCAGAAGATTTACAGTATATTCCGGATGACATTATCAGCAATGAGGAAAGCAGTGATGTCATTTTGGAAGATGGATTCCATATGCTGGTACAGTGCCAGTGCTCCAAAGATGAGGTGAAAGCTGCAATTGGAGAGACATCTGGCATGGATCGTGTGGAGATCAGCGACTGCACAAAGCAGGAGTTTGAGATGGGATTCCATGAGCAGGAGGAACATCCGATTATCATTGAACTGGATGAAAAGGAGAAAGTGCCGGAAAAGAAACCGGAGAAAAAAGATCCCGCTCCCGGTGACTATGTTATCAAGAATAAAGAAACAGGAAAGAGTAAGAAACTGGCGAAGAACCAGCCGAAGCAGCAGCCCAAACAGACGTATATCAGCGTCAACGTGGAGAAGCTGGACGACCTTATGGATATGATTGGAGAGCTTGTTATCTCTGAGGCAACGGTGCTCCAGAATCCGGATTTAAAGGTGCCAGGACTGGAACTTTCCAATTTCCAGAAGTCAGCCAGCCAGCTTTCCAAGATTACAACGGAATTGCAGGACGTCATTATGTCTATGCGAATGATGCCGCTGACGAATACATTCCAGAAGATGAACCGTATTGTGTTCGATGTGTCCAGAAAGCTGGGCAAGGATATTGAACTTGAGGTTATTGGAGAGAATACGGAAGTAGATAAGAATATTATTGAGCATATATCCGATCCGTTGATGCACTTAGTCCGCAATTCTGTAGACCATGGAATTGAATCTAAGGAAGAACGTCTTGCAGCAGGGAAGAATCCAAAAGGTAAAATTACCCTGGAGGCAAAAAATGAAGGCGGAAAGGTATATATTATTGTCAGGGATGATGGTAAGGGTCTAAATAAGCAGAAATTGTATGATAAAGCAAGGGCGAATGGACTTATCGGGAACCGGGCAATGTCAGATTTTACCGAGAAAGAAATTTTCCAGTTTATCACGTATGCAGGATTTTCCACGAAGGAGCAGGTTACAGAGTATTCTGGCCGAGGTGTGGGTATGGATGTTGTGGTTAAGAACATCCAGGCCGTGGGTGGCAATCTGGAAATTGACAGTGTAGAGGGCGGCGGAAGTGAGATGACAATGAAGATTCCGCTCACATTGGCAATTATCAATGGAATTGTCATGCAGGTAGGAAATTCTACGTTTGTCATTGAAACGAATGACATTAAGGAATTTGTCAGGGTCAGCAAGGATATGCTTGTGAAGGAACCAGATGGTGAAGAATACATTATGCTCCGGGATGAATGTTATCCCTTTATCCGCTTAAATCGCCGGTATCATTTGGATGACTCTAAAGCAGAGATTGAAGATGGTATTGTGGTGGTATTAGAGCATGAGAATAAAAATGTCTGTGTATTTATCGACCAGCTGATTGCAGAGCAGGAAATTGTGGTAAAACCCATTCCTTCCTATATCAAGAAGGTTCAGGGATTATCTGGCTGTACGCAACTTGGAGATGGAAGCATTGCATTGATTTTGGATATTGCAGGCTTGATTGCCGGAGAGGAGAAAAAGTAGGATATGTCAGAAGAATTGGATTTGATGGATGATTTGGATGGCAAGGAAGACAGCCAAAAAGGCATGTTCATGACATTCCAGATTGCAGATGAATGTTACGGTATCGCCATCACATTCGTAGAGGAAATTGTTGGAATTCAATCCATAACGGCAGTTCCGGAGATAGAAGACTACATCAAAGGACTGATTAATATCCGAGGAAAGATCATTCCGGTTATTGATGTTAGGGTGAGGCTCAAACAGACTCCTCGCGAGTATACAGACCGTACGTGTATTATTGTAATTAACGTAAAATCCACAACGGTGGGATTGATTGTAGATGAAATTGCGGGTGTGATTACTGTCAATGAAAAAGAGATTATTCTTCCACCATCATTATCACAGTCTAACACGGGAAACAGCAAATATGTATTTGGACTGGTAAGGGTGGAGAATGAAGTGAAACTGTTGCTGGATCCGGAGAAGTTAATCCGGGATGAGGATGTGGAGGCACTGGAAGAGGCAGCTCCCACGGGTGAAATTGCAGAGGCATAAAGGTAAAGGAGAAGATAAAATGAAGAATATGAAGTTTAAGACGCGGTTGATAGCTTGCTTTGCTATCGTTATTATATTAACTGGCCTGGTTGCATTTGCCGGAATCAATACATTGACAACTGTCAGGAAAGAGAATGTTTCGAATAGTTATGTTCAGAATGCGGAACTGTTTATGTGTGCTTTGGTATTTGTTGCCATTGTTATTACGCTTATTATGGCAACTTCACTTCTGAAAGATGTCCAGAGGAACATGAAGATGCTGAGTACTGCAGCAACGGATATTGCAGCCGGCAGGGTCGATGTAGAATTACAGAAGTTCCGTGAGGATGAATTCGGTGAATTGGTGGATGATTTTCAGAAGATTGTAGATACTATAAAGTATCAGGCGGAAGTCGCGGGGCATCTTTCGGAAGGTGACCTAACCGTTGACGTAAAGGTAAAGGGAGACCAGGACGTTTTAGGTAATGCATTTGAAAGTATTTTTAAAGAGAATAACCAGATGCTGTCAGGAATCCGGGATTCTTCCATTCAGCTTTCCATGGGAGCAGAGCAGGTATCGGATGCCAGCCAGGCTCTTGCACAGGGTTCCACACAGCAGGCAAGTGCGATTGAAGAGGTAACCGCATCCATTACTGAGATTGCAGAGCGCACGAAGCGCAATGCAGAGGAAGCAAACCAGGCAAACGAATCTGTACATAGCATGAAGAATGAGGCTATGCAGAGTGACAGCCATATGAAAGACATGATTGGTGCAATGACAGAGATCAATGAATCTTCTGAGAATATTTCTAAGATTATCAAGGTAATTGATGACATTGCATTCCAGACCAACATTCTTGCTTTGAATGCGGCAGTAGAGGCAGCAAGGGCAGGCGTGCATGGCAAGGGATTTGCAGTTGTAGCTGAGGAGGTACGGAATCTGGCAGGAAAGAGTGCTTCAGCAGCCAGTGAGACAGCAGAGATGATTGAAGATTCCATCAAGAGAGTGGAACATGGTTCCAAGCTTGCAGAAGGAACAGCAGCTTCCCTGAATGAGATTCTTGGTGAGGTGGACAATATCGTATCACTGATTAACAGCATTGCAGTGGCATCGAATGACCAGGCAACGGCGGTCAGCCAGATTGACCAGGCCATCAGCCAGGTATCCCAGGTTGTTCAGACGAACTCTGCTACCAGTGAGGAATGCGCGGCAGCCAGTGAACAGTTATCAAACCAGGCAATGTCCCTGCGTACGATGATTGGACAGTACAAGCTTAAAACATCCGCTTCTGATGCCGCTAATGCTGTTATGCAGCAGGATATAGGCAGATCAGACAGATCCGAGGAAAATGAGCGCATCATTTCTTTGGACAGTGAATTTGGTAAATACTAAGCAGTAGTTTGGAGGAGTGTTTTGTGGCTTTTATTGAGGCTGCGAAATACTCCTTTTATACGTGCTCGTACAACAGGAGGTATCATGGCAAAGAGGTTGAGCAGGGTACAGACGATTGCCCTTGGATTTTTAATGATTATTGCAGTCGGGACAGTGTTACTGATGCTGCCGATAGCGTCCAGAAACGGTCAGAGCGCAGGATTTTTCAATGCACTTTTTACTGCAACAAGCAGCACCTGCGTGACTGGATTGGTGGTAGTGGATACGTATACCAGCTGGAGCCTTTTTGGGCAAGTTGTACTTCTTTTACTAATTCAAATTGGTGGTCTCGGATTTATTACGATCGGTGTGTGCTTTTCTATTTTTTTGAAGCGGCGTATCGGATTGAAGGAGCGCAATTTGATTCAGGAGAGCATGAATACGCTGCAGATTGGCGGAACTGTGCGTCTGGTACTAAAGATTGTACGCTTTACGCTGATCTTTGAGGGTATCGGGGCCTTGCTTTTAATGATTCGCTTTATTCCTCAGTTTGGAGTTGCAGAGGGGATATGGTATGGAATTTTTCATTCCATATCTGCATTTTGTAATGCCGGCTTTGACTTAATGGGGAAAATTGAGCCTTATAGTTCTTTGATGCTATATGGTGATGATGTACTGGTAAACATTGTCATTATGGCATTGATTGTTATTGGAGGAATTGGTTTTATTGTATGGGATGATATTTCTACCCATAAATGGAATGTAAAGAAATATATGCTGCATACCAAAATTGTGCTTGCTACGTCATTGATTTTGATTGTTGCAGGAAGTTTCTTTTTCTATCTGTCTGAGCATCAGAATCTGGCATCTTTTGATACAAAAGGTCAAGTGCTTGCATCTGTCTTTGGCGCAGTAACGCCCCGGACGGCAGGATTCAATACAATTGATACCGCATCGTATTCGGAGGCGGGGAGGATGTTGACGGTGGTTTTGATGTTTATCGGAGGGAGCCCTGGCTCCACAGCCGGAGGAATTAAGACTACCACGATGGTAGTGATTCTATTATATGTCTGGTCGACACTGCGAGGTAAGAGCGGGCTGAATATTTTTGGAAGACGATTGGACGAGGATTGTATCAAGAAGGCAGCTACTGTGTTTTTTATAAATCTACTGTTGGCGGTTGTATGCTGCCTGGTAATGTCGGGCTTGGAGAGAAGCCTTCCCCTTTCGGATATTTTTATGGAGGTGTTTTCAGCAATCGGCACAGTGGGAATTTCAACGGGAATTACGCGGGATGTATCCCTTTTATCAAAATGTATATTAATATTTTTGATGTATTGTGGAAGAATTGGCAGCATGTCTTTTGCCCTGTCATTTACGGAGAGGAAACATAATGCGATGGTGAAGCTGCCCGTGGAACGGATAACGATTGGGTAGAGGAGGAAGTATGAAATCAATATTGGTTATTGGAATTGGAAGGTTTGGAAGGCATTTATGCATGGATTTGGTCAAAAATGGAAATGATGTTATGGCAATAGATGAAAGGGAGGAGAATCTTGAGGATATTCTGTCCCTTGTCACCAGCGCTAAAATTGCGGATTGCACCAGGGAGGAAGTATTGCGCAGCCTGGGCGTCAGAAATTTTGATATTTGTTTTGTATGCATCGGAACGAATTTCCAGAGCAGCCTTGAGATTACCAGTCAATTAAAGGAAATGGGTGCTCCCTATGTTATCAGCAAGGCAACCAGGGATATCCAGGCAAAATTCTTACTGCGCAATGGCGCAGACGAGGTAGTCTATCCTGATAGGGATATTGCGAAAAGGATTGCAATTAAAGTCAGCTCTAACCATGTGTACGACTATATGGAGGTGGGCGATTATTCTATTTATGAGATTCAGCCCCTAGAGGAATGGATAGGAAAATCTATTAAGGAAACAGATTTCAGGGCAAAATATAACGCCAATATTTTAGGAATCAAGCAAGAAGGAAAGAGTATTCTTCTGCCCAGTGCAGATTATATATTTAATGCAGACGAGCATTTGATGGTTATAGGAGAAAAAACAGACATTGACCGGCTTGTCAAAAGATTATAGCGTGCCGATACCGCTTAAAAGGAGGAAGGCAATATGCCACAGGGAGACCCAAGACCGGGAGAAAAGTATTTACATTACAAAAATAAGTTATACCAGATTATCACTTTGGCACAGGATTCGCAGACGGGCGAGCGGCTGGTTGTTTATCAGGCATTGTATGGAACTTTTCAGGTTTATGCCAGACCGCTTTCCATGTTTGTCAGTGCGGTGGATAAGGAGAAGTATCCTCAGGTGAAGCAGAAATATTGTTTCCAATGGGTGGAATTTAAGAAGAGTGGACAAGAATCCTCTAAATTGGAAATATCAAAGACTAATCTTCCCCAACCGGATTCTGCCAAAGAGGAGACGAAGGCGGAGGTACCCGGGACAGAAGAAGCCAAAGAGGAAGCGGAGGCAGATATAGCAGGAAGAAAAGCAGCTCCAAAGAGGATTCCCATATCCCGGCTGAGCGCCGAGGAGAAAATGATAGCTTTTTTTGATGCGGACACTATGGAGGAGAAATATAGGATTCTTGTGGCAATGCGTGAGGAAATCACGGACCGTATGATTAATAATATGGCGGTGGCATTGGATGTTGTCATTGAGGAAGGGCCTTTGGATTTGCGGTATGAGGAGCTAAAGGCGTGTCTGCGCACGATGCAGAGGTATGAATGTAACAGATTGCGGTAGAATTGATAATTCGGGAAAAGGAGGTTGCCCCTCCTTTTTTTCTGTGTTAGAATGGAATCATAATATAACGAGCTATTTTCTGCCTGGAATGGGGCAGAACAATAGAAGAATTTCATAACATTTAGAAAGGATTTTAATATGCTATTACTTATTCAGAAAGGAACAGTAATCAATCCGGCAGATCAGACAGAGACGTTGGCAGATGTACTTGTGGAAGATGGCGTCATAAAGAAGATTGCACCCAAACAGAAGGTGAAAGCGGACCGTGTTGTGGATGCATCAGGATGCTACGTGATGCCGGGATTTATCGACATGCATGTGCATTTGCGTGATCCAGGACAGGAACATAAAGAGACGGTTGAGACCGGCGCGAGGGCAGCGGCGTGCGGCGGGTTTACTACGATTGTTGCTATGCCGAATACGAAGCCTGTGGTGGATAATGCAGATGTGGTTCATTATGTTCATAACAAGGGCAGGGACATGCGTCTTGTGAATATTCTGCAGACTGGGGCTGTGACCAGAGGACAGAGAGGAGAAGAACTGTCAGATATTGAGGCAATGGTGGAAGCAGGAATTCCCGCGCTCAGCGAGGATGGCAGGACGGTAATGAACGCGCAATTGTATCGTGAGGCAATGACGCTTGCCCTTAAATATGACATTCCGATATTGGCGCACTGTGAAGATGCCAATATGGTTGGAAAAGGTGTGGTAAATGCAGATAAGGCGATGAAGAAGCTGGGATTTGCAGGGATTGCCAATGCTGTGGAGGACGTGATTGTGGCACGTGACATTATGCTTGCGAAGGATACGGGTGCGGCGCTGCATCTGTGCCATTGTTCTACGAGGGACAGTGTGCGTATGATAGAAATTGCAAAGCAGGCAGGAATACGTGTGACAGCAGAGGTATGTCCACATCATTTTTCACTGAGCAGTGCAGATATTCCGGGAGATGACGCCAACTATAAGATGAATCCCCCATTGCGGACCAAAGAAGATATGGAAGCGTTGCGGGAAGGACTGAAGGCAGGTATCATTGATGTGATTGCGACGGATCATGCGCCTCATACTCCGATAGAGAAAGGGGTAGGAATTAAGAAGGCACCCTTTGGTGTTGTCGGTTTGGAGACAGCGGCTGCCGTCACTATGACAGAGCTGGTGGATAAAGGATATCTTACCATTATGCAGATGGCTGAAAAGATGAGCTATAATCCGGCGAAGATTTTGGGATTGGATAAGGGTATCGTAGAGGAAGGAAAAGCGGCTGATCTCGTGGTCTTCCATCCAGGCAGGCAGTATGTCATCGAGCCGAAGGATTTTCAATCAAAAGGACGGAATACACCTTTTGCGGGCAAGAAGGTAAAAGGGATGGTGATGGCAACAATTGTGGATGGCAGAGTAATATATGAGAGGGCATGAATATGATTGACAAACTGATAGAAAAGATTAAAAAGACCCATGCACCGATTGTGGTGGGTCTGGATCCTATGATGAATTATATTCCAGAGCAGATTCAAAAGAAAGCGTTTTCAGAATATGGTGAGACGTTGGAAGGGGCGGCGGAAGCTATTTGGCAGTTTAACAAAGAGATTATAGACCATACCTATGATCTGATTCCAGCAGTGAAGCCCCAGATTGCAATGTATGAACAGTTTGGTATTCCCGGGCTTATGGCTTTTAAGAAGACTGTGGATTACTGCCATGAGAAGGATCTGGTAGTTATTGGTGATATAAAGCGTGGTGACATCGGCTCTACTTCTGCAGCATATGCAACGGGACACATAGGGACTGTGCAGGTGGGCAGTAAAACATATGCACCGTTTGCGGAGGATTTTGTAACGGTTAACCCCTATTTGGGCACGGATGGTGTCAAGCCCTTTGTGGAAGTGTGCAGAGAGCAGAAAAAGGGTTTGTTCATTTTAGTAAAGACATCCAATCCCTCCAGCGGTGAATTTCAGGACAGGCAGATTGACGGCAGGCCGCTTTATGAGCTGGTAGGCGAGAAAGTGGCAGAATGGGGGAAAGACTGTATGGGTGAGAAATACAGTTATATCGGGGCTGTAGTAGGTGCAACATATCCAGAAATGGGAAAGATACTGCGTAAGCTTATGCCAAAGAGCTTTATCCTGGTGCCAGGTTACGGCGCACAGGGCGGCAAAGGCGCAGATCTGGTACATTTCTTCCACGAGGATAGACTGGGGGCTATTGTAAATTCTTCAAGGGGAATTATAGCTGCGTATAAGCAGGAGGAATATGCGAAATATGGGGAGGAACATTTTGCAGAAGCTTCCAGGGCGGCAGTGGAGGCGATGATAAAAGACATTTCTCTTGCACTTGAAAATAAGTGAGGCTCATGGATAAAAGAGCGTGCCGATATCTTTGGAACAAGTAAAAGGATTAGGAGAAGATTATGACAGAGAAATTTAAGGAACAGGCAGTGATTATCCGTCAGGAGGAAATTTCCTACGGGATTTACAGTATGTGGCTGAAAACGGAGCGGATTGCGAAGTACGCAAAGCCGGGGCAGTTTATTTCTATGTATTGTCATGAAGGCAGCAGGCTGCTGCCAAGACCTATCAGTATTTGCGAGATTGACCGGGCAGACCAGGCGCTGCGTATGGTGTACCGTGTACAGGGCAAGGGAACAGAAGAATTTTCCAGGATGCGTACAGGGGGAAGTATTGACATTGTGGGGCCTCTTGGAAATGGATTTCCCCTGAAGGAGAAGAAGGCATTTCTTATCGGGGGAGGAATCGGAATACCACCGCTTTTGCAGCTTGCCAAAGAGTTAAAATGTGAAAAACAATTGATTTTGGGTTATCAGGATTCCCTGTTTTTACAGGAGGAGTTTAAACGGCTGAGTAATCCTTATGTGGCAACGGAAGATGGAAGCTATGGCACAGAGGGAAATGTCATGGATGCCATTCGGGAGAATGGACTGGATGCAGAAATTATCTATGCCTGTGGTCCTATGCCCATGCTTCGGGCAGTGAAAGAATATGCGCAGAAGAAAAACATAGAGTGCTGGGTTTCACTCGAGGAGCGGATGGCATGTGGAATCGGTGCATGTCTGGGATGTGTCTGCAAGTCCAAAGAGAGGGATGGGCATACCAATGTTAACAGCAAACGAATCTGTAAGGAAGGTCCGGTATTTCGTGCAGAGGAGGTGGAATTCTGATGAATACAAAGATAAATATCGCAGGTGTTACATTTAAGAATCCCGTCATGACAGCATCCGGGACCTTTGGTTCCGGGGAGGAATTTGCAGAATTTATAGATTTGAATAAACTTGGGGCGGTAGTTACCAAAGGGGTTGCCAACGTACCCTGGATGGGAAATCCGGCGCCGAGGATTGCGGAGACTTACGGAGGTATGCTGAATGCAGTGGGTCTTCAGAATCCTGGAATTGATATGTTTGTGGAGCGCGACATTCCATATCTGATGAAATACGATACCAGGATTATTGTCAATGTATGCGGCAGAACAATCGAAGACTACTGTGAAGTGGTGCAACGTCTGGCTTCTCAGCCCGTGGACATGTTGGAAATTAATATTTCCTGTCCCAATGTGGAAGAAGGCGGCATTGCCTTTGGACAGAATGCAAAGTCTATAGAAACCATTACGAAAGAGGTAAAAAAGTACGCCAAACAGCCGGTTATCATGAAGCTGAGCCCTAATGTAACAGATATTACGGAGATGGCGAAAGCGGCAGAGGCGGGAGGGGCAGATGCACTGTCTTTAATCAACACGATTACCGGAATGAAAATTGATATCCACCGCCGGAAGTTTGCGCTTGCCAATAAGACTGGCGGGCTGTCTGGCCCGGCCATTCATCCCATTGCGGTGCGCATGGTTTATCAGACTGCACAGGTAGTAGGGATTCCTATTATCGGAATGGGTGGTATCTTAACTGCCGAGGATGCTATTGAGATGATCCTGGCGGGCGCCAGTGCGGTGTCTGTGGGAACTGCCAATTTCCGAGATCCGGGAGTGACTGTAAAGATTGCAGAGGGAATCCGGGAATATATGGAAGAATACGGCATTGAGAATGTCAGTGATATGGTTGGGGCTGTCGGGGAATATTAGAATGTCTTGGGGGTTCTGCTGTGGAACAGATGGGAATCCGCAGACTAAATCTGGCAAATGGTGATTACACTTTTTTAGAAAAATATAGTAATTGATGGGGTGAAAATAAGAATAGTGGAGCAAATTTGAAAAGGAGAAATGTATGAAGAAATTTGTCTGTACCGTATGCGGTTATATTCATGAAGGGGAGAAGGCGCCGGAGGAATGCCCGGTCTGCCACCAGCCGGGAGAGAAATTCCGGGAAGAAACCTCACAGGATGACAATGTAAGCACTGTGGATTTGGCGACAGGAGAGACCGAGGAGCAGGAGGATGTTTCCTCTATGGAATTGAGCTACGATAAGAGTTTTTACCGGAATGATGCATCTTGCCGCTATATGGAGGAAATTCACCAGATGGCAGTGACAGGAAAGACCATCAGCGGGGCGATGGGGACGAAGATGGCAATGCCCTCCTGGGACGACATACTGCTTCTGGGCGCGCAGCTAAACCCGCCGCCTCTTAACGAAGATGACCCGGTAAGCACCATGACGGTAATCGGAAAACATGCCAAAAAGCCTATGATTCTGGGAAGCCCGGTATATATTTCCCATATGTCGTTTGGCGCACTGTCCAAAGAGATTAAGGTGGCGCTGGCAAAGGGAGCGGCGCTGGCGGAGACGGCAATGTGCAGCGGGGAAGGCGGGATTCTGCCCGAAGAACGGGAAGCATCCTACAAATACATATTTGAATACATACCCAACAAATACAGCGTGACAGATGAAAATCTGCGCAGTGCAGACGCCATTGAAATCAAGATCGGACAGGGGACAAAGCCCGGCATGGGCGGACATCTGCCTGGGGAGAAGGTGACGGCTGAGATTGCAAGGCTGCGCGGGAAACAAGAGGGTGAGGACGTTCAGAGTCCCAGCAAATTCCCGGAACTCAATACGAAAGAAGATTTGAAGGATATGGTGGATATGCTGCGCAGTCGTTCCGACGGAAGGCCTATCGGAATTAAGATTGCAGCCGGGCGGATTGAGCGTGATCTGGAATACTGCGTCTATGCAGAGCCGGACTTTATTACCATTGACGGCAGAGGGGGTGCAACCGGTTCCAGTCCGCTGTTCTTACGGGAGGCGACTTCCGTTCCTACGGTCTATGCACTGTACCGTGCGAGGAAATATCTGGACGCCGTGCACTCTGACATTTCTCTGGTGATCACCGGGGGACTGCGTGTGTCTTCGGATGTGGCAAAGGCGCTTGCTATGGGCGCGGATGCAGTGGCAATGGCAAGCGCGGCACTGATTGCGGCAGCGTGCCAGCAGTACCGCATTTGCGGTTCGGGAAATTGCCCGGTGGGAATCGCCACGCAGGATCCTGTCCTGAGGGAGCGGTTAAAGGTAGAGCAGTCGGCACAGAGGGTAGCAAACTTCCTGAATGTTACGCGGGAAGAATTAAAGACTTTTGCGCGGATTACAGGACATCATTCGGTACACGATCTGCGTGTGGATGATTTGGTGACGCTGAGCCGGGAGATTTCGGAATATACGAATATTTCCCATGCATAATTACAGCATTCTCAGCATTTTGCCGGGCAACGGGCGGGCGGAAAATAAGATTGCTTTTGCCGGAAGTGTTTATGATCCAGTCAAACGATATGGCATACCCTAATCCTTCTTCCACCGTCCGTTTCTTGCTGGGAGATGATAAGCGGCTTGTCCCACAGGTCCTTTGGGGATTATGAAAGATTATTGGAATAACGAATTTGTATTTAACTGCTTTATGAGAAAAAGATAATTGAAATGCGACAGCCATGCCTGGCATGGCTGTCGGAAGTCTACGAACAATTCAGATAAAGGTATTCCCAAGCCTGGTCTGTTACCCAGACAGAAACGGAACCGCCTTTCACGGAAAATGTTCCCCACCCATCCGTATCAATCGTGACAGTTCCAGAAACATTTCCAAGGGCATCTGCCATGTGGCATCCCCCAAAACGTTCTCCAAGATACATCCGTTTGCTCCCTCCGTCTTTGTCCGTCAAAAGGACAGCCAAGCCGGAATCCGCATGTTCTTCATCACCTTCGCGTGTAAACCCAACCAGTGAACCGTCATCAAAAAATAAATGTTCCGTTCCATATGCAAAACGTTCCCGGATTTTTATCAGCCGTGCAAGCTGAGGCACCGCGGATACGCCATCGTGGGGAATGCCATAGTAATCTCCATAAAATACACAGGGCGTTCCGGCTGCCCGAAGCAGAATCAGGGCATAGGCAATTGGCTTGAACCATGCTGGAATGAATGAGCAGAGTGCCTGGCCGGGCTGTGTATCATGGTTGTCCACAAACGTTACTGCATATTCCGGGGCCCTATCTGTCAGTGTATTTTCATATAGCTTTGCCATATCAAAATTGCCGTTTGAGGTAGCTGCCTGCAAGAATTTAAAATGCAGCGGGACATCAAACAAAGAGAGTGAATGTTCTGTTATATCCAGATAATGCGCCAGCTTGTCAATCTCCTTTGTCCAGTATTCTCCAACTACAAAAAGTTCTTTCTGTCCATTGTTTCCGTATGAGCGCATAGCGGCAATCCAATCTTTGCAGAAATTTGCACTGATATGTTTTACGGCATCCATGCGAAAACCGTCCATATGTACGTTATCCTGATACCATGTTCCCCAGCTGCGGGTTTCTCTTATAACTTCCGGATTGTCGGTATCCAGATCCGCTCCCATAAGATAATCATAATTTCCATTTTCTGTGTCGGTATCGTGGTTCCAACATTTTCCATCAAAGCGGAAAATGCCATTTCGCTTGGAAGATTCATCCCAGTCCGTTCCGCTGAAGTGCGAAGCATTCCAGCAAAAATCGGAGTAGGTGTTTGCCCTGCCAGGAAACGAAAAGCTTGTCCAGGCAGTAATCTGCTGTTTGCCGCTGATATCCTGGTTGCGGTTTGTACCAAGTTCCTCCACAACTGTGACCTGTTCCGTATCGTCTGCCCCCATGCGATGGTTGAGCACAATATCGCAGAGTACCTGGATGCCCTGTTCTTGTAAGGATTTTACGGCCTCGATGTAGTCCTCCTTAGAACCATATTTTGTTGCTGTGGAGCCTTTTTGATCAAATTCTCCCAAGTCATACATATCATATACGTCGTACCCAACGCTTGATGCGCCTGCGGCGCCTTTATAAGCAGGCGGCAGCCATACCACATTGATGCCTGACGCCCGAAGCGCTGCCGCTTGTGCCGCCGTGCGTTTCCAGTGCAGTTTTTTTTCTGGCAGGTACCATTCAAAATATTGAATCATTGTTTTATTCGTCATAGAATTACCACTCCTTTTGTCTAATTATAGAACAAATAAATGGAAATGGAAAGACTGTTATTATAATAAGGCATTCGGGCTTGCCATTGGTATGAAGGATGTTGTATAATGCTTATACTAACATACAGGAGGGCACAAATGTCTTATTTTCCCATGTTTATTGAACTGAAAGGAAGACGCTGCCTGGTGGCTGGAGGCGGGAATATTGCGCTTCATAAGATAAAAGTATTAATGGACTTTGGGGCAAGTGTTACAGTTGTATCCCCGGATATTTTACCGGAAATCAAGCAAATGGAGCTTTTGGCATACCGGGAGAAAAGGTTTCATCCAAACGATTTGAATCATCAGCAGCTAGTTGTCGCAGCAACGGATGATGGTGAAGAAAACCACCGGATTGCACAGGCATGTAAGGAAAGGAATCTTCCGGTCAACGCGGTGGATCAGATTGAGGACTGCAGTTTTATTTTTCCATCTTACATAAAAAAGGGGGAAGTTGTTGCGGCTTTTTCAAGCGGTGGTCAGAGTCCTCTCGTTACGCAGTATCTCAAAGCACAGATGCAGCCGCTCCTGACGGATTTCCTGGCCAAACTGGCAGAGCGGTTAGGGGACATGCGGGAGAGTGTGCACAAGCAGTGTAAGGAGGAAGTACGAAAGATGGTTTATCAGGAGATTTTATCCCTGGGGCTTGAGAAAGGTTCGGTTCCTTCCGATGAAGAAATCAGGCAGGTTATTGAGAAGTTTACTCTTTGCAATCCGCAGACTTAACCAAGTCGATAAAATCCTGCATCTGTGAGGTGATGGCACTGCACTGGTTACGGCACAGATAGAAATAGCGCTGCATGGACACATCTTCAAGCGGGCATACGATAATGTCGCCTTTTTCTACATATTCTGTAACACAGCGTCTGGAAAGGACGCCGAGTCCGAGATTATGTCGCACAGCGTCTACAATGGAGCTGCGGCTGCTGCACTCCCATTTGATCACATAGGGGATGTGGTGGGTCAGCATAATATTCTCAAATATGGCCCTTGTGCCGCTTCCCTTTTCACGCAAAATAAAATCCTGATGCCGTAAATCTTCTATGGTGATGGAGGCTTTTTCGGCAAATGCATGTTTTTTCCCGCATATTAGGCATAGGGAATCCTCAATAACAGGTTCTGTCATGATTTCCTGGCGGACGATAATTCCCTCTACCAGCGCGAGATCAAGTTCATTGTGGATCATTCTGTGCTCTATGATTTTCGTATTATCAACAAAAACAGTCGCGTCGATATCGGGATGTTTCTGGATCAGGCTTTCCACAAAACTTCCCATCAGGGTGTTTCCGATCGTAAGCGTTGCGCCGATACGCAGAGGACGCAGCGACTGAATATCTTTCATGGATTGTTCCAACTGATCGTGGATCGCAACAATTTCACGTGCTTTATGCAAGAGCAATATTCCAGGAGAAGTAATTTTAAGTTCTCTCGAGGCGCGCTCAAACAGTTGGGCATGGTATTCATTTTCAAGCTCTGAGATTACCTGGCTTACCGTAGGCTGCGAAATATAGAGCTTTTTAGCCGCTTCACTCATTTTCTTATATTCTGCAACTGCGATAAAAATTTTAAGCTGTTTTAATGTCGCCATAATCTTTTTCACCCCCAAAAGTAAAATATCGTAATGGAATGATAGCTATAACCATAACGATTGTCCTGCAACTATAGGGAATTACCTATTAAGCAAATCTCATTTTACTATTTTACCTTCTATTTGACAAGTGTTATCA
>CAPQSW010000016.1:48635-62945 GCA_948688495.1 uncultured Lachnospiraceae bacterium | reverse complement strand
ATCCTCCCACTTCGTGGGTCCCTCCTTAGGACAAGGCAGACAATATTGACACCGGCTGTCAAAACCCAGGATACTGGATAGGAGATGTACAATACCCACAGGCTCCGGTACTGTGCAAAAACTGTAAAAATCCAAAATACGCGGAACGCGCACACGCCCAGTATTGATACCACCATAGGCAGTACCGAACAACCGATTCCACGCAACTGTCCCACGGTTACATCCATAATTCCGCACAGGAAATACATGGTGCAGATTACCGACATGCGCAAGAGCCCCACCTCGATAACGCGGGGGTCCGAAGAATAAATTCCCAACAGCTGGTTTCCAAAAAGATACGCCAGCCAGCCCAGGGAAAGCCCTACAAATGTCACCAGACCCAGGCATTCCAAAAACACTTTTCTAATCCGTTTGTAATTACCCGCTCCGAAATTCTGGCTGGAAAAGCTTAACGCTGTCTGGTGAAAGGTATTCATTGCCATGTAGATAAAGCCCTCTAAGTTCTGCCCTGCCGTATTCCCTGCAACCGCTATAGAGCCAAAGGAATTAACGGAAGACTGTATCAACACGTTTGACAGGGAAAACACCGTTCCCTGCAACCCTGCTGGAAATCCAATGCGCATAATCTGAATCATTTTGTCACGGTTTATTTTAAGTTTTGCAAATTCCACCCGGCAGCCGCCCTCCATATGCATCATGCAGCGCAGCACCAGAGCTGCGGACACGCACTGCGAAATCACGGTTGCCAGAGCGACGCCCGCCACCCCCAGTTGAGAAACAATCACAAACAACAAATTTAAAATTACGTTGATGACACCCGCCGCCATCAGATAATACAACGGGCGCTTCGTGTCTCCCACGGCACGCAGGATAGAACTGCCGAAATTGTATAAAAGCAACACTGGAATCCCAGCAAAATAAATACGGATGTATAACACTGCCTGGCTTAGCACGTCCGGCGGCGTTCCCATAAGCAGCAAGACCTGCGGCGCCACTAAAATTCCAAGCACCAGCAAAATCCCGCCGCAAAGCAGGCTCAGTATAATGGCGCTGTGTACCGTCTCACTCATCTGACGCTCTTTCCCAGCCCCATAAAACTGCGCTACCAGAACATTTGCCCCGACGGAAAACCCAATAAATAAATTCGTCAGCAGATTGATTAACGCTGCATTGGATCCTACCGCCGCCAAAGCTGTGCTTCCCGCAAACCTTCCCACGACCACCATATCCGCCGCATTAAAAAGAAGCTGCAGAATACCGGAAAGCATGAGCGGAATCGAAAACGCCAGAATTTTTGGAAACAACGGACCGCTGCACATATCAATTTGATAAGATTTCGCTTTCATCTCATTCCTCCAACAGATTTTCCCCATCAATCTGCGGCTCAATGCCAAAGTATGTCAGTACGGTAGCACCGATATCCGCAAAAGTCGGTCTGGTCCCAGAATTATGGCCTGCGGGGACCTTATTCCCATACATTACAAGCGGCGTATACTCCCTGGAATGGTCTGTGGACGAGGTAGACGGATCACAGCCATGATCTGCCGTAATCATTAACATATCTTCCTCTCTCATTTTTTGTAAAATCTCCGGCAGCCGCTCGTCAAAATACGTCAAGGCCCTGGCATACCCATCCACATCATTCCGGTGCCCATAAAGCATGTCAAAATCCACCAGATTCACAAAACAAAGTCCCTCAAATTCACGGTCCATGTACGCGAGCATCTTATCAATACCGTCCGCATTTCCACTGGTCCTCACAAAGTCCGTAATGCCTTTTCCGGCAAAAATATCATAAATTTTACCAACACCTAGGACTTCCTTGTGATGTTCCACAAGCTGGTCAAGCATCGTAGCTCTGGGCGGTGCCAGCGAAAAGTCATGTCTCCTTACCGTCCGGCTGAAACTGCCGGGCTGTCCCTCAAACGGCCTTGCAATTACCCGACCGACGCCATGCTCCCCTGTCAGCAATTCTCGCGCCGTCTGACAATATTCATACAAGGTATCCACCGGAACAATATCCTCATGCGCCGCTATCTGAAATACAGAATCCGCAGAAGTATATACAATTAAATCGCCGGTCCGCATATGTTCTTCCCCATAATCCTGAATGACTTCCGTCCCGGAATACGGTTTGTTACAAAGAACACCCCTTCCTGTCCTCTCACAAAACTCCTGAATAACTTCCTGCGGAAAACCCTGCGGATACAAGGGCAGCGGCTGCGGTGAAATCACCCCTGCAATTTCCCAGTGCCCAATCGTGGTGTCCTTCCCTTTGGAAGCTTCCGTCATTCTTGCAAACGCCCCCAGCGGGACGTCTTTTGCTTTTTCTATTTCCACGCCATCAATATGAAACAATCCTAACCGCCCCATATTAGGCATGGAAAAATATTTACTCGTAGAGGCCGCCCGCAGGGTATTGCTTCCCACATCCCCAAAATCGGCTGCATCCGGCATCTCACCAATTCCTACACTGTCTAACACAATCAAAAATATACGCTTCATAATCACTGACCTCCTGACTTCATGCAGTTGTATCTATACTATAATAGAACCTTTTTGCCATGGATGCAAGCAAAAAATCCCCACAGACAACACCGTCGCTGTCTGTGGGGATTTCAAAAAGGGGAGGATAAGTATTTAACCTTATCTTTGGTTCAAAACTTTCGTCTTCACCGAAAGAAACAAGTGGGGGCTTTGTTCTTTCGGATAATGGTAGTATTGACCGTTTTTCCCCCTTTATACATTCTTTTATAAATTTTTTATATTTTTTCTGTTTTAATTATGTTAGAATAATAAATAGTTATGCAAACTATTCCGAATTATTTTAACAATTTATCAGAAAGGCCCATAGACTATGAACCAAAAAAATATTTTACACAACAAATATTTTCTATACGTCACAGAATTTTTTTCCGGCATGTCTGTAATGGCAGTAGAATTGGGAGCAAGCCGGCTGATGGCTCCCTATTTCAGTTCCTCCCAGATTGTCTGGACGGTAATTATCGGCGTCATCATGATTGCCATGGCTTTGGGAAACGTATGGGGCGGACGCACCGCTGATAAGAAACCTTCCCCGGACAAGCTCTATGGCAGGCTGCTTCTGGCTGCTGTATGGATAGCCTTAATCCCCTTTGCCGGAAGATACCTGATTGTAGGTATCTCACTGCTTCTGGCTGTATTTGTCACCAAGAATTTTCTGGTATGGGCGGCTCTCTTTGCCTGCCTTGCCGTATTTGCTTTCCCCTGTGTACTGCTAGGTACTGTTACCCCTTCACTGGTGAAATATTCCGTCAACAGCCTGGATGACAACGGCAGGACTGTAGGGGAATTGGGCGCCCTGAACACCATCGGCAGCATTATCGGAACCTTCCTCCCCACCTTCGTTACCATTCCGGCTGTGGGAACTGCAGTCACATTTTTAATTTTTTCCGGGGTTCTCGCCATAATCAGTATCGTATATTTCCTCTCCATGAGGAAAAAACTGGTCAAATGTGTCCTCACCCTGGCGTTGATCCTTATACTGGGGCTTACCTCCTCTACCTTCAGTTTCGCTTTCTGGGAAAATGACATCACCGTAGAAGACGAGTCCATATACAATTATCTGCAGGTAAAAGAATCCGACAGTTCTGTAATCCTATCCACAAATGTATTGTTCGGCGTACAGTCCATCTTAATGAAAAGCGCCAAACTTACAGGCATGTACTATGACTACGCGCTTGCAGCCCCTGTCATGGCGGGGCTTGCACAGATGGATTCCCCGGGAAATATTCTCATTCTGGGACTTGGAACCGGCACCTTCGCCAAATATTGCAGTGAATATTTTCCGGATACTTCCATTGAAGGTGTGGAAATTGATGAAAAAATTGCCAAGCTTGCCGCAGAATACTTTGATCTGCCGGAAAGTGTAGACGTATCCGTCTATGATGGACGCTCCTATCTCACTGCTTCTGAGAAAAAATATGACGTGATTATGGTAGATGCCTATCAGGATATCACCATTCCCTTTCAGATGTCTTCCGTAGAATTTTTTACGGAGGTAAAAAAGCATTTAACGGACAACGGTGTTATGGTTGTAAATATGAATATGAAATCCCAATCCGAACATTCCATCAATGACTATCTGTGTGATACCATTGGCTCCGTCTTTCACTTTGTCTATACGGTTCCCGTGCAGGGAGGTACCAACTGTGAGGTATTTGCATTTCAAAATCCCAGCACAATGCAAACATTCCGTCAGGGACAAAAATGCATGGATGACCCGGATCTGACCTCGATGATGGAGACCGTGGCAGATGGACTCACGTTGCGGAAAGGCGGCAACCTGATTCTCACGGATGATAAGGCTCCGGTAGAAGTTCTGGGAATGCGGGTTTTGGATGAGATTATAGCCGATGAACTGGATTACTACCGCAAGCTTTACCTCGGGGAACTGTTACACTGATCATTTCCGATAGAAGAAAAATAGGGATTTCGGCAAAGTACCAGATTTTGCCAAAATTCCTATTTTATGCTTCTCCAGATGGGAACTACTCAGGCCCCCATAGAAAATAATTAGTTCAATATATTATTTGTCTCCTCAATGACCTGCTGCACCTTGACGGCAATCTGAGAAACTTTATCCATAGACTTCTTAATGCTCTCACTGTTCTCCGAAGTCCTCTTTGCCCCGGTAATCGCTTCTTCCACCGCCAGGAGCAGCTCCCCAATCGTAGTATCAAACTTGTCGATTACCACATTGATATCGTCTATCGCCGTATGAATTTCTTCGTCATTTTCCTTTGCATTTCCAACTGAAGCTTTAGAGCTTGCCGACAATTCCCGGATATTAGTGGCCACGACCGCAAATCCCCTGCCTGCTTCCCCGGCCCTGGCCGCCTCAATGGCCGCATTTAATGATAACAGGTTGATCTTCCCTGCAATCTTTTCAACATCCTGCGTCATAGCATTGTATTTTGCCACACTTTCATTGATATTCTTCATGGAATCCGTAATATTCCGATTCAACTGTTTCAAATCATTCATATGCTCGGAAACGCTCATCATATCGTCAGAACTCTTAGTCCCCACGTCTCGAATAGAATTCGCTTCTTCCTTAACATTCGCAATGTTCTGGGCAAGCTCTCCAAATATTTCCATCAGCTCATGATTCATATTGAGGACTTCCTGGTTGACTTCTGCCACTTTCTGCCGTTCCTCAGCGATTACTTTCATCACATACTGATGGCAGTTTTCTTTGGCATTGATGCCCTTTGCAATAGCAATTGCCATATCACGGCAGGACTTATAGCCACAGGCACGGCAGTCAAAATTGCGTTCTGTCTGCGTCACCTTGCCCATCATCTTATATGCATTTTCAATCTCTGCCTCCGAGACTGTTATTTCCTGTATCTTCCGTGCCTCATAAGTACGCAGAAAATCTTCTACTCTAAGCTTGTTGTCAAATTCCTCAAACTGCTTATCCACACCCTTTTTGGAAGTATGCTCCTTGCGCTTCTTCCTGCTGTAACGCTCCACATGATGCATAATGTCAGACATCAGGAAACGTTTGCAGTCTTTCCCGGTAGCTGGTCCTCCGTTACACCCAAATTCACAGTTCAGAACGTCAAATACCGTGGGCCTCGTCTGTGGGTCCTGCTCCAGATATAAATCCAATTCTTCGTACAACCGCTCCGTTCCCTCCGACGTAATCACCTGCAGCTCTGGCGAATGTACCAAAAGATTCTTCCTAAGGCCGCCCGGGGTAGGATAAATATTTCCCTCCCATCCCTGGTAACCGTCAAATTCAAATTCACTGTATGTACCTTCCCGCGGGAACTCTATACGATTCTCTTTAAAATATTCCCTAAGATGCTCCATTGTCACATTATAATCAATCACCTTAATCGCCCGGAATTCATCAATCTTCGCGATGCAAGGGGAAATAGCAGCTATCTTCCCCTTAAATCCTAAAATTTTACGCATATAAATCGCTACGCATGCCATCGGGCTTTGCACTGGTGATAAATATGGAATCAGCTCCTGTTTATGATTGAGAATATAATTTACGACTGCCGCACAGGGCTGGGAAATCAGCTTCGCCTGCGGGTTTTTCTCAAGATACCTAAGATGTGCCCATGTACAAATATCTGCCCCAAATCCGACGTCATAGATCTTGATATTGCCATGTTCCCGCAGCCAATACAAGACATGGCGCCACTGCCCGTCAAAGGCAATCTTAATGGATGGAGCTACAATCAGGGCAATTTCCTTTCCTTGATTCATATCTTCCAGAAAAGCCGGCATATCATCCTGGAAACTTCTTGCCCCATGGGTACAAGCTTTAACGCATGCCCCGCACTTAATACATTTATCATCATTGATTAAGATGCGAAGCTGTCCAGACTCATCAATCTTGGCAACATTGGCTTCCTCCGCCGGACAAGCGCGCACACATGCATTACACCCTACACACTTTTGTTCATCTACATTAATAATACTCATTTGTTCGCTTCCCCCAATCCTTTGTGTTTTCCTTGCCACTCCATAAAAATTCATATTTCACATACTCAAAATTAGAGTGTCAAAACCCTCAACACTCTAATTTCTATTGCTATTAAAATTATAAAAGATGCTCCCTGCGATGTCAATAATCTTTTGATATCAACAGCCGTTAAAAACTTATAAATGGCTGCCGTTCTCCCCATGACACGACGGGCAGCTGCCGCTGCACCCGCTGCAGCCTTGGCAGCGCTTTCCATTCTTTCTATCCCTATAAAGGCTGCGGCATGCCAGGCCGGCAAGGATAACTACAACAGCTCCAACCACAAATGTTCCCATATAGAATCTTCCTTTCCTGACCGCTGTTTTCTTTGGTTGTGGTTAGTATACACTAACTAGTAAAAAAAGTCAATCCTTCAAATCCAAAATACTTCACGGCATTGTTATAACTAATATCTGTAATCAGCCTGCCCAGCCACTCCTTATCCTTCGGATATTCACCCTGCTCTACCCATCCGCCAATCAAATCACAGAGAATCCGCCGGAAATACTCATGCCGGGTATAAGACAAAAAACTTCTGGAATCTGTCAGCATGCCGATAAAGTTTCCCAAAAGGCCCAGGCTTGCAAGGGAGGTCATCTGCGCTCTCATTCCATGCTTATGGTCATTAAACCACCAGGCGCTTCCCTGCTGTATCTTTCCTGTGGTCCCTGCTTCCTGAAAACAGCCAATCAGCACAGCTAATGCAGCATTATCTGCCGGATTCAAGCTGTAAAGAATGGTTTTCGGCAGCGCATATTCCTGACACAGCGCATCAAGATAAGAAGACAGCTCTGTCATTGGCACGCGGTTATAAATTCCGTCAAATCCCGTATCAGCGCCCAGCATCCGGTACATTCTGGAATTATTATTCCTGGTCACTCCAAAATGAAGCTGCATTACCCAGCCACGCCTCTCATACTCCCTGCCCAGCCAAAGCATCGCTGCTGTCTTGAACTTCCATTCATCCTCCTTCGTGATTCTCTCTCCCTGTATCCCTGCATGGAAAATCCGTACAATCTCTTTTTCGTCTGCCGGTACCCAGGGAATATACAAAAGACCATGGTCGCTGACGCGGCATCCCATTTTTGCAAAATAATCCATACGTTTTGCCAACGCTTCTTTCCAGTCATCAAAGTGCTTGATTTCTATTCCAGATACGCTTGACAGCTGAATCATATACTCCATAAAATCCGGTTTCTCGATAGACAGCGCGCGATCCGGCCGAAAGGTAGGGAGCACCTGAATCTGGAACGTATCGTCCTTTGCAAGCATTTGATGCCAGCACAGACTATCGACCGGATCATCCGTGGTGCACACCAGCCTGACATTGGACGCACGCATAATGCCCCGGACACTCATGTCTTCCTCTTCCAGCCGCCTTTCACACAACTCCCAGACTTTCCCGGCAGTATCCCTATTTAGAACGCCTTCATAACCAATATACCGCCAAAGCTCCATATGGCTCCAGTGATACAGCGGATTTCCGATGGCCTTCTCCAAAGTCTCAGCCCACTTACAAAATTTTTCATAGTCTGTTGCATCCCCGGTAATATATCTTTCCTCCACGCCATTGCTCCGCATCTGCCTCCACTTATAATGGTCCGCCGCAAGCCATACCTGGGTCATATTGTCAAACTGCCAGTCTTCTGCGATCTCTCTTGGACTGATATGGCAATGATAATCTATAATCGGTAGTTTCTCTGCATAATCATGATACAGTTCTCTGGCTGTCTTTGTAGAAAGCAGGAAGTCCTCATCTAAAAATTTTATTTTTCCCATAACACTATACCCCAGAGTAAGCGGAGAAACCGCCGTCAATGGGAAGCACCACACCCGTAATGAAACCTGCCGCTTCTTCGTTCAGCAAAAACAATACGCTGCCTATCAGTTCTTCCGTTTTCCCGAAACGGTTCATCGGGGTTGCCGCAAGGATTTTTCCAGTACGCTCGGTCGGACTCCCATCCTCACGGTATAGCAGGCGTTCGTTCTGATTTGTGACAAAAAATCCAGGCGCTAAGGCGTTGACCCGTATCCCTTCTTTGGCAAAATGCACTGCAAGCCATTGGGTAAAATTGCTGACTGCCGCCTTCGCCCCGCTGTATGCCGGAATTTTTGTCAGGGGCGTATAAGCATTCATCGAAGATATATTTAAAATATTGCATTCTTTCTTACCTACCATATCCCTGGCAAATTCCTGGGTAGGAAGCAGCGTGCCGATAAAATTTAAGTTAAATACAAATTCTACACCGCTCTGCTCCAAATCAAAAAACGTCTTGACATCCTCCTTCAAATCTCCTACGGAAAAATGCTCTTTATCTGTGGTAGCTCGGGGGTGGTTTCCTCCAGCCCCATTGATTAAAATGTCACAGGCTCCAAGTTCCTCTAAAATCTTTTCATGTGCTGCTTTCAGACTGTCTTTTTCCAGTACATTTGCCTGGTATCCCCTGGCAATCTTTCCTACTGCCGCGATTTTGTCCGCACTCTGCTTTGCAGCCTCCTCATTCAAATCCAGCAAGGCAACCTTCGCGCCGCACTCTGCAAGCGCATCTGCCATAGAGGAACATAAAATACCTCCCGCCCCTGTCACCACTGCTACTTTTCCACTCAAATCAATTTTAAATGGTACACTCATCTTCTCTTCGCTCCTTTCTCAATTGCCTCCCATAAACCGTTCAAATATGTGGCGCCCAACGCACGGTCGTATAAACCATAGCCCGGCCGCCCGGTCTCTCCCCAGATCATCCTGCCGTGATCCGGGCGGATATAACCAGAAAATCCATGATCATACAAGGCCTTCATAATCTCATACATATCCAGGGATCCGCATTCAGACAGATGCGCACGCTCCTCAAATCCATTTTCCAGCACCTTGACATTGCGCATATGGACAAAATGAATCCTCCCCTGGGCAGCATATTTTTTTGCCATCTTTACCACATCATTCCGGCAGGAACACCCCAGGGAACCGGTGCACAATGTTATTCCATTGTGTGAATCATCCACCAATTTTAAAAAACGATCCAAATTTTCTTCACAGGTGATAATCCGCGGCAATCCGAAAATGCTCCAGCAGGGGTCGTCCTCATGAATTGCCATATTCACGCTGCAATCAGCGGCAACCGGTATGATCCGCTCCAGAAAATATTTTAAGTTTTCCCACAAATCTTCTTCTGTCATTGCCTGATACTCAGACACAACCTCTCTTAATTCTTCCCTGCTATAACTGGAATCCCATCCCGGCAGCGTCAAATCGCTGTCACTCTCTAAAGGATTCACTGCGTCCACCTGTTCCTGATAATATACCAGGGAAGTGGAACCGTCGGAGAGCTCATGGTCCAACTGTGTTCTCGTCCAGTCAAACACCGGCATGAAATTATAGCAGATGCATTTCACCCCTGCTGCCGCCACACGCCGTATATTCTCACAATAATTTTCAATATACTTCTCACGCTCCCGCTTCCCTAATTTGATGTCCTCATGCACCGGAATACTCTCCACTACCTCAAAGTGAAGTCCTGCCTTTTCAATCTGCCTTTTCAGCTCCTGAATGGAAGATTCTGGCCACACCTCGCCGGGTGGAACATCATATACGGCTGTCACTACGGAATGCATTCCCGGAATCTGCCGGATATCCTTTAATGTCACCTTATCATCTTCTCCATACCACCGGAAAGATAACTTCATTCTCTCCATAAATTCCCTCCTAAATATAGAATTGTTTCTCCATACCTTCTATCTGCTACAAGTCCCTGACGTGCAGATACTATACGTTTCCATCCGCCTCTGCCTTCCTGCGCCTGGCGAGGGTTTCTCCATTTTTCTCCACCACGCGCCTGCCCAGCGGATATGCAAAAATCAAAATCAAAGCAACAATGACGTAGCAGATACCTGGAAAGATGGTAGCAATATTATAAATGCCCACACGCACAGCATCTGTCTGTACAGCTCCCGGTTCCGACACATAACCGATTGCCGACAGCGCAAAACCGCTGATTCCTCCTGCCAGCGCCTGTCCAATCTTTCTTGCAAAGGAATAAACGCCATAAACGGTACCGTCCTCGCGATTCCCGCTTTTCACTTCCTGATAATCAATCACATCCGTGATATAAGCCCACACTACCATGTTGAAATAATACATGCCAAAATTGGCAAAAAAGGTGATAATCACATAGACCCAGGGATTTTTCACTTTAAAAAAGAATAACAAAATAAAAATAATTCCTGTGAACAGCATACCCGCTGCGCCAGCTTCCTTCTTACCGAAACGCTCTGTGATTTTCCCGGTAAATGCCGCCAATATCAGGGATGTAGGAACCCCTACAAATCCCATAACCGAAAGAGCACTGGTATTTTTAAACCACTCCGCAAAGAGATAGTTATTCATGGACTGCACCATCAAGGAACTCAGCAGCAGGAAGATAGCCGCCGCAATAATGGCAAGCAGCGCACGGTTTGTCACCAGTGTTCGGACTGTTTCCCCCATTCCCGGCATTTTTCCTTCTTCTTTTTTCTCGATCTTCACACGCTCCGTTGTCATTTGATAGCACAAGATATAACAAATTACCGCAAGTACGGCAAACACTCCGGCAATGATCGTAAAATTCTTGCCGCTTACAATCTGATTGCCATTTTCATCTGTATAATAGACGATCATTGGCGCAACCACCATAATGACCACGCTCGCAAAAGTCGCGCCCATAGAGCGGAAGGTAGAAAGCTCCGCCCGTTGTCTGGGATTTTCCGTAATGGCTGACGCCATGGACCCATACGGGATATTGATTGCCGTATACATCAGGGAACCCCACAGAATGTATGTGATAAACATATAAATGATTTTCACACTCATAGATGCCTGTGCGAGTACAGACTGATACATAAGAAAACTGGCAAATGATACCGGAATGCAGATGCGTTTCAGCCATGGACGGAATTTCCCATCCTTAGATGCTGGCAGCCGGTCTACAATACGCCCCATTCCAATGTCCGTAAAAGCGTCCACAACTCTTGCCACAACAAAGAGGATACCTACCATCTTAGGATCAATCCCCAGCACATTTGTATAGAATACCATCAAAAAAGAGCTTGCAAAAATAAAGGTAAAATCGTTTCCAAAATCTCCAAACATGTACCCCAGCTTATCTTTCATGCCAAAAGGCTTTTTATTGTTTATCTGACTCATATCATTACCTCCAGGTAAAAAATACACATATTTATACCTATTGTCTGCAAACGAGTAGAAATTATACTTTTACAAAAGATTTCTTTGTGACAATACTTGAATCCATTTCTTCAGATGTCTATACTATTTTATAAGTATTGTAAAAAAATAATTATTTTCTGTCACACGGACAAAGGAATGTTGTCTTATAAAATAGGAGGTAAAATCTATGAATAAAAAATCAAAAGAAGAATGGCAGTCTTTGATTGACAAGGCCACAGCAGGGGATAAACAGGCCCTTGAAATGCTTGTTACAGGTGTTCAGGATATGGTATTTAATTTATCATTGCGGATGCTTGGTACATTTGCAGATGCACAGGACGCTACGCAGGACATTTTACTGAAGATGATTACACATCTTTCCTCTTTCAGAGGTGAAAGCGCATTCACGACCTGGGTATTCCGTATTGCCACAAATCATCTAAAAAATTACAAGAAGCATATGTTTGCCCACCATCCGTTAAGTTTTGAGTTTTATGGAGATGACATACAAAACGCCAAAATACAGGATGTGCCAGATTCCACGCAAAATGTGGACAAGGATCTTTTGGCGGAAGAATTAAAACTTTCCTGTACCAACGTGATGCTGCAATGCCTTGATATGGAAAGCAGATGCATTTTCATCCTGGGCACGATGTTTAAACTTGACAGCCGCATGGCTGGAGAAATTTTAGAAATGACCCCGGAAGCATACCGCAAACGCCTTTCCAGAATACGCCAAAAAATGGCGGAATTTCTTGGACAGTACTGCGGGGAATACGGCAACGGCAGATGCAAATGTAAGGACAGGGTGAATTATGCCATACAAAGCCACAGAATAAACCCCTTGCAGCTTGACTATGTTTCAGCCACGGAAATACCTATTGGGACCATGATAGATGTAAAAAATGCTATGGAAGATATTGACGATCTGTCACAGGACTTTTCCTTTTGTAAGCCCTACCAGTCCCCCGAACGCACAAAACATCTGATACAGGAATTTTTAGATTCCACACAGCTTTCCATTATAAAGAATTCGTAAAGGAGACGACAGATTATGAATACACAGTTTATTGTGGACTATTTATCAACATTGAGCATGAATAATAACCGCGAATGGTATCATGCGAATAAAGAAGACTTCAAAAAAGCAAACGCTGAATTTGAAGAATTATTGCAATCATTGATGCTTGAAATCGGAAAATTTGACAGCAGCATTTTACACAACAACCCGAAAGACCTTACCTTTAAGATTGTAAGGGATACCCGCTTCAGCCACGACAAATCGCCTTATAATCCGGCGTTTCGCGCACATATTTCCTCCAAGGGCAAACTTCCCGTCCCTGTCGGATATTACCTTATGATAAAGCCCGGCAACCAGTCTTTTCTTGGCGGCGGCCTGTTTGCAGATATGTTTAAGGATGCCACAAGGATGATACGGGATTATATTACGCAAAATGGTGAAGAATGGGAAACACTCATCCATGAGCCGCAATTTGAAAAGCTGTTCACAGTACAGGGAACGGCTTTAAAGAATGTTCCAGCGGGATATGACAAAGAGCATCCACAGGCGGAATATCTCAAATTTAAGAGCTGGTATCTGGAATACCCATTAAAAGATGAGGAATTGATTGATGCGGAAGCATTTCTTACAAAGGCAGCGGAGATTTTCCGCGTTATGAAACCTTTTAACGACTATCTGAATAAGGCGCTTGTGGATTTCAAGATGCCGACGAGGTAGGGAAAAGAAAAAGGGGAAGTTTCTGACAATCAGTCAGAGCTTCTCCCTTTTCACCTCAATCGTATTTTCCCTGCCCGTTTACTTTTCCGAAACACTTACCGCCGTCTCCAGGGCAATCTCTATCATTTTGCCAAATCCTATCTGCCGCTGTTCGGACGTCAGTTCTTCCGCGCGGTAGAGGTGATCAGAAATTGTCAGAATACACAGGGCGTGCTTCCCGGCTCTTGCCGCATTTAAATAGAGCGCCCCGCTTTCCATTTCTACTGCAAGCACACCCATCTTCTTATAGCAGTCTTTGGAACCCTCCGCATAGAAGGAATCTTCTGAGAGTATATTTCCCACCCTGACCTCTGTTCCCAATTTCTTGGCGCTCTCCACAGCAGTACTGAGTAAATAATAATCCGCCAGAGCAGCCAGATGCCCAGGGCAGCCGAATTGATTCGGATAATCTGAGACTACAGACGAGCCCATTCCGATTACCACATCCATGACATTCACATCATCCTGGATTGCCCCTGCAGAACCCACCCGGATGATATTGTCCACATCATAGAAATTAAACAGCTCATAGGAATATATCGCAATGGACGGCATTCCCATGCCAGAGCCCATCACAGAAAGTTCCCTGCCCTTATATGTCCCGGTGTAAGCCAGCATTCCACGCACCTGGTTCACGCAACGGACCTGCTCCAAATATGTCTCTGCAATAAATTTTGCCCGCAAAGGGTCCCCCGGCATTAACACTGTTTTTGCAAAATCTCCTGCTTTTGCCTCAATATGAGGTGTTGGTATGTTTGCCATAATTTTTCCTCCTTTAATTTTCTTATATCACCATCCCTAAAAGAAATG
>CAPQSW010000016.1:45139-48625 GCA_948688495.1 uncultured Lachnospiraceae bacterium | reverse complement strand
ATGCTGCCAGGCTCGCGCAAATCGCCACGGTAAACAATCCCTTGCCGCGGTATGCAAGCCCCAGGGCAACTGCCACCCCTGCGGCTGCCGTAGCGACAGATCCGGTTGCATAAAACACCGCTGGAAATGTCATGGCGCCCAGCACGGTATAGGGTATGTATGCAAGAAACGCGCGGATATATTTGTTTTCAATTTTTTTGTGAAAAATAACAAATGGAACAACCCGAATGATATAAGTCACAAAAAACATAACCAGCAGATATGTCCAAAAGACTCCCAAACTCATCACATTTCCTCCTGCTTTTCTTCTTCCATAGGAAAAAATATTGCGCCAACTGCGGATGCTGCTACCGCACAGAGAATGACTGCAAATCCACTGGAAATATTTTTAAGTCCCGGCAGATAATATAAGGCAAAGCTAAACACTACTGCCAAGAGTGTAATCTTAAGAATACGGCTGTCCTTTTTCATGGCAGGAATAATAATGGCAATGAACATCCCATAAATTGCCAGCCCCAGCGCATCACTGACATTCTGCGGCAGAATGTTGCCACAGACCGCCCCTGCCAGCGTGCCAGATGTCCAGCCAAGATAGGGCAGCACAGAAAGACCTGCAAAATAGGAACTGCTGACCTCTCCTTCCCGGCTCATTGCAACTGCAAAAATCTCATCGGTAACAGCAAAGCCCAGGAGCGCTTTCTTACCGGCATGAAAATCCCTGTCCACCTTCTGCGACAGCGAAATGCTCATCAAAGCATACCGCAAATTGATCACAAGCTGAGAAAGCGCAAGTTCGATATACGTGCCTGCCGCCGCCATAATCGTTATTCCTGCAAACTGGCCGGCAGATGTCAGATTCATCATAGACACCAAAAGGGCTTCCCACCACTGCAGTCCCGAAGATACTGCTGCAAGCCCGAAGGTAAAGGATACAGACAGATAGCCGATTCCGATTGCACTTCCGTCTTTTATGCCTTGTGTAAATTGTTTCATGTTAAATTCCCCCAGCTTCGATTTACTTCTGTGGCTGTTCCAAAAGCCTTTAGAACAAATTATATCACAATCTCCCCACCAGATACAGTGCTAATTTACAAATGCGACAGTGAAACGCCCACAAAACCCTTGCCTCCTTTTCCCTGAACGTGTATACTACTATTTCAGGAGGATAAAAAAATGGATATTTTACATGCACCTGTTTACGAAGGCAGGCCCACCGACCCAGCAGGCAGGCTGGAAAAAGAATTACGTACCTATGATTTACTGGATTCTTTGCAGATTCCCTATCTGCGCATTGACCACGAAGCGCTTCCTACGATAGAGGCATGCCGGGATGTGGACACGCGCCTTAACACCCATGTATGCAAGAATCTGTTTCTGTGCAATACACAAAAAAACTCATTCTACCTGCTTATGATGCCTGGAGAAAAGAAATTTCAAACGAAACTTGTCTCCAGACAATTAGGTATTGCACGGCTTTCCTTTGCACCGGGAGAATATATGGAACAGCTTTTGGGTTTAAGCCCCGGCTCTGTCAGTGTCCTGGGACTCATGAACGATAAAGATTTTCAAGTACGTTTGCTCATAGATGAAGACCTGCTGAAAGAAGAATATATTGGCTGCCATCCCTGTATCAATACCTCAAGCTTGCGGATTTCTACCAGGGATATCGTCGACAAATTCCTTCCGGCAGTGAAGCACACACCTGTGTATCTCTCACTGCCGGATTAAAATCACCTTGCAAAACTGCCGCCAGGCGTTTATTATTAAAATACTACAACCATTATGAGAAGGAGCACCCAATGAAAAAAGTACAACAAATTCTCGCCATCTTAGGTATTATCCTGCTGGTTGGCCTGTATCTTTCAACTCTCATCCTTGCCATTCTTGGAAAATCATTCTTTCCGATGTTTATGGCGGCACTGTTTGCCAGCATGGCACTGCCCATCCTGTTGTGGCTCTATGGCTTCATCTACAAGTGGGTGAAAAAAAATGCAAAACAGAATCAGGACTTTTAACACACTACTCCCAGGCTCTTTAGTTCTTCTTCCGCCTGGGATTTTGTATGAAAATGAATCGTTGCCATGCCAAGCTGGTTTGCCGCAATAATATTGTTGCGGTTATCATCTATAAATACACATTCTGTCGGCTGCAGCTGATATTTTTCCATCAACGCCTCATATATCTCCGGCTCCGGCTTCGTCGCCTGCACCTCAAAGGAAAAGACTGCTCCGTCCACGTCCTCCACAAAGGAAAGTTCATGGATACTTTGGGAATAGATTCGCCTGGGATAATTGGACAAAAGATATACGCCGTAACCCTTTTCCTGCAAGCTGCTAATCCAGGATGGCGTATATGCATAGCACTTGATGGTATTCCCGATATTATCCCAGAAACGCATCACTTCTTCCTCGCAGCCTGGCGCCCGTTCCAGAAATCCTTCCAAAATATCCTCATCAGACATCTTGCTGCGGTCAAACTCATTCCATAACTCAGAACGGACTGTCGCATCTGCTACTTTTTCATATACATCCGGTGGAAATTCCAGGCTGTCAAAGAATCCCTGCCAGTCAAAATCCACCAGCACTTTTCCCACGTCAAACACTATATGCTTTATCATTGCTGTTTCTTTCCCCTCCATTTATAGGTAAATAATATCGTCCCTTCCCGGTCCATTCGATACCATGGTGATGGGGAACCCAATTTTTTCTTCTATAAACTCAATGTATTTGCGGCAGTTCTCTGGCAAATCCTCATATTTACGTATTCCCCGAATATCACATTTCCATCCGGGAAGCACCTCAAATACCGGCTTTGCCTTCTCAAGCTTCACAGTAGGGGGAAATTCTGTAGTTACCTCGCCGTCAATCTCATACCCTACGCATACAGGAATCTCATCCAAATATCCCAGCACATCCAGCACGGTAAACGCCACATCTGTTGTGCCCTGCATCCGGCAGCCATATTTGCTTGCAACCGCGTCAAACCATCCCACACGTCTGGGACGTCCGGTTGTCGCACCGAACTCTCCGCCGTCTCCGCCTCTCCTTCTCAATTCATCTGCTTCCTCCCCAAAAATCTCACTGACAAAAGCTCCGGCCCCTACTGCTGAAGAATATGCCTTGCAGACAGTGATGATTTTACCTATCTCATATGGCGGGATTCCTGCCCCGATTGCACCGTAAGCCGCAAGGGTGGAGGAGGACGTCACCATCGGATAAATACCGTGGTCTGGGTCTTTCAGAGAGCCTAACTGTCCTTCCAGCAAAATTTTTTTGCCCTCCTTAACAGCGCTCCATAAGTAGGCGGAAGTGTCGCAGACATAGGGTATAATCATTTCTTTATATTCTAAAAGTTCCTCCATCAGCTTTCCTGCATCTAACAAAGGCTTGTGATAAAGGTACTCTAACAGAACATTTTTTGCTTCACAGACCCGCTCCGTTTTTTCTTTCAGGGCCTCCTCGTCAAAAAGCTCGCTGACCTGAAAAC
>CAPQSW010000016.1:40304-45129 GCA_948688495.1 uncultured Lachnospiraceae bacterium | reverse complement strand
ATAAAATGGCGCAATTCCAGACTTGGTAGAGCCAAAAGATTTTCCTCCCAGGCGCTCCTCCTCGTACTGGTCAAACAGCACATGATATGACATTACAATCTGTGCACGGTTTGACACCAGAATGTTTGGCTTCGGAACCCCCCTGCTTACGATATCCTGAATTTCCTTTACCAATACCGGAATATTCAGCGCGACACCATTTCCAATAATGCTGGTCGTGTGGTTGTAAAACACGCCGCTTGGAAGCGTATGTAATGCAAATTTCCCATAATCATTGATGATCGTATGTCCGGCATTTGCACCTCCCTGAAAGCGGACAATAATATCTGCCTCTTTCGCCATCATGTCGGTAATCTTGCCTTTTCCTTCATCTCCCCAGTTTGCTCCTACAATTGCCTTTACCATTTGCAATTCCTCCTTTATGATTCCCTTGGATAAAATGGTATCGGCACACGCCGCTTCGCGTCACCTGCCATCAAATCCCTAAACAGTATAACAAATACCTCCTTATTAGTAAAGTCCATCTTTTGTGGGTTTATCTCGGCTGGCTGAACTGTTAGATTTCAAAATATTCACTGCCAATCATCAAATCATCCTCCAAAAGCTTTGTGAATATCGCAACAATCTCTTTCTTTTCATCCCAGAATTTCCTGGCACGCTCCGTAACCATAGGATTAGGTTCCTCTTTGTTTGAACTCTCCATAATATGGTAATAAGCTTTTGCATAGCTGGAAGCATGGGCATTCCCCATTGTCATGCAGTCCCAGACAATGCCCATAGCTCCCTCCTCATCCATTAAGTCCGCCTCCATCAGCAGTATCATTTCAAGACCGGCGCCCTGCTCCCGCATCCTGTTCTTATCCGAATGACAGGCAATAAGTTCTTCCACTTTCCTTGAAAATGATTCATCCATCCCCTGTGCTTTTGCATACTCATGAAATGCCTGCGCGCTGCGCTGTGCATGGCATTCATTATTCCGGTTCTCATAACCGATGTCATGGAAAATTGCCGCCGTATAAAGCGCCTCCTTATCGACATTCTCCAGACCTTCTGCCAGACGCTGGCACCAGTGAAGCACACGGATGCTGTGCTGGAACCTGGAACGGAAGGGATGCAGCGGATTCGGGGATTCGATTCCCTTATGTTCCGTCAGATATTGCTTTACATACGTTAAATATTTTTGATATGTCTCATTCATCTTAACTCCTCCCTGTGAGGATTCTTCTAACAATGGTTACATTTACTGCCGGAACGCCAACGACTTTAACAACTCAATTTCCCGCTGATAGCCCGCCAGATCATTTGGTGTCTCAAGATAGAAGGGGAGATGCCTAAGCCTGGGGTGTGTAACTATATGCATAAAGGCGTCCAGACCGATCTGTCCTTCACCAATCTTTTCGTGGCGGTCCTTATGGCTGCCAAGAGGATTTTTACTGTCGTTTATATGGACGGCCCTCAGCCTTTCTACGCCGATAATACTTTCAAATTCATCCAAAACCCCATCTAAGTCTCCCACAATATCATAGCCGCCGTCAAATACATGGCAGGTATCCAGGCATATGCCGATTCGCCTGCTATCCTCCACGTTATCTATGATTGCACGAAGCTCCTCAAAGCTTCTTCCTATCTCAGAACCTTTACCTGCCATGGTTTCTAACAGGATCGTGGTAGAAAACCCATGCTGATTGATACGGTTTAACATATCTGCGATATAGGAAATTCCCACCTTAACCCCCTGTTTTACATGGCTTCCTGGATGAAAATTATACATGCTGCCCGGGATATGCGAAAGCCTTCCCAGGTCGTCACACATAGTCTCATAGGCAAACTGCCGCAGTCCCCCATCCGCCGAACAGGCATTTAAGGTATAGGGGGCATGGGCAAGAATCTGCGCTATCCCATGCTCCCCTGCAAATTCCAGATATGCCCGGATATCAGCAAGATCTAACTCCTTTGCCTTGCCGCCCCGGGGATTCCTGGTAAAAAACTGAAACGTGTCCGCCCCTATTTTCACAGCCTCCTTGGCCATCGCAAGATAGCCTTTGGAGGAAGATAAATGACATCCGATTCTCAACATATTCTCTCCTACAGTTCCCGCTTCATAACAGCGCCTTTCGCACCTGAAGTTACCATCTGTGCATAGCGCGCCAAATATCCTTCCGTCACCTTCGGCTCTCTCGGTTTCCACTCTGCCTTCCTCTTAGCGAGCACATCCTGCGGCACAGAAAGCTCCAATTTCATTTCCGGTATGTTAATTTTAATCGTATCGCCTTCCTCTACCAGCGCAATGGTCCCTCCCACAGCTGCCTCCGGGGAAACATGCCCGATGGAAGCTCCGCGGCTTGCACCTGAAAAACGCCCATCTGTAATCAGCGCCACGGTAGATCCAAGTCCCATTCCGGCAATTGCAGAGGTTGGATTTAACATCTCACGCATACCAGGACCACCCTTTGGACCTTCGTAGCGGATGACTACCACATCGCCAGCAACAATCTTCCCGCCTTTGATGGCGGCAATCGCATCCTCTTCACAGTCAAATACCCGTGCTGGTCCCTCATGTACCATCATCTCCGGCGCTACAGCAGAACGTTTCACAACGCTGCCCTCTGGCGCCAGATTTCCTTTCAGTACGGCAAGTCCTCCTGTTGTGCTGTAGGGATTATCCAGCGGACGGATAACCTCAGGATTCTTATTGGCACAGCCCCCAATATTTTCCCCGACAGTCTTACCCGTTACTGTCATACAGCCAAGGTTTAACAGTCCAAGCTCTGTTAGCTCATTCATCACTGCATATACACCGCCCGCCTCATTCAAATCTTCCATATAAGTGGGCCCTGCAGGCGCCAGATGGCAGAGATTTGGCGTCTTCTCGCTGATTTCATTGGCAAATCCAATGTCAAAGTCAAAACCGATCTCGTGGGCAATTGCCGGCAAATGCAGCATGCTGTTTGTGGAGCATCCCAATGCCATATCTACCGTTAATGCGTTTAAGACTGCCTCTTTTGTCATAATATCCCGCGGGCGAATGTCCTTACGGTACATCTCCATCACTGCCATACCTGCATGTTTTGCCAGACGCAGACGGTCGGAATATACTGCCGGGATTGTTCCATTTCCTTTCAGCCCCATGCCGAGCGCTTCTGTCAGGCAATTCATAGAGTTTGCCGTGTACATACCGGAACAGGATCCACAGGTTGGACATGCCTTTTCTTCAAACTCACATACATCCTCCTCTGTCATGGTACCTGCTGCATAAGAGCCGACTGCCTCAAACATGGAAGACAGGCTGGTCTTTTTGCCCTTCACATGTCCAGCAAGCATCGGTCCGCCAGACACAAATACAGTCGGTACATTGACCCTTGCCGCCGCCATTAAAAGCCCCGGTACATTTTTGTCACAGTTGGGCACCATTACCAATGCGTCAAACTGATGCGCCAATGCCATACATTCTGTAGAATCTGCAATCAAATCCCTAGTCACCAGGGAGTACTTCATTCCAGTATGCCCCATAGCAATGCCGTCACAGACTGCAATCGCTGGAAATACTACCGGAACACCCCCTGCCTCTGCAACACCCATCTTTACGGCATTTACAATCTTATCCAGGTTCATATGCCCCGGCACAATCTCATTGTATGAGCTTACAATTCCTACCAACGGCTTATCCATCTCCTCTTTGGTAAATCCCAGTGCATTGAACAGGGAACGATGCGGCGCCTGCTGCATTCCTTTTTTTACATTATCGCTTCTCATCTGATTTCCTCTCCTTTTCAATGGCTGTAAACCATACTGTACAACTGGCCAACAACCTTTTTATGTCATCATCATATCATTTATGTTGTCTGATGTCAATAGTGTTGTCCGATGTCATTGACGTTGTTTGACAAGTCTGTATTGTTTTATCTTACAAAAAATGATATACTTAAAAAAATGGCGCATAAAAGCTTCTGACGGGCATTCTTGAAATGCATTTCAGGGAGCAGGAGAAGGAGAGAATGAATATGGAGATACTTGATTTTATTGAGAGAGAACAATTGCAGCAGATACAAGATTTGTATTCTACGGCAACCGGTGTGGCAGTATGCATTATTGATAAGGACGGTAATCATATTACCAAAGACAGTAATTGCAATGATTTCTGTATCAAGTATACGAAAGGCAGTGAATTGGGGGCAAAACGCTGTCATAAGTGCGATATAGAAGGAAAAGGCGTTTATTTTTGCCATTCCGGTTTGATGGATTTTGCAGCAGATATTGTAGTAGACGGAGAAAAAGTAGGGGCTATTGTGGGGGGACAGGTATTGCCGGGACCGCCGGATATTGAGAAGTTCCGTGATCTTGCTGTGGAACTTTCAATTGATCCGGATGAATATATTGCAGCGCTAAATAAAATTCCGATTAAAAGCGAAGCTTCCATTCGTTGTGCGGCAAAGCTGATGGAAGTGATGATCAATATGATGATCAATCAAGAATATAATCTTTATAAGGATAAGAGAAAGATTGAGGTAGTTGACAAAGAAATAGGAGTTACCACTGAAAATGTAATACAGATTGAGGCTATGGTAAAGGATTTGACCAAGGTTTCCAAAAAACAGAATATCCTTGCATTAAATGCTTCTATCGAGGCTGCGCGTGCCGGAGAAGCAGGACGCGGATTTAATATTGTTGCCGGAGAGATGGAAAAATTATCCTCTATGGCAACTGAAAAATATTCTGCAATTATTGCAAAAGCAGGAGAGATTGACCAATCTTTAAAACGTGTCAATGCAGAATTTGAGAAAAGGCCGGAAACGCAAGATATCTTGTCTGATCATTGACTTAAAGA
>CAPQSW010000016.1:2131-40294 GCA_948688495.1 uncultured Lachnospiraceae bacterium | reverse complement strand
TTTATGCTAAAATTTAGAAAAAATAACTTAGAGGGAATAACATGATGAATGAATCTTTCTTGGACCACAACTTAATTGAATATGCGCTGGCTTTGCTAGAGATCCCGGAAAATGCCTCCACAGACATTGACCATCTTAAGAACTCAAATGAAAACACACAGGCATCTCTTCCACTGAATCCAGCAGATGTACGCAGGGCTCGCGAAATCATAAAATTTATGGACGAAATGCCCGGTGGATTTTTAATCTACCATGCAGATGGAAATGAGGAAATTATCTATGCCAACAAAGCACTCCTCCGAATTTTTAAGTGCGATACCCTGAAAGAGTTTAAGACATTGACCGGCAATTCCTTCAAAGGTATCGTGCATCCTTATGATTTGGATGCTGTAGAAGAAAGCATTAAAAAGCAAATCGCTGACAGCCAGTATGATTTGGACTATGTAGAATACCGCTCCATCCGCAAAGACGGATCTATTTGCTGGATCGAGGATTTCGGACATTATCTGGACATCGAGGGACTTGGAGGGGTTTTTTATGTCTTTCTCACCGACGCAACCGCCAAAAAGAACCAGTATCTGATAGAGCGGGCAGCACTCATCGACAAAAAAGAAAAGAAAATGCAGAATCTGATAGATGCATATGATAGAGAAAAGAAACTGATCCACCAGGAGCATTTACGGCGTCTGGAGGTCATTGAAGGACTCAGTGTAAATTACGAATCCATCCTTTATGCCGATTTAGACAGTGACAAAGTCTTCCCTTACCGCCTGAGTGACCGGACAAAATATCAGTTTGACAACAGATACCAGATCATTGGCTTTTGCTGGTATGTATCCAATTATGTGGACACCTGGGTTCATCCGGAAGAACGCGCTATGGTCCGGCAGCTTACAAACCCAGAATACATACGCGAAAAGCTATCAAAAAAGAAAACTTACTACATAAATTACCGCGTTATCAATAACGGTGAACTTCAGTATCTGCAGTTACGAATCGTTAACGTAGGAAAGATAGATAAGGTCACCCAGATTGTCATGGGTTACCGGCGGGTAGACCTTGAAGTCCGCCGCGAAATGGAACAGAAACAGTTACTGGAAGATGCCCTGAATAAAGCAAATCTGGCAATTGTTGCCAAAAATTCCTTCCTCTCCAATATGTCCCATGACATGCGCACGCCCTTAAATGCAATCTTTGGGTTTACCACCCTCGCAAGACAGAATGTTGCAAACCGCACAGCCGTCTTAGACTATCTGGAGAAAATTGAAACCGCGGGCAGCCATTTATTAGACCTGATTGAAAAAGTATTGGAAATCTCCTGGACAGAATCAAATGATATAAATATTGAGAAGAATGAATGCAACCTAGCTGATATTATAAAGGCAGTGCATGATTCTCTGCTTCCCCATGCATTTGAAAAAGGTATTTCCCTCTCCTTAGAATCCCAGGAGCTCGTACATCACAACGTTTACAGTGATCCTGATAAATTACACCAAACCTTTCTATACCTTGTCCACAATGCCATCACCTACACAAACTGCGGCGGGCATGTGGTTTTAAGCGCCCGGGAATTGGAGAGCCTTCCCAACCATTATACCGTTTACCAGTTTTCCGTAAAAGATGATGGGATCGGTATGAGCGAAAGTTTTCTGGAGCATATCTTTGAGCCTTTTGAACGGGAAAAAAATACAACCTACAGCGGTATCCACGGTACCGGCCTAAGCCTCACCATTGCCAAGAACATTGTTACCGCAATGGGTGGGAAAATTGAAGTAGACAGCAAGGTAGGCAAAGGAAGCAACTTCACGGTTACATTGCGCCTGCGTATACAGGACAACCCGCCTGCAGTTGCTGAGGATTCTGCGGAAAATCTGACAAACTTAAAAATTCTGTTAGTAGAAGATAATATGATTAATCTAAGCATAGAGACTGAAATACTGCGCGAATTGGGTTTTCGGGTTGAGACTGCCGAAAACGGCATGGTTGCTGTGGAAAAGCTGGCAGCTTCCACCCCGGGAGAATTTGATCTGGTATTAATGGATGTACAGATGCCGGTGATGGATGGGCGAGAGGCAACGGAAGCCATCCGCAGGCTGAATAATAAAGAACTGGCAGACATCCCAATTATTGCGCTTTCTGCCAACGCTTTTGAAAGCGACAAACGCATGTCGATAGAGAGCGGTATGAATGCGCACCTTACAAAGCCAATGGATGTACCGTTACTATTAGAAACGATAAGAAAAACTATGAGAAACCGTCATTTCAGTACCCGGGGATGTGGAAAATAACTGAACACAGCTCTGCCTATGATATCCGCCTTTTCTACAAATGTATGCTCCCAATATCGGGAATCCCAGGAATCATTGCGGTTATCTCCCATCATGAAATAGCAGTCTGCCGGTACCGTATAAGGTCCAAAATCATCCCTGCTTACTTCCTGGGTGAAATCTTTTTCCAGAGGCTGTCCATCTATGTATATCGTACCATTTTTCCCTTGGATAGTCTCTCCCGGAAGTCCCATGACACGTTTGAGGTAAAGCGTCTCTCCATCATCTGGATAGATAAAAGTCACAATATCACCTCTTTTCGGTTCCGCAAACACATAAGACAATCGGTTTACAAAAATTCTGTCCCCTGCCATCACCGTCGTCTCCATAGAGCTGGACGGTACCTGTGCATTTGCAATTACAAATTTATTCAACATCAGCCCGATTGCCAGTGCAACCAGTACAATCACTACATCACTGCGAATCTCTTTCCAAATCTTTCTTTTCATCATCCAATCTCCTTTGTTTCGGCGGCACATCATCAGAAAACTGCTCGATCGCATGCAAAATATGTATGCGCATTGCGTTCCTGGCTCCCTCTGCATTCCTGGATTCCAAAAAATCCATCAGCATCCTGTGCTCAACAAGCGTTGCCTGCTCCACCTCTGTATGCGCCTTTGACAGTTGTACTCCTCTATCAATCCCCTCATAAATTACCGGCATAAGACGGTTCATAAATTCATTATGCGTTGCCCTGGCTATAGATTTGTGAAACGCCTGTTCCACCTTGGTCCGGTCTTTTTTATGTTTGATCCGTTCTTCTATTTCAATCCCCAGCGCAAGAATCCTCTGTATTTCTTCCTCAGTACCGCGCTGTGCTGCATAATAGGCCGCTTCCGGTTCAAAAATCAGACGCATCTCGTATAAATCCCTCACTTTCACCTTTGCCGACGTAAGGGAGGATAGTTCTTTGGTCTGATTGTTTTCGAAATCTTCCCGGACAAATGTCCCACGCCCCCGGCGGATTTCCAATATCCCGCCGGTGGTGAGAATCCGTATTGCCTCCCTAAGGGTTGTACGGCTGACATTCAGCTCCTTTGACAATACATTTTCGTTCGGCAGCTTACTGCCTGGCAAAAAGCGTTGTTCCACGGTAATCATGGATAAGATGCTGTCTGCTATCCTGTCTGATAATCTACTGTCTGATTCCATGACTGATCCTTTCTGTCCATATATGGGGGCACATTAATGTATTATACCTTGATGGAAAATCCCTCAAAAATTCCAACCGGAATTTCTTCCCCAAATGCATATTCTTCCCCATCCTCCATATCAAAATGGTGGACAGTCACTCTTTGTTTTATGGGGTCGACAATCCAATATTCCCGTACCCCTGCACTGCGGTATTTAAACAGCTTTATAAAATAGTCCATACGTTTGCTGGATGGGGACACAATCTCGATTACCCAATCCGGCGCGCCGTGGCAACCCTTTTCATCCAGCTTATCGTCATCACAAATTACTGAAATGTCCGGTTCTACATAGTTGGTCTTATCTTTATTGAGGAATACGGCAAAGGGCGCGGGAAGTACATGACATTTTCCATTATTATCCTCAATATATTTATTTATCGCATAAGTAAGAAAATTAAGCGTCCTCTGATGTGTCCAATTGGGCGGCGCCATATCATAGAGTTTACCGTCAATCAGTTCCGCCCGCTCTCCATCCGGCAATGCATAAATGTAATCAATTGTGTAAATTTCCTCGTTTTCCAGCGTCTTCATCTTTAATGCTTCCATAAGATTCCTCCTTACAAGGCAGCGCTTCTTTACTGCATCCTGCTCACAAAGTCTGCCATCGCCTCCGAGATTTTAATCTGCTGGGGACAGACGGCCTCACAGCTTCGACAACCTATACAAGCGCCTGGCCTCTTTTCCTCTGGCACTGCCATCAACGCCATTGGCGCAATAAACCCTCCATCGGTGTAGCTGTGTTCGTTATACAGCCCAAGCAAAGCAGGTATATCGAGTCCTTTCGGACAATGGCTCACACAGTAATGGCAGGAGGTGCACGGAACTGTTTTCGCCTTTAACATTTCAGCTGCAACCTGCTGCAAACCATCAAATTCCTCTTTATTTAACGGTTCCTCACTCGCAAAGGTCGCAATATTCTCTTTCATCTGTTCATAACTTGACATACCGGACAATATCATCGTGACTTCCGGCAATGACTGCAGAAAACGAAACGCCATGCCCGCAGCAGTCTGCGTGGAACGAATTGCTTTTAATTTATCTACTTCTTCCTGATACAGATTACACAGCCTGCCGCCGCGCAAAGGCTCCATCACCCATACCGGAATATTATATTCGGAAAGCAATTCTACTTTCCCCTTGGCATCCTGGAACGTCCAGTCCAGCCAATTCAACTGAATCTGGCAAAACTCCATATGCGTACCATACGCTTCTAAGAAACGCTTCATCACCTCGCAGCTTCCATGGGCAGAAAAACCCAGATGACGGATGCGTCCCTTCTCTTTCTGCTCCATTAGATAGGAAAAAATATGGTATTTCTGGTCAAGATACGCATCTATATTCATCTCGCAGACATTGTGAAACAGATAAAAGTCAAAATAATCTACGCCGCATTTTTTAAGCTGCCGCTCGAAAATCTCCTCTACCTTATCCATGTTGGACAGGTCATACCCTGGAAACTTTGTAGCAAGATAGTATTTTTCCCTTGGATACTTACCAAGCACCCTTCCCATGACAAGTTCAGAATTCCCATTATGGTATCCCCATGCCGTATCATAATAATTGATCCCCTGCTCCATCGCATAAGCAACCATCTCTTTTGTCTTTTCCTCATCAATCTCTGCATCATTTCCATTGATGAGTGGAAGACGCATGGCCCCCATTCCAAGCGCAGACAATTTCAAATCCTGAAATTCTTTATAAACCATATCCTTCACCCTTTCCTATCGTTCCAAATAATATTTAAATTTTTCCTCTCACAGATCTTGTGAACAAAGCCAGACAATACGGCTCCCAGACCTGCACCAACCGAATTTAGTACCAAATCATCCAGCTCAGAAACTCCCGTCCCCTTTTACCGATTTAAGCTTTCCTTCTGTTCCTCCCCCTAACTGAAATAAATCAGCTCATCCTCCGGCTTCTCAGCCGGCTGTACATCCAGCGCATACAATACCGGGCCCTTGCCCTTATACTCCAATGCAAATTCATGCTTCATCTCTGCCGTAACCGTAACCCAGGATTTATGTGGAATCTGTGCAGCTTTTTCATATCTGCACTTAAACCCTATAAAAGTAATATCATCCACACAACAGGTCATCGCGAAACGTCCTGGCACCATAACCTCCTTTTTCATCTTCTCCGGGCGGTAAACCAATGCCAGAAAACGGACTTTTTTACCTTCATATTTCTTAGGGTCATCCAGTGCATCCATATACCAGATCCCATAATCCATATCTGTAATATCTATAATCTCCTGATTCAAATCATAGGGCAGTTCTTCCATATCATTCTCATCCATCGTACCGTCCTTACGCTCGTAGGCAATCTGCGCTTTGCGGTTCAACGCCTTGATAGCTCGCCTAAACTTACCCTTAGGCGTATCGTCGTCACAGCGGTTGATAATAACTACGTCTGCTGCAAAGAGCTGTTCCATAATCATGGCGCGCATATTTGCCAGATACATCTCAAATGTCGTGGCGTCCACAGTAGCAAGCGCCTGCACCAGTATCCAGCCCTTCGGCAGATCCATTTCCAGGAAGGTCGCCATCTGCCAGGTTCCATTATACTCAATAAACACCTGATCCGGCTGGCAGGCAAGCTGCAGCTCTTTTAATCTGGCCGAGGTGAAATCTTTTTCATCCTCAATCATTACCAGTTCTGTATTCACCTCTGCAAGCTCCTGTTCGTCAAATTCCACTTCCCCGTCCTCACAGAGAATTAAAAGCGTCTTTCCACCCTCACCAAAATCACCTTCCACCAGGGTTTCCCGAATCAGGGAACTCTTTCCGCTGTCCATGAAACCGGAAAATAAATATACCGGAATCTCAATATCCATACGACCACAACCTTTCTTCTAAATCTCAGCCTATATTCCAAAAAGTTCCATCAATTTATCTTCTTTTACATCCGTACCAATCACACAGAGCCGTCCGGTATAGTCTGCCTCACCTGTCCGAATTTCATATTCACCATCCACCATATCAAAGTAAATCCATGTCCCGTCTTTGCACGGCACAATTCCTTTTGCACGCAAAATAGTCCCGTAATCCTCTGTATCGCAGAACACTTGCAACGCATGTTCAATGGTTTCCTTTTCAAATACGTGGGGCGTCTCCTTCCCCCAGCTTGTAAAGATTTCATCTGCATGATGATGGTGGTGGCCGTGTTCATGATCATGACAGCCGCAGGTACACTCCTCTCCGTGCTCATGCTCATGTTCGTGATCATGATGGTGCCCATGCTCATGTTCGTGATCGTGATGATGCTCGTGATCGTGCCCATGATGGTGCTCATGCTCATGTTCGTGATCATGATGGTGCTCATGTTCGTGCCCATGCTCATGTTCGTGATCGTGATGATGCCCATGTTCGTGCCCATGCTCATGTTCGTGATCGTGCTCATGTTCCTCCATCAATTCTTCTTGCAGGGACTTCTGCTGTTCGATCACCTTATAAATCTGTCTTCCATCCATATCATCCCACGGCGTTGTAATAATGGAAGCCTTAGGATTCTTCTTTCGTATTTCATTTGCAACCAGCTCTGTCTGCTCCGCCTTTACATTCTGTGTACGGCTCAACACTACAACCGTGGCATACTCAATCTGATTATTAAAAAATTCTCCAAATGATTTCATTTGCTTTGTGGCTTTTGGCGTATTGACTACGGTAATCCTGCCGTTTAACTTTACCTCGTTCTCTGCCTCTACTTCCTGTACGGACTTCATGACATCCGATAACTTTCCCACACCCGACGGCTCAATAAGAATACGGTCCGGGTGAAACCGCTCCATCACTTCCCTCAGGTTCCTGCCAAAATCTCCCACCAGGGAACAACAGATACACCCAGAATTCAACTCGCTGATTTCGATCCCGGAATCCTTTAAAAATCCGCCGTCAATGCCGATTTCTCCGAACTCATTCTCAATCAGCACAATTTTCTCTCCCTGAAAGACATCCTCTAACATCTTCTTAATAAACGTTGTCTTCCCTGCACCTAAAAAACCCGAAATAATATCAATCTTTGTCATGTCTGATTCCTCCTCATCTTTTCTAGTTTGATTCATTTACTTCCTGCTTTCACTCATCTATTCTGATGTTTCCGTAACAATTGCCTTTTCCACCAAAAATGCCGGGCGGTACGATAATTTCGCCTTGCGCAGCCCCTCCGCGCCAGTATCCTCCTCCCGGTTCACATATTGGAAGCCTGCCGCCGCATGTTCCACAAACTGCTGGTTAATCATCGGATATGCCCCCTGGATTTCTGCAAATGCCTTCTCAATGTGCACCACAAACGTATCTGGATTCAAAGGCTCCCCAATTGTAAACGCTATGACTTCCCCGCCGGGCTCTGTCCTTAACAGCCCGCCCAAAAGATTTAATTCCTCCATCAGACGCAAAGCATTTAAGGTAACGCATATCTCATCACGTTTCTCCACATCATACTCACACTGCATTTCTTCCCGCCATTTTAACGCCATCTGAAAGCAGTCTTCCACGTTTTCGGAAGTAATTGGCTCATAAACCCAGTCTGGATTATTTTCCTTGAATCGATTAATATGATTCCGTTTGCCGTGAAGTTTTTTACCGGCAAGCGTAATAAGCTTCTCCGTCTCATATACATAATCCGCGGCGTCACGATTGTAAACAGCCTGAAATCTTCCTGGATACCACTGTTCTAGCAATTCAAACTCTTTCTCCTGTACCAAATGCATATAAAATTTGGCTCCCTGTGAAACAAACCACGCAGACATCACCTCTAACGCTTTCTTAATCTGACCCACCTCTCCAATCGGAAAAGTAATGCTCGGTGCACCATTCTCCCGGAATCCACAAAATATCAGCGTATCCTCCACAATTGCAAACTCTGTGCGGTATTTCCTGCTCCATAGATAAATATTTGCAAAAACCAAATCACAGCTGCGGTACGGCTTCTGTTTTAAGTAACTGGTAAGCAGCTTTTGGTCTTCTAATTCAATTTTTCGAAACAATATCTCCATCGTTCTCTATTATCTCCTATCTTCTATCTTGTACATACAAGCGCTTAGTCAACTCCATCTGCAAACTGTAAGCGGTAAAGATTTGCATAAATGCCATTTCTCTCAAGCAATTCCTCATGCGTCCCTTCTTCCTCAATTCCTGTGTCCGTCAATACCAGAATCTTTCTGGCGTTGCGGATGGTAGACAGTCTGTGGGCAATCACAAATGTCGTGCGGTTCTTCGCAAGTTTCTCCAACGACTCCTGTACCACTTTCTCACTCTCATTATCCAAAGATGACGTTGCCTCATCAAATATAAGTATGGGCGGATTTTTCAAAAATACCCTTGCAATGGACAATCTCTGTTTCTGGCCGCCAGATAATTTTACGCCACGTTGTCCAATATCCGTATCATACCCATCGGGAAGCGACATAATAAACTCATGGGCATTGGCATTTTTTGCAGCCTCAATGACCTCCTCCCTCGTGGCATCCGGCTTTCCATAGCGGATATTCTCAAATACCGTCCCCACAAACAGATAGACATCCTGCTGTACAATCCCAATCTGGCTGCGCAGGCTCTTTAATGTGATGTCACGGACATCCTTTCCATCAATCCTGACGGCGCCCTCCGAAACATCATAAAAACGCGGCATCAAACTGCACAGCGTACTCTTTCCTGCACCTGAAGATCCTACAAGCGCCACATATTCGCCCGCCTTCACCGTAAGGTTAATGTGATGTAAAACGGTCTGTGTATTTTCCTCATAATGAAAAGATACATCCTCAAAGAAGATATCTCCTCTCGCCGACTTTAGTTCTACCGCATCTTCCTTATCCTCAATATCCGGCTTTATCTCCATCATTTCCATAAAACGCTCATAACCAGTATACCCATTTTGGAACTGTTCTGTAAAGGTAATGAGCTTTTTCACCGGGTCTGTAAACGTATTGATATATAAAAGAAACGTAACTAGATCCGCTACATCCGCCTGACCATGGGTAATCATAACCGCTCCCGCAATCAGCACAACAATCGTAATCAGCGTCGTAAGCGCTCCCAGTCCAGAATTATATCCTGCCATATAATAATAACTGTTCTTCTTTGCCGCAAGAAACCCCCGGTTCCCCTTCTCAAACTTTTTAAGCTCCATGTCTTCATTGGCAAAGGACTTCACCACACGGATACCGGATAGTGTATCCTCAATCTGGCTGTTGATGTCAGCAATCTTCTCCCGGTTGCGTTTAAAGGCACGTTTCATCCTGGTATTGAAGTAAGCCGCATACAAGAGCATCACGGGAACAAATGCAAATGCGGTCAGCGTCAGCCTGACATCGATCTGGATTAAAATGACAAAAGACCCGATGATCTTAATCAGGGAAATCAAAAGATCCTCCGGTCCGTGGTGAAGGAGCTCGCTAATATCAAACAAATCGCTCGTAATACGCGACAGGAGCTGTCCCACTTTCTGGTTGTTAAAAAAAGAAAACGATAATTTCTGGTAATGAGCAAAAATTTCCGCGCGCATATCATACTCAATTTTGGCGCCCATTACGTGTCCAAAATTCGTAATGAAATAATTACAGAAAAATTCCACCGCAACCAGCGCCAACATAATTATGCCAAGCGATATGATTTTGTCAAACGCTTCCTGAGTACCCAAAGTAAGTACCACATTGGTAATATAGCGCACAATCAATGGTATCACAAGTGTTACACCTGCTCCAATAACAGCAAAAAACATATCCGCAAGAAACAAAGGCATGTATGGTTTGTAATACGATGCCAGTTTCTTTAATATCTGTCCCATAATGTTAAGTTCCCTTCCAAATTGGTATTTGATTCGCTCGCTGGCGCTATCGCACTAGCTCCTTATCTCCGCCAGTTTTTCTTCAAATTCCGTCACTGCCAGCGGCTTGTCAAAATAAAATCCCTGCGCCAGATAGCAGTTGCTCTCTTTTAAAAGTTTTATTTGCTCAACGCTCTCGACGCCCTCTACAATACATTCAATCTCCATATCCTGCGCCAGAGAGATCAAATGCTGGAACATCACACGCTTCTGCCTGTCATTGTCTGATTTGTCCGGCAGAAAGCTTTTATCAATCTTTAATACATTCCAGGGGAGCTCCCGAATCAGATTCATCGACGAGTATCCCGTGCCAAAATCATCTACGGATATGCTGAATCCCTGTTCACGTAATCCGGAAACTAGTGACTTCAAATGATCAAATCCCACATCTGTCCCGGTCTCTGTCAGTTCAATTTCAATATATTCATGCGGAACCTCGTATTTGTCTACAATGGCAAGTATATTATCCAAAAGATCCATGTCTCCCATATGGACACGGGATAAATTCACGGAGACTGTGACGATTTCTTTGCCCTCGTCCATCCATCTGCGGATGTCCTGGCAGACATGCTCTAACATATAGAAATCAAGCATGCATATCAGTTTGCTTTTCTCCAATACCGGTATGAACTCTCCGGGAGCTACTATTTTTCCATTCTGAAACCAGCGGCACAACGCCTCTGCGCCAACCAGATGATAGTTCTTTAACTGGATCTTGGGCTGATAGTATACATGAAATTCTTCTTTTTCCAGTGCCTCCGGCAAAGTTGCCTCAATCATCTTCCCTACGCGGATCCCCTGCATCAACTCCGCATCAAAAAACGCATAATCCGTTTTGCGGACATTTCTTGCCATGTTGATTGCTGTCCCCAGGCATTCCACAATACTTGCCGCGCTGTCACAGCCTACCGGTATCATATAATATCCGGCATGGGTTGTCACCCATACGCGCTTCTTTTGCTTCTCATCATAGACGACAGCTATACCCTTTAAGTATTCCATAACTGTATTCAGGTTACTCTTTTCAAACAACGCCACAAAATTATCCCCGCTGATCCGGCAGACCATTTCTTTCCCGCTAAGCCTTTCCTGAAACTGGCGGATAAACTTCCCCAGCACCCTGCTCCCGCGTTCCCGCCCAATCTGCTGATTAATAACGGAAAAATTACGCAGATTAAACTGGCATGCCGCATACTTGCTAATCTCCTTCTGTGAAATAAGGAGGTTGGTTTTCTTCATAAACCATGCAAGGTTATACATTCCAAGTTCCTGGTCACGGAATGTAAGACGCTCCACCATCTGCTGCATGCGGATACGCCCATTAAAAGTGAGGAGAACTTTTAAAAATACATCGATCTTCCTCTGCTCCGTCTCATCCCAGTCGGATTCCCCCAGAACGGGATAAATCCCATACTTCATCATATTTCCTTCTTCTGTCCATTCCTTATAAACTATTCCCCGCTCGGGATCAAATTCTCCTCTGTGGTAGAAGACCGCATGACCTCCCCACTTTTGTTCCTCATAACCCAAATTCTCATAAAAATCAGCTTCCACTTTTGCAATTCTAAGCACCTGGCACAAACCATCCATAGCCCCCTGGGTATCGGGATTAATCAAATCCGGAATCTTTTCCATCTGTATAATAAACTCATCCAGTGCCTTTGCATATCCTTTAACATCAAACGCCATGAGCCGTTCCCCCTTTGACTTCAAGCTGCGGCAGACTTATCGTAAATACGGTTCCTCCATCAGGCTTTTCCTTAATTTCAAAACTTCCCGACATATGCCGGGTAAGAAAACTTACAATGGAAAGTTCCAATTCCGGCCTGCCATCCCATTCCATCTCCTGTACGTTACCTTTTTTTATGTATTCCTGTATTTTTTCCACCTGTTCCTGTGGCAGCTGCATAGAGAAGTCCTCAATGGATATACTGAGCATGACGGAATATGAAACTTTTCTGCTCACTGCCCGGATGATAATCTTACCTCCTTTTGCGCTGCTTATGCAGTTGAACAACAGCTTGCTAAGTACCTGCCCAATCCGTCCTGCATCGCCAAGCATAAATTCTGGAACTTCTTCTCCTATCTGAATCTCAATATCCTTGTCATTATCTCCATAATGGCTTGTGACATTTTCTACTATTTCTTCAAGCAGTGTCCGGATGCGGTAATTGTTCTCACTCAATTCTACCTTGCCGTCCGACATCTTGATGTATTCCACTGCATCTTCCACCATACTATAAACTTCTGTTCCCTGCTTAATCAATGACCTCATATTGTCCACAGCAGGACTGTCCACCTGTTCAATCAAATCTCCAGCGTGATCCATCCATTCTTCCATATTCTGTTTCATATGGAGGCTCAGATTCATAACAAAATCAGATTGTGAGCGTGCGGCACGCTCCGCTTTTCTGCAATCCTGTATCACAAGATAGCTGTGATATGCAATGGAAGACAACGCCTCTGTAATCTTTGAAAGAAAAACGGCTGCTTTTTCTACATTCTCCCTGGGAATCAAATTTGTCTCCTGGATACTCCTGACATAAGCATCCGGGTCAATTCCCATCTCCTGCGCTTTCCTACGCATTTCTTCCATATCAAGCTCAGAGGTACGGACCTGCCCGCCGATAAAGCTTCCTATCACTCTATCCTTTATCATAATGGGAGCTGCATAATCTGTAAGCCCAGCATGACATTGATAAACTGAAATCCTGCCGCTCCGCAAGGCTTTAAATCCCCCATCCCTGTCACATGCCTCACATCTCCTGCTGCCCGCTTCTGATTCCCTGACCAACTCCTTACAAAAATTTGTAAATCCACTTCCTCTTGTGACTGGAACACCAGCCGCATCTGTAATCAATGCTGCCATTCCCGTATATTCGGAAAACCCATCCTGAATTTTCTGCAGGATATTTACGTCAATCAACTCCAGTAAATATACATTTTCCACATCCTACACCCTCCGTAAACTGTATCTTTTGGTATAACATCCCTTCCCCTGTCCCCGTCGCTGGTAAATTAGCCCTTAAATTTCTCTGCCTGTTCTTCAATTAACTTTGTATCTGCAAAATAATTGATTTTCATGGCGTTACGCACATCCTCCAAAGTCTGCGCTGCCACCTCCCTCGCCTTATCACTTCCCTCTTTCAATACCTCATAAATATAAGGAATATCCCTCTGCAATTCTTTCCTGCGGTTACGTATTGGCTCCAATTCCTCCTGTAACACATTGTTCAGAAACTTCTTTACCTTCACATCCCCAAGGCCGCCACGCTGATAATGCGCCTTCAGCTCGTCTAAATTCGCATAATCCGGCAGATAACGTTCAAAGTGCTCATCCCTGCAAAAAGCATCCAGATAAATAAACACCGTGTTCCCCTCCAGAGAACCTGGATCTTCAATCCTCAGGTGATTGGGATCTGTAAACATGCTCATGACCTTTTTCTTAATCTCGTCTGCCTCCTCCGACAGATAAATGCAGTTCCCAAGCGATTTGCTCATCTTGGCCTTCCCATCAATTCCCGGAAGCCGCATGCATGCCTGGTTATCCGGAAGCAGAATCTGCGGCTCTGTCAATGTCTCCCCATACACGGTATTAAACTTGTGTACAATTTCCTTGGTCTGCTCCAGCATCGGCATCTGGTCCTCTCCTACCGGAACGGTCGTCGCCTGAAATGCTGTAATATCCGCCGCCTGGCTGACCGGGTAAGTAAAGAACCCTACCGGGATACTCGCCTCAAAATTGCGCATCTGGATTTCTGCCTTCACCGTAGGATTCCTCTGCAGGCGGGACACTGTCACCAAATTCATATAATAAAAGGACAGTTCACACAATTGTGGAATCTGCGACTGTATGAATAACGTGGACTTCGCCGGGTCTAACCCACATGCCATATAGTCAAGCGCTACCTCCACCACGTTCTGGCGCACCTTCTCGGGATTATCTGCATTGTCGGTCAATGCCTGTGCATCTGCAATCATGATAAATATTTTATCATACTCACCCGAATTTTGGAGCTCCACCCTGCGTCTCAATGACCCCACATAATGTCCTACGTGGAGTTTTCCAGTGGGCCTGTCTCCCGTTAAAATAATCTTGCTCATAAATAAACCTCGTTCGTCTTCGTTTTATTTCCTATTTATTTTATATACTATTCCTTCTTACACTATAATATAAACCCCGGATTTCTGTCAAGAATATCCAGAAAAAAGAGCTCCGTGAACGAAACTCTTTTTCTATCAATGGATTGCTTTTACCGGACATGCCTTCTTGCAGGCGCCGCATCGGATGCATTCGGAATGATTGGCATTTTCTACCGGATCCACCTGCATCTTACAGGCCCTAGCGCATGCTCCGCAGTCTGTACAGGTTTCTTTGTCTACCCGGTAGCGGAACACGGATATGGGGTTGAATACAGAATAGACAGCTCCCAGCGGGCATATGTATTTGCAAAAAGGCCGGTAAATTAAAATAGACAAAATAACGGTCATCAACAGCAATATATTTTTCCATGCATACAAGAAACCGAGCGCACTTCGCATGGATTTATTGAAGATTACCAGAGGGATTCCTCCTTCCAATGTGCCAGCCGGGCAAATCAGCTTGCAGAAATAGGGCGCTCCCTGACCGAGAACATCTACCAAAAACATTGGAAGAAGTATCACAAACACGGCAAGAATCACATACTTTAGTTTCCGCAGCAGCTTATCACCTTTAAAGCTTTGAACCTTTTTGCAACATGGAATCTTATGAAGCAAGTCCTGAAACAGCCCGAAGGGACACAGCCAGCCGCAGACAAACCTTCCTGCCAGTGCACCTATAAACATCAAAAAACCTGCCACATAAAATGCAAACTTAAAATTCCAGCTCCCAATAACCGCCTGCATTGCGCCGATGGGACATGACCCCACCGCTCCCGGACAGGAATAGCAATTTAATCCGGGAACACAGAGGTTCTTCAGTTTTCCTTTATAAATTTTGCCCTGGGCAAAACCTATGAGATAGCTATTCGTAAAAAGCGCCCACAGCGCCTGTACTCCATGCCGCTTCCATTCATTTGTTTTCTTCTTTTTATCCAATTCCAATACACTCCATACAGATATTGATGGCTTTTTCCAGCACTACCGGTACCTCTCCTCGAAAGATGCCATATCCCATCATCACAAGCCCAAGCGCCGCAAGACACAAACCGCCTCGGTAATTGCGTATAAGCCGCCTCATTGCACCGCCCCTTTCAATTCTGTCTCCACAATGTTCTTCCAATCTTCCAGGGAGCGGCTTCCTGAATATGTCTCACCAACAATATTGCCTTCCCTGTCCACAAAAAATGTTTCCGGCACAGCGGCAATCCCGGCAAGCCTGCCATTTAAATAGCCTTCGTCTGGAATCAGGAATGGATACGCCGCACCCGTATACTCCGCCAGGACCTTTGCCTTTTCAATTGCCTCTCCATCCGTGCTGCCCGATGCGTCAATACCATCCAGAACAATACCTACCACACAAACACCCTGATCTGCCATCTCCTCGCTCAGCTTCTGCAGATCGGGAATCTCATTGACACACGGCGTACACCAGGTTGTAAACACGTTCACCATAGTTAAATCATTCTCCGCAAACAGCTCCTGTGTGTATGTTTCACCGTTTATATCCTGCATGGAAAATTCACCTATGCTCACCTCTGAGCCTTTTGTTCCATCTTCCTTTATGTCTTCGGATTCCTGGGCTTTTGACTCAGGCTCATCAAGCCGCTCCATTTCTGTACCGGCATCTGGTTTCCCCTTAGACCCACAGCCATTTAAAACACTCGCACAACACAATCCTGCCAGCAGTAACATGCCAATATATTTCTTTTTTAATTTCATAGTACTTAATCTCCTTTCTTTTTATACCATCATAGCAGCAGAACAAATGGCAACACAAACGGTCTATCCATTGTCCCCGGAACACCGGTTAATCTTATCCCTTATCGTCTGCATCCGATAATCCAACTCCTCTATGGAATCTGCACATACTTTTAGCTGTGCCACAATCTCATCTGCATCTGAACGCTCCCAGTTCTTTTTATATCTCAGCTTGTGCTCCAGGCTTGCCCAGAAATCCATGGCTATCGTTCGAAACTGGACTTCCACATGCATATACTTCTTCTCATTGGACAGAAAAACAGGAACGTCCAGTATATAATGGAGGCTCCGGTAACCGTTTGCCTTTGGATTCTTGATGTAATCTTTCGCCTGCAGCAGGATAATGTCGTCCTGCTTCGTCAAAAGCCCGGCCAGACGGTAAATATCATCCGGGAAAGAACAGATAACACGCACACCCGCCACGTCGCACAAATTTTCCCTGATTGCGTCCAGGGTAAGCGGGTATCCTTTGCGTTTCAGCTTTTCGAAAATACTGTCAGGAGATTTCAGCCTGCTCTTTATGGATTCAAAAGGATTCCTGTTATATTCCACGGTAAATTCCTCATTCAAAACCTGCAGCTTGGTCTCCACCTCTTTGATCGCAGAACGGTATTCCATCATCAGCCGGTTAAAGGACCTTTCTTCTTTGAGCCTTTCTTCCTGTATGCGGATAATCGCCTCCTGCTCTTTCACCTTTTGCTCCAGTTGGTTTCTCCTGGAAAATAACTCCATCGTATTTCGAATCCTGTTACGGACAATGGAATCCTCAAAAGGTTTATGGATAAAGTCAGAAACCCCCAGTTCAAAACAACGGTTCTCCACCTCTACCGCATACTCCCCACTTATAACAAGCACGGGGAGTTTAGGCATCCATCCCCTGTTCTTCATTTCATGAATCACTGCAAATCCATCCATCTTAGGCATCTGCAAATCCAGCAGAATCGCTGCCAAATCCTCATGGTATTCCTGTAAAATATGTATTGCCTGTTCCCCATTCTCTGCCATTTCTATGATATAGTCATCTTTGAGCATATTGCGCAGCAATTCGCGGTTTACTTCCACGTCATCTACGATCAGTATCCTTTGCATGGTAATCATCTTCCTTTGCGGTATCTTCTCATACAATAATTATAGATTATTTTTGGGGGATATACAACTGGTCCCATGACTTTATTCATCAAAATTCTGCAACTATCTTGCATACATATTTAAAAGCATTAAGTAAAGAGCGAAGGTGTAAAGCCTTTCTTGCATTGCTCAAAAAATAACTAACAAAGGCCATCCCTAAAGTGAACCAGGGACAGCCTTTGATTAAACGTGTATATTTACTGGAACTTCTGCATACACTCTCCAAATTTCTGCTTTGCCTCAGTTACCTTCTGAGTATCCGCTGATGGCGTGGGGTAATACCCCCTGTCGTGCATCATGTTAAATACCTCATTCTGAATGGCATGCTCTTTTTCCAAACAGTCCAGAATGGCATTTCTTACATTATCATGAACGCATTCATTGGAAAAAGTATTGTAAAGGGTTGTGGCTGTTTTTTCTGCGGTCAGCGCGTCCGCAAACATTTCTTTCTCTGAATAAAATGACTGCTGCATGGTTTGCCTCCTAACTCAACTGGGAATACAAGTTGCGAAAATGCTCCTTGTGCTCATTGGAAATTTCAGTAAATTTTGCTTTCATTTCAGTGTCAGTACTGTTATCCGCCAGTACCTGGAATTTCTTAATCAGAAGTTCCTCTCCGGAAAGCAGATCATTTAATGCTGATAGTTCTTTTTCTGATATTTGGTTCATGAAAATCTCCTTTCGATATGATTTTGTCCCAAATAGTATCTGCTGTTTATTCCAGATTATGTATTCCCCGCTAAATTTTCGGCTTTACCTCGCATACACTTAGCGCTTCTTTCGAATTTTTTCAATCTCCTCAAGCGAAACCTCAAGGCGGGTATCCGGTGAGTATTTTTCCAAAGCTGCTTGAAATTCCTTGTAATCTTTTTCACTCTGCATAGAAACCCCGCCTATTCTTTTTCCATTGGCGTCCATCAGGTAAACATCAAAGATCCTGCCCGTCGGCCTGATAATCACAGGACTTTTGCTTAATTCCAGGCTGGTCATCGCAATGTCTGAAAGGCGGAAAATGCCATAATCAATCTCTTTCCTGTATAAAAAAGCTGCTTTCAGATAATGCTCCGTAATGGTAATCGAACTCTCAAAATTCTTGCCATTTTTAATAAATACCGGAGGATCCGCCATCATCTCCGAATCAAACTGCACGAGTTCCTCATCCGACAGATGCATATTTTTCAGACACTCCTGCGCAAATTGTAGTTTGGGTTTATCTGGCATAAATTTTGTAATACGTTGTAAAAATGAGACAGACATTATCCTGTCAGCCTCTATTTTTTTCATTTCCTTCTGTAACCATCGTGACATTCAGACTCCTCCTAAGTACTATCTATTGTCAAAAGATATCTCCGAGACAAACCAAATAGCGTTGATTTCTTGCATGCTGGATTTTAACACACATTTATTTCTTTTTCAATAGTTTACATTTGCATGTGATTATCTCCATATTGGCTGACAAGCGAACTGTAACACTAAAATTCCTGGTATCTTTCCCCCAAATGTGTTATACTGCTCCATAGTATATTTTCACTGTTTCTCAGGGAGGATACATTATGACAGAAATTTGCTTTTATCTGCTGGCGGGTTATCTCTCTGGCAGCGTTTTATATGCGCAGATATGGGGACGCATCCTCCGCCGCAAAGACATCACTGCCGGGACGCGCGATGGAAATCCTGGCACAGCAAATGCCTTTATGGAAGGCGGTTTTTTGTGCGGCATGCTTACCTTAATCTGTGACCTTGCCAAAGGCTTTGTTCCCATATGGCTGTTCCTGCGGCAGACAGATTACACGGGCTTTGCTCTTGCCTTTATCCTTGTTGCTCCGGTTTTGGGGCACATTTACCCACTATTTCACCATTTCCAGGGTGGAAAAGGCATTGCCACATCCTTTGGCTGCCTGCTGGGACTGTATCCATCCATTGCCTGTGCGCTGGTACTTGCCGCCTGTTTTATCGGATTTTCCACGATTCTGGTAATTTCTCCACACTACTACCGGACACTGGCTGCCTACCTTGCCGCCGCAATTATCACGTTCCTGACTGTAAAAACTTCGGCCATACGGTGGGGAATGCTGTTGATTGCAGGGGCTGTTTCCTTTAAGCTTTTAAGCTGCGATGAGAAAAATGAACGATGTAAGGTGAAACTATTATGAATATCCTGATTTTATCCTGCGACACCGGAGCGGGTCACAACACAACCGGACTGGCGGTCTTAGAAGAATTAAAACGGAGAGGACACTGCGCTGAAATGAAAGACCCTTTTCAGTTATCCCATAGCTTGATTGCCAGAAATATCGGCTCTTTTTATGTAAAATTGGTGCAGAAATTTCCCCATCTGTTCGGCATCGCCTACCATCTTGGCATGATTGTGACAAAAATGCCTTTTTTATCCCCTGTGTACTATGCAAATGGAAAAATGGCTGGACATATGGAAGATTACCTTAAACGGCATCTGGCAGACGTAGTGGTCGCTCCACATCTGTATCCCGCTGAAATTCTCACTTACATGAAAAATCACGGCATGTCCTGTCCGAAACTGCTCTTTATTGCCACAGACTATGCGTGCATCCCTTTTACAGAGGAGACGGACTGTGATTATTATGTAATTCCACATAAATCCCTGGAAAGCTCATTCATCGGACGCGGCATTCCCAAAGACAAAATCATGCCCCTGGGAATACCGGTCCACGGCTGCTTAAGAACCCCCGTGCCCTGCACTATATGAAAAAACAACAAAGAGCGCATACTTCCAAAGATTCTGTAAAGAAAATTTGTGATTTGATTGAAAAAATGTCAGGATAGCATAAAGAACGTTTTTTCATTCGTTAGCTACATCTTATCCGGCGCTTCAAAGCCAAGGACATCAATGCAGATCTCAAGCGCCCGCTTAGTGAGCCAAAGCAGGCAGATATAACCAGCCTGGACCGTTTCATCGGGTTCTGCAAGTATCTTCGTCTCATGATAGAAGTGGTTAAAGGCATTGGCAAGATCATAGATATAGGCACATACCTTATGAGGCGCCGTATCCATAAAAGCAGATTCCATCATGCTGTTGAACTTGCTTATCTCCAACATCAGTGCTTTTTCACTGTCTGAATGTGCCGCAAGAATCTGCGCCGATTCCGGCAATGTCTTCTCTGCCTGATATTTCTTCAAAATTGACTTAATCCGAACAATTGTATAGAGTATATAGGGGCCGGTATTTCCTTCAAAAGAAGTAAAACGCTCGACGTCAAAAATGTAGTCCTTTGCTGCCTGATTTGATAAATCTCCGTATTTGATGGCAGAAAGCGCCACTATCCTGGCTGTCCTTCTTCCTTCTTCCTCCTGTACCGTATGGTTGTCTGAAATCTTCTTGTACATTTCCTCATTGATTTCATTTACGAGGTATTCCAGACGCATCACACCGCCCTCACGGGTCTTGAATGGTTTCCCATCCTTGCCGTTCATTGTGCCAAAGCCCAAAAACTTTAACCCTGTTTCCGGTTCGACGAGACCGGTCTTTTTGGCACAGCGGAATACCTGGGTAAAATACAGTTCCTGCCGCTTGTCCACCACATAGATAATCTCATCTGGATGGTAATCCTGCATACGCCATACAATCGTTGCCAAATCTGTTGTATTATAAAGAGATGCCCCATCCGATTTGAGAATCATACAGGGCGGGATTTCCTTGGTATCAGAATCTTCCTTCACATCCACAACCAAAGCTCCCTCGCTGATGTAAGCATAGCCGTCGTCCTTCATTTTCTGCACCATATCCGGGATATAGGGCTGAGCGTCCGACTCCCCTTTCCACAATTCAAATGAAACATTTAAATTCTCGTAATTGCGTTTTAAGTCGCTGACAGAAACGTTAAGAATATGTGAAAGTAATGCTTCATATCCCTGCCTTCCATGCTGCAGTTCATAGGTTGCCTGCATTGCCGCCTCCTTAAACGCTTCATCCTCCTTAGATTTTGCACTCGCTGTGGGATAGATTTCCTCCAGCTCTGAAATCGTAAAGGGCGCCTCCTTCGGATATTCCCCTGTATAATCTTCCTTAAAGTAGACAAGCTCTGGTTTGCGCTCCTTTAATTCAGTGATAATCAGACCCATCTGAAGCCCCCAGTCCCCAAGATGCACGTCCCCAATCATGGTATGTCCCATAAATCTTCCAATCCGCTTAATGCTCTCTCCAATAATCGCAGAGCGCAGATGCCCCACATGAAGGGGCTTTGCTACGTTCGGTCCGCCATAATCAATCATAATTGTCTTAGGATCCCTGCATGTTTCACAGCCCAGGCGCTCTGTATCCGCCGCCATCCCGCGCAGATAACCTGCAAGATACTCCGTATCTAATTTGAGATTTAAAAATCCCGGCTTTACGGATTCTGCAGATTCAAACATCGGATTTTCCCTTAAACTCTCTGCTATTTTATCTGAAATCATAAAAGGGGCGCATTTGTATTCCCTAGCTGCTGCCATAGCCCCATTACACTGATATTCACACAAGTCTGGACGGTTAGAAAGCGTTACCTTTCCGTACTTCCTCTCATAGCCGTTTTTCTCAAAGGCTTCCTCTACCTCTTTGCCGATAAGGTTTCGTAATTTTTCCATTTTCGTTCCTCTTTTCCTCATTGCTAAGCATGCAGATTATAGCATACTTTCCCTTATCCGGCAATCTATTTTTGTTTCCCATGTGTGCTAACAGCATTTCTTTGATAATTTATTTTAAACCTCTCGGTATCAATAAAATCCTTCACAAATTCTGTCTGTGGACGCAGGCAGATATCCTCAGGGCTGCCGATCTGCTCTATCTGTCCCTCATTGATGATAATTACCATATCTGCAACCTCCACAGCCTCCTCCTGATCATGGGTTACAAAAATACTGGTAACCCCAACCCTTTGAATCATGTCTTTAAGCCATGTACGCAGTTCATGCCGGACCTTGGCATCAATTGCAGCAAACGGCTCGTCTAACAAGAGGAGTTTGGGATTGGGCGCTAACGCACGGGCAAAAGCCACTCTCTGCTTCTGGCCTCCAGATAACTGGTGGGGATACCGTTTCCCCAGTTCCTTCATAGAAACAAGTTCCAGCAGTTCTTCCACACGTTCCTTGATTTCTGCTTTGCTCTTCTTTTGAACCTTCAGCCCAAAACCAATGTTTTCTGCTACTGTCATATAGCGAAACAACGCATAATTCTGGAATACAAAACCAATTCCCCTCTTACTTCCTGATATGTCGTTGACTCTTGTTTCATTGATAAGGATATCCCCGGAATCCGGTCTGTCTAAACCTGCAAGCATCCGTAAAATTGTCGTTTTCCCACTCCCGCTGGGACCAAGCAACGCCGCCATATGCCCCTTTTCTATCCCAAAAGACACATCCCTGGAAGCATGAAACCCATCAAATGTCTTGTTAATATGTTTCATTTCTACATGCATAATCCTTTTCTCCCTGTTATTTTTTCCGCTCTATCAAGCTTCTTAAAATCAATATTACCATGGCCATCAGCACCAGAATCGATGACACTGCAAAGGATGCGGTTGTGTTAAACTCATTATAGAGAATTTCCACATGAAGCGGAAGGGTATTGGTCTTTCCCCTCAAATGTCCGGAAATTACCGAGACAGCTCCAAACTCTCCCATCGCCCTTGCAGCACATAAGACAATGCCATATAATAACGCCCATTTGATATGCGGAAACGTAATTCTGCGAAAAATTGTAAAGCCATTGGCCCCCATTAAAGCAGCAGCCTCCTCCTCATCCTTCCCCTGTGCATTCATTACCGGAAACAATTCCCGAAAAACAAAGGGAAATGTGACAAATATTGTTGCTAAAATAACTCCCGGCACTGCAAACACAATTTTAATATTATGCGCTTTCAAAAAATCCCCCATCCACCCAATATTTCCGAATGTCAGGATAAATGCCAGACCCGCTATAACCGGAGAAATTGAAAACGGAATATCTATCAAAGCCGCAAATACCTGACGCCCCCTGAAATAAAATTTGGACAACAGATAAGCTGCAAACAAGCCAAACACTGTATTTACCGCTACCGAAGAAACCGTAGCCAGAAACGTAAGCTGCAACGCATTAATGGTATAGGAATCCATCACAGCCTCCTGATATGCCGCCCATCCTTCGCTTAATGCATTTACCAGAACTACCGCCAGGGGGATCACCAGCATAACAAATAAAAATAAAACACTCACCCCTATCATGGCGTACTTTACTATGCGGTTAGGCTCCTGCTGATGCGGCTCTATGACCTTCTGTATGGAATGGACGCCATCTCCCACCATATCCTGTTGAAATGTTTTTTCCTGCTTCTTTGACATACTGCCTCCTTTTATGGAACTTCTTTGTCTATCCTCTTTTTCCGTTCGCGCAATCCTTATCCCCTTTGTCAATCCTTGCAGAATTTTTGCATATATATCTGTACGGAATTGATAAGCAGCATCAGCACAAACGAAATTATCAGCAGTACCAATGCAATCGCCGTGGCATCTGCATATTTATACTGCTCCAGTTTCGTCATAATCAATAACGGCGCTATCTGCGTCTCATAAGGGATATTTCCAGCAATAAACACCACGCTCCCATACTCTCCGATTCCCCTTGCAAATGCAAGACCAAACCCCGCAAGCACCGCTGGGAATAATTCCGGCAATATGACACGCAAAAACGTATATCCCCTGCCTGCCCCCAGCATGTACGCAGCCTCCTCGTACTGTCTGTCAAGCTTCTCCAATACCGGCTGTACCGTTCTGACAACAAAAGGAATCCCTACAAATATCATAGCAATCGTAATTCCCACACGAGTATAGGCTATTTCAATCCCGATTTTGTCAAACGCAGCGCCAAGCCATCCCTTATCTGAATATAGATAAGTCAGCGAAATTCCGGCTACTGCCGTTGGCAGTGCAAACGGCAGCTCAATGATTCCGTTCATGAACATCTTACCTGGAAAATCATACCGTACCAAAACCCAAGCAAGCAGCAAACCAAATACCGTATTTACCACCGCCGCAAAAAATGCGCAGGAAAAACTGACGATGTATCCAGATACCACCTGACGCGAAGTAACGACATCCACAAACTCCCGAAGACTCAACTGCCCTGCACGAATAAAAACAGATGCCAGGGGAATTAACACAAACACCCCAAGCATTGCCACTGTCACACCCATGGAAAGCCCGAAGCCCGGGATTACACGGACGCCTCTTTTATTTTTTACCTTTACAATCTGTCCGTCCATAACACTCCTCACATGTTCTTAATAAAAGTTATAAAACGAGAACACAGCGCCATTATTGACCATATATTTGGTCAAACACGGCGTCATCATTAAAATATTTGTTATATGCTTCGTCCCATCCTCCAAAATCATCAATCGTCACAAGGTTCATATCCAAGTGAAACTGATCGGAAAATTCCTCCAGAATCGCTTCATTGGAAGGACGGTAATAATTTTCTCCCGCCAGCCTCTGTGCCTCGTCACTATAAAGGTATTTAAGATATGCCTCTGCTGCTTCCTTCGTCCCATGCGCCTTAGCGTTACTGTCAACTACTGCCACTGACGGCTGAGCCAGAATACTGACGCTTGGCGTAACAATCTCATATTCATCGGGATGCTCCTCCATAGATAAGTACGCCTCATTTTCCCAGGCAACCAAAACATCCCCCTGCTCATTTTCTACAAAGGTATTGGTCGCTCCCCTGGCTCCTGAATCCAACACCAATACATTCTGATACAACTTTTTCATATACTCCTTGGTAGCTTCCTCGTCATTACCATCCTTCTCCTGCCAGTATGCCCAGGCAGCCAGGAAATTCCAGCAGGCCCCTCCAGAAGTCTTGGGGTTGGGCGTAATTACCTCTACACCGTCTTTCACCAGATCATCCCAGTCCTGTATATTTTTTTCATTTCCTTTACGAACCAGAAAGACAATGGTAGATGTGTACGGGGCGCTGCTGCCGTCAAATTCTTCCATCCAGCCACTGTCAATCAGTCCGTTTTCCTCAATTGCCGTAATGTCATGCGCCAGCGCCAGTGTCACCACGTCGGCCTCGTTTCCTTCTATCACGGAACGCGCCTGGGAACCGGAGCCCCCGTGCGATTGTGTCACGTTCACGTCCTGTCCGCCCTGCTCTTTCCAATGTTTGGCAAAAAGCTCGTTATATTTGGCATAAAACTCTCTCGTCGGATCATAAGACACATTCAGGATTTCGATACTATCACCTTTCGCAGAATCCGCATCCTTCCCGCAGCCTGCCAGTATTCCCATTAACAAAATCATAAATACGATTTCTATTTTATGAATGCTTCGCATTTGTTTTCCTCCTTCTTCAGCACTAATGCTTGAGAACTCCCCTCACCTTCCGATATGCGCGCAACGGCAGGATATTCCGTTCCCGTTCCACTTTTTCCTTTACCTCTCTCAACTCATTTCTTAAATCGTCAATCTGCTTTTGCTGCATACCGAGCGCTTCCGCCATAATCGCAACAATGTCGCGGGACATTCTGTCCTCCCGTAATGTCCACACAGGCACCTCTTTGACATCGTCATAAAACAGCGGTTCATCTTTCCGCCCCAAGTACTCCTGCGCCACTTTCCGGTTGCTTTCTTCGAACTGTGCAAGGAAAGCTTTCTGTTCTTCATATGTGAACATGTTAGCCTTCTCATTTTCCCCAAGCAAAGAATAATGTGTGCTTGCGTTCAGCACAGGACGCCCCATGAAATCACGCATCTCAGAGTAACAGGGCATACTGTTAATCCATCGCTTAATCTCAACAAAATTCCCTTCAAGACCATAGTTCTTTCTCACGTTTTCCTGATTAAACCCGTCTGTCAGGACCAACCCCACGCTCTTGAAGAAATCCGAAAACAGCGTATGCTGCTCCCCTTCAAATCTTCCCCTCTCATATGGGCGTACAATGATGTTTTCCTTTCCAACATATTTTTCGATATGCTTTAAGTTTTCATAATAATCAAACCGATAAACTCTGTAATGCTTATCCTCAACATATGTCCTGAGTGTCATCTTATTTTTAAAAAACATCTTGATCCCCTGATTCCAAAGGGACTGTACCGTCAAATCCTGCCGCCGTAGATAAACAATCACCTTCACATCACAGCCAAGCGCTTGAAACCTTTCCAGCAAATCACTCCAGAAATGCTCATCGTACCTGCTCTGATGCCAAATCATTTCATCGGAGAGGATAATATTCGGATATTTCTCTATATAATCCCGCAGCTGCGCGTATGCCATATCACGGACTTGTTCCCCACGCTCCGTTCTTTTTTCCTTAGGACGAAGCTGATATATAAGAAACTGCCCGTTTCTATACATATAAAGCGATTCTATTCCCAGCTGGAACGAAGGATAGCAGTATCCCTGTTTGTTCAGTTCTTCCTCATTTCCATGCAGAAATGTCTGCAACGCTGTAGTACCTGTCTTTTGCGTACCAATATAAATATAAACTGTTGACATAACTTTCCCATCCTTAACTTCTATTATTCGCTCTTGTAGTATTCCTTAAGTCCCTCCAGCAGGATATCCACACATTCCTCAAGGCTGTATTTGCTGGTGTCTATCTCAATCTCTGGATTCACCGGCACCTCATATGGACTGGTGATACCGGTAAAATGCTGGAGATTTCCTTTTCTCGCCTCTTTATACAGTCCTTTTACATCCCGCTTCTCACACTCCTCCAGCGGTGTGCTCACATAGACTTCGACAAACCTTTCCCCGATGATGTCCCTGGCGTTCCTCCGATCCTGCCTGAACGGGGAAATAAAGGAGGTCAAAACGATCAGTCCCGCATCATTCATCAGCTTCGCAACCTCCGCTATCCTGCGGATATTTTCAATTCTGTCATTTTCTTCAAATCCCAGATTTTTATTTAATCCCATGCGCACATTGTCACCGTCTAACAACATTGTGTGCATGCCCATAGAAAATAAACGTTTCTCCAGCGCATTTGCAAGAGAAGATTTCCCTGCACCGGAGAGACCTGTCATCCATATGGTAATGGCTCTCTGTCCCAGCTGATTCTCACGCAGTTTTCTCGTGATATCCATATTGTGCCAGGTCAGCCTCTTTCCCCTATCTAACGGCTCCTGGACAACCCCGCACGCTGAAGTGGCATTTGTAACCCTGTCAATCAAGATCAACGACCCAAGATCCCTGCTATTTTCAAACCTGTCAAACACAATTGTACTGCTTACAGAAATCTCACAATATGCTATTTCATTTTTATAAATCCTGTCTGCATATACTTCTGCACCAGAATTTACATCAATTTTATACTTCACCTTCATCACTGTCGCCGGTACCTGCTGGGTTCCCAGCTTCAGCCAGAAATTCCTTCCTGCCACCAGACTGCTGTTATCCATCCATAAGATTGAAGCCGTAAACATCGAACCTGTACAGAGCTGGTAATCCCGCTCTAAGACACAGCCTCTGGATACATCCACTTCCTCATCCAACCGGATAGTCACGGCATGTCCTCCGCTGCTTCGCTCCACACGCTTATCACCCTCAAGGATTTCCACTACCTTCGCCGTTTCCCTGCTTGGCATAACGGTAATCGTATCTCCCACTGCAACTTTCCCTGCGGCAATCTGTCCCTGGAATCCCCGGAAACTGTGGTTGGGACGACATACCCGCTGGATGGGCATATAGAATCCCGTCTGTCTTTCTTCGACGGACACATCTACATTTTCCAGATAAGTAAGAAGGGGGTCTCCTGCATACCACGGCATATTCTCCGAAGGCTTCGTGATATTATCTCCCTCTGTTGCTGAAACAGGTATAATCTTCAGTGACTGATAATCAAACTCTGCCATTAAAACCTTAATATCTTTTTCTATTTTCCGAAACTTCCGTTTGTCGTGACACACCAAATCCATCTTATTCACTGCAAACACGAAATGCCGGATACCCATAAGGGAACAGATTCTGGAATGTCTCTTTGTCTGTATCAGCACACCCTGGCTTGCATCCACAAGAATCACGGCAAGGGAAGCGAAAGATGCACCTACCGCCATATTTCTTGTATATTCTTCATGTCCGGGCGTATCCGCAACAATAAAGCTCCTGTTATCCGTGGTAAAATAACGGTAAGCCACATCAATCGTAATCCCCTGCTCCCTCTCTGCCATCAATCCGTCCAACAATAATGAATAATCTATATCGCCATTTCTGGACCCCACCTTACTGTCCAGTTCCAGCGCCTGCTTCTGATCGGCAAACAACAGTTTTGCATCATAGAGCATATGCCCGATCAGCGTAGACTTTCCATCATCCACACTTCCGCAGGTTATAAATTTCAACAAATCCTCTCTCATCGCTAGAAATATCCCTCCCGCTTTCTTTTTTCCATACTGGCGCTCCCTCCGTCCGAATCAATGATACGGCTTGTCCTCTCTGAGTCTACGGCGGCCAGTGTCTCTTCTATAATTTCATCCAATGTCTCCGCCTCAGATTCCATCCCTCCTGTCAGGGGATAGCAGCCAAGCGTACGGAAACGCACTTTTTTCATCTCGATCTTCTCGTCGGGCAGTAATTTCATACGATCATCATCTACCATGATAATCTGTCCATTCCGTTCTACGACCGGGCGCTCTTTCGCAAAATACAGTGATACGATCGGAATATTTTCCCTGCGGATATACTGCCAGATATCTTTCTCCGTCCAGTTTGAAAGCGGGAAAACACGAATACTCTCGCCCTGGGCAATCTGTGTATTAAACAGCTTCCACATCTCTGGACGCTGATTCTTGGGATCCCATGCCTGTTCCCTGTTCCGGAATGAGAATATCCTTTCTTTTGCCCTGGACTTCTCCTCATCCCTCCTGCCGCCTCCAAAGGCAACTGTAAATCCATATTTCTCCAACGCCTGCTTGAGTGCCTGCGTCTTCATGATATCCGTATAGGATGCCCCGTGGTCAAACGGATTAATCCCATTGCGCACACCATCTTCATTAATATATTCCAACATCTCTATACCCAGCTCTTTTGCTCTCTGGTCCCGAAATTCAATCATTTCGCGGAACTTCCATGTCGTATTAATATGCAAAAATGGAAAGGGGGGTTTCTCCGGGTAGAATGCCTTCATCACCAGATGAAGCATCACAGAGGAATCCTTTCCTATTGAGTACAGCATCACAGGTTTTTCACACTCAGCCGCTACTTCGCGAAAAATATAGATTGCTTCCGCTTCCAATTCATCCAAATGGTTCATACGTTTTCTCCTCGTATTTCTTTTTTCTTTAATATTGGAGTATAAGATAGAAATGTGATGTAAATACGATATCATTTAATTGTAAGGAATAAATTTCCAGCCGTCTTGCAACATTAAAATGAGCCATCAGAGTATAAAAATATTTAAGGTTTTCCTCATACTGCATATTCAGAAAAGCCACCCCATAACTGGAAGAACCCTTACCCTGCCAAGCCGGGAGTCTGCATCTATAAAAGAAAAATAGACATTCCATAGACTTTACCCTCCTAACACAATACGCTATAATAATTATAGAAAAAAGTGTAAAGCCTCTTGAATTTGATCGTATCATATCAAAATCACAAAGCGCTTTACACTTTCTATTTACGAGAAAAAATGTTCTGCCAGCGTAAAAGTTCCTACAAGCTTCACACTCCCGGTCATGTATATGCTGCCAGTTTCATCTATCTCCACGGTAAGATCTCCCCCCTGCATATGGACAGTAACCTTCTCATCCACAAGCCCCATACGTTTTGCCGCCGCTGCCGCCGCACACGCCCCGGTTCCAGAGGCAAGCGTATAACCGGCTCCCCGCTCATAGATTTCAATTACAAGATTGTTCCTGTCGATTACCTTGCAAAGCTGCATATTCATCCGATTCGGAAAATAAGGGGACCGTTCTACATAAGGGCCAAGAGATTTCGCTTTCTGCGGCGTCACTTCCTCCATCATGATGACACAGTTCGGATTCCCCACGGAAAGGCAGGTCGTATTATAATCGTTATCCCAAAAACGCAGATGGGCATTTACAACCTCTCCGTCAAGACCATTGAGCGGCAACTGTGGTCCTGCATAGACAGGCCTCCCCATATTGACGCGCATAATACTTCCGTCCTCCTGAAGAAATTCTACTTCCACCCTGCCTGCCTGCATATCTAATGCAAACTTCCTCTCCCTGATATATCCCTCATCCAGCAGGTATTTGGCAAAAATACGGACGCCGTTCCCACTTTGCTCCGCCTCTGAGCCGTCAGAATTAAAAACACGGACTTTTATTTTACCATTCTCCCAAATTGGTCCATATAAAAGTCCGTCCGCACCCACTCCGAAATTCCTCCGGCACAGCATTTCAATATTCCTGCTTTGCAACGCAAGCGTATTCTTAATGGGATCCAGTACCAGATAATCATTTCCAAGCCCGTGGTATTTTTTTAATGTAATTTGATTCATATCCCGCCTTTATTTTTCCCTGAATAATCTTCCTCCTTTGATTTTATGCCCCTGACCTGCCATATATGTGAGGCAATTCAAACTCTCACGGAAATTCTGTCACTGGCGGATATAAATGCCCTGCTGTTCAATGAAATCCTCAAGCTCATCCTGGGCGTCCTGTGACCAAGTCTCATTCAACGGCGTCCCTTTCTTCTGCTCCTGTAACTTATGTCCCTGCAAAGTATCTTCCTGCTTTCCTTCCTGTACGGACATGTGCTCCGCCTCCCTTCGCTATCCTCCTGACCTGTATCCACCTAAAATATGCGAAAACCCTTTACAAATCAGCCCCGGCATTCCCCTCCTCATCTGGTAAATCCACTTCTTCACCTGCCGTTTCTGACTGGGCGTCATCTGCTCCATCATCCTGCGGTAATGCTTGCTCCACAGTTTGGCTTTTTTCACCGCCCTCGTTACTGTGAGCAGCGATAAGCTCCTGTAACTGCTTACTCTTTTCACTCAGAATCGCCTCCACTCTCTCCTGGGTCACCCCGCTCATGGGATGTCTGCCCGTAGCATCCATTCCGGTCTCAAGCTGCCGTTCAAGCATTTCCCGTTCTGCAAGCAGCCGTTCGATCTGCATTGCCATCTTCTTGTTTTCCTCATCCTTTAACATCTTGACGACCTCTTCTGCCGCCTCCCTTTCCTCCTGCATCTGCTGATGCTTTTCCTCCTGTGCCCTGCGTTCAAGTTCTTCCCTGCTGGTATAAATAACATTGTAGCGCTTTACTATACTTCTGGCAATTCTCTCCCGTTCATTTCTCTTATCAATCGCATCCTTCATAGCCACATCTCCTGTTTCCTATCTGTAAAATACCCAAAAAAGCCAAGTTTCCTTTGCCGTCTGATATTTTCTATAATATAAAGTATAGCACGAAATTTCCATGAATAAAAGTAGTAAATTACGCACATCATTTTAATATATAAAAAATCGGGAGGTAACATTATGGCAGCATACAAAGTAGAAATCTGTGGAGTCAATACATCAAAACTCCCTGTATTAAAGGACGAGGAAAAAGACGGCCTTTTTTCCCGGATCAAGGCAGGGGATATGGAAGCAAGGGAAACTTATATCAAGGGGAATCTCCGTCTGGTATTAAGTGTCATCAAACGGTTTGCAAACAGCAATGAAAATGTAGATGACCTATTTCAAATTGGCTGTATCGGCCTGATAAAATCCATCGACAACTTTAATCCTGAAATCGGCGTCAAATTTTCTACCTATGCAGTCCCAATGATTGTACTTTGTAGAAAACATTACAGTGAAAAGTCAATGTGTACATGTGAATCTGTGATTACCACTTTATTTACCAGCTTGCGGATAATGTGTTTCCTCTGCCCCGCATCCATAGTATCCCACAGCTCATTCACTGTCATCAAAAGCTCTGCCCTTTCTCTCTTTCGCGCCAGAATGGAATCGTCCTTTGTGTTTAAATCAATCTGCTCATTGATCTGCCCCAGTTTCTTCTTCAACTCATCAATAGTTTCTAATAAAATTTCATTATCCTCCTCTGAGGCATAGATATTGTACAGTTTTTTTATCTTCTTATTCAGGGTCCGCTGCTGTTCATATAATAAAGCCACTGTATCATCCGGCGCCAAAGATTCTGTTTCACTCGGCTTATAATTATTTGCGAACTCAAACACTGACCGGATAACTGCTGTCTCCACCTCGTCAGCCCAAACCCTTTCCTGGTCACAGTCCGGGTCTTTGACAAGATACAGCTTGGACTTCTGCTGAGAATAACACACCAGTTTACATCCCTTATTTCCCCATTTCTGATAACGCATCTTGGCACCGCATTTCCCACAGTGCAAAAGACCTGTGAGGAGATGTTCCGATGTATTTGCCCTGACAAATTTCCGTTCGAGCATACACCGCATGGCTACATCATATAACTCCTTGGATATAATCGGCTCATGCCTTCCCTGATATTCCTCCCCATTATATTCAATCACTCCATAATTGCTTTTGCGCATCAGGATCTGATACACCAGCCTGTCATATTTCAGGCCCAGGAGGTTTGCAATTTCCTGCGGTGCTTTCCCCTGTATATATAATTTGTAAATCTGCCTCACTTTCTCTGCATCCCGGTTGGGCACCAGAACTCCATGTTCCTTATCATAATCATAGCCAAACGGCACCCTTCCACCACCCATCCAAAGTCCCGATTTGACACGCTCCTTCATACCCATGCGGGTGCGCAGCCGTATATTCTCACGCTCTAACTGTGCAAATGCAGATAAAATTCCCAGCATAAGCCTCCCCATCGGCGTAGATGTATCCATGCTCTCATTGAGCGATACAAAGTCTACGCCGTGGGGATTAAATACGTCCTCGATCAGATACAGCGTATCTTTCTGTGAACGCGACAGTCTGTCAAGCTTATATACAATCACATGGGAAATCTTATCCGCACTAATATCCTCAATAAGTCTCTGCATCTGAGGACGCTCAATGTTACTGCCAGACCAGCCGCCATCAATATAAAATTCATATTGCTTAATGCCTTTTGACACACAGTATGCTGACAGTTGTTCCTTCTGCGCCTCTATGGAATATCCTTCCTCCGCCTGTGAATCTGTGGACACTCTTATGTAAATCGCTGCCGTTTTCATCCGATACTCTGCACCTTCCCTGTCTCGTAAGCAGGCATTTCCCCTCCCTGTTCCCTGTAATAATTACTGGCACTTTGCCTGATCGCCTCAACGTAATCTATATAATCTTTTTTTGTAATCTGTACTTCTTTTAATTCTTCTGCCGTAACCGATTTTCCATTGATGGAATAGCTTACTGTCATAACCTCTGGCCACCTGCATCCTTCATTATAATACATCCATATTGCTGATGAAAGTATTCCCAGAAATAGGAAGGGTATGCAGAATGTACAATTTTTGTAACCGATAAGAGACCTAAGGCATCCTCCCACTTCGTGGGTCCCCCCTTAGGTCAAATAACATCCAACACCATCATCAACGTAAATCCAAACGCAAAGAACACCGTCCCGATATTCGAATGCATCCCTTCAGACATCTCTGGAATCAACTCCTTAACGACAACATAAATCATCGCCCCGGCTGCAAAACTCAGCAGATATGGCAGTACAGGCACAATAAGACCAGAAGCCAGAACCGTAAGCATGGCGAACGCCGGCTCCACAGCCCCTGAAAGCACGCCAGACAAAAACGCTTTTCCCTTCCCCATTCCCCTTGCCTTCAAAGGCATGGAAACAATTGCCCCCTCGGGGATATTCTGGATTGCAATTCCAATGGAAAGCATAAACGCTTCTGCTACCGTAATTGCCTCGTTTCCTGACAGACATCCCGCAAACACTGCTCCGACTGCCATTCCCTCCGGAACATTATGCAGCGTCACTGCAAGCACCAGCATTGTTGTTCTTTTAAACCCCGTGCATTTCCCCTTCTGTCCGTCCCCCTTCTGATACAACCGAAGGACTGCTTTATCCAAAACCAGTAAGATTAAAAACCCAATCCAAAATCCGCACGCCGCCGGCACAAACTTCCATGTCCCCATATCCGCCGCCTGCTCCATCGCTGGAAGCAGCAAGCTCCAAATGGATGCCGCTACCATAACGCCTGCTGCAAATCCATTTAAGATCTTCTGCGCGGATTCTTCCATCATGTTCTTCATAAACAGTACGAGGGACGCCCCAAACGCCGTTCCCAAAAACGGAAGAAGGATGCCCCAAATGATTTCTTCCTGCATTTCCTATTCCCTCCACAAAACTAAAATTGATATAAATATTCAGTATCTAACGCCCGATTATACCACCGGGCTAACTGCTTCACTATAATAACTATATGTGGATTCTGTTTATTTGCTAATATCCATTATGGTACTGATATATTGAACTAAATTACATTGTAGCAATCTACGACATAATATGATATAATATCAGCAGTCAGGTTAGGACAACGTAGGAATAGTCTGGTGGTTGTACTTTCTGGAAACGGAAAGGAGCATATATGAATACGTTAGAAGTTTTGACGTTAGTGCTTGTAATTTTTACAGTACTTACATATCTTGACAATCGCCATAAAAAGTAAATTGGCTATCTCCTACGCCAATAGGAGACAGCCTGTCATAACTTAAAATCACCATTATTAAATTTCCGGTGACAACCATCGGACAGTGCGAATATCCTTTGATTGCTTCTATGATGATTATAAACTATCCACTTGGATATTTCAAGTGGTAGTTTGGGGAGTGGGGATGTTTCGGCATCCTCATTTTTCACAAGCACAAAATTCATATCCCTTAGCCGCTTGGCAGAGTATATTTTGGGGGAAGCGACTAACATCATTACAGAAAAAGGAGGAAGATAACCTATGAAAAAAATACTAAGCGCTATTTTAATCACTGCCGGCATCTCAGTTATAATTTATATATTTGTTCAAAAAAGAAGGAATACAAACGTGACTGTCATCAAAAGCTCTGATGGTCCCACGTCCATATTCCTTGCCGGAAAATTTAAAAAATAACCGTTTTTTGCCAGCCCGATGGCGCCACCGGGCTGGCAAAATCACGCAAAACCACTTACGGATTTCAGGCTACACACAGCACCCACCCCCATTCCGCAGATACCGCATGTACGCCTTGACAAACTCTCCATGCTTCTTTTTCGACAGATATACCTTCGCCCCGCCTTCAAGGCTTATCGTGTCACTGTCATACTCTGTAATATGTTCCATATTGACAAGATACCCTCTATGACAACGGTAAAAAGCCTCCCCCAGCTTATGGGTGAGTTCTTCCATTGTCGCATATATTTCTATTGGCACACCGTCATCAACCGTATGGATTTCCACTTTCTTTCCTCTGTTCTCAATATATATAATATCGCTTCTATTAATCGTAAACCCTTTGCTTTTTGCCCGGATAAGAATAGTTTCCTGCTCTGGTTCTTTTTGCTTTACCGCTTTTTCCACTACCCGGTCAAATACCTCCATAAACTCCTGTTCCTTCTGTATATCCAGGAAAACAAGGTCAAACCCGTGTCCGGCAGCAAGCAGCTCCTCCCCGGTGGCAAAAACTTCTACCTGGCAGGCAGGTCTTCTATTTTTTATGAGACTATATACCTGTTCCTGGGTAAATCGCTCATCATTTACAATGGCTATATTCATATTTTCCACCTTAAGTTTTCTGCATCTATCTAAATCGTCGTATATTTGCAACTATTTCCATATAGGGTTTTGAATAGTCACATTTAATTTATCGGCATATTGTCCTATTTCTTACCACCACTGGAACGAAATTACCATAAAGAGGGAACGAATGGCATGGATAAAATACAGGCTAAAGCCTCAAATCCACATTTGCACCAATCCCTGTGCGCCTTTTTCCATCTTCTTTTTTCGTCTGGGAACAGGCATGGTATTTTCCATTTCCGTCTAAGTAACAGTACCTGTACACAACCCTTTTGCCGCTGGTCTTAATGCAACTGTCTACCATTCTTAGTGCAAACTGTATGTCTTTCAACTGCTGTATGCATTCTCTTTCCTTCTTTGGATCCCTCTGCATCTGCGCAAGCAGCCCCGGACTTATGTTCAACGTATTGACCCTGACGCCTCTTACTGCTGAGAATCCGCTCCCCGCCCCAAGCTTCAAATAAGGAACCTGTTTTTGCAGCTTTTTCAAATAATCCCGTGTACTTTTCGTCTTGCCTGCAGCGGTAAATGCATGGCTTCCTGTTATCATCCGTACAGCAACATTGCTGTAATTGTTCCTAATCCCCGACCGCATAATCTGTCCTCCTTTTTAGGTATCGAACTGCATCGCTTTACAACACCTGCCAATTTGCCCGAAGGCATTTCCTCTTAACTGTTTCCTAATAATATATACTATATATCGGTTAATCCTTATTAATCATTAATAGATATTGACATTTATGCGGCGTTAGGCAATCATTGTGCAAATATGCCCACAAGTGTTCTTCTTTTCCATGGTAAAATGAAACAACTTTATTGTTGAAGTATTCAAGGAAAGGAGAACTATATGGGATTAAGAAAAAAAGTGCGGCTGTATTTCTAGCGACAGTAATGGCCGTGACGGGAATACCGGCAGGAGGGCTGGTATTGCAGACGGAGGCTGCGCCGAATACAGACGGGAATGCCTATCTGGGTGTCATGCTGACGAAAGATGAATTTAACAGGATTTCCTACACAAATGCAGACGTGGACTGGTGCGACTATGTGCCGGAGGAGGAGGCGATTACCTTTGAAAGCATCTGTAATGCTGAATTAAATGAGGAATCATGTCTGGTATAACTCCCCGGAGACAGAAGGCGGACATGTGGAATACCGGATAGACGCACGAGGATGCCTCTACCACGAAATAGATAGGATGTTTCGCATAAGCCGTTATCAGAACAAGGCAGTGAAATCTTTAACCGGCATGAAATCCCTTGATTTTTATGACAATCTGACCGTTGAAGATGAACTGGGTTTTACAGAGAATGGGCAGATGAATATAAAAGAAGAACATTCCGATGCAAGGATCCTTGCAAGAAGCCCAAATTGGGACGAAGCCGTGTGGGAGCTTATCAAGCTGAATAATAAGGTATACCAGGTGGAATGGGATTACGAGAATGGGGATGGAATTACCCAGATACAGCCATTATGTTTCTGACACTCTTCCCGGGACGCTTCCCGTGCCGGAACCGATTTCCCTGGCGGACGCTGAGAAAATTGAGATTACAGCCCCGGCGACAGCCACTTATACAGGCAGTGCTATTTTTCCGGGTGCACCTCATTGAAAAAGGTCACGGTTGGGAAATCTGTTAAGACCATCGGAAAGAGTGCATTTGAAAAAGATGGGAAACTGAAATCAATCAAAATCCAATCGGCAGTTTTGAAAAAGGCAGGAAAGAATGCACTGAAAGGAATTAATAAAAAGGCGGTTATTTCCGTTCCCAAAAAACAGTTAAACTCCTACAGGAAACTTCTGAAACGGAAAGGACAGGCATCTTCGGTGAAGATCAAAATCGGGTAGGGGAGATTTTCTTCCTTATGCGCCCTGTGCATAAACAAAAGAGTCGGAGCAATCCGACTCTTTCACGTATAAATATCAAACACCGTTTTCCTTATCCTTAGACATAAAAACATTCACAATCCCCAAAACTGCCGGATACAGCACCCCTGCAACGACCCACACAATCCAACTGTATTCCCAGTTGTTTGTAGCAAGGCTGTATGCAAGAAAAATGGCGGTTGCAGTCATCCAGTATGCTATTGAAATTGCAGATGCCGCCGTCCTCATTTTCTTTTTGGGTTTTGCGTAAT
>CAPQSW010000016.1:0-2121 GCA_948688495.1 uncultured Lachnospiraceae bacterium | reverse complement strand
CCCTCTTGCAGGAGCTTTTCAAAACTTGCCCAAATAATGCCGGTGCGGACAAAGAAATTTACGCCAATGCCCGCCATCAGAAAACCTGCAGAGAGCATAACCACCAGAAGCAGTACATTCTTTTCATTAAAAATCACGGTTAAAAAAAGCGGGACCAGCGACAAGATACAAAGACTCGTGCCAATTATTTTGCTTTTTGTATATGTGTTTCTATATTTTGCCTTACGCTCCTTCACCATCCCGCTCACCCCATATTCTGTCTCAAAGTCCTCTGTATCTAAATAGGAAAATGGCGCCGTCTTACTCCCGTTTGATATGGAAATACTGACCGCTGTTGCCACAAGCGCAAGCAGGACAACCATCCCGATTCCGCCCGCTGCGTTCTCCGACAGATGGAATCTTGTATCTTCGCTCATTGCTCCCAAAATTAACAGACATACCGGAGAAATGATACACAAAAATACTGCATTTGCAACCGCTTTCGATGTCGCTGCTTTTATGGAAAGAAATTTACCCGCTTCTTCCATAGAAACTTTCCGCAACGGGGATCTGTCTTCGGTTAAATTCGGACCTTCTTCCTCCTCAATCTCATCCTTGAGCAAATAATCCAAACTTACCCCAAACAATTCTGATAACCGAATTATCTTTTCAAGATCCGGGATAGACTGCGCACTCTCCCATTTTGACACAGCTTGTCTGGTGACATCCATCTGCCCCGCTAACTCCTCCTGTGACCACCCGCTCCTTTTACGAAGCTGTATTAACTTGTCTGCAAAAATCATTCTTGTTTCCTCCTTATACTGTTTGATAGCCATAGCCTACAGGATTTCCCAGTTGCATGCAACCAACCCATGCTATTCAAACTGTCAACTGGCGGTTGCGGACCAAAAATCTTATCCTCCGAAGCCTTTTCAAGCGGCAGTATTTTTCACTCCTTCACCTGCAGCAATTCTAAAACCTTATGCCTTGTCACCTGGACAGGGGCCGCAACAGCGCCGCATATGCCTCCCAGAAGATACAGCCCAAAGCAGACAATAAGCGTCTGTATACTCCTTGCAAACAAGTCCGGCCTCAACAACACAATGCCGGCGGTCACAAGGAACGTACCCGCAATACACATTACAATCTGTTCAAAGGCCAGCATACACCGAACACAGTTCACAGATGCGCTTGATATTTTTCAGTACTTGCCCATCTACATGGAAGGAAGCCATCCTTGAATACTTTAGCCCCTTATCCTTAAGCCCATCCAGCAGGCTGTTCAGGTCAGCGAGCCTGTCATTGTCCGCCAAAATAAATTCACAGTGTCCGACCGGGAACGGCTGGCCGTAGACGTTTTCCGCGCTGCCGTCAGAGGGCGTCCCACAACAATTTCCAGCCTCTGATCGTTAAACTCATGCAGGACACCCAATCCATTTTCATAATTAAAATAAATGCCGGACTCCGCGCCTCCCTTTTGACCATGGGTCGCAAATACAAGGCATCTGCTTCCTTTTTCCAGGCTGTCATAAAACGCACGAGCAAATGAAGACCTGGCATAATACAGGGCGACGGCGCCGGCAGGCAGGGCCGTATCCGAGACGTACCCCTCGGGCGCGCTGTCCAGAAGCCCCGCAAGCGTCCCCGCCGCAATACTCCTTGCATAGGAAAGCCCCGCCGTCATGTACCTTGTGTCCGCAAGCGTGACGCCGGGCAGCGAGGCGAATTCTTCCAGCTTTTCCTCCGACGGCCACGGCTTGTCCGGCACTTCCTGACATCCAGAATAGCCTCCTGATGAAAGTTTATCCCTGCTTTCGACCACTGCTGTTTCATACCATAAATCCGGCATCTCGTTGTCCAGGCTGGCGACGCAGCTGTAAGAACCTTCTATATTTTTTATCCCCTGCATGGTGATGGCGTAATCGGTGACCCGCGAGAACAGCGCGAACGAAGCGGACGCAACCAGCAGGAAAGTCAAAAACGTCTTCAATGGGGAGCGGAAAAGCATTTTCAGCGACATGGATTTTCTCATGGTTTTAGTGTCTCCTTTCGTTATGTCCTGATACAAACATCTTACCTAAAGCTTCATCATAGCTATAACTCCCATAAAACTGCTACTTTAACTAATGGGCTTTCGTGAAG
>CAPQSW010000015.1:52897-71548 GCA_948688495.1 uncultured Lachnospiraceae bacterium | reverse complement strand
AATTTTACATATCTTATTCTTATCAGGAAAGTCTAAATTGCATAGACACAAGATTTTTTACAGCCTCAAGGGGGCTATTGAACGCCCCCTTCTTTTTACATTCCCACCAGCAAAAGAATACTCAAATATGATACTCTGTATATAGTTTCTTCCGATATTCCGCATCCTTCATACTCCGTTTGATATCGTCTACCCTGTTTTCGCGAAACAGATTTTCATATAACAAATTCAAGCGTCTTTCCCCCTTTTCCATCCCCTTTTCCATTCCCTTTTCCATTCCCTTTTCCATTCCCTTTTCCATTCCCTTTTCCATCCCCTTTTCCATTCCCTTTTCCATTCCCTTTTCCATCCCCTTTTCCATTCCCCTTTCCATTGCAATCTCCATAATATTCATCTGAACCGCCTCCCATTCTTCGCTCTGTCTTACTTCTGTTACAATTCCATCAAGCTCTACCAACCGCTCATCCTTCACCAGGATTTCAGGATTATCCAATGTGGTATCTTTCATATATCTTAACAGACTTACGAGCTCTTTGGAACCGTTTTTGCTCGTCATATTTAAAAAAATTTTGGTAGTCCCATCTTCCAAATGCAAACCACGTATTTCCTCGCACTGCTCTGTGAAAGTATATTTCGCCAAATCTTTCTTCCATAGGTCATCCTGCGTGATAAATATAATAATGGAAGAAGATAACTGTCGATATTTCGTATGCTTTCCCGATTTTAGAACCGGGCTGTCCAGCAATCCCTGATAAAACCTGGCACGTTTCGGGATATTGTCCCCTTTGCTGTCATTCTGCATCTCCATGTTAAACAGTCGATTTTTCCTATCCTTTGCCCATGCATCCAGGCGAATGGCTCGTTTTCCTGTTTCATTCAGCACTACCTGCTCTACCTTTACTTCCTCCAACTCAAGCTCCGGTTCTTCCAAAATAATACTAAGCGTACATTCATACGCACGTCTGTTTTTCATCACTGACAGGAATAACGCAAAATCGCTCAGATTTATCCGGCATTCCTCGGGAATCAGTTCCATTAGTTCCTTCTTTTTGTGTTTGTCCATAGACATTCCTCCTCAATTATAAATAATATACCATAAGCTAAGATTCTCGCGGGAATACCGCCCAGATCAGGCCGACGCCTGTTAGATATGAATTAGAAATCTTGCTTATCCCTACTTTACCACATCTGCAAGTGCCTGTAAAGACAAAACAATAGCCATCCCAACTTGCTATAACCAGCTAAGTTTCGGATGGCTATTTATGAAAAATATACTTCTCACATATACCTTAAAATCACATCCACGCTCCCAGCAATCAGCAGGATTCCCCCCAGTACATATGCTTTCATCTTATGTTCAAATCCCAGCCGGTATCCGGTATACATGCCAATCACTGTGGCAAGGATTGTCAGAAACAGTGTCAGCGCCAGGAGAAGCGGAATACTCCCACCGAGAAATCCCAACGCCACACCAGCAAGAAACGTAAACAGAATACTTCTGGCATAAATACTAAGAAACCTTTTTATCTCAAATTTTTCCTCCCGGCGCTCCACAATCCTTTCATTCCTCCACGCCTTTAGAAGTAAGCGGATTCCAAGGAACAGGAAGATTACTGCGGCAACCACCCGTCCCAGAAAACCTTCTTTGGCCGCCACCCCATATTGGGAGAGACCAAAGGATAGAAAATCTCCAATTCCCAAAGCCACAATCTGACCTGCCGTAAGTATGGCACAAAATATGGCTAACTGCTTTTTCTCTATCTTTGCCACCAGAGAACCCTGGCACTCCATAGCGCCAAAGATTTCCAGCGTTATCCCCAATACAACAATCGTTTCTTCTACCATGCCCATCGACTCTTATCCTTACTCATTCTCTGCCTTTACGGCATCTGTACGGAAAATGAATTTCACAGAACCCTTCGTACCGTCTGCTGCTTTGGTAAAGGTCTGATAATCCTTCCCCGCATTTACAACTGCTTCCAATCTGTTCAACATCTCTTTCACGTCTCCATCATAGGCATCTACCAATTTCTGAATACCATCCTCATCGAACTGAACCATACCATCCATCAGCTCTTTGGAACCATCATCCAGTTTCTTCACCCCATCCTGTACCTCGGAAGTTGCACTGGATAATTTAGAGGCTCCGTCTACCAATGCACCATTGTTTGAAACAAGTGTAGCCGCTCCGGTCTTTAGCTGGTTAATTCCGTTTGTCAGCGCCGGCATACTGTCATTCATGGTCTGTGTACCCTGGCTTAGTGCCTGCATACCGCTGACCAGGCTGTAACCGCTGCCTGCATCCACTGCATTGATGGCCCCTGAGATCTGCGCTTTTGTCGCATCCACTGCAGTAATGGTTGCAGATTCTGCTGCCGTTTTGGCTGCTGTTTTGGCGGTGTCTGCAACAGCCGCCCCCACAGTATCCTTGGCTCCATCTGCAATTCCAGTTACGATCTGGGCTGCCACCTGGTTCATGGTTGCCTGCAAGGTCTTATCGGACATCACAGCACTTACCGTCTGGTTAACAAGGCCATCCACTGTAGCCTTAATCTGCGCCTGTCCCTCGGCAGAATTAATCCCCGCATTAACCTGGCTTTCCACCTGCGCCATCTGGGCGTCCACATTCGCTGCCACCTGACTGTTGATCGCATCCTGATTCTGGTCGACCAGTGTGTTAATCTGTGTCTGGACTTCGGAACCCTCGGTATTCACAGCTTCATTAACTGCTGTGCAAATCTGTGCCACCGCTTCTGCACTCAAGGTTCCTCCCGCCTGAGCTGCTGCCTGCTCCGCTGCAGCTGTCTGCTGTGCAATTGCCGTTGCAGTCACACCGGAAGTTATCTGTCTGGTTACCTGTTTTACAACCTCCTGGGTAACAGCCTGCACTACCTGAGGCTTAAATTCCGCCATTTTCTGTTCCTTGGCAGTCTGCACCGCCACTTGTGTATACGCTGGAGCTAAGGCCGAATTTAAAACGCCCTGTGTATAAGTTTTAAGCCCAGAAGACACCTGATTCTTTGCAGTCTTATTGTCTGCAAGGCTGTTGTAGAATGTCTGGGACGCCTGCTTTTTGATGGCTTCCGTTCCTTGGTTCTTATCGTTAAAAGTACTGTCAATGGCCGCATCCGCCTGTTTTATCAGGGAAGCTTTTTCCTCCTGTGTCATCTTCGCCTTCAAAGTTTCATCCAACTGCGCAACACCTTTGTTCAAAGTGGCCGCACTGCCATTTAAGGTTGTCACACCATCAATCAGCGTTCCTGAAGAAGCCGAAAGTGTACTGATTCCGTTATTAAGCTGAGAAGCACCATTCGTATAATTCTCAATTCCATTCTTTAATGTATCAATTCCAGCCGCAAATTCCTTCATGCTTCCTGCCAGCGTAGCCAACCCTTTTGACAACTCTGTGGTCCCATCTACCAACTTCCCGGAAGCATCTGACAAGGTATCAACACCATCTTCCAATCCACTCAAATCAAATGCCTCACTCAAATCACTGCCGCCTAACAAATCATTCATAGCAATTGTCATTGTCATTTCCAGAGAGAAATTCTCTACATCTGCTGATATTTCTACATATTCCGGAATCTTTACATCCTCATCCAAATCATCTTCTTCCATATCCAGACTGTCCTTCAATCCCGGCATTGCCATGCCTACGGCAACTTTGCGGTTTCCATCAGAAATCACTTTTCCATTCGTAATCTCAACGTTGCTGTAGTCCTCCGGCAGAATCATACCTGTCATAACCGTAAACGGCACATAGACTTCATATTCTTCGCCCTCTACAATCTCCGTTGTCTTCCTATGATTCGTATAGTCGAACCGAATCGTCACCTTCCCGCTCTTTCCGGCAATCTCCTCCGGGGACATCTCCTTCCCATCCAGAGAATATGTGATTTTCTGGGTAACTGGAAGCTCCTTATCTGTTGTTCCCTGATAGTAAATATCCTTTCCCCCTGCCTGCCAGGTAATTTTATCACCCTTCTGGGCAAAGGTCTCATCCCCCTTTACATTCTCAATATCCTTCAAATCCGATTTATCCTCAAGCGTTTCCTTCCCATCTTCATTTTTTAACCATTCACTGACAATGATATTGTCAGCAGAACCGTCTGCATTTGCCACTACATATACAGTCTCCTCTTTCCCTGCATCTTCCGCCTCCGTTGTCGCAGAGATTACATTTTCCAGCGTACTCTTAATATCCTTTTCATCCACACTGCTTTTCTTATCCTCCTGGTTGACAGAATCATCGTCTTTCTCTGCATGGACGGTATATGCCATTCCCGCGCTGCTTGTTCCCAGCATAGCAATCGTAACAGCCCCCGCTGCTACCTGAATCATATATTTATTTCTAAATTTCTTCCTTAATTCCAAATTTTTCATTTCGACAACCTCCATTTATAATTATTGTTTTTATATTTATCTCTGTATCTATATCCAACTCTATACGGCATTTACGTTTTCTGTCTTCGCCTTCTTCTCCCTGCCCAGGCCAAAATGCATGCTTGTGGCACAGATTACCCTGTCAAATACCATGAACATTGCCGGCAGAATGAAGATTGCTACAAACATACTGATGATTGCCCCCCTGGACATCAGGGTACACAGAGCGCCTATCATGTCAATTTTGGAATAAAATGCCACGCCAACTGTTGCCGCGAAAAAGCTCAATGCACTTCCCACAATAGAGGAAATGGATGTTCGCAATGCAATCGTAACTGCTTCCTGTTTGCCCGCTCCACGGTTACGCTCTTTTTTATACCGCGTTGTCATCAAAATCGCATAGTCCACAGTCGCTCCCAACTGTATCGTCCCGATTACCACCGATGCGATAAACGGAAGCACCGTCCCTGTATAGGCCGGGATGCCCATATTGACAAAAATTGCAAACTCAATGACTGCCACTAGAATGACCGGTATGGAAATAGATTTAAATGTAAGTAATATAATGAGAAATACAGCTACAATGGATACTACGCTTACCACCTTAAAGTCCTTATCCGTAATGGTAATCAGGTCTTTGGTACAGGGCGCTTCACCGATCAGCATTCCCTGGGAATCGTATTTCTTCAAAATACTGTTAAGCTCAGTAATCTGGTTATTGATTTCATCCGATGCCGTCTTGTACTCTGAGCTTATCATCATCATCTGGTAGTTATCGCTCATAAATTTTTCCTTCGCTTCTTCTGGTATCATCTCAAGCGGAACCGAAGGTCCTACTACAGACTCAAGCCCCAGCACTGTAGACACACCGTCCACAGCTTCCATCTCGTCCATCATTTTCCCCACGTCCTTCTGGGATATTTCGCTGTCAAACAACAAGATGTGGGTGGCATTCATCTGAAAGGTTTCATCCAGCTTGTCATTTGCCTGTATACTCTCCAAATCTTTAGGCAGCGTACCTGCCAGGTCATAATATACACCGGTATGGGTATATCCATACAGCGCTGGTCCCAGCACAACCAGGAAAATTGCCACAAAAACTTTATAATGCTTTACCACAAAAGGCGCTATCTTTCCAAGATCCGGAATGATCGGCCTGTGCTTTGTCTTGGAAATTGGTTTATCAAAAACCAATATCATCGCCGGGAGCACGGTTACACAGCAAACTACGCCAATCAAAACTCCCTTTGCCATTACAACCCCTAAGTCCATTCCCAATGTAAATGTCATAAAGCAAAGCGCCACAAACCCTGCCACAGTCGTCGTGGAACTACTGAGAACCGAACCCAGCGTATTGGAAATTGCATGAGACATGGCTCGCTTTTTGTCATCCGGGAACCGCTCCTGATTTTCCTCGTAACTGTGCCACAGGAAAATGGAGTAATCCATCGTAACGCCAAGCTGAAGCACCGCCGCCAACGCCTGGGTAATATAACAGATTTCACCGGAAACCATATTGCTTCCCAGGTTATATAAAATTGCCATCCCAATACTCAGAAGAAAAAATACCGGTGCAAGGAAGGAATCCATTGTCAGTGCAAGAATAATACAGGACAGCACGGCTGCAATCGCAACATAGGCAAACATCTCCTGACGGCAAATGTCCTTGATATCCGTAACTACTGCCGACATCCCGCTGACAAAACATTGCTGCTTTGCAAGACCGCGAATCTGCTTCACCGCCTCCATTGTCTCGTCTGATGACATCGAAGTATCGTACATTACCATCATCATGGTATCTTCCCCATCCACAAACTTCTCCTGTACATCATCCGGTAAAATCTGCATGGGGACTGATAAATCAGCAATGGAATCATACCAGATTACCGTCTTTACATGGGGGACCGCCTCAATCTGCTCACGCAGGGAAGAAACGCCTTTATTGTCCATCCCCTCCACCACGCACACGGAAAATGCTCCGGTACCAAATTCATCCATCAAGATATCCTGGCCTTCCATTGTCTCAATATCCCCTGGAAGATAGGACAAAATATCGTAATTAATCCTGGTGTTTACAATTCCAAATACCGACGGAATCAACAGCAGGAGGCTAATAATCAGAATCGGTATCCGTAGTTTGACAACTCCTTTTCCAAATTTCTTCATTTCTTCTCTCTCCTTCAGTAATTATTTTTATTTTCAAAAAGAGTATAAAAAAAAAGATTGAAACATGAAAGATTCAATCCTTTTTGTGTGTATAACCAAAATATACATTTCTTACATTTTGTATTTTTTATCATACATTTTACCAAATCTGTCAGAGCTCCTCAATGACCTCCATCATGGAACGCGTAATAATATAGTTATAAATATCCGTAATCTCCCTCGGTTCCACCGTCATTCCTCCCTTAATCCAGCTTACCACCACAAAACACATAGACCACGCATAGTACTGGGAAATATGCTCCGGTGTCAGCCACGGATGGCCCTTCCCTTTTGTATGCTCTTTCCCATGGATCACTTCAAGCAGCATATCCGCAATACATTTCCTGGTGATTTCTTCAAAAGAATTCTGCCCCTCCAAGCGCACCGCCTTCTGATAAAATTCGCTGTCAGACTTAACAGTCGTAAAAATAAGCAACAACGCCTCATCTGTCATCCCTGCATGAATCAGCGGCTTCGTCGGCTCTAAAATCTGGGTACGGATAATCCACTCCAGCAGTTCATATTTGTCCTGAAAGTGATTATAAAAGGTAGGACGGATGACACCCGCCTTATCTGTAATTTCTTTAATTGTAATTTTCTCAATGGCCTGTTGACAGGCAAGCTCCTTAAAGCTCTCTGCCAGCAGCATATCAACGGTTTCCTTCTGTCCTGCCACTTCGTGGTTCCCTCCTTAGGACAAACTATACGTTTAACTCCAAAATTGTCAAATTCCTTGCCTCGTCATCCGACTTCAAATCTATAATCTCCCCTGTTGGTATCACCTTTACCTTGGGTCTTAACACAAATTCCTTATAATTCTCCACGACGACAGCACTTCTTCCGTCAGAGAGGCTTACCTCACAGCCCACCGGATAGACTGCTATCTTGCGCAGGAATATGTCTACCAGTTCCGGGTCAAACTCTGCCCCGGCATTCGCCATGATATACTCTACTGCCTCGGAAGGTGAAACTGCTTCATGATAAGGAAGCTTGGATGTCAATGCATCATACACATCCGCCAGTTTGATAATCCTTGCATAAATTGGAATCTCTGATCCAGATTTGCGCATAGGATAACCGCACCCATTATACCACTCATGATGCTCCAACACACTATTATACACCTCCGGCAGAAAATCAAAGTTTTCCTTCAAAAACTCATAGCCCAGCTTGGGATGCTGTACGATCATTATTCTCTCTTCTTCCGTCAGCGCACGCCGTACATTAAGTACATCCTCTTCCACAAACCGTTTGCCGACATCATGGAGCAGTGCGGACGTCGTAAGCGTATGAAGCTCCTCCCGATTCATATTACATGCTGCACCAATCATAGCAGATAATACGGCAACGTTTACCGAATGGAAATATACATAATCATCATATGTCTTAATATCCAGCATATTACACATTACTTCCTGGTTTTCCAACACGTCATCCATCACATTCATAACAACTTCCTGGAGATTGTGCTGTTCCATCGGAATATTCTTATTATCCAAAAACAGGTCATGAACCATTTTTAACGCCTCCCGCTTCAACTGCGGGCGAATCACCTGCTCAATCCTCAAATCCTCCGTAAATTCATCATCAATATAAATGCCTGGAAATCCAAGCTGAAGCAACTGCTGCAAGGAATCATCATTTAATACCAGATGCCTTCCCAGAATCAACCGCCCTTCTCCGTTATATATGTCCTGTCCTAAGGCCATTCCTGTCTCTACTCTCCCTATCGGCATATAACGCATAATCTGCCACCTCCTATTTATGCTGTTTCGCTGTTATTCTTCATTGCCTTCTGCCTGCGTTTGCATCGGTACATCCGCTCATCGGCACGCCCGATCGTGTCCTGCAGGTTCAAATCCTTACTACGGTTATATTTTGCAAAACCGGAAGCAATCTGCATAATCCCTTTTATCTGTGTTCCCTGCAGACTTTCCAGCCAGTTAAACATCTCTTTTCTCTTTTCCTCATAAACTTCTTCCGTGAGCACATCCGAAACCAGACAGAATTCATCCCCTCCAATCCGGTAAATCTCTCCCATATCTCCAAACTCATCCCGAATGATCTCACTGCCATTTATAATATAACAATCTCCCATTCCATGTCCATAATGATCATTTACCATCTTCAAATTATTGAGGTCAAACATAACCACACTGTATTGCGGATATTTTACTTTAGAAATGTTGTGCAAATCCGCCTCAAAACTCCTGCGGTTCTTCATACAGGTCAGACCATCCAGCTCTGCCTCCTCTAAGATTTCCTCCGCATGTCTTCCTACCTGGATCAGTTTAAGGGATTCCTCCAAAAACTGTTTACTTAAAACAAATATGTATATAATACAGGCAATTCTGGAGAAGAATGCCACATCATTGTAAAGGCCAAGGTAATAGTTCGTTGCATCCAGCAGCACACAGGCGCTGATGATACAAACACATGAAACATTCACCCAGAACTTCCTATCCCGCTTACCCTCCCCCGTTCTTCTTTGCAGCAGCATTCTGGCTCCCAGCGCCAGTACCGTTAAAGCAGCTCCCATTCCTATCAAATGGGTAATCCAGATTGTTTCCCTAAAGTCAAACCACCCCAGTGCCTGTGCCAAAAAGCTAAATGCAAAATCAATGACACAAAACACTGCAAACACATCCAGCACTCTTTTTCCCTTCTTATTAATAGTACGGATAAAATAAATAAACGGGAACAGCATCAACTTTAAGCTGATAAATGTCATCTGACTGAATAAAAGCGGTCTGCCAAACATAAGCATAGGCGTCTTAGCCTCAATCGCTGACCATACAGCAAAATACATAGAAAACAGACCAAGCCACGGTACACCTCTGTGAAAGTACATTTTCTTGCCAATAACAAACCATATTGCTATCAGTACAATTCCCATGGTAAACATGATAAAACATATCACCATCGATAAAAACCTGGATTTTATCTGTCCAAGAATCATCTCTGACTGCAGACCATAATAAATAAGCGGCATCGTAATTTGGGAAGGATTATAACAGCTCCTAATATGTATTTCAAACGTCTTACCCGCATATTCTTCCCTGAGATCTACAAAGTTCCAACAGTTTCCCGGCGTCTTGCTTTTTGCCTCTTTCGGAACCTTTCGCTCATAAACTTTTTCGCCTCCCACATACACTTCACTTAACTGGTGCGATGTATAATATCCAATCGAGTCCGCCGAACGAAGATCCTTCGGCAGTTCTTTCCTTATTATAAGTTCTTTCTCATCCTCCTTAAGGCTGACCACCTCTGGAAGCATGTCATATTCACGGGATTCTCCACCAACCATAACCTCCCAATCCTGATTAAATGACATATCCCTAATGACATCCTCTCCCCCACCCGAATAGAACGCAAACACCAGTATAAAGAACAGGATTGACACGGCTGCTTCTATCAAGTGTACTTTGAGAATTTTCACCCTGTATCTCCTTTCAACCTATTTCATCTGAAGATTTCTAAATAGTTATTTTCATTTTATCATATTTTTCAAAAAAATAAAACAATTTCCCTCATAAAAAATACTGAGGATGGATGTCCGCTTTTGCCTTACCGTCATCTGTTCTGTACAAATAACAACAAAGCGGAAGGTCTGCAACATCGAATCCTCCGCATTTCAAATTAAAAAGACAAATTTTGATTTAACATTCATCGTCCTCATCATATTTTTCCAGGGCATTTATCATTTCCACCAATACAGATATATTCTTAGGGGAAAGCCTGTTTATTTTCTGAAGGAGTTCCTCATTCACCCAATGCGGCTGGTATACCAATTCGTCCTGCAACAGATAATCCGGGGATACCTTCAGGGCATTGCAAATTCGGATTAACATATCAATCTGGGGCAAACGCCTCGATTTCTCATAATTTCTAATTACATTTTCGGAGGAATCACACAACTCCGCCAATTTTACAATCGTCATATTTCGTTCTTTTCTAATTTTCCTGACTCTTGCTCCAAAACCACTCATACTGCACCTCTTCTCTTTTGTACGTACTTACCAGAAATTGGTAAATCCTAAGCAAAGTATATGGTTTTCAGAGCCAAAGAAAAAGATAACATTCGAAATGGTTATCTAGTGTATTTGTTACGCTACACTTCTCGCTTCGCGTATTTTAGGCGCATTATTTCAATTGAGTGGGGAAATTCTTCTCTCCATATTCCGCTGTGTGCCCCGCATACTGTATCAGCAGCAAACGACCATATTGTAGCTGCGCACAAAAAAAGAAGCCATCGGCTTCTTTTTCTAATAAAAAGCGATAGACGGGGCTCGAACCCGCGGTCTCGACCTTGGCAAGGTCGCGCGTTACCAACTACGCCACTATCGCATAAGCGGGTGATGGGAATCGAACCCACGTATCTAGCTTGGAAGGCTAGTGTTCTACCATTGAACTACACCCGCAGAACAACACTTCTGTGTCAGTGCCCAGTTCCGGAATCGAACCAGAGACACGAGGATTTTCAGTCCTCTGCTCTACCAACTGAGCTAACTGGGCATTCGCTGTATCTCAGCAACGATATTATTTTACACGCATACGTTAGATTTGTCAACACTTTTTTTATAAAAATTCGTGACGGCTGCCCTGCAGATTTACCTTTCCACAGACACAGCCGCCCCTTTTTTCTATTTCACTTTATAATTTTTCGTCTTTGCCTTCTTCAAAAGCTTTTTGATAGTCGCTTTCTTGGACTTCTTCACGCTGAATGCCGCATTTTTCTTAATTCCCTTAAAAGCATTTTTACCAATCGTCTTGATTGCAGTCCCGCTGAATTTCACCTTTGCAAGCTTACTGCTTCCTTCAAAAGCACTTGCGCCTATGCTCTTTACATTCTTTCCAATTGTGACGCTCTTTAACTTCTTCTGTTTCTTAAATGCTTTCTTATTTACTGCCGTCACTTTGAAGGACATACCATTATATTTTACCGTTGCCGGTATACTCAAGGTGGTAATGTTCTTCTTGGAGCTACCTGTTATCGTCACCTGTTTTACAGATGCTGTACACTTGGTTACCTTATACTTCAAATTCTTATATGTAAAGGTACTCTTCGCCATCTGGAAGGAAGCGCCTTTCTTGATACCCTTAAAAGCGTCCTTGCCAATCGTCTTGACAGCGGTCCCCTTAAAAGCCACCTTTGCCAGAGCCTTACAATTATAAAATGCTTTCTTGCCGATGCTGGTAACATATTTGCCAATCACCACACTCTTTAAATTCGTCTGTCCAGCAAATGCATTATCTGCAACCGCTGTCACTTGGAATATCTGGTTTTTATACGTTACAGTATCAGGTATCGTACAACTGCTGTCCTTCTTACCAGTTCCCGTAAATATCACGTAATTCTTACCGGCGCCGCTTGCAGTTACCTTAAATTTCAGTCCGCCGCTTCCTGAGAATGTCTCGTTGACGGCCGGCTTGCCGGATACTGGCGGTTTCTCCTGTACACTGGGGTCTTTTACCACAACCTTCATCTCTACCTTTTCGTTTGCTTTTGCAAGCTCCAGCTCACCCGACAGATAGAGTACCGGCTCACCGTCCGCCCCAAAATGCACGGTACGAAGCCCTGTATTTCTGCTTCCCACGTTTCCATTTGCATCTACCGGCCTTGCATGGTACACAAACACAAGATTGCCTGCTGCATCTGTGGTGTATGAATTGTGCCCGGGCCCCGCCTCTCCTGCCACAGCGCGTGCATAGAGAATGGGGCTGTTGTTTTTGGTCCAGCTTGCAGCGTTTAGGAAGTTGCTGTTAATATCTGCGCTTAATAGCCCTACGCAGTATGTTGCGCCAATGGAAGACCCGGAAAATGTAATAAACACTTTGTCGTCACGGATAATCGCATACGGTCCTTCATCCACAGGCGTATTATCGTTGTTATCCCAGCCGTAATCCGGTCGGGAAATAATTACCGGGTCGCTCGTCAATTTCCAAGGCTGCGCCTCGTCAACCGTGCCGATGCAGAGAACAGAACCGGTCTTTCTAACATAGTCCCTCTGCGCCCACACTACATAGCGGGTATTTTTTATCTTGAATGTCGTCATATCCAGGGTAATCCCGCCAAAATCAGCCATTGCCTGATTTAACGGCTTGCCGTCCTTATTCAGAAAACGTTTGGGACGTTCCCAACTGTTTTTGTCATCCAGATTCCCGCCTTTATACCGCATGACATGAGACTGCACATCCCAGTTTGCGGGGTTTCCTGGATTGGAGCTAAAGAAAATATAGAGTTCTTCGCCGATTTTATGGATTTCCGGTGCCCACACCATACCATTGATGTCCGGATACATATCCAGATTTAAAATCTCCTTCTCCTGTGCGTCTTTCAACCCTTCCAGCGTCTCTGATTTCTTCATAAAAAATGTCTTGTTGCCGTCCGCATCATTTGTGGCAATAAAGTAATAATATCCATCATCCGGGTTGTAATACACACATGGATCCGCACGTTTCACACCGAGAGAAGTATCATCGGAAGACATCATGGACGGCGCCCTCTGCACCGTACCGCTTGCAGTATAAGTTCCTGGCTTGCTAAAGTTCACGCCGCTAAGGTCCCAGTCCACCTTCTTCGATGCTTTTGATCCATCGCTATATGTGAGCTGTGCCTGCACATTCTCCACTTCTTCCTTCTTCAGTACCGACACACTCTGCGGAACGGAAGCGGAAGTGTTGTATATCGTGCTGAATTTGCGCAGAAGATTCTTCCCGACATTCCCCGGTACATAGAAACGGTTGCGCTCACATGCACCCTCTATGGACGTATCCTGAGAATCCAGGTGAAAAATACTGCCTTTCTGTGTGTCAGCCGACAGGCCGCGAATATCCGCCGTGGTACTCCTGTAATAATTGCCCTGCGTGTCACACCAGCGGAGCACATATTTTTTTGCACTGCTGTCGTAATCACAGACAACATCCGATACATACACATTTTTCTTTAAATCAACCAAGCCCACCTCATCATAACGGATAAAATCCTTCGTAGTGAACAGAAGCACTTTGCCCCTGCTGAGGCTGTCCTGGGCATTTGCCATATCTTCATTGGAAGAATCCGTGCGCACGGCAACAATTCCATAACTGCCGTCCGCCATAGCAAACACATAAGGATTCTTTAAATTTTTCGCAGTCAGGGTACCCTGTGCCGATATATCTGCTTTGGCAAAAAGTAAACCGTTATTGGAATAGAGGCCTTCATAAGCGCCGTTTTCCTTCTGATACGCCAAATGCAGGCTGTAGGCCAGCTTTCCGCTATATACATTCTTCGCCAAGGGTTCGCGCGTGTATGCCTCCAAAGCCACAGCGTCTTTTGCCAGTATTTTCACAGGAAATGTCTTGGAAGCACTGATATTTCCTGACTGCCAGGAAGCCGTAAACGCTGCGCTCTGCTCCTCTCCTGCGGCCGTAATTTTCCCATCAGACGATACGGAAGTACCGGACCATGTAATCGTCCCCTGTCCATAGGAGGTCGGAAGCGTTGTCTCTCCTGTAACCACATAAGGAATCATAAATTCATTTTCAAACTGTGATTTCTGATTGGCAGCCGGAAGGACAGAAACTACAAATTTCTTGCTCGTTGCCTCACCATTCATGTAAATCTTAGCTGTCAAAGTGATTTCCTCAGCACTTGCAGGCAAATGTACGGTTCCGTCTCTGCCAACCACATCTTCCTTATCAGAGGTCCAGATAATAGATGCGCCGTAAAGCTGCCCAGGAAGATTTAGTTTTCCTTCTGTCATAACAACGCCGTCCGGAATGATGCTGCCCAAAGTCAGACTATCATAACACCGCTGCATTGCCTCGGTAGCTATATAAGAATTGTCATCCAAATCTATACCATTGTACAGGTTGTTCACCTGCCTGTCGGTCATTGCATATCCATAGATGGAATAATCATCTATCAGCCCGTTAAAATATTCCCCGGAGCTTCCCCAGCATGCCTTGCCGATATAGAAAATACCATTCTTACCCACAATATCAGAAAGTTTATATGCACTTGCCTGTGTACCTGCCTTTTTTCCATCTATGTACAGACGCGTATCCGCCTCAGTGATGACAACGACAACGTGTTTCCACTGTCCACTTCTTCCCCTTCCTACAACGTTCGTAGGACGATCATCCGTATTCAGGTAACGCTCCACCGTAACCTCGGCATCTTTATCTAAAATTCCCAGATACTTTTCTTTGCCATATTTCGCCTCAGCATCATCAGGCGCTGCATACGTTGCCCAGTTAGGAGTATCAGCATTTGTCTTACTCCAATAAGAAATTGTCAGGACATTGCGACCTGTCAGCAAACCGGAGCCATCCTCCTTTGAAAGCGCAAGATATTCTTTTTCATTTCCGTTCAGAAACATCGCCTTGCCGTCCTTGCCATCCTGGTTAAATTCCGGACTCCCGTTAACCGCCACTTTCACGCCGTCACTCTTGATTCCATCCTGCCCATCGTCAAAGCTGAAATGCAGCAGGGGTTTCTGCCCCTGTGAAGATTCCTTATGGAAAATCCTGCGCATGAAATTGTAAAGGCCGTGTTTGTAGACATCCCCATTGTGATCGCCGCTGCCTGGCTGTCCATCGGCGTTGATTCCTTTTGTGGCATAATAGATATGTGGAACCCTGTTTGCTGTCAGCGCATTATGGTAACGTTCCGGCTCATTTCTGACAATACCGTCATTTGTGCCTGCTGCAATCAATACCAGCGTATCATCCATATACTGGGGCTGCAGGGTAAATGTCTCCTCCGTGAACAGACCATTTTCATGCACGCCATTATTTTCATATTCTAAAATACCAAACGCCGGGTTAAACGCGCCAATGTAACGCACCTTATCCTGGAGTGTAAACCCGATATGAAGCGTCACCCTGCCGCCCATAGAAAAACCGGAAATAGCCGTATTCTCCCTTCCGGTAGCTGTGGAATAATGCTCATTGATATAAGGCATCAGGCAGTCTTCAAAATCATTGATAAAATTATCATATGCCGCATAATGCTCTAAATTAAAGCCTTCGCCGCTTCCTGTCGCGTTGGCGCAGGCGTTGGGCAGCACAACAATCATTTCCTCACTGTCACCATATGCGATGGCATTGCCGATCACGTTCTGCACACCGTCACCAAGCAGCGTTGTCTCATTTTGAAAAATTCCATGCAGGAGATAAAGCACAGGATATTTTTTGTCTGTGCTGTAGCCTGCCGGAAGAATAACCTTCGCCTTGCGCTTGCTATTGGTCGCTGTAGACTGGTACTCAATATCCTTCACACTCCCATAATCAACCCCTGGGATCTTCTTCATGTAATCAGCCGGCACATCATAATTCGTATCCTGCACAAACTGATCCATAGGCTTCCATGTTTCTGTTCCATCTCCCGCAGATACCGCTGCCGGTACATTGGCATTTCCCACAGATGCTTCCGTCCGTACATCTGCAGTGCCAGCAGCCGCTTCTGCTCTAATATCAGCGGGTACAGTAGTAAATACCATGGCAGCCGCCAATATCGCAGCAAAAAATCTTTTTCGCTTACCTTTTCTTAGTCTCCACATAAGTCCTCCTTCTTTCAGAAAACCCTGGCACATATATACACATGTTCCGGGATTTTTCAAATTTAATATATATTTCTCAATGTTATCATTATTGCACAATTGTTTCGTTCTTTCATTCCCCAATACTATATATTTTAACAAGAATAGCTGCATAAAATCTTTAGTTTTTGACATTTACTAACAAATGATAACAGATAGGCTGTTTTCAAAATATATGCTATAATCTCCAAAGAGCATCCGTGTTACAGGGTGTGTTGACCTCATAAATGACCTGCATAACCGGGGCGTGAAGGACGTGCTGTTCTTCTGCGTGGACAAGCTGCCGGGGTTCAAGAAGGCCATACAGGCGGTGTTCCCCAAAGCGCAGATACAGCGGTGCGTCATCCACATGCTGCGCAGCCCCTTCTTCCAGTTCCCGGTTGACATCCGCCGTATCATGTACACTACGAACATCATAGAAATGCATATAATTCGTCATGCTGGTTATGATACGCCGCATACTGATTCCCTTTTGCAAATCTCTCAATCTTCGCCTCCTGTTCCCCGTATGAATCCATATATTCATTCAGTGTTTCCCGACACAGCCCGTTGGTGATTCCCGATTTTTTATCCATTTTAAATGTGCCTGTGTCCATTATGTTCCATCATAGCTAAATCCATGTCTTATACAGAACGCATTGACCTGCGCTATCATTTGTGCATCCCGCATATCTGTTTTTATTCTTACGCCCTGCTGGGTAAGCATTGTTGTTGGCGCAAGTATTACACATTTGATTCCGGCAGCTGTGAGCTGATTATAAAGTGAATATCCAAGGCATCCTGCCTCATATCCGCACTGGATATCATAATCATTATTCAATCCAAGTTTTTGTTTCAGATTTTCGATAAACATCAGAATATTATTATAATCCGGTGTTGCCTTAATTGTAGCAAATATACGGTCTTCTTCACCAATCACTGGCTCCATTGCGCATAATGTGTAATTTGTGGTATGGGCATCCATTCCAATTTTTAGTATTCTTTTCATATGAGTGATCTCCGTTTGTTCTATTTTGTATCAAACCTATCCTTCTTAAACCTCACAACCAGAAACCCTATCCCCATATATACCAGGATGCCTTTCAAATATCCCCCTGCATACGTCCCGAAAAAACCTGTTGGAATTTTATTGGCCCGCCCCTGTATTTTACCCCCATGCAAACACTCCAAGAAACGCAAAAAAAGGCCGGAAAGCCTATATTTCCAGACTTTCCGGCATCTACACTCCGTTACGGTCTGTGCTGAACAGACGTCCACCGGACGTCTAGCACCCTGCCAAGAATCGATGCGACAGGATTTGAACCTGCGACCTCTGCGGTTAATGACTAACGTATTTATGGGCTTTGTGAGGGTTAAATACATAAAACTTAAGTAAATCTTAAAAAAGGCATTTTAAAGCCAAAAAAACAAGCGACCTACCGGGTCGGAAAAAGAAAGGAGATTCTGGACATATGCACTTAAGGTTACTTAAGAAAAACGTAAGAACAATATTTCTCTTATGGAATTGCTGACTTTCGGCATATTCCTTCTGGCATTGCTTACCTTTGTTTTTACATTTTGTAAGTAGCCTTACATAGCAAACGCCACCCTGATACTTTGGTCGAAGATAGGGTGGCATTGCTATTCTTAATCTCGGTCAACCCCTTGGCGGTTGCTCTCTTTATGCCTATAATATAGCATACCTGGAATCCTGTTGCAAGGTTTTTCTAACATTATACCATGTCCGGCAGACTTCCGTTCCCATCCCCCCTTTTTCCTTGTCCGTGATTTTTAGTGCCTAGTGTTCCGCAAGGCGGACGCCCAGAGCGACGGTTCCTAACAGGGCGGCGGGTCGGCTGGGCGAACGGTCGGTTCCGGCACTGTCCCTAACAGGCATGACTCCCAAAACAGCAGACATATTTTTAAGGGATTTTTTCTGCCCCCATGTTTGTATTTTTATCGGTATCTGTGTCTGTCTGGGATTCCATGCAGAACCGTAAAAGTGAAAAAAATAGGATTGTGCCAGAATTTCATAAACAGGTGCCGCACAATGCTGAAAAAACTGTTGACGGACGGTTTGCTAAGTAATATAATTTTAGACATGAAGGTGGGCGCAAAAATGCCGGGGCATATCTAAGCAAGATGGAAAAGCCCCATTATAAAGCACCCGCATACTATAAAATACGGAAAGATGAAAGGACGGCGGTATTCATGAAAAGAACTTGGACAAAAAGCCTGGCGTTCGCCTTGGCACTCCTCATGGCAGTATCTATGGCAGCAGCAAACCCAATGCCCGCGCAGGCGGCAGCGAAGAAAATGACGGTGAAAGTGGCAAGCCAGAAGAAAAAGGCGGCAATATCCGGCAAGACGCTCAATATCCTTGCGAAAACTTCTGTAAAGCTGGCTGTAAAAAGCCCGGTTACAAAGGCAGGGAAAAAGACCATGGTCAAGGATGTGACAGCGAAAGCCAAATACAAGACCAGCAACAAGAAAGTAG
>CAPQSW010000015.1:52617-52887 GCA_948688495.1 uncultured Lachnospiraceae bacterium | reverse complement strand
TGTTGCTCACTGCAATTGTGGAGAATTATTGCCAGAACCCGAAAAGAAAGATTGCGCAGAATGCAAGCGGTTAGGGCGCAAATGCGCAGACGATGGCTGGTGCCATTGTAAGAGAATTGCTCATTCATTACAACATACACTTAATGATGAACCAGATAATTACTGGTATGCCTATGAATATCAGAAAGTAAAGTATGTAGACCATTACACCTGTGGATGCGGAATGACAAAAGCAGGTGAACCGAAACCAAAAGACGACTAATAATAACG
>CAPQSW010000015.1:23110-52476 GCA_948688495.1 uncultured Lachnospiraceae bacterium | reverse complement strand
TTTCAAAAAATTCTGTCCTATTATTGTTTTTGCGTACGCAAAAACAACTTTTTCTGGGGACTAACGTCCCCACACCCCACCACACTTATGAAACAACTTTATTAACTTTATCCTCATCTATAAATATATTACCATTCGAGGACAGGCTGTCAAGTTGTTTTTTCCTTAAGATTTCTTAAGAATTTCTTAATCCCTAACCTTTGCAGTTGCAAATGCAAAGGCTGCAACTGTTGTGCCGTATGGCATCAACGAAGGCATGTTGCAACTGCCTAAACAACCGCAGGCCTGCACCCATCCAGAAAGGAAAGGGTGCGCACCCATAGAATAAAAAAAATTGAAACTAAAAGAATTAAACAGGGCGTTAGAACTTGAACGCATTGCTGACAGGGAACTTGATGACACAACACTAAGCCATTACATAGGCAATGTCATGTCTGAAATTGAAGATATGCGGAAAAAACGCCTAGCGGCATTGGAAAAATCAAATGGTGGTTTTCACAGTCCCCAAAACGCCTACACACAGGCAGCCTTGGCAGAAAAGGCTGGCATCAGCCTATCTGCATATAAGAATTACCTGTCCGGCGAAAGCTGCAATGTCAGCCTGCTAACCGTCCTGAAACTATCAGGGGCGTTAGACCGCGATTTGCTAGAAATCCTAAAATCTGCCAAACCAAGGGAATGACCGGGCTGTATCAGCCCGCAACCGCGCGGCAAAAAAGTTTTCCCAGATTTAAGGCATAGCCACTTGGCTGGCTATGCCCTGCCTTACAATAGACTTAACAGGCAGGGGGACACCCTGTTTCAGAAAGGGGGGGATTCACGGCACGGCTAACCTTAACCACCCTGTCCCGGGCATGACGCTAAACTGCCCATCCGCAAAAAAACAGCCTTCCACCAAATTTTTTTGGGAATGTCTAAGCGGCTGGCTATGCCTTGTTCTAAGATAGCCTTAACAGGTAAATGACACCTGAATTTTCTGAAAGGAGGACATCCAGCATGGCACTTTTGCCAATCCGTCCCGGGCATGACGGTAAACCTACCCGTTGCAAACAACAACAAATGTTATCCAGAAAGGAGAAAAGGAAATGGATAAGAATGCTTTAATAAACAAAAACACTGCAAACAACGTGGAACCCGCTGTTGGAAAAACCTTTTTCCCAGATGTAAGCCTCAAAGAATTGATGGCCATGCCGGACGTCCAGGAGGCGGTAAGGCGGCACGTCAGCGTGCCAAACCCTGTCATCCCCAAAAAAGTGCGGAACCCTTTTAAGAATGGGGAAACGGGCATAACCACCCAGAAAGTGGAAAGCGTGTCCGGCACGTCCCTCATGGACATAGTGAATGTCAGCTTTACGCTGGTGGGGACGGAAATCAACCCCATGGACGCAATCAACAAGCCTTTCCGCATCGTTGACTATGCCTTTGCGCTTGACGCGAACATGGCTGGCGGGAAATTCAACGGCTACTCAGCGAAAGGCCTCAAACTGCTTGTGACTAAAATTGAAGAAGTGAAGGGAGGGGGACAGGATGGAAACCAGAAAAATGACAACGCCTAAAATGAAAAACTTAAAACTAAGGACGGACGGCAACGCCGTAAGGACTTTCAAACAACTATTGCTGGCAATATCACTGGCATTTATTTCATTGCCGCTCTTCATCTCATTCTTTGGCGGCAAAATATTTTCCCCGGCAATTGCCACGTTAACTGCCAATATGTTCCTCACGGGCGCAAGCCTGTTAATGGCCTTCGGGACGGCAATGGCCTTATTGTCAAAATACTCCCCGGTCAGATGGCTGGCCGTGCGAAAAAAACTGGTTTTATTTACACGGCTGTTCATCAACCCCAAAACAGATGGGACGCTGTACCAGTCCGTCAGGTGGCAGTATGCGGCAAATGGGAAGAATACCATCATTGACCTATACCCTAACGGGCTGGTGGGCGACACTGCCGGCATGGGGATGAAACTTTCCCAATACTTTGGGGAAAACCTGCTCAAATATGAGGAAACGGACAGCAAAGCCCGCTACATACTCGGGAACCCCCCTAAACGTTATGATGGGATAGGGCTGATAGAGGAAGGCAGCCCAGAGCCGGAAAGCGGGGGCAGCCTAAGCCCGGATTATGAACCGATACCCATTTACGGCAATGTATGTTGGGACATTGGCAGCGAGGCGCTGCATATCCTGCTGACCGCCCCAAGCGGCGCGGGCAAGACAATGTTCCTGCATTACCTGGCGGGCATGGTACTCAAGCGGATGCACAAGCTATATGTGATAGACGCGAAAAACTCCGACTTCGGGAGGATGTTCAGGCATTCAGGCGTCACGGTAGCCACAGGCACGGAAGAAATCATCCGGCTCCTTGCCTCGCTTGTACAGGAAATGGAAGAAAGGTATGCCAAATATTTTGCATCCGGGAAAGGCAGCAGCATAGAATCCCTGGGGCTTAAAATGCACTTCCTGTTTTTTGATGAAATCCTGTCCGTGCTGAGTTTCGCCAGCAGAAAAGAACGGGAAGAAATCGAAAAACTGCTCGGGCAGCTGGCATTGAAGGGCAGGGCTGCCGGATTCTCGCTGGTGGTTTCAGCGCAGAAACTAAACGCCACCAGCCTGCCAAAGTCCATCACGGAGCAATGCCAGACGCGCATCATCCTGGGCGGGCTGGTATCGGAAGAAACCTTCCACCAGGCAACGGGCGCATACAAAAAAGACATAGCCGCCGCGTATAAAGGCGGCGTCGGCGAAGGCTATGCCGTCACGCCCAGGACAGGGGGGCTTGCCTACATCAAAACGCCCCGGATGCCCCAGACGCCGCGCAAAAGCCTGAACCTGCTGGCACAGCTAAAGGACAGGGAGGCGCGCTGTGGAGAAGGTCGTTAAATTATTATACGCATTTGAGCTTGAGGACGGCAAGGCTTACATTGTCAGCACGGACAAAAGGCAGATGGCGCGGTGGTATGCGCTGGACTACCTGAAGGAAAAACCACAGTTGGCAGAGAAGGGCTACCGGGCGGCTGTCTCTGACGGCTTTTACTTCAGCCCTGCCTTCCGAAAGCGGAAAACGTGACGCAATGCCTTCTGCCGGCTGCCGTGTGGCTCGCGGAAAGCGCATTCTGCATTCCCGATGGCTGCGCATGGTGGGGCATGGCGCTTGGGATGGCTTGCCATCCCAAGCATGGCATGCGCTGCAAATACGCAGCAGCCGGGAAAGCGGGCATGCGGCTTACCGCCTGACTGCACGGCGGAAGGTGGGAGGCACTGCGCAACATTGCCTACTTGACATAAGGCAATGTTGCGACGGAAAGAACCGGAAAGCACACCACAACGGAGGCAAGGATATGGCAATTGACGTTTACCCGGAAGGCTATTCCGGGGAATACAACCGCAAGACAACTGACTATGGGAATGGGCGGATAGAAATAACGGCGTACCATTACCCCCGGATAAGGCATACCGGGGAAAGACGGTTCCCATCCGCAAAAAAGAAAAATCCGGTGCTGTCCGACAAGGCACAGGAGGAACGGACACGCAGGCAGCTATACGCCATCCGCAGGCGGATAAAGGGCTATGCGCTGGCAAACGACTTCAAATGGTTTGCCACCCTGACATTCAACCCCGAAAAAATAAACAGCCTTGATTATGATACGGCAAAGACAGCCCTCTTGAAATGGTGTCGCCTGATGCGGGACAGATACAACAAATTTGATTATCTGATGATACCGGAACTGCACAAGTCGGGGGCTGTCCATTTTCACGGATTACTTGGGGACATACCTGCTGGGTTTGCGGAATCCGTAAACCCCAAAACAGGGAAGACGGTAATCAGGCATGGCAGGCAGGTATATAACCTGACGGACTGGGAATATGGGTTCAGCGACTGCGAAATGATAGAAAGCCCGGAAAGAGCCGCCACCTATATCACAAAATATATAACTGCCGCCCTTCTGACCGACAAGGAAATGTACAACAAGAAACGGTACTTCAACTCACAGGGCTTGGCAAAACCCGAAGTCGCTTTTGAGATGAGGGACAATGAGGAACTAAGCAGCTTTACGCCGAACTTCGGTGTGATGGAGACAGGCAGTGACGGAGAGAACGTCCTTGATGTCGGCATCTACAAGCTGGTCGCGGACAGGGAGACCGGGGCATTATCCCAGACAGACACCGATTACCTGATAACCGCAAAAACCAGCCAAAAGCCCGGATGACGCACGGAAAATCAGGGCACAGCAGTTAAATCCCCATGGAAAGGAGGGTGTGATTCCCATGAAGAAACTTGATATGTGTGAAATGCAGGTTCTGAACCATACCCTCCAAGTACAAATCAGCCATGCCAAAGACTTGCTCCGGGACATGGAAAATGGTAAAATAGACTTGGCATATGTTCAGAAAATGATTGACATGAACAAAGCAGAAATTATAGAAACCCACAAACGGAAATTCAAATACTGGCAAGGCAGGAACGGCAACTGGAACAGCTACCTGCCAAAAGAAGGCACTGAGCCGCCGTATGGGAGGCTGGTAAGCAAGGTAAGCGAAGAAAGGCTGATGAACGCCATCATTGATTACTATATCCGCGAAGACAAGACCGCCCTCGCCCCGACATTCAGGCAGGTATACCAGGAATGGAGGGCAATAAAGGACTTGGAACTCAGCGGCAATTCAATCTTACGGTACAATTCAGATTATGCAAGGTTCTTCCAGGATTCTGATTTTGAAAGGCTGCCGATGAATGAAATCAATGAGAACACCATCCGGAAATTCATGTTGGAGACGATTCAGCGTTTAAGCCTATGCCGCGAATCCTGCAAGAAAATGTTCAGCTACATCCGGAACACCGTGAAACATGCCCGCATTGAGAAAATAATAACGGACAACCCGGTTGAGTTCCTCGAACTAAAGCAGTTCAGCAAACACTGCAAGGAAAAGGCAAAACCCAACGAAGAACAGTTCTTCAATGACAATGAACTCCTGATGATTCAAAAAGGCTTGGAAGAACTGTACAGTGACAGACCTATGTTCATCCCCCGCTACGGTGTCGAAATGGCTATGCTGACAGGCATGAGGGTTGGCGAAATCGCCGCATTGAAATGGGATGACATCCACGAAGGCTACATCCTGATACATAATTCCATAAAGCATAACCGCCTTAAGAATGAATTTTATGTTGATACGACAAAGACAAAGAAATCAAGGCAGTTCCCTATGTGCGATGAAATAAAAGACCTTCTCGAAAGAATCCGAAATGTCCAAAGGGAATATGGATGTGCCAGCGAATATGTCTTTACAGACGGCAAGGGTGGATATATCAACGGTCAGCGAATCAGTGACTGCGCAAAAAGGCTGACAAGCCACCTCGGAATACATGGCGGCGGAATTACCGCATTGCGGAAGACCATCAATTCCAACTTAAGGCAGAACGGCGTTCCGGTAACTATGGTGGCAAGTATGCTCGGTCATACCCCGGAAGTGAACGAGAAGTATTATACTTATGATACGTCAAACCTTGCGGAAAAACAAAAAATCATCAAAGACAGAAACGCTAAAGTTACCACTCTGGCATGAAAACCTTAAGTAAACTTAAGTGATTTTTCCATCATTGATGATTCCCTGAAACCCTTGTAAAATATGCCTTTAATCGATGCGACAGGATTTGAACCTGCGACCTCTGCGTCCCGAACGCAGCGCTCTACCAAGCTGAGCCACGCATCGACATCACTATGGCATATTAACACATATTTTTTCCTTTGTCAAGAATATTCTTTTTCTTCCATAACACTCATATAAGCGGGACGGATAATCTTGTTCATTCCAATCAATTCCTCCATGCGGTGTGCACTCCATCCCACGATACGAGCAATGGCAAATATTGCTGTATACAATTCCTGCGGAATCCCCATCATCTCGTACACAAAGCCGCTGTAGAAATCTACATTAGGACTCACACCCTTGAAAATCTTGCGCTCCCCGGCAATCAGCTTAGGCGCCAGCTTCTCAATCGTATTATACAAAAGCATGTCGTCCTGACGGTCTTTTGCAACCGCAAGGCGCTCCACATATCCCTTAAAAACGCGTTCCCTTGGGTCGGAAAGAGAATAAACGGCGTGTCCCATCCCATAAATCAGTCCCTTATGGTCAAAAACTTCTCCTGCAAGAATTTTTGCAAGGTAAGCCTCTATTTCTTCCTCATCATGCACATCCTTAATATTCTCCCGAATATTTGTCATCATCTCCATTACCTTAACATTAGCACCACCATGTTTTGGGCCCTTCAGGGAAGACATGGCTGCTGCAATTGCAGAATACGTGTCAGATCCGGAGGAAGTTACCACCCTGGTTGTAAAAGTAGAATTGTTCCCGCCGCCATGCTCCATATGGAGGATCAGGGCTACATCCAGCACTTTTGCCTCCAGTTTACTGTAATTCTTATTCGGACGCAGCATCATCAAAAGATTCTCCGCTGCCGACAATTCCGGTTCCGGCCTGTGTATATACATACTGTCATCATTCTCGTAATGGTTATATGCGTGATAACCATACACTGCAAGCATTGGGAATATACTGATTAACTCCATACACTGACGAAGGCTGTTTGTAATAACCTCCGGAGAATTTAACTGGCTGTCATAAGAACCAAGCGTAAGAATGCTTCTTGTCATAGAATTCATAATATCCCTGGAAGGCGCTTTCATAATGACATCTCTGGTAAAATTCGTGGGAAGGGTACGGCTCTGCGCCATAATCTTACAAAACTCCTTTAACTCCCCCTCATCCGGCATATCACCAAACAACAGCAGATACGCAATCTTTTCAAATCCAAAACCGTTTTCCCCAATATGGCGCACCAGACTTTGTACGTTGTATCCTCGATACCACAACTGGCCATCACAAGGTGTTTTCACTCCATCCACATCCTGAAAGGATACAATCTTGGAAATGGTGGTCAGACCAGTAAGGACGCCCTTCCCATTCATATCACGCAGTCCGCGGTTTACACCATACTCCTCAAACAATTTATCCGAAATGCTGTCATTTTTCCTGCAAATCTTTTCTTGTTTCATGGCATAATTCATCAATTCGTCTTCATTTCTCATACATTACCTCCTATCCATCCTAACTCAAATATAATGTTCAAGCGCTTCTTTCATATTTTCATTCACTTTATGGGATACCCGGATCAGAACATCCCGTTCCTCTGGCGTAACCCCCTTTAAAATAATATTATACATTTGCTGACGAAGCGCAATAATCTCCTCCACAACCTTAACGGCCCTATCTGTGAGCATAATGTGCATACATCTTCTGTCTTCTTCATCTCGAACTGCATATATAAGCTGCTGATTCTCCATCCTGCCAACAGATTGGGAAATATGTCCTTTATTAAACAAATTGAGGTCACTGATGTCCTTTGACGTATTGTTCTCCCCTGACCGAAAGAGAAAATATAAAATATCAATATCAACTTTTCTGAGATTATATTCCCTGCGCAAATACTCAATTTTCCGATTATATAACTTCTGAAACTGAGTGCCCTGCAAAAGACCTTCCAACATCCAGTCCATCGGTTCCACCTCATAGTTTAATTTTAAACCAATATACCACTTATCCACAAGAAAGTCAACAACAGCCCAAAAACAGAAAATGGCACGCAGCCATTTATATGGCACAAATTTCTTTATTGACAAATCCTTTCTTTATTTTTATACTAAATACTGAGGGTTTATTTATTTTCTATATTTTATAGTTGAATTTTAGCTATCAATGAAATATACATTACAAAGTTTATATCCATTACAGGGAGAACAAAGATGAAAAATTTACCACTTAAAGATTTAGAACCGGGAATGATTATCGCAAAACCAATATTCACCAGCCGCGGACAGTTGGTTATGGAAGAAGACACTGTATTGACTTCTGAACTGATTTCCCGCCTCTCTTTTTACAGCATTTACAATGCCACCATCAAAGACAGCGGAAATACAGAAACAGAGCTTTCAGACGGGAATGAAAATTCCCAGGCTCAGGACAACTCTGCACAGGAAGCAAATAATACTCAAACCTCTACGCTTACCTCCAATACTTACTATTCCCATAAAGTAAAGTCTCAGCCAGAATTTATGGAATACCAGATTGCATATAATAAAGAAATACAATCTATCAAAGATATATTCGACACTGTCATTAAGAATCCGGAAGCTCCCATTGACTTTCATCAGATTTTAGACGAATTTTCCGCATTAATTGCATCATGCAGGACAACAGTGGCCTTATTTGACAAGATTCATAATATGCGTCAGGATGACGACAGCGTATATGCCCATTGCCTAAATGTTGCGTTGATTTCACGTATGATGGGAAAGTGGCTGAAATTAGACGATAACGAGCGTGATATTTTGACTTTATGCGGATTATTCCATGACATAGGCAAGACTTCTATACCTGATGAAGTATTGAATAAACCCGAAAAATATACAGATGGGGAGTTTGCCCTGATTCAACAGCATCCCCTGTTCAGTTATAAACTTTTAAAATTCCAGCCAATCGATGAAAGAATCAAGAAAGCTGCCCTGCAGCACCACGAACGCTGGGATGGCTCCGGTTATCCACAGAAGATTTCTGGTGATTCCATTGATGATTTTGCAGCAATTGTTGCCATTGCAGACGTATACGACGCTACAACCGCTGCCCGCTCTTACCGTCCACCGTTGTGCCCGTTCCAGGCAATTAGCATGTTTGAGAAAGACGGTCTTCAGAAATACCACCCCAAGTATATCTTGACCTTCCTGAACCGGATTGCTACAACTTACCAGCACAACCGTATTCTTCTGAGTAATGGTCAGAGCGCGAATATAGTTATGATTAATTCTAACCATCTCACCAGACCAATGATTCAGATGGATGACGGATCTGTCATTGATATGTTGGATAACTCGGATTTAGAAATTACAAAAATTATATAAGTTTAGAACGCCCCAAGCCTCGACAGAAGTGAATGACAGCGCAGCTGGCATGCCTGAGGATTGAGGCGTTCTAACTTTTAGTCTGTTCTGAACTTTTATTTATAATCAAAATCTGGAATCTTTTTCCAGCGTTCCCGGAAATAATGAGCTGCAAGCTTGGGCTTACGGTCCCTGGTGAAAATACCTTTCTTGTTTCCCTGAACACGCAGCAAACTCTGGCTGGTAGCAAAATCTGCAAAATTCCATGCTTGTTCCCCCACCACCAGGCTGTAGTCATCAAATACCCCATTGTTCATCTTATAGTAATCCACCTGATATTCCTCCGTATACATAACCGGAGTGGTATCATGGAATCCCATCACGGTATCTGCCCCGTATTCTGTAAAAATCACAGGCTTTCCGACCGTTTTCCAGAAATCCAGTTCCTTTCGCAGTGCCGTTTCCGGCCCCTGCAGATCCGGTCCTCCAAAATACCAGCCATAATAACGGTTCAAACAAATTACATCGCTCAGTTTTGCAGAACAGTCTTTTTGTGGGTCCGCCATCTGCACACTCACCAGCGTACAGGGGCGTTTCTGCCCGTCTAATTCCCGCGCTAAATCATACAGTGGCTTAAAATATTCATAAGCTCCTTCCGAAGATGAATCCGGCTCGTTTGCAATACTCCACATCACCACGCAGGCATAATTCTTATCCCGCAAGATTAGATCCCGCACAACCTCCTTGTGATGTTCCTGGGTTTTTACTCCATGTTCCGGGTCAAAAGTCCCAACCTTCTGCCCTCCAAAATTCGCACCGCCTCCAAACTGCAGATTTACACCCACAGCAGTAGTCTCGTCGATGACTACGATCCCTTCCCTGTCACAGAGACGCATCATTTCTTCGCTATAAGGATAGTGGCTGGTACGAAAACTGTTTGCCCCCTGCCATTTCAGCAGGGAAATGTCTTTCGTATTCATCGGCAGATGGATACCCCTGCCATTCGGGAAAGTATCCTCATGCTTGCCATAACCCTTAAAATAAAAGGGCCTCTCATTGATGAGAAATTTTTCTCCGTCTACACGGATAGTACGCACCCCGTAAGGCAATGTATATTCATCATCAACGAATTTCACCCTGACCTGATACAAATAAGCATTTAAGGGCTGCCAGAGGTGCACATCATCAATATGCAAAACTCCTGTTTTTCCACTGCTTTCTGCAACTTTATTTCCCTTTTCGTCAAAAACTTCCACCTTGCACTCATTGCAGCATGAGGATTCTTCTCCTCCCTCCGTCTCAATCCGGTACGTGATATCCGCACTTTTCCCATCTACCTGGGGTACAAGAGCGATATCCCGGATATACGCCTTGGGGGTAGTGTAAATCCTCACAGGCCGGGTAATCCCGCAGTAATTAAAGAAATCAAAATTCGGGTGGTTCTGTGGCTTGGTGTCCGTGCTTTCTCCTGCAGCACCCATCAATCCGCCCAGCATATCGCCTTTGCCCCCCACTGGAAGCGTTGTATAATCAATTACATTATCAACGGCAATCGTGAGAAGATGCTCCCCCTCTGTCATCAGATCTGCAATTTCCGTCTCAAAGGGCAGAAAGCCTCCCTTATGCTCACAGAGCAGCTTTCCGTCCAGGTAAACTTTTGCATGGTGGGTCACCGCATCACAGCGAAGAACAACGCGTTCCCCGCTTACCGCCTGTGGCAGAGAAATTTTGCGCTGATAAAAAACCCATCCATAATGTTCCCTAAAATCAATGCCTTCTTTCAAATCATTGTAAGAAGCCGGAACAGGCATAGTCATGGCATCTTCCAACGGCAGCTCCTGCCATTTTTCCGCAAAACCGTTCCCATTGTCCAGTTTAAAATCCCATATACCGTTCAAATCGCAAAGAAAGCGGGATGGCGTCAGAATCGGATACAACATATTTTGTCCTCCTTCGCACAAAACTTGTGCATTTTCTTATTACCATGCCCGCAAAATTTAGTTTCTATTCAATTTTAAAATTGTTCTTTTACACTTTATCCGCTATCTTTACTCTTCGCATTTCCAATTACTGGGTCATTTCGTTGCGCATATTGTCTAATTTATAGATATCTCCCTGAATGCCCTGCTTAAAGAAGACGAATCTTTGGATGATTTCTTTCAGATAATTTATGATACAGACTTTATTCCGGGGGATACCTCGCTCCATACCTAATGATAAGTAAAATGCCGAAACCTAATACCTCTATCGGCGCTGCGCTTCCTTTCATCCAATCATTTTTGGATAAATTTTAACGATAAAATGAAAACACAAAGGAAACATACCGATATCATATCCTTATGTTTCCTTATGTTCAGCCTACTTTAAACTGGAATTTTTGTATTTCCTTTTCGGAATTTACTTTACGGATCTGAGCCCCTAAGCCTTCCAGTTTCTTGTCAAAATTCTCATATCCCCTCTGAATATAATGAATGTCATCTACAATTGTAACACCTTCAGCGGAAAGCCCGGCAATCACAAGCGCCGCTCCTGCACGCAAATCGGGCGCGCTGACCCTTGCACCGGTATATCCTTTGACTCCCCGGATAATTGCAATATTGCTCTCAACCTTAATGTCTGCGCCCATACGCGCCAGCTCATCCACATATTTAAAACGATTTTCAAAAATACTCTCCGTTACTGTACTCGTTCCCTCGGCAATCCCTAACACAACCGTCATCTGCGGCTGCATGTCGGTAGGGAATCCCGGATACGGCAATGTAGTCACCTGACTGTGGCTGAGCGGCTTCGATGCCACAACCCGAACCGCATCATCAAATTCTTCCACTTCACAGCCCGCATCTATCAGCTTTGCCGTAGTGGCCTCCAAATGCTTGGGAATTACATTTTTTACAGTGACATCTCCCTTAGTTGCCGCTGCCGCAAACATAAAGGTACCTGCTTCAATCTGGTCTGGTATAACCGAATATGTTGTCTTATGAAGCCTTTCCACACCCACAATACGGATGACATCTGTCCCTGCGCCACGGATATTTGCTCCCATACTGTTTAAAAAGTTCGCCACATCTACAACATGGGGTTCTTTTGCAGAGTTCTCAATGGTCGTCTTCCCCTCTGCCAAAGCTGCTGCCATCATAATATTGATGGTAGCCCCTACAGACACTTTATCCAGAAAAATATGGCCTCCAATAAGCCTCTCCGCCTCCGCAGCCACGGCACCGTTACGGATTTCCACATGTGCGCCCAGAGCACGGAAACCTTTGATATGCAGGTCCATCGGACGGCTTCCAATGTTACAGCCCCCTGGAAGGGTTACTTCTGCGTGTTTAAATTTCCCCAGGAGAGACCCCAACAAATAATAAGACGCGCGGATTTTCTTCATGGATTCGTAATCCACAGGTATGTCTTCTACAAAAGACCCGTTAATCTTCACAGTATGTGCATCTATCCTATCTATCCTGGCCCCGATATCAGTCATTGCCTGCAGCAATGCATTGATATCCCGTACATCAGGTAAATTATCTATCGTCACAGTTTCATCCGTCATAATCGCCGCTGCCAGAATCGCAAGCGCTGCATTCTTCGCCCCGCCGATTTCCACCTCACCGACTAACGGATTACCGCCTTTAATCACATATTGTTCCATTTTGCACCTCTATGTTCTGTTTTCGTACAAGAAGTAATTATAATAATATATGGCATATCTTGTCAAGTTCTTGACAAAACCCATGTACCATTATAACACACTTTATCAATTTGTAAATCTGTTAGCTTATTTTATGCAAATTTCCGTTTTCTGTGCTTGACCAAACCCATTTGATTTAAATTTTCCGGTAAGAGAAAAAAGGAGGCGGTTTTTCTCCTCCTGAGTTAATCTCTGCCTTTGCACGAATTATATCTTAGCACATTTATAAGCAGATTCCTATTGCCGTTCTTACTCAAAAACAACGTTTTTTTCAAGATATTTTGTCTTAATTACCAAATAGGGATAAGATTTCGCGTCGTTCACCTGCTCGCCTTTGGACGGCCCAATCAATGTAGTATCAAAATATATGGCATTTTCCGTAAGATAGCACTGATTAACAGAAATACTATAACCGCCGGTCTGCTGGACACCATACCCCACCGCAATATATAAGTTTTCCTCATCCGTGTATGTCAACTTAAAAATCTGCTCTTTTTTTTCCTCTATAATAGCGAGAAATTCCTGTGGAATCTCCTTTTCTTCCAAAATTGTGTAAGACAAATCTTCAAGTTTCTGCTCGTCCATTTTCTCCAGACCGCACCCGCTGGCAGCACTTATCACAAGGACTGTAAACCATATCCATAACATCCGCTTTCCCATCAAAAAAATTCTCTTTTCCATCAACATTATCCCTTGCCCTTTTATACATTCTTTTCATAATTGTATAAGTTTTTTCCCATATTTATGATTGTATTTTCTAAAATACCTCTGTATAATAAGAGCAAAAGATAAATGAGGTAAAAAATATGATACGGCTAATTCTGGTTGCTCTTTTTTTAATTTGTTTTCTGATACTCTCCATCCCAATTATGATTTTTGAATGGATATTCAAGAAATTTAACAGCTATGCCGCAGACCTTAGCAGCCTGCGCATTGTACAATGGGCATTTCGCGTGGTTTTATTCCTTGCAGGAACAAAAGTGACCGTCATTGGGGAAGACAGGGTGCCGAAAGACCAGGCAGTACTATATATCCCCAACCATCAGAGCTATTTTGACATTATCATCACTTACTCACGGTGTCCGGGGCTTACTGGGTATATCTCCAAAGATTTCCTTGAAAAAGTTCCCCTTTTGTCCGTCTGGATGAAACGGCTTTACTGCCTGTTCCTGGACCGCAGCAATATAAAAGCAGGGTTAAAGACCATCCTCACTGGAATAGAATATATAAAAAATGGGATTTCTATCTGTATTTTCCCTGAGGGCACCAGGAATCCACACCCGGAGGAAGGTCTGCTGCCGTTTAAGGAAGGCAGCATGAAAATAGCAGAAAAAACCGGCTGTCCAATTATTCCAATTGCAATTACAAACAGCCAGAGCATCTGGGAACAGCATATGCCCTATATGCGCAAAAGCCATGTAATTGTGGAATATGGCGAGCCGATTTATATCAAAGATCTGGATAAGGAGCAACGCAAATTTCTGGGCGCTTACACCCGTGATAAGATTACTGAAATGCTGGCGCAACACCAGCAGGAAAACATTCCTACAATATAGCAGGCGGCGCTTCGCGGCGCGTGCCGCTGCCATACGTTTCTTTGATTGCTTCTACCACCTTCGGATATTCCATGAAATGGGAAGCCTTAACAAGAACGGTATCGCCGTCCTTTAAGTATTTAAGAAGCTGCGAAGTCATTTCTTCCCGCGTCTCATAATAAAATACACGTTTCGCTCCTGATTCCCTGGCCCCCTTGGCCATCTGCAAGGAGCGCGTACCTGCACAGAATATGGTATCAATCTGTTTTCCAGCCGCATAAGCACCTACACCATAGTGAAGGTGATCTTCATTTTCACCGAGTTCCCCCATATCTCCCAATACAGCAATCGTCCGTCCCAATCCATAACTGAGAACATCCAGGGATGCCCGCATAGAGACCGGGTTGGCATTGTAGCAGTCATCAATCACAAGCAGTTCCCCAATTTCCATAAGGTTACTGCGTCCGCCAATAGTTTTTGCGTGGTCAATTCCCTCTTTGATCTCTGAAAGGTCCATTCCAAGACAGAGTCCCACTGCAGCGGCAGCCATAGCGTTGCATACATTATGTTCCCCAGGAATAGGAATGTGTACCTGCATCGCACCCTTTGGCGTATGGATTTGCACCTTCACACCCTTAAGCCCAAGGTTTTGAATCTCATCTGCATAAATCTCTTTACGAACACAAGGATCTTCCCCCTCCTGCAAAAATCCATAAAATACCGGACGGACGCCAGAGACCTCTTTGATTGTGGAGAGCTTATCATCCTCCCCATTCAGTACAATACGCCCATTTGGTTCTAAATAATCAAAAATCTCACTTTTGGCCTGTAAAATGCCGTCCCTGGTCTTTAAGTTTTCCAAATGGCAGATTCCGATATTCGTAATAACACAAACATCCGGCTTTGCCATTTTCGCCAACCGGTGCATCTCTCCAAAATCAGAGATTCCCATCTCCACAACTGCCGCTTCATGTTCCTCCCGTATTCGCAGCAGCGTCAACGGAAGCCCAATTTCGTTATTGAAGTTTCCCTCTGTCTTTAACACCGTATACTTCCTGGAAAGCACAGAGGCTATCATTTCTTTTGTACTGGTCTTCCCTACACTCCCGGTAATTCCGATAATAGGAATCGTAAGCTGGCTGCGGTAATATTCTGCGATATCCTTCAATGCCTGCTCACTGGATGTTACCCTGATATAAGGCACTGTACAACCGATAAGCTCTTTCTCCGAAAGAACGGCCGCCGCCCCTTTTTCTATCACCTCTGGAATAAAATCGTGTGCGTCCACCCTTGCACCCTTGATAGGGATAAAAAGGCAGCCTTTCTCCACCTTCCGGCTGTCTGTGACAGCTCCTGTAATCTCTGTCTGCATTTTTGTCGAATCGCCAGTATAAATACCCCCGCATGCCTGTGCGATATGTTCCAATGTCATATTTCTCATAATACCCTCCGTCTATGCTGTGCCTATACGTATTTCTCCAGGGAAATCTGGATAATTTTCTCACAAAGCTGTTCAAAGCTTACTCCCACAGCCTGTGCCTCCTGGGGAATGAGACTTGTCGGCGTCATGCCGGGTAAAGTATTTGCTTCAAGACAGTAGAAATGATTTGCCTCATCCAAAAGGAAATCCATTCTGGAATACGTATCAAGCCCCAGCACCCTGGCCACATCTTCAGCACAGCGCTGCATATCTTTCGCAATATCTTCCGGCAGGTCGGCTGGACAGGTCTCGACGGCGGAACCCGCCGCATATTTATTTGTATAATCGTAGAATCCCTCCAGCGGCGCAATCTCAATAATGGGGAGCGCTTTATAGTCAATAACGGCAATGGAAAACTCCCTGCCCTTAATATAATCTTCAACTATAATTTCCTGCTCCCAGCGAAAGGCTTCCTCTAACGCCTTTTTGTATTCTTTCTTTGTCTGTACAATGGATACGCCTATACTGGAACCGCCGCAGCATGGCTTCACAACACAGGGCAGCGTCAGTTTGGTGTCTTCAAAATCCCACTGGCAGTCTTCTTTATTCATGGAAACCCCTGTGGGGGTCGGAATCCCGTTTGCCGTAAACAGCCGTTTGGAAAGCCCTTTGTCCATAGCAAGTGCACTGCTGAGATAACCTGTTCCTGTATATTTAATGCCATACAAATCGAATGTCGCCTGAACCTTGCCATTCTCTCCATTTTCTCCATGAAGCGCCAAAAAAACGATATCTGCCATTCGGCACATGGCAATCACATTCGGTCCGAAGAAACAATCGCTCTGGTCTTTGCGCATCTTTTTTACCGCATCAAGATCCGGGGCTTCCTTTGATATTCCTGATACGGAAACACTAACCTGAACAGAATGCGCAAACACATCTGAGAGGTCTTCACCTTCCTCTCCATATCCCATAAATACATCCAGCAATATCACCTGATGTCCATTCTTGCGCAATGCCGCAGTCACATTATTCCCCGTAACAAAAGATACGTCTCTTTCAGAGCTTAATCCCCCTGCCAATACTACAATATTCATTTGGCAATCCTCCTTTAATCCCAGCCAGCTTTCCGATATTGCATGATCCCGGCCATTTTTACATTCATAGTTATACTTATGGCAGATAAAATCTGCCAGAGTCGGCAGATTTATCTGATGCTCAGTATATCTTATACTATTTTATGGTGTGTGGCAAGAAACTGCGACAAAGTAATCATTAAATTTGGCAAAAAAGCGCCCTCATCGTTGATGAGGGCTTGTCCTTAGGATTCCGGTTCAATCAGACCGTAAGTATTTCCTTTTCTCTTATAAACGACATTTACTTCTTCCGTCTCAGCATTCAGAAATACGAAGAAATTATGTCCAAGCAGCTCCATCTGCACGCAGGCATCTTCCGGATACATTGGCTTGATATCAAAGCGTTTGGTGCGGATAATCTTAACTTCATCATCCTCATCCACCTCTTTTTCAATATATTCCTTCTGGAAATTCGGCGCCGACTGCTTCTGGTCAATGATCTTATTCTTATATTTCTTCAACTGCCGCTCAATGACTTCCTCCACTAAATCTATTGATACATACATATCATTGCTTACCTGCTCCGAGCGGATAATATTTCCCTTAACCGGAATGGTAACCTCGATTTTCTGCCGTTCCTTTTCCACGCTCAATGTTACAATAATATCGGTTTCAGGAGTGAAATACCTCTCTAATTTTGATAACTTGTCCTCTACTGCCTGCCTTAATCCTTCTGTTACCTCAATATTTTTGCCGCTGAGTGTAATTCGCATGGTCTCCAACCCCTTTGCTGTTTATTTTGAGCTCAATTATATCATAATTCGGATAACTCTGCAAGATTTCTTGACATTTTGAAATACTGGGACTACGATGTTTATAAAAGTTCACTCATCATCTAATAAAAGGAGCATCACATTATGAAACCTGAAATTGCCTTCATCACCGGCGCTTCCCGAGGAATCGGGCGCGCCATTGCAATAGAATTTGCCAGGGCAGGATTCTCACTCGCCATTAACTGCAAGCAGTCTCTTGCGGAACTGAATCAACTTGCCAAAGAACTGACAGACCGCTTCCACATCCCCTGTCTTACCCTGGCAGGCGATGTGGGCGATGAAAATTTTGTAAACCTTGCTTTTGAGACAATTGAAAAAAAGCTTGGCTCTGTCACAATCCTGGTAAATAACGCCGGCATCTCCCATATCGGCCTTCTTTCGGATATGAGCCTAAAGGAGTGGAATCACATTATGGAAACGAACCTAACCTCCCTGTTCTGTTGCTGTAAGCGCGCGATCCCTGATATGGTACACAATAAATCCGGCAGAATTTTAAATATTTCATCTGTATGGGGAAACAGCGGCGCTTCCTGTGAAGTGGCATACTCCGCTTCCAAGGGTGGTGTGAATTCTTTTACGAAAGCGCTTGCCAAAGAGCTTGCCCCCAGCGGCATTTCTGTCAATGCCATTGCCTGCGGCGTAATTGATACCAGAATGAACCAGGGCTTTTCCCAGGATGAACGAATGGAACTCATAGAAGAAATTCCGGCCGGACGTTTCGGCAGCAGCGAGGAAGTCGCCCGGCTCGCACTTTCTGTTATAAACTCCCCCTCGTATCTGACCGGACAAATCATCACTCTGGACGGTGGCTGGCAATAAATTTTTCTTAAGCATCCATATTAAAAGCCATAATTAATTCCTATTTGCGAATGCAGTATGCTTTCCAGCTATTTCCAACATATTCTATATAATATTTCGTAAAATACCCATAAAGAGATTTTTATTATACAAAAGAGGGTTATTTTATGAAATTTTCTACCAGGTTTGAAAATCTATTAGAGGAACGCGGACTTACGCAAAGACAGCTGGCTTTGAAATTACACATTGCACCATCTACTCTCAATGGCTACCTGCGCCGTGGCAGAGAACCTGAGTTTAAAATTCTCATTCAGCTTGCAGAGTTCTTCGGAGTATCCACGGATTATCTGCTGGGTGTTACAGATATCCGGCAGCCGGTTCTTTCCCCGGAGTGCTATGACGATAAGGAGAGCGATCTTTTATCCACTTACCGCACACTCTCACCCCAGGAACAGAATTACCTGATTAAACAGGCACACATGTTCCACGGAGATGATTTGGACAATCCTTAATATCCCCGTATACTGTCATTTTCGTCTTCCGATGTATTTTCTATTTTTTTAATCACGATATAATAACTGTAATTATCGTTAACTTTAACAGCAATTCTATCTCCCACCTTATGATGAAGAACGGCTTTGCCTATGGGGGATTCTGTGCTAATCAAATTCTTCATTGAATTTCCACGTATTGATGTTACCAGACGGAATGTCTGTTCCTCGTCGTCCTCCTCAAAATATACGGTAATTGTATTGTTTATTCCCACTTCATCTTCTTTGGAGGCATCTGACACTACCTCTGCCGTCCTCAGCATACGCTCCAGATAACGTATCCGGCTCTCATTCTTATTCTTATCCTTCTTTGCCGCATGATACTCAAAATTCTCACTCAAATCCCCGTGTGCCCTGGCTTCTTTTACCGCTTCTATGGCTTCCTTGCGCACCACCAGCTTCCGGTACTCAATTTCTTCTTCTATTTTTTTTATATCGCTTTTTGTCAATTGTTCCCTCATATTCTTCCCTTTCCTATCATATGGTCCGCCAGACATCTACGGACAAAAAGGATATTCCCAGCTTTTCTATCCTGGGAATATCCTCTCCTGCTCCTATTATCAGCTACAGAAAACTTCAAGCGAAATATTATTTCACATAGAAACGATAAACTGTCTTCGTCGTAAACACATCTCCAGCCTTTACAATCGGAGACGGAACATTTTCCTGATTCATGGCGTTTGGATAGAACTGGGATTCCAGACAGAATCCACAGCGTTTGCAATAGGCTGCACCGCCCTTTCCGGTCTGGTCACCAATAAAATTGCCGGCATAGAGCTGCACACCACAACAATCCGTGGATGCTTCCATGGCAATTCCTGTCTCCTCACAATATGCATTCGCCATAACTTTCATCTCGCCAGCCTTATCACTGAGTACATAATTGTGGTCATAGCCGCCAGTATATTTCAATTGTTCAAAATCAGCCTCAATGTCCTGGCCAATCGGCTTCATCGTCCGAAAGTCCATAGGCGTACCTTCTACCGGCGCGATCTCACCAGTAGGAATCGACTTGGAATCACGCACAGGGTTATAAGATTCCGCAAGAATCTGAAGCTTCTGGTCCATGGCAGAACCACTGTCATGTCCGCCAAGATTGAAATAAGAATGGTTGGTAAAGTTCATAACTGTAGTCTTGTCTGCTTCTCCACGGTAGCTGATCTCCACTGCGTCCTCATCCGTCAGGGTATAAGTTACCTCCACTTTCAAATTGCCTGGGAATCCCTGTTCTTCCTCTGTACTGAGATGGAAAAATGTAATACTGTTGTCCGTTCTCTCTTTTACCTCCCAGACTACACGGTCAAACCCATTCGGTCCGCTGTGAAGATTGTTCTCATTCTCATTCGCCGGAATCTTGCACAACTCACCATCAATCATCATCTGCGCCTTGTCAATACGGTTGCCGTTCCTTCCGATTGTTGCTCCAAAATAACAGGTATGGCTGTCATACTCCGCTGCTTCATCATAGCCCAGTACAACATCCCTCACAACACCATTCTTGTCCGGAATCAACACAGATACCAGTGTCGCACCGTGATCAGACACCTTGATTACCGTGTGCTTCTTATTCTCCAATACATACAAAGACGCCTTTTCCCCACGCTCGTTTGTTCCAAATGCTAATGTCTCCATTGCTCTGTTACCTCCTTCTTCTTCCCTATGTATGTGTGATTGCTGCTGTTTGCTTATCACCGGGAACATCTTATATTATCCATTTTATACTGTCCCCCCGGCAATTACAAGTCATTTTTACAACAGCCCAGCCATGGATGGCAAAATAATGTCTTATTACACCCCAATCAGCTTATCAGACTTTAAAATATGGTTAGAAAGCCAACCAAAGAGAAACTCCATCAATTCCTCAAGATATTCCTGCTGATTGTCGTCTACCTGTTCCAAATCCAAGTTATCCAGCTTATACACAAACGCCTCATGCGCTGTTTTCTGTGCTTTTAACCCATGATAAGAAATGCTCTCCATGTACTCTTCTTCATCCCTGAAATGCTCTTTGGTGTACTCCCTCAGCTCACCCAGGATGCCAACAATCTCATCATACTTGTCATGCAAAAGCTCCGCCTTCACAAGTTCATTCGCCCTTCCAATTATCTCAAACAGGCGCTCATGTTCTTCATCAACCAACGGTATCCCTGTCCGGTATTCGTCGGTAAAAGCACAGGGCTTTTCCCTCTCGTGCCACTCCTTTGTCGGAGGCATTTTCCCGATCAGGATATCGCTTCCCAAAATATGGTGATACAGCCACCGGGTCAGATACTGCATTAATTCTTCCAATGCCTCATGCTGATCGTCCAATTCGCTCAAATCGGAAACATCCAAAACAGCTATCTTTTGACGAAATTCCCTATGTTCCTTCTTCTGCAGATCCAGTTCCGGATCATGGATGGATGCCATATATGCCTCCTCATTGGCAAAATGGACACTCGTATACCTCCCCAACTCTGCAAGAATCCTACGCACTTCCCGGTACTTATCTTTCATCCTGTCATTATGTAATAATTCCATTGTCTCGTTAATCAGCCGGAACAACTTTCTGTGTTCTTCGTCAATCTCCGGGATTCCCGTCAGACAGTCTTCTGTAAACTGATACATTCCCTGCACCTCCTCGCTTTCTATAATTATAATTCATACAAGACAAGCCTACAATAGCTTTCTAAATAAATATTTTTAGACCGAACTGTTACAATCATTAATATAGAAAATCCAGACCGCATTTCTTACCCTTACGGCCTGGTTCTCTGTCTCATATAATTAATTCATAATTTTATTTCTTCACTTTTACGAGTTTGGCCTTAGAATATGCCCCATAGACTCTCCGATTCTTTTCCACATAGTAAGGACGGACCCTCACATACAGTTTCTTCACCTTTTTCTTGGCCGTGATTACTGTCTTTACTTTTGTCGCCTTTTTCAGCGTCTTCACAGCCTTGAAGCCTTTATTCTTCTTTGTGGAAGTATATACCACATAGCCCTTTGCTCCCTTAATTTTCTTAAAGGAAACCGTGAGTTTCCTCCCCCGGGAAGCCTTTATCTTAACTTTGGCAGTCGCAAGGACCTTGACTTTCGCATACTTTGTGCTCAATGCACTGTTACATTCTTCCCTTTCTGCCTTCGCAAGTACTCTATAATAGTATGTCTTTGCCGTTGATGTCTTTTTGTCTATATAGCTGGTACTCTTCGTATTGCCAATCTTCTTATAGCCGCTCTTTTGCTTTGTGGAGCGGTAAATATCATAACTTACCGCTTTCTCCACTTTATTAAATTTTATTTTAACATATTTCCCAGTGCTTTGCTGCACGGCCTTTACAGATTTGACCATTTCTAATACTTTGGGCAGCTCTGGATTATCCGGATTGTCCGGGTTTTCTGGATTGTCCGGGTTTTCTGGGTTTTCCGGATTATCTGGATTGTCCGGGTCTTCCTTTTCCTGCAGCCCGTCAATCGCCGCCTGAAGTGCCGTTAATGCCTCATCCACTTCCTCCTGAAGCAACGCGTTATCCCTTATTTCCTCTGCCCTTGCAATCGCTGCCTGCAACGCTTCAAAACTTTCTTTTGTATAATTTCCCTGTCCAATCGCTTTTGCTTCCTCAATCTTATCTGACAACGCCTTGTCATCTAAAGGCAGTCTTTCGAGCTTATCCATAGCCTCCTGTAATGCCGCCACTGCCGCTTCAATTTCTGCCTCCGTAGTTACAGTATTCGCAGCCTTCCGTGCTGCTTTAATTGCAGCCTGCAACGCATTATAACTCTCTGCGGTATAGTACTCCTGATTGACAACCTTCGCCTCCAAGATCTTGTCTTTTATTGGTCTTGGACTTGGTATAGTACCCTCAAGGATCTTTACATCCCGCTCTGTGAATGCATAATTATAAATGGAAACGTCATCCAAAAGCCCCTGAAAATACTCGCCGCCTCCCCAGTTCGCCTTTCCAATCTGAAGGATACTCTCCGTACCCAAAATTTCTTTCAGGGGACCTCCGTTTGCGGCTGTCCCTGTAAGCACTCCATTCACATAAATCTTAATATCATTTGCACTGTATACGGCTACGATATGATTCCATCCTGCCCCATAAGATGCCTCAGGCGCTTCCTGCCTTCCGTTTAGATAGCGCTCGGCCTTTACCTTCCCGCCATTTTCCAAAATACCAATATAATATTCATTTCCATACCTCTGTGCATCCGCATTAGGAGCCGCATAAAACACCCAGTTGGTATCACTGCGTAAAGCCTTGCTGTAATAAGATACCGTTAATTCCTCGACACCTGTAAGCAGGGAAGATCCATCTTCCTTTGTCACACCAAGCCATACGCTTCCGCTTCCATCCAGGGACAAAACCTTCCCCCTCTCTGCATCCTCCGCAAAGACCGGCGTGCCATTCACCTGCACCGCCATGCCAGGACTCGCCATTCCCTCTGCTCCGCTGTCAAAGGTAATCTCGCCCAGAACCGCTTCTGCATCCGATGCCATCTCCAGATAAACTTCCTCGGCATTCACTAAGGTATCAAAGTTAGTAACAAGCTTTCGCTCCTCCTCCTTTAAACTGTCATAAAGCTCCCTTGCCTGTGTAATTTTAGTTCTTACATCTACATTTGCCTCCACAAGACCAATAAGGTCAATCTGGTGGATTGTCTCCTGTATTTTCTTGACATCCAGAGCCGTACCCAGATACGCTTCCGCCTCTGCTTTAATTTCCGCTGCTGTCATAGCGGTTCCCAAAATTTTAAAATTATCCAGATAACCGGTATAATATTCACCGCTTCCCCAGTTTGCCTTTCCAATCTGAAGAATGCCATTCTCACCAAAAATATCTGAAAGGGCAATACTGCTCTCCTTACTTGCCTTTTCCTCTCCGTTGATATAAATCGTGCTCTTATCCCCTGTACAAACCAGGGTTACATACATCCAGCCGGAAGTGTTAACACCCGCAACACTTGCCGATTCCGGCCTTGCTCCGCTGTTTTTATAGCGTTCAGAAGTAAGCGTCCCTTCAAATTCCATGATGCCAAGATATGTCTCCTGGTTCAACTCCTGCGCATTTTCATTCGGCGCCGCATAGAACATCCAGTTGCTGTTTCCGGATTCCGGGCACGCGGCAAAGGAAATCGTCAATTCATCCCTTCCACGCAAAAGGCTTTTGCCATCACCTTTTGTTACCTTCAGACACTTGCCGTTTCCATCCAGATATAAGGCGCCATTTCGGATGGTATAGTCCCCTCTAGCGACCGCCTGGCCTCCTATCAGCCCGGTTTCATCATCGTTAAAGGTAAATTCTGCAAGATAGTCTGCCATTGCCGCCTCTGCCGCCTCCAACAGAGACAGATTTGTAACCTGGGTAAGTTCTACCTCTGCCAGCAGGTCACAGGTCTGTCTTGCCAGGATTACCTTGCGGCTGCAGTCCGGGGTTAGTGCTATGTTGCCGATCGCTGCAATCTCGGACCTTGCTTTTTCAATCACCGCATTCTTCCCAAGCAATGCGCTTTGTGTATCTTTCAGAGCCTTCGCCGCCGCTTGTACCCTGGCATCTGTCAGCCCGTCATCCGTCGTCTCATTCGCACGCATTTCCTGCGCGTCTGCCAGAGCCTTTGCATATGGCGTCCAGCTGTTTATGGTATATTCAGATTCATGGGATTCTTCTATGGAATCATACAGTGATTCATCGAGGCGCATCCATGCCTGTACCTTATTTAAAGCTTCCGCCGTCCGGTCTACCTCCGACTGTATGGCATCCTCGTCTGCCAATACGGCATGTGCTTTCTGCAAAGCCGCCTGATATGCTGCCCAGCGTCCTCGCTCTTGGCTGTATTTTTCTTCTTCCTCAGCATACTGCTTCTCCACTGCTGCCTGCAGCTGGCTTTTATCGACATATTTCAGGGCTTCTTTCATAACTTCTTTTGCTGTCCATGCCCTGGAAACCACTTTATAATTATCAATCAGTCCCTGGAAAAACTCGCCCATTCCCCAGTTTGCCTTACCAATCTGCCAGATACTGCCTCCTCCAAGAATCTCGTACAACGGCACGTTGCTTTCCTTTTCTGCAACCTTCTCCCCATTATCATAGATTGTCACATCATGCTCCGTCAACACAACCGCAATATGACGCCAAATACCAGAACGTCCATTTCCTTCGGCATACTCTGCGCGTACACCCTGGTTTTTAAAACGCTGTGCCGTAAGGGTTCCATCGCTGTCCATGATGCCGATATACTGTTCTTTTCCATATATTGGGCTGGTATTGTCTGGGGCTGCATAGAGTACCCAGCCGATCCCGCCCTCCTGCCTCACCTGCATGGAAATCGTCATCTCCTTGAGAAGACCACCGGAGACAATCGGACTGCCGTCCGCTTTCGTTACCTTAAGAAAATCTCTCCATCCATTTAAGTAAAGCGCTTTGCCGCCATCATGATCCTGAAGGCTGTGAGGTCCTCTGGCAACTGCCACACCGCCGCGAAATCCTGTTTCTTCGTCATCAAACGTGAAATCCGCCAACAGCTCCGGCAAACTTCCTTTGGCATATTCTGCCGATTCCGTCAAAACCTCATCCGCCGTCATGCCATGCCCTGTAATCCTGAAATTATCAATTGCACCATGATAGTAACTGCCATCTCCAAGCTCTGCTTTTCCGAGCAGCATAATGGCATTCTCGTCCAGAACGCCAGAAATTGCATAATCCCTGCCTGTTCTTGCCATTTCCTTTCCATTTATATACAGGATGGTCTCTGTGCTGTCAAAAACTACATCCGCCTTATACCAGCTATCCGCCCCAGCCGCATCGCCCACGGACGCGGACGTCGCTGAAACACTGCCATTTTTACATACTTGCACCGTGACAGTCCCATCCTTCTCTTTCACGCCGATATACGTGGCTTTGTCCTGCTCCTGAGGCTTCTTATCCGGTGCAGCATAGAATACCCAGTTCTCGTTTCCTGCCTTTGGACACAGTTCAAAGGATACTGTAAATTCCGTCTCCCCGGCTATCACGCTCTTGCCTGTTGCCGTCACAAATGTCCGATACTCACTGCTCCCGTTCAGGGATATTGCCTTTCCACTTCCATGACTTATCAACGTACCATCCCCTTCCAGGGATGCGTAATCCGTCTTAAATCCACTTTCCGCGTCATCAAACGTAAACGTTGTCACCTGTTCCGTCGCCTTCTCCACCGTCCAGCGCTGCGCCGGGTTATTGGAATTCCAATACGCTCCCTGGGCATCATTCCTCCACTGCAAAATTTTGGCATCGTCCGCTGTGCTGTTGTTTTCCAGCGCCAGTACCAGGAAATTCAAAGACGGCACAATCCGAAAGGAACCGTCACTCTCTGGAAGAAATGCAAAGCTCTGCGCCAGCGAATCCGTCGCCTCCCCGGTGCCAATCTGGGTTCCATAAGAATAATATCCGTAATGTTCTTCCGCGTTGCCATTGCTGTTAAGCTGCATCCGCTTTCCAGTCGCCATATTGGTAAGCGTATATTCTCCGTCCCCCTTGTTCTTCACCAGCCACCATTCATCCTTCCTGGTGCCTTTTGCAGCGGAAGCAAGGTTTCCCTCGTCATTTACCACCAGGGATTTTCCACTGGAAGCGCTGAGGATACGGTACACTCCGTCCGACAAATCGCCCTGCACCGGTCTATCCTCCACCCGCTCATCCAGATTCGCATAGGTAAGGCTGTACCATCCAAGTTCATCCAGACTGTTACCTGCGCCACACTCCATATAAGGACTATTCTCAGTGGTTCCATTCTTTATCATCTGAGCTACATTGGGCATGGTAAGTCCCTTACGGTTCACATAGTGGTTATACATCTGATAATAGATCGGACGCCCGCTTCCTCTCTGATAAGGATTTATACCTGCCATCCATTCGATCTGCCCGTTTTTGCCTTTCCGGTATTCGTAACCGGTAGACGGTACGTCCTGTACAAGTAAATTATACTGTACCGTATATTCTACTGCCTTTTTAAACCGATTATCCGATACGCTGTACAAATCATCTCCCTGGTTCCATGCCGTCTCCATAATTACCCCGGCAAGGACAAGTCCCAAAGTCGTATGACCCTGATCGCGCACAGACTCCTGCCACTGTACAAGCCCCCCATTTTCCTCAAAGACATAGGGCATCGTATGGTAAAGGGAACCGTTGCCTTTGCCTGTCTTAAAGTAATTCAATGCACGCTCATAAATGTCCTCCCGGTCGCAATAGACACCTATAGAAATCATGGAGGCAAGATTCGCGAGCTCCCAGTTCGCCCAGTAATTGCCAATATAGGCGTCATTGTGGCGAATCATAAAATCATCATTCATCGGATAGAACACATTCAAAAGAAGGTTCTGCAGCCCTTCCGTATCAAAATTGGGGTGATCCCGCATCATTTCCCCGATATTGGCAAGTTCATACCCCTGAAGTCCAGCCGCCAGGAAACGGTCTGCATTTCCACCCAGCCATTTCATGTTTGCCGACCATGCATTAATAATCCGGCATGCCGCCTCTCCGTGCGCTTCATCACCGCTGATTTTCCAAATCAATGCATTCTGATAGGCACGCCTGACATCAATGCGCAGCTGGTTGATATTGTCACGGCCGCCTCTTGTAACGCCCTCCAAAGGACGCGGCTGCCAGCCTGGATTGGAATATGTATCCCACCACAATGCGTCCCAGGTCTCCTTGTTGGGCGAGACATTATTATCCACATTCTCTTTCATCTTCTCGAACCCTTCCTGGGTATGGAGCAGCCCTGGATGTTTAAAACTGCTGGCTGCGGCTGCCCGCGCCTGTACTGCATCATCTGACACCTCTATCTTATTTTGCACGTCACCATCTGCCGCCTGTACGTTTAGACCAGACAACGGCAGGCTTCCCGCCAGTACTGTTACTGCCAGTATCAGCGACATCCAGACAGAATGTTTCCATTTTTTTCCCTGCTTTCTCTTGTTCGTCATAGTCTTTCTCCTTCTTTACCTATTCTCAAATGTTTCCATAGTTTCCATTATTATAATATTATTTTTAGGTAAAACAAATCTATTTCCGCGCAAAAAATGCGCAATTTCGATTATTTAGATGGTTTTCCTTTGTGCTGAACTGTTACGCCAATTGTAAACTAATTTTTTATTTTAGTTGACAATGTGTTTTTTTTCCCTTATAATACCCCTCAGATGATAACTTGACATAAAGGAGAAGCTATGAAGACACTTGCAAAAGAAATTGTAGATGGACGCCGCCTGACACGCGCAGACGACTTGTCCATGTTTGAACACGCAGACCTCTCAGCGCTTTCTGAAGGAGCTGACCTGATCCGCAAATCACTCTGCCAGAACCGCGTACACTTATGTACGATTATTAACGGCCGATCCGGCAGATGCGGCGAAGACTGCAAATTCTGCGCCCAGTCCGTTTCCAGCCAGACTGGTTGCGAAACCTACGATATGCTGGATGAGGAAACCATTTTAAGAGACTGCAAAGAGAAAGAAGCTGCGGGCGTGCATTCCTATTCCATTGTCACCGCAGGACGTACGGTTTCCGGGAAAGATTTGGACAAACTGGTGCGTATTTTCAGACGGCTGCGTAAGGAATGCGATATACATCTGTGTTCTTCCAACGGTCTGTTAAGCCTTGAGGCTTTTGAGCGCCTGAAAGCTGCCGGAGTGGAAACTTACCACGAAAATATCGAAACTTCGCGGCGGAATTTCCCGAATATCTGCACCACACACACTTATGATGACAAGATAGAAAAAATTAGGCTGGCAAAGAAGGCAGGGCTTAACGTCTGTTCCGGCGGCATCATCGGCATGGGTGAGACCTGGGAAGATCGTTTGGATATGGCGGTTTCGCTCTCTGAACTCGAAATATTCTCTATCCCCTTAAATGTGCTGCGCCCCATCCCGGGCACTCCTTTTGGACATCTGCCGCATTTGACAGAGGACGAGATTATCCGCACTGTAGCCATGTTCCGCTATATCAATCCCACCGCTTATATCCGCATTGCCGCTGGACGGGCATATTTCGAAGATGGCGGAAAATGTCTGTTTCAATCTGGTGCAAATGCAACCATCACCGGAGATATGCTGACAACCGTCGGAAATAAAATCCGCGAAGACATTCAGATGTTTACGGAAATGGGGTTTGATGTTCACGACCCGGACCCCCGTACATAAAACTGATTTTCATATTACGAAAGGAGCATTCCATATGCCAAATTTTTCAACAGCCACAAATAACACACCCTCAAAACCGGGATTTTCAACCCGACAGCTTGCCGTCGTCGGTGTGATGACAGCTGTCACCTGTATCCTGGCTCCATTTTCCCTGCCGATTGGACCGGTACCAATCTCACTGACAAACCTTGCCATCTATTTCTCGCTGTATACGCTCGGCTCGAAATTCGGCTGTGTATCCTATCTGGTTTATCTGCTGATTGGATTTATCGGCGTCCCGGTATTTTCCGGTTTTACCGGCGGCATCGGCATCATTATGAACACCACCGGCGGCTACATCATCGGCTTCATACTGTCCGCCCTTATTATG
>CAPQSW010000015.1:6115-23100 GCA_948688495.1 uncultured Lachnospiraceae bacterium | reverse complement strand
CTTAGGACCCACCGGCGGATATCTGATCGGGTTTCTTCCCATGGCATTGATTGCCGGGATAATCATTGACAAATTTATTTCCAACCGTTTTATCTGCTTTCTGGGTATGGTCGGCGGCACTGTTGTTGCCTACGCGTTCGGCACCGTCTGGCTTGCTTATCAGGCAAACCTGGATTGGAAGGCCGCGCTGATGGCAGGTGTTATTCCCTTTATCCCCGGCGATCTGGTAAAAATGGTACTTGCCATGATTGCAGGGCCTCAGATCCGAAAGCAGTTGATGCGGGCGGGGCTGTTTGCAGATTAATCCTGCACCAGCTCCCGAATTTCCACCCGCTTAATCTTCCGCGACGACAGAAAAGCAAAACTGAAAAATCCCATGCAGATAATAGCGATTGGTACAACAAACGTGAAAATATCAAACCTTGTCTCAAAGCTTGTGATACCGATTCCGCGCAAAAGCAGCTCCAGTATCCTAGCGGAAAAAACATAGCTGCATATGCTGCCGATTATGGAGCCAAACACAGCCGCCGTGAGGAATCGGACGGCGAATTGCAGCCTCAGCTTTCCGGCCGTAAAACCAATCGCCTTATAGATTCCAATATCCGTGCGTTCCTGGACAAAAGCTTTTGCACAGACCATATGCACCACAATCAGAGAAAACAACAGGGAGAACACATAAATAATTATCTGCATGGAGAGAATTACCATATCATACGCTTCTTCCATCATGGCCTGATTCTCCCTTGCCTTAATCCACCCTGCAAATTTCCCATTTAACGCCTTCACAATTTCTTCGGCTCTGTCATCACTTTCCAGGGAATAACAGCCCCACAGCCACTGTTCATAACCGATTCTCTCCGCGCCTTCATAAGAGAGCACAAAACATCTTCCCGCATCGTTCATAAGCTGAACCGTTCCAACAATCAGATATGTTTTCTTCTCCCCATTCCATCCAACTGTAACCTCATCTCCTATTTTAAGTTCAAATTCCTCCAGAAGAAGCGGGGACACTGCAATTTCGTTATCATAAATAGGCGTACGTCCCTTCAATGCCGGCAAAAGCTCTGGATTCTGAAATATCTGACCCATAATTTCCTCCCCTTCAAAGGAGAAATAACTATTTACATAATAATATGCTTTCTCTATTTTCGTATATTTTTCGACTTCCTTTTCAATTTCTGCAAACTCTTTCGTCGAAAGCTGTTTTTGAGGGCCGACATCTACTTCCGTCACCATCATGCCCATCGACTCGCTTGCAGATTTTGAATTGAAGGTATTTGACAACACATTGATGGTCATCATAAAAAATACCAGGATGGCGACAATCGCAAATGTACCGATATACCTGCGTTTCGCTGAGGTAAACTGGCGAAAGGCAAGGCTTGCGGAAAGCAGCTTTTTACTGATGGGAGCATTCAGCCTGCTGTCAAAATAAATTTCCTTTTTCACACCTGATATGGCACGCACCGGAGAAATCTGATTGATTTTTATGGTAACAGTCAGAATCGAAACGGCCGACAATGTAAACAGGAATAACAGCAGCAGCACAATCTGCCCAAATGGCACAGACAATACCGCTGGCACTGCGGTAATCATGGCAAACATATTGGAAGACACTCTAACCAGCGGAATGCTGATGGTGATTCCTAGAACTGCGCCCAACAGCTCTGCCGATAAATATTGTGCCAGAAATAATAACTGGATTTTGTGCTGCCCAAATCCCTGAGCCTTCAGCACGCCAAAGGTGACATAATTGCTCTCAATTTCCATAGAAATACTGTGCACGGTTACAATGAGGACAATTGCCAGCAGCAACATGATAAATACCAGCAGACAGGAAGATATTACCTGTGGAAAAAGTGTCGTGTAGTGAATCGACATGTCCCTCGTAAGCGAGCTGTTCCCCACATCCACAACACCCGTATCCTTATTGAGCTCACGCCGAAACTGTGCTGTCGTAAGCGCGCAGTCTGGTTTTTTATAGACCTCCAGCGCCTTACCGATGCCATGCATATCTTCCGTTTCTTTGGCGGCAATCTCAGCCTCTATCATACGATAGTCCGCCTCGCCGATACAAAACCGCTTCCAGCCGATCACCGAAGCGCCGACCAATGGGTCCAAAAAAACTCCCTTCACGGTAAATTCAAACTCCCCGGCAATTGTCTCCATCGTAACCTTCTGCCCGACTTCTCCGTAGACATTGGAGAGCAGGCCCTGCGGAACATATATTTCTCCCTGTTTCAGCTCTGGAATGTCCTCCCGCAAGTCGCTGACATCATCTTTTAGAAGCTTTGTATCCTCATCCATCTTCACCAGCATACACGAATTGGTGTATTCATTTTCATTCATAACGCTCTTTGTTACAATGAGATAATCTCTGATTTCTACAGAAGCTACCCTGCTGTCATTTCTCACATCATCAACCATCTCATCGGTAAGCCTCCCCGCGTTATCAAACTGCACAAGGAAATCTGCCGTATCCATAATCTCATGGGACCTATAAACCCCTTCAAATGCGCTTTCCTTAATCCCTAAAATGGTTGTAACCGACATTGCAATAATCATGGTCAGTATAACCACGCTTGTAAACGAGCCTTTTTTGTGACGGATATTTGCTTTCAGTAACGTTAATATTTCCATCATGCACCTACCATTCCAACGAGGTAAGCCATGCGTTTACCTGCGTTTCCCTTGCTTTCTCCTCACCCGCTTTATAGTCAGGCAGTGTCAGTTCGCCAATAATCTTCCCGTCTTCAAGATACAAAATCCGGTTTCCCCTGATTGCAGCCCGCATGTCGTGTGTTACCATGAGAACGCTCTGCCCCTCGCGGTTCAGCTGTGTCAGAAGATCAAGGACGTCCGTCGTATTTTTCCGGTTTAAAGCACCGGTAGGCTCATCTGCGAAAAGTACCTTAGGAGAGTGGATGACTGCCCTTGCCACGGCGCAGCGCTGCTGCTCCCCGCCTGAGACCTGTGTGGGAAGATGGGTCCTGATATGTGAGACGGACATCTTTTCCAACAGCTCATCCGTACGGCTTTTTACCTCATTTACAGATTTACTTTTGTCAAGATACCCTGGCACTGCAACGTTTTCAAAAATCGTAAGATTGCTCACCAGATGCATTTGCTGGAATATAAAACCAAAATCCGTATGGCGCAGCTCCGCCAAATCCTTTTCCTTCATTTTTACTAAGTCCCTGCCATCATAAAGGACCTCCCCGGCAGTCGCCCTGTCCATCCCGCTCAATGCATACAGAAGCGTGGATTTCCCGGAACCGCTGGCTCCCATTATCACGGCAAACTCCCCTTCATACAGCGCAAGCTCCACATGGGAAAGTATATGCATCTGACCGCCATTGTGGGCAAAGCTTTTGCACAAATCTTTTGCCGACAAAATCGTATGTTTCATTATCCTTTCTGCTCCTTTCGTTTTGTAAGCCTATTTTATCGCAAAAGATATTAAGAAGTCCTTATGCTTTTTGATATTTGCGGACATTTTTTCAACAAAAAGAGCGGTGGCAAGTTCCGCTCTTTTTGTTACTCGATGATTAAATTCTCGGTTACAATCCCCAATGCCTCTAGTTTCGCCTTCGCTTTACGGAGCTGGTTAGATTTTTCTATTCTCCTTTCCGTCCATCAGATTTACTTGCCCCATCTGCCTATTTCATTATATTAGTTCCCTATTTACATCATAAAATAATTAGTTAACAAATACAAGGAAAAATTTCTACAACATCCCAAGCAACGACTTCCACATTTTCTTTCCCGCAGTGATTTCCCCGTCGAGATTGTGGTAGCCCAGCACATTCCTCTGGTAGGAATTTACCGCGGCGGTGAATTTGGGACCCGCAATGCCGTCTGCGGCTCCGCAGTCATGTCCCAGCGCATTCAAACGTCTCTGCAAGGCTTTTACTACCGGATGCTTCCGGTTCCTGGATGCGGACACCGTAATCGTATTTCCAATCGTCTCCGGACCGGCAATGCCGTCCGGGTTGGAGCCAGTGGCTTCTTGTACATCAAGGATAAACTGCCTCTGTGTATATGCAGATGCCTGCCTCTGACGGATCTGTTCCTTAAAATCCTCCCACAACGCCGGATCATCCATCATGTTCCTGGGACAGTATTTCCCTTTCACATCAAAATGCCGGACTACCCGCTCTGCCGGAATGCCGGTTTCTTTCATGACATATTTTACCAGCTCAATAGCGTTTTCCCTTGCTTTTCTGTAATCACCATTCTCATTCACGCAGATTTCAATATTGATCGTATTCCTGTTCGTGGCATCCTTGATGAAATGGTTGTCATCATATTCGACGCCAATGGCATACACGCCGTCCGCATGGGCAGCCGCCTGGTAAACGCCATCCGCCCCCGCATAGTAATGCACGGATGTACTTAAATCCCCTGCCGCCTGTGCCCTGGCGTGTTTCTCTGCCCCTGCTCCTGCTGCAAAATTATCCGTCTCATGGATAACTATGTATTTTGGGTGATTCTCTCCTGTGTAGGTGTTGTTGGTTGTGATGTACGCTTTGTTGATATTGATTGTACCCATGTGATTTCCCTCTCCTTTAGATATATTTTGCAGACATCATGAAGACTCCTTAAATGTCTGCTATATACTATCATATTCTCACGGGTACCAATTTGTTCGTGAAATAATCCCTTCCATTTTCTTACGCCCAGTCATTCCTTCGGTACAAAACGGCCCCCGCAGCAGTACATACCGCCGCCAACACCCCAAGAATCCATAATTCCTTTCCATGCACACCAAGTCCATCCCCGGCAAACACGCCCTGCATCAAATCAACGGCATACGTCATTGGCAAAAAACCGGAAAATCTCTTTACGGTATCAGGGAACAGCATATCCGGCATTGTCGCGCCTGATAAAAACAGCATTACAAAATAAAAGAGATAGCGGAGCAGCGTTGTGCTCTTTAAATCCTGTCCGACAGCCGTAAAAAGGAACCCCAGGGAAAACATGGCGGCTATAGAGAACAATATGCCCACGCAAATAGAAAAAACGACCCTTTGATCTGTATTTGATACAGGAGTCTTCCGGCTGCCAGTAAAATAACAATTCCAATAAGTGTCATAATAAGGTTGACAACTACCTGCGCCAGCATAATAGTCCTCTTTCCAACCGGCGTGGCGTCAAATCTTTTATAAATCTTTTTCTCTTTATAGCCGGACATTGTTAAAGGAAGCGACATCAATCCGGTAACGCCCATTACCATGACAGCGTATGCCGGCACGGAAACATCCATCATCCGAACTTCCGCCCCATCATACGTAAGCCCCGCTGTCTTCGGTGCAATCATCAAATAAAGCTTTTCCAGTGACAGATTATCCTCCCACTCATCACTTGAAATCCGACTTTTCGCATACTCTCGAAACCCCTGTTTTGTCCCAAAGAATTGATTCCTCCCATTTTCCAAATAAAGAATCTTATCGGCAAGGGCCTCGACCTCATCCAGATAATGGGAAACCATTAACCTGAATCTGTCCGCTGTCCGGTTTGCGTAATCCTTCTACACACTCCACCGTAGAAGTTTTCGCAAAAATTTCAAAGAAAGGCTGGGATTAGAATGAAACATACCCTTTTATCCAGACCGAATACTGCTTACGGCTCTGCAGTTCCTGTTTTCTTGCGTTATTTTTATGGCAATCTGGCTCTGCTTCTATCTGTTTAACCGAAATGAGGCAAAAAGAATCAATAAAAGACTGCGGGAGCTTGCACAGGATGACGCTGCTGGCAAAAGTCCGTATAGCAAATAATCAGTCTTTGCTATACGAGAATACAGGCAGTGTAACGACAGCCTCCAAACCATCCTTGTAATTTTCAAGGGATACCTTCCCACCCATTTTTTCTGTAATATATTTTACAATATAAAGCCCCAGCCCCGAGCCCTGCTCACTTCCACAATTATTTCCCCTGTAAAATTTGTCATAGATGAACGGCATATTTTCATTCGGGATGCCGTCGCCGTAATCGCGAAAATGAATACTTACCTCATCATCCTTTTGTGTTAAGAATACGTCAATGCCGCTCTTTGCATACTTCCTTGCATTATTGATAAGATTCTCCGCTATCTGGATAAGCCGGTTCTTATCGGCATTCACGTACGCCGAGAAGTCCGCACGCTGAAAATGAACGTCACTTTGTGTTGCTGAAATTTCTCTTATGGCAGCTTCCACAAAAGAACATAATTCTATCTGCTCAGGAATTATTTTTAACCGGTCCAATTCCGAAACGGAGTGAAGAAACAAATCATCCGTAAGCTGCGACACCTCATCGCATTTTTTGGTAATCACTTCCAGATAACGCGCCCTTTTCTCATAGGAGCTGTCCATCGATGCACCCAGCCCCTCCGCATAAGCCCTAATGGAAGCGATTGGCGTCTTAATATCATGGGAAAGTGTTGCAATCACCGTCTTGTTATTGTCAATGGCCTCTTTCTCGCTGAGCCTCGCCTTTGTGATTTCATTCCTCATACTGTCAAATGCCCAGGTAAACGCCCCGAAATAATTGGAGCGCTGATAGTCCAGGGGGATATTAAAATCTCCCGCAGAAATCCTGGCTGCAAAATCCTTCATCTTATCAAAGGGCCGTAAAACTGCAAAATAAATGTACCCAAAGGCTGTGACAAAAAACAGTACGCTTACCGCACATAATACCGGTATGAGGTTCACACCGCTTTCCCGCTCCTCAAACAGACGCATATTTTCCTGTAACAAAGCAATCTTTTCACTTGCCTTGTGATAATCCCCATTTTTATTCATCTGTGCAATTTCATTCAGTGCAACAATATATTCTGATTTTTCTTCTCCCGATGCCGGACCTTTTGCTGAAAAATAAAATACACCTGAAAGCACAATGATAATAAAGGAAAATAAAACTGTCACTCCCAAAATCTTGTTTTTCATTTGTTTACCTCCAGCATGTATCCTACCTTATAAACAGTCTTAATGTAGTCAGGCTTCGCTGGGTTATTCTCAATCTTTTCCCGCAGCCAGCGGATATGGACCGTAAGTGTGGATGGCTCCACCAGGGAAAACGCTCCCCAGACATCACTTATAATCTTGTCCTTTGGAAGCGCTGTATTTTTGTGCTCGCAAAGGTAAGACAACAAGTCAAACTCCCGCAACGATAACGATACCTGTTCCCCATTTTTTGTCACCGTCCGCGACGTGATATTTACCGATACCCCGCCAAATGTCATCGTCCTTTCCTCCTCCGAAAAACCATAAGCCCGGCGGATAAGCGCATGGACCCTTGCCAGAAGTTCCTGCATGGAGTAAGGCTTTGGCAGATAGTCGTCCCCGCCGATGTCAAAGCCGGTAATGCGGTCTGTTTCACTGGTTCTCGCGCTTGCAAAAATAACCGGAACCCTTGAGACCTTTCGAAGCTCTCGGCAAAGTTCAAATCCCGTGCCCTCTGGCAGATTTATATCAAGCAGAATCAAATGAAAAGTTTCCTCCGAAAGTTTTTCAAAAGCTTCCTCACTGTTTTTTGCACTGCTCGCGCTGTAACCATAATTCTCAAGCATCTCACAGATAATAAAAGACAAATCCTCGTCATCATCCACAATTAAAATTTTCCGTTTCATTAATTAACGCTTCTCCTCTAAACGATTCCAGACACAGGGTTGCTATACCATGCAAACCAGGTATCTTTCCCGGATTCCATTTACTGCATTGGCAGTTCTATTATATCAATGTTTTAACCGGATTTGAACCAGCTCTTTAAAAAAACTGAAATGCAAAAAGTCTATCTGTTGCAGGAAAAAACCAGAGATGTAATATTAAAATTTTAACACACAATAGGAATACTGTACCAAAGAGGATGCTCTGTAGATAAATCCACAATCGAAGCATCCTCTATGTTTTTCTCTATTTCATAATGCATTTTATTTTTTAAGCTTAATCTTCAACACCCCCTCATGGCATAAAATAAAGTTTCGCTTCCGTATTAAAATCCTTATAGCTGTCCGGGTTATAATACCCCCTATGCCACAAAAATGCTTTACCATTGACATCGGCAATCGGTCTGCCATTTCTTGTATGGTTATTTCCTGTTTTTTCTGTATATACCAATTTTACAAACTTGATTTTTCCTTTTGAATAGCGGTACCGTTCCACCATATCACATCCCGACCGGTTCCTTGCAAGGACAATTTCTCCGTCCGCGACAAAAGAAGCTCCTAACTGATATTTTGGATTCCACAGCGGTTCCCCGCCCTGGCATATATCTATCACTTTTCCCGCGTCATACAATTTATAAGTACTGGCTTTTGATGTTTTACTTGAGGAAAATACTGCATACAGTATCCTTGGCTTCCCTGGTTCCGTAATTGCCACGTCGAACATTCTCTGTGTTAAATCTTTTGGCTTGCTGATAATAACAGAAAATTTCCGGTATGAAATCTTTTTTGTCCCCAGCTTTGTCCGATTATCTGCATCATATAATTTTCCCGTATTAAGGTTAAAAAATCCCATTCTGATACTCGTATCCCCGCCTGCCGGATTAGAATACATACAAACACGAATAATTCCTTTCTTCGTAGTCGGCATAAATTTACAGTAATACTGCATTGGGGAAGTAATCAAGATTACTTCGTCTGTCCATTTAAGGCCATCAGAAGAAACGCGGTAAGCCCATTTTTTATTATCCATGCGGTAAAACAGATAATACTTCCCATTATATTGGAGTATTTGGCTATAACAGGTCTTTCCTGAAGATCTGAGCACTGTATTTGTGCTAAATTCATGTATATTTTCCGGCTTATCCGATATGCGGACATATATATCTCTGTCTACATTATGCCCGCCGGCATATACACACATAATCCTGCCGTCCGGCATCACAGTGAGGGCCAGCCCATTATGGTCGTCTACAGATGTGGATTTTTTTAAATATGTCTTTTCGACCGCTTTGTCAGCATAGTTGTAAGAGGCAACGCCACAGTATCCTTTGCCGGACGCAAACCCCCAGTACAATTTTTTCTGCTTCCCTTCATAGGTAATTGCCTGTGGGTAATACCACCAGCTCCAAATCATGTCTGCACTGCCTTTTTTGTTCACGTTTAATGGTTCTAACTGCCATAAGGCATAGATTGTAATAGCTCCCTTCGTTCCCCTTTTTATTTTTCTAATCCTGTTTTTATACTTCGGATCGGAATACCAGCCTTTGAATACATATCCGCGCCTGACAGGTGGATATAACCTTGTTGTTTTATCAGACTTATACTTTGCCGGATTCCTTTTATTGTTTGTCCCTTTGTCTAATTTATAAGTTATTTTATAGGATCTGCCCTTCACATTTTTTGCAAATGCCTGCGTGCCTATACCTGCTGCAAATACAAGTACCAAAAACAAAATAATACCCATCATGTCTTTTTTCTTCATCTTAGGTCTCCTTTTCTGCAAAATACACGCCATCAGAAAAATGCACATTTTCATTCTGGATTTTGCCAATATATTTTGTGTATTTCATATAGAAAATGGTAAACCTATATTATGTTTTTGACAAATTTTCAAGATATTTTTGTACAAAATGCACAAAAAGTCCTATAAACCTTTGGCTTATAGGACTTTTCAAATTATATTTTTATTCAGATAACTGCCTTTTAGCAGACACCCTGGGCAATCATAGCATCCGCTACTTTCTCAAATCCGGCGATGTTAGCGCCTGCCACATAGTCGCCTTCTTTGCCATAACGCTTTGCGGCATCATCCAGATTGTGGAAGATATTTACCATGATGTCTTTGAGCTTGCCGTCTACTTCTTCAAAGGTCCAGCTCAGACGCTCGGAGTTCTGGCTCATTTCCAGTGCGGAAGTAGCAACACCGCCTGCGTTTGCAGCCTTTCCAGGAGCAAACAGCACATTATTTTTCTGCAGATATTCTGTTGCCTCCAATGTGGTAGGCATATTTGCGCCTTCTGCCACTGCGATACATCCATTTGCAACCAGCTGCTTTGCATCCTCAAGAAGAAGCTCATTCTGAGTAGCACACGGAAGCGCTATATCGCACTTGATAGACCATACGCCGCGTCCTTCGTGGTACTCTGCACTTGGCCTTGCTGCTGCATACTCGGTCAGACGTGCACGCTTTACCTCTTTTACTTCTTTCAGCAATGCAACATCAATTCCCTCCGGATCATATACCCATCCGGTAGAATCGCTGACAGTTACAACCTTAGCGCCAAGCTGCTGAGCCTTCTGGGTCGCATAAATTGCAACATTACCGGAACCGGAGATACATACTACCTTGTCCTTCATATCATGGCCGTTGCATTTCATCATTTCTTCGGTCAGGTATAACAAACCATACCCGGTAGCCTCGGTACGTGCCAGGGAACCGCCGTAAGAAAGTCCCTTTCCGGTCAGCACACCCTCATAAACACTTTTAATTTTCTTATACTGTCCAAACATGTAACCTATTTCTCTTGCACCGGTTCCAATATCTCCTGCCGGAACATCAGTATCTGCCCCAATGTATTTGCACAGCTCTGTCATAAAACTCTGGCAGAACGCCATAACCTCACGGTCAGATTTGCCTTTGGGATCAAAATCAGAACCACCCTTGCCGCCGCCAATCGGCAGTCCAGTCAGAGAATTTTTGAAAATCTGCTCAAATCCTAAGAATTTGATGATTCCAAGATTTACAGAAGGATGTAATCTCAAACCTCCCTTGTAAGGTCCAATGCTGTTATTAAACTGTACACGGTAACCGGTGTTTACCTGAACCTGTCCCTTGTCGTCTACCCACGGCACACGGAACTTGAACTGTCTGTCCGGCTCGGTCAGACGCTCTAACAATGCCTCTTTACGGTACTTTTCCTCATTTGCCTCAATCACCGGTCTTAAAGACTCTAACACTTCTTTTACTGCCTGATGGAATTCCGGCTCTGCCGGATTTTTTGCAATCACACGCTCTAACACTTCATCAACATAGCTCATCTTTCTTTCTCCTTTTCTTAACCTTATATTTTCATCATTGTCTATTCTAATATGATTTTGTTCATTTTGCAATATTTTTCTTTCATTCTCTATAACTTTATTGCGGCAAAGTGATAAATCCAGAAAAATGAACATCCTTTTTGCCCGCCATATGCTTTGTTACAGAACTTAACATACAAATGCTGCCATTGACAGACACGTATACAACCGTTAAAATAAGACTGCAAATCGGCCAAGAACATATCAATGATGGAGGATTACACTTATGAAAAACACTACCAGACAACTCGTATTTTCTGCTGCAGCTATTGCTCTTGCCCTGGTCACTTCCATGGTTAAACTGTTTGAAATGCCTATGGGCGGCTCTGTCACACTGCTCAGCATGTTATTTATTGTTCTGATTGGGTACTGGTTTGGTCCCGGCCCTGGACTTATGACTGCAGTTGCATATGGACTGCTGCAATTTGTCATAGAACCTGTCTTCTATACTGTTCCACAAATGTTAACTGACTATCCGCTGGCCTTTGGCGCGCTCGGTCTGTCAGGATTCTTTTGCAAACAGAAGCACGGCCTTATCATAGGCTACCTGGCAGGGGTTTTGGGACGCTGCTTTTTCTCCACGCTGTCCGGTATCATCTTCTTTGCCTCCTATGCCCCGGAAAATATGGCCGTTCCTGTTTATTCAATAGCCTATAACGGTTCTTATCTGGGGGCTGAGGCCGCAATCACCTTAATTCTAATTGCCCTGCCGCCGGTCTCCAGGGCTCTGGCACATGTAAAAAGACTCGTATCGGAAAATTAGTACAACGGATATAGCAAGGTTTTCATTTTAACCTGGAAATATATACGGCAGGACTATCCCTGCATTTCCTATGCCTATCCATGGGGGATTCTGGCTTTCACCATTGTATATAGGAAAACTTTAAGCTGTCAGAAGAAAAATCTCCCCTCGGAAAAAAGCCCTGTTCTTCCCTGGATCCTGGTTCTTCTTCTAACAGCCTGTTTTCTCATCTTCCGCGTATTTCCTCCATCGCTGGAAATTTTTAAATCCAATTAATCCTTCAATACTCCTGCAAGCCGTTCAATACCTTCCTGAACGCGCTCTAATGATTTTAGGATGCTCTCTACGCCTGATACCTGCTCTCCCGTAGACAGACTGATCTCTGTTGTAGTCTCTGCAGACTTCTCTACAATCGCCTCCAGCCTGTTCATGGATTCCAGCAAAGACTCCTTGATATCCACGATATTGGACAATTCCCGTTTCAGTACTTCAATGACCGTAAGTACTTCCTCAGAAGAATCTATCATCGTCTCAAAAATCTTAACCGTATCATTTAATTGGTCATAAGATTCCTTTACGGTCATACCGTTCTTGTCCATGATTTTATTGGTCGCTTCCACCGTCTCAATGATGTCTTTTAGAATGGAGTCAATTTCCTTTGTTGCCTGAGAAGACTCCATAGACAAAGAATTAATCTCATTGGCAACCACGGCAAATCCCTTACCGGCTTCACCAGCCCTTGCCGCCTCAATCGTCGCATTTAACGCAAGCAGGTTCGTCTGCTGTGCAATCTGGTCAATACTATCTACAATTCCAGCAATCAAGCTGGACTTCTGGGTCAGGGTAGCTACGCCTTCTGCTGCTTCCTTGGTAGCCTGAATATTCTCGTTAAATTTCTTGGAAAGTTCAGAAATAGATGTAATTCCTTCGTCATTTTTTTCTTTGAGCTGCTTCATGTTCCTCATGGTAACATCTACCTGTTCTTCAGAAGCCTGGATTTTTTCATTTAAAGTATTAAATATCTCAATGCTTCCGCTCACTTCTTCAATCTGCCTCTCAGAACTTGCTGAAATCGCCTCTGTGGAGGAAGCAATCTCCTGTGTGCTCTGCCCGAAGCCGCTGAGGGAATCATGGATATTGTCCGTAGACTCCTGAATTCCAGTAAACGCCTGCCGCACATTCCCAAGCAATTCCTCCGCCTCAGACTCCTTCGTCTCCACCGTCACAAACAGGGAACGTGCCCTTGTAACAATCATGAGCGCCGCTAAAACAGCAAGCGTATATACCATCAAGATAAAAATCCATATAGACAATGTATACATGCACATATATGCCTTAGGAAACAATATCATAGCTGACGCATTCGACACAATGAGAACAACAGAATACACGGTTATCGTTGACAAATCATAGTAAGAAACTGCAAGAAACAGTATCAGAAAATACGCCTCCGCCATTGCACCAAATCCAGCAGGCGTCCCTGCAACAATAGTCACCGCCCCAAATACCGGCAAAATTGAAACATACAGATATTTCGCAAATTTCCCCAGCCTCTTTTCCAGTAATTTTACCAGAAATCCTGAGATAACCATGAGCAATACGATTGCATCTTTGGGCGCCCCCCCATTAAACAGCAACACATACAAAAATGCCACAACCGGTACTGCCGCATAGAATAAAAACATAACAAAATTTGTTCTTTTTTCTTCATTTTGTAAAATTTCAAGTTGCATACTTTCTCCTCCATACGTAATCCCATTTTAAAAATTATAAATATAGTGAAATTCTACCATATTTTGTCTGACTTTACAATACTCGACACTTTGTAAAACTATTTTATTTTCAGCATATCTTATAGAAAAATGAAAAAGGATTTATCCATGAATTACGAAAATCTTGTACCTGTGACAGGTATTGTGCGAAATATTTCCCAGACACCCAGAGACTGCTGTAATCAAATGATTACCATCAATACACCCAACGGCATCAACAACTTTATGCTCACCCCCGGCAGCGTTGTTATCGGAGATACACAGTTGCGCTCCGGTATGCCGGTGACCGCCTTTTATGATGGCAGCCGTCCAGTACCGTTAATTTATCCTCCGCAGTTTCAGGCGGAAATTATCGCCCCTATGCGGAATGATGAGACCGTAGTGCTTAACTTTTTCCGCCGGAATCTCACTGCTGCCGACAACTCGCTGCGCTTAAATATTGGCCGAAGTACAGAAATCCTTACACTTAACGGACAGCGCTATTCCTGCCCGCCCGGTGAGAATTTCCTGTTGGTTTATTACTCCGCCGCTACAAGAAGCATTCCGCCGCAGACAACGCCGAGAAGGATTATCGTTCTTTGTCCTAGACCGAACAGATAATCATCTTTCCTTGATTTCTCTTGCAGATTTTATTTGCAGACAGTATAATATTCTCAGTATCGGAAAGGAAGTTTCTAATTTATGAGAAAACGCGAAAGAGAAATTACGGACGTCAAGGAAATTCACTCCATATTAGACGCCTGCAAAGTCCTTCATCTGGGACTGAGCGATGAAGGACAGCCTTATGTCGTACCCTTAAATTACGGTTATCTTTTTGAAAATGATACGTTGATTTTCTATCTGCATGGAGCCGTTGAAGGTTATAAGTATGACGTCATCCGCAAAAACCCCAAGGTTTCCTTTGCTATGGAATGCGATGCGGTTCCCTTCGAAGGTAAAGCTGCATGTCAGTACGGCATGTCCTACCGCAGCCTTATGGGTATGGGAAAAGCGGAAATTGTCACAGATACTGACGAAAAACAGCGCGGGCTGTCCATTCTGATGAAAACCCAGACAGGGAAAGATTTTGAATTTAATGAGCGGCTTGTATCCATTGTGAATGTGATTAAGATTACCGTGGATAATTACTCTGCCAAGAAGCGTCCGCTTCCAGGGGAAAGTATGGAAAGTTAAAATAAGCTGGTACAACGGATATCAATTTCTGTTGTACCAGCTTGTTTTCATTCCAATTGCACGCACTCAATTACAAATTTGTCAATCACCACATATCATTTACGAGCAGTTTTATATCAAACATCCCCCTATCCGAGAATCAGTTTCACACACCCATACATCCCGGCATCGTTCCCCAGGGATGCCAACGCAAAGCGGATGAAATTACAGGATGAAAATGCTGCCTGCCTGTAATACTTCTCCACTGCGTCCAGCAGAGGCTTACCTGCTTTGGATACACCGCCGCCAATTACAAATACCTCCGGATCTAAGACACAAGCTAAATTACTCAATGCGTTTCCTAAAATCTGCGCAAATTCATCCACAATCGCCTCTGCCGTCTTATCGCCATCCTTATATACATCAAACACTGCTTTTGCCGAGATCTCGCCAAGCTCTTCCAGCAGGGAACTTTCATGCTCTTTGGCAAGATGCTGTCTGGCAATGCGAACAATCCCCGTAGCAGAGGCATACTGCTCCAGACAGCCCCTTCTGCCACAGTTGCAGGCATCTGTCTCGTGGGGATTCACCGTAATATGTCCGATTTCCCCGCCTGCACCATTGCTGCCCGGCATAATCTCCCCATCAATAATAATTCCACCGCCTACACCTGTTCCCAGCGTCACCATCACCAAATTCTTACTTCCTCGGCCGCCGCCCTGCCACATTTCTCCCAGAGCTGCCACATTGGCATCATTTGCCGCCTTTACCTTGATGCCGTCCATCAGGCTTTCCATCTCTTTCGCAACATTCCTGTTCTTCCAGCCAAGATTCACACACATTGGAACTACGCCGTCTGAACGCACCGGACCGGGAAGGCCAATGCCAATTCCCTCAATATCATCCTTCTGGATAATCTGTTCTGCCATCTTCTCATTTAAGGATTTCGCAATATCCGATAAAATGTTCTCCCCTTCATTGCTGGTATCTGTAGGAATCTCCCATTTCTCCAAAAGGTTTCCTGAAGTCTCAAACAGCCCCAGCTTGCAAGTTGTTCCTCCAATATCAACACCAAATCCATATTTTTTCATATTTTAACTCTCCTTTTCGTTCTAAAATTCTTTTCCGTCAATTCCATTTCTTTGATGGTATCATATTTCCCCCTTCTCTACAAGTATATTACCTTTATAAAATATTAAGTTTTTCATTCTTGCACACGCTTTTCCTAAATGATAAAATCAAAACATAACGATTCTAAGCAACGGTAAAAGGAGTACATCTATGGCGCATATCCTTCTGGTCGAAGACGACAAAAGCATTGTAACAAACCTGACAGAATTTCTACAAAAAGAAAACTTCACCATCACAACGGTAGACGGACAGAACAGGGCGCTCTCACTGCTGGAAGAATCTGCAGCGGTTTTTGACTTAATTCTTTTAGATGTTTCCCTCGCTGATGGAAATGGATTTGCTGTCTGCCGCGCCGCCAAGTCCACCACCGATCTTCCGGTAATCTTCCTTACTGCCTCTGGGGACGAGTACAGCGTAGTAACCGGATTAGACCTGGGTGCAGACGATTACATCTCCAAACCCTTCCGCCCTCGTGAACTTGTTTCCCGTATCCACAATATTCTGCGCCGTTATAGCAAAACGAATACCTCGCTGGAATATAAAACGCTTCGCGTAGATATCGTGAAGGCAACGGTTCACAAGGATGATGAAGAAATTTTGCTTTCCGCATTGGAATACCGCCTTCTCTTATATTTGCTCAGCAACCAGGGCATTGTCCTGTCCCGTTCCCAGCTTTTAGAGGCACTGTGGGATATTGCAGGGGAATTTGTCAACGATAACACCCTTACCGTATATATCAAACGCCTTCGGGAGAAAATTGAAAAAGACCCACAGAATCCGCAACTGATTAAAACGGTCCGAGGCCTGGGCTATAAAATGGGGGACTGACTATGAATATTCTGCGCAATCCTGAAATTAAAAAGAGCCTTCTTGTGCATGTTATCCTTGCAGTATTTGCAGTAACTATGGGCTGGCTCCACGATTCCTACACTGCATTCTGCCTCCTTTTGTTATCCGCCTTGTACATTTCTTCCCATTATATATTTACTGCTATGCGTTACCGCAAACTCATGCATTTGAGCCTTGATTTAGACTCCATGCTTCACAACAACATCCCGATTGACTTTCAAAAATACCGCGAAGGAGAATTATCCATCCTGGAAAGCGAGCTGTCCAAAATGACGCTGCGCCTAAGTGAACAGGCTGCCGCCCTTGCCAGTGCCGCCGGCCTCGAGCACACGCGTGT
>CAPQSW010000015.1:0-6105 GCA_948688495.1 uncultured Lachnospiraceae bacterium | reverse complement strand
ACAAACAATTCCTGGCGGATTCCATGGCGGATATTTCTCATCAAATCCGTTCTCCCCTGACTTCATCGAACTTAATTGTCTCCCTTCTGATGGAACAGGAACTTCCCCTTAAGCGTCGCAGACAATTATTGCGGGAGCTTACGCAGCTATTGTCCCGGATTGACTGGCTGGTGGAATCCTTGCTGAAAATGTCTAAAATGGATGCCGGAACCGCCCGCTTTAAGCATCTGCCTGTCTCTGTACCGGAATTAGTAAAACAAGCCTCAGAGCCGCTAATCATTCCCATGGAACTCAGGGAGCAGACCCTGGAAATTATCAATCTAAATGACACGAAAGGTTTCCCACAGTTTGAGGGGGATTTCGCCTGGTCCACAGAGGCTGTCCTGAATATCCTCAAAAACTGTATGGAACACACGCCCATTGGAGGATGGATTCGCATATCATTTTTACAGAATGCCATTTATACCGAGATTACCATTGAGGATAATGGACCAGGATTTGACAAGGAAGATCTTCCCCATCTCTTTGAACGTTTCTATAAGGGAAAGAATGCCTCCGAGCACAGTGTCGGAATCGGACTTGCCCTTGCAAGAATGATCGTCACACAGCAGAACGGCACCTTGAAGGCTGAAAACCGGCCGGAAGGAGGCGCAAGGTTTATATTAAAATTTTATCCATGACAAAACCGTCACTTTAAAGTCACCAGAGCGTCACCCTGGAAGGTTATGATAAAATCACAACAAAAAAAGGAGTTTATTGTTATGGAAATTTTAAGAGCAGAACATTTGACAAAAATTTATGGCAGTGGCGAGAACCAGGTGAGGGCGCTCGATGATGTCTCATTTACCGTAAATAAAGGGGAATTTCTTGCCATCATTGGTCCCTCCGGCTCCGGCAAATCGACTCTGCTGCATGTACTTGGCGGCGTGGATATCCCGACTTCCGGCAAAGTCTATATGGAGGGTACAGATGTGTATGCGCAGAGCGAAAGCCAGCTTGCCATCTTCCGCAGACGGCAGGTAGGTCTGATTTACCAATTCTACAACCTGATCCCTGTACTAAATGTTACCGAAAATATAACCCTTCCCGTTCTCATGGATGCAAGACCTGTCAACGAAGGACGGCTGCAGGAGCTTCTTGACATCCTCTCTTTAAAAGGCCGGGAAAACCATCTTCCCAACCAGCTCTCTGGCGGACAGCAACAGCGCGTCTCCATCGGCAGGGCATTGATGAACGCTCCCGCTGTGGTACTTGCGGATGAACCTACCGGAAACCTCGACTCCAAAAACAGCCAGGAAATTGTGGAGCTGCTCAAATACTCCAATGAAAAATACAAGCAGACCCTGATTGTCATCACACATGATGAGAATATCGCCCTCCAGGCCAACCGCATCCTCGCCATTGAGGATGGAAAAATTACAAGAGACGAGGTGATCCGCTCATGAATATTTTTCACAAAGTCACCCTCAGATACTTAAAGGAAAACCGCACGCGCACACTGGTAACGATTATCGGAATTATCCTCTCTGCCGCAATGTTTACCGGAGTGACCACAAGCATTTCCTCCCTGCAGGACTATTTGTTAAACGCTACCATGTACGCGGAGGGGAACTGGTATGGCGGCGCCCACGGCCTGTCTGCAGAACAAATGAAGCAGCTTTCGAAAGACTCCCGCACAGAGGCCTTTGTATCCATGGAACTTTTGGGATTTGCTGATTTAAAGGATTCCATCAATGACGACAAGCCCTATCTCTGCGTACAGGGAATCCAGACGAATTTCACAGAAATAATGCCGATTCATCTTTTCGAAGGACGGCTTCCGGAAAACAGCCGTGAAATCCTGCTGCCAGAGCATTTGAAAGATAACGGCGGCATTGACTGGGCGGTGGGCGATAAGCTTTCCCTTAAGCTTGGCTCTCGCGTGAATAATTTTGGAGACCCTCTGACAAACCAGGACGCCTATCACAGCACGGATGAGGATTCTTCCCAGAGCAGCGAAGATGGAACACGTCTTACCGAACAGCTGATTTCCCCGGAAAACCACCATTATACGGTAGTTGGAATCTACGAACGACCCAATTATGAAGGTTATCAAGCGCCCGGATATACTGCGCTGACTATTGGGGATAACAACCCCAGCCATTCCTACAGCCTGTATCTGCGGACAGCGCCAGGCAAACATGCCGCCAACACAATTGAGCAGATGTTTGAGGAAATGGATGGCTCCTTTGCCTGGGAGCTGAACTACAGCCTGCTGCGGATCTACGGATATTCTGGAGAATCCCCCTATAACCGGGTACTGTACACGCTGGGCGCCATTTTGATAATGATAATTATGTTCGGCTCTATCTGCCTAATTTACAATGCCTTTTCCATTTCCGTCAGTGAACGTACCAAGCAGTTTGGTCTTCTCGCCTCTATTGGCGCCACCAAAAGGCAGCTTGTAAACAGCGTATTGTTTGAATCACTGTTTTTAAGCATCATAGGCATCCCCCTCGGGATGTTGTCCGGACTTTTGGGCATTGGCATTACCTTTTATTTTGTGCGCGATATGCTGGCAAACGTACTGGGATTCTATGGTGTCAGTTACCAGGTGGCACGCTTCCTAGCAATTTGGGGGCCTGCCAAAAATGTCACATTAAGGCTTCACCCCTCTTTCGGCGCCCTCGCCATTGCAGTGCTGGCAGCCTTTTTGACAGTCCTCATCTCCGCCTGGCTCCCGGCACGGCGTGCCATGAAGAAATCCGCCATCGAAGCCATACGCCAGAGCAATGATATCTCTATCCGCGCCAGAAAAGTGAAAACCTCGCGGCTGACACAGAAGCTTTTTGGTTTTGAAGGCGCGCTTGCCACCAAAAACTACAAACGAAACCGCAGAAAATACCGTGCAACTGTTATCTCCTTATTCCTGAGCGTTGTGCTGTTTATCTCGGCAAGCAGTTTCTGTGCCTACCTCTCTGTATCTACCGGAATGGTATTAGGGAACAAGAGCTTTGATATTGCATATGTCCTTGAACCGGAATCCGGCATATCGCCGGATACGCTGCTGTCCGATCTCTCGGAGACAGAAAACGTAACTGCCTCCACCTATGCAATCCGTATGTATCTATATGGTACAATAAAAACTTCGGATCTGGACCAGGGGCTTCGGAATTACTGGAAATACGAAGAAGAAGAAATGGAGAATGAATATCACGAATACGATGACACCAGTACCGATATTATAATATTTTTTCTCGCTGACAAGGATTTTAAAAATTATCTGCATGAATTAAATTTGTCGGAAGATGCATTTTTTGATCTACAGAATCCTAAGGCGGTTGTCAACGATTCCCTGCGCCTGTATTCTGGCACAGATCAAAAATACCATCAGTTCCAAGCCCTTAACGGGGGTGCTGAATCAGAACTAAACCTATACCTGGCCAGGGAACGGGAAAATTATGATGGCGGAGGCATTTATCGGGATGAGAATGGTGTTGCTGTCTGTGATTTCTATCACCAGGGACCAGATGATGAAATTATGACATTGCCGCGGGAGGAAGCTTGCCTCAGGCTCCCGCTTGCCGTTGGCGCAGTCGTACAGCAGTCCCCCGCATTTTTCCCGGACGATGACGAAATGATGCGGCTGTTCTATCCTTACAGCATGCTGGATGCAGTTTTTTCTGGAGTGGAAGATGGCGTCAGCTATTATGGAATCCAAGACGCGCCAATTGGGGAACATACACGCACAGAATTATTTTTCCAATGCGAAGACCATACCTCTGCGGCTGCTGACATGACCAAACGGCTGCAGGCGAAAGGACTCAATACCTCATCGCTCGTAGACTATGCCATGTTCCTAGAGAGCGACCGCGCCATGATGACCGTAGTCAATATCTTTTCCTACGGATTCATTACGCTGATTTCCCTGATTGCGGCGGCAAATGTATTTAATACAATTTCTACCAACATCAATCTGCGGCGGCGGGAATTTGCCATGCTGAAATCCATCGGCATGACGCCAAAAGCCTTTTCTAAAATGATGGACTTTGAATGTCTTCTCTATGGATTTAAGGGGCTTTTGTACGGTCTTCCGGTATCGGTATTTATCACCTGGATGATTTACCGTTCTGTCGGACAGGGACTGGAAATGAGATTCTTCATCCCCTGGTATAGTATCGCAATCGCTGTCGGCAGCGTGTTCCTGGTCGTATTTATTACTATGCTGTACTCCATGAAAAAAATCCAGAGGGAAAATACGATTGATACGCTGAAAAATGAGAATCTATGAGCAAAAGGTAACAAGAATGTGCCGACAGATATGCCGTACAAAATGGTCAAATTTTCACAATCAAAAACTCGTAAAAACGTGAAATCCCGGATGTATGTCGACATTAATTAATTTTTCACAATACTCAAACGCATAATCCCCCATACTTATTATGGTGTGGCTTTCATTTGTCTATGCAGAGTGCCGTAAGTTCCTATTTCTGGGGATTTCCGGCACTTTATATACGATGAAAGACAGCATTTTCACAAATTTATTTCAGGATAAGAAATATCTGATTTCGTTATACCGGGCGCTCCACCCAGAAGATACCAAAACCAGAATTTATAAACAAGTGGCAGGAAAATATAAACTTGAGGAAAACGATGCGGAAGCATGGGTTCAGAGATATTGAAAATGAGAAAGAGATGGTTAGCAGCTTTATAAATTGCCTGCAAAATATTTGTAAATTAAAATATTTTATCGCCAGAAAATGCATACTAACATCCTATAAAAATTGGATGTTATAATTGTCTTTTATACTATAAGAAAGCTTTTATTGAGTATTGGACTGATACCAATTATTCCATTTATCTATCTTAATATTAAAGAAATCAGCATACTTTTTCGCTTTATTATTCATAGAATGTAAATCATTAGTCTTCAATTTTTGGATATTCATTTTGAATTTCAGAAAAGCTGATGAACAACGTTCCATTGTTTGCTACTTTTAATCTCTTTTTATAATACCTTCTATAGTCTGATTGATATTTAGTGAGAAATTCGCCTATTATACCAATTAAATCTTCTATGTTCTTATAACATTCTGTTCTAGCAAAAGAAAAGTATTCATAATTCTCTAATTGCCCTCTTAAAAATATGAGTATTTCATAAAGAGAGTTAATTACATCATAATAGTTATCGTAGTCACGATATGTACAGAATAAAGTCCTCTTTGATGAAAGTTTATTTGTTACATTTGCTTTAATTTCTTTATCGCTATTTTTTAATTGAATTTCTATGTTCCCTAATTTAATTGATGATACCTTAATCTTGATATTACATACCCAGTACAATACCAATAGTATCATTATTGCAACAAATATGAACCATGGATATTTTTTTATAAATATTCCTATAAAATCCAGATTATTTTACCTAAAGTATTTACTTAAAACCGTATAATTAAGTGTTTCCATATCATTTCTAACAAATCTACTAAATACAGGACCATAATCATGTATGTTACTTATAAAATCCAAAAAGGATGACTAGAATTTATAGTCTTTTGTGTTTTCACAATACATAGGCTTCTTGCAATACACAATCTAATATATCTAAATAGATATTTCGTCCTGCTTGCTGCATTAAAAAATTTCCAAATTCAATGGCTGCTTTTTCATCTTCTTTTTTATGAGGTATAAAAATACACCAGATGCTTTGATTTCCCAATCAACATATCTTCGGCTATGCGTACAGTTTCCAATTAGCACGATTGTTACAGTGGAATCATAAAGTTTTTCTTCTCTGATTCTGCGCATTATGTATTCAGGATTATTACTGTCAAAGTCAAAATCTCCATCCTTTCTAGCAAAATCATTACAAATCCATTTTCTGAACGGCAAGAAATAGTTACAAAAAATAATTATGGTTACCATTTTTATTGAAATCAAACTGTGCTAATATTCTATCAAGATATAAATATACACGAAACCTCTTAATTTGACAAGGTATTTATCATTTTTGAAATATAATCCTTATTTTCGTCAAACAATGCAATTTTAATGTGAAGATGACAGTATTGAAAATTGCTTTAAAGCCCTTTCATCATGCGTGTGGACATCAGGCAGGTTTCTCCG
>CAPQSW010000014.1 GCA_948688495.1 uncultured Lachnospiraceae bacterium | reverse complement strand
TCCAATAACCGATGCGGCAGAAGCCTTTTATATTAATTTCATCTATCACTTCCTGGATATCTTAAATTTCTTTTTGATGGTTCCACTGTATTTTCCCTTCCCTTTGATCATCATAGTGGCTTTGCCCTTCTTTCTGTTATTCTTATATGAAACGGTGTAATCTCTGCCCTTCACCAATGTTTTCCCATTTAGCATGACTTTGGGATTCTGTTTCTGTGTTTTTCCATTATATTTCTTATTCTTAACATTGAAAATCCTTGCCTTACGAATATTGATACCGGCAATCTTAACTTTAAACATGGTATACAGTCCCCGGTAGTTCACCCTGATATTCTTCCTGCCCGCGGTACTGAAGTTATATCCACTGCACATGTAATCCGTCAGCGGCACAAATGATGTCCCATGCATACAGTTGACCCTAAGCACCCGGTCCATGTCCGCTACTGTCATTCCATATTTGTAAGTCTTTGCCTTACTTCCTTCCACTGAAATTGAGATCGGATTGCAGCTTCCGATAAACAACTGAGACCAATAATGATGATATGTTCCACTCCTATTATAGTAATGTCCCACGCCTATATGCGAAAATTTACCGTCCAGTATATTTGCCTTATGCCCCGTGCTATTCATCCATGCATCCATTACATCTTCCGGCGTTGCATATCCTGCTGCAATATTCTCCCCAGCCGTATTATAGTTTACCCCCTGCAGCACTGTAAAACAGCTCGAACCATCCGGTCTTGCATGGGAAAATGATTGATAGAGTTCTGCAGCCCGAATGTCATTTGCCTTCTGCAAATTCCCTATAAGGCTCAAAGGTTCCAATCCGTTAGATGCACGCTCCCGGTTGACCTGTTCTAAGACCTCCCATTCCTCTGTGCTGCTGATGCTAACCGGAGAATTTGCCTCTGCCACAGCGGCTTCCGAAAATACCAGGTCAAATGCCAGCATAAACAGACATACTTTTTTGTAAAATTTCATTTTCATCCTTATCAGCTCTTTTCTTATGTAATAATTTTTGATAAACTAAGTATATCATTTTATTTGATTTTTGCAAAGGAGACCCCATGACAAAACTTACGAACAAACGCATTGATTTACACACACATTCCACCGAATCGGATGGCACATTAACCCCGCAGGAACTGATCATGCATGCCAAAGAAATCGGCTTATCCGCCATTGCGCTGACTGACCACGATACAATCGGCGGTATTGCCAAGGCACGCCCTGTGGCAGAGTCCCTTGGCCTGGAGCTTGTGCCCGGTGTAGAACTCTCCACAGATTATGAAAAACAGGAGGTTCATATCCTGGGCTACTACATCAATGAAGAAAACCCAGAATTTTGTGCACAGCTAAAAAATTTCGTGGACGGCAGGGACAAGCGCAACGAGAAAATGACCGCACTCCTAAGGGATGAGGGTTTTGACATTACGATGGAAGGACTGTATGCAGAAAATCCCGACAGTGTTATCACCCGGGCTCACTTTGCCAAGTATCTGGTAGAGCATGGCTTCGTGAAAGACCGCAAAACCGTGTTTGCCAAATATCTTGGGGATGATTGCCGCTGTTATGTGCCCCGTGAGAAGATCACCCCGTTTGAGGCAATCCGGCTGATCCGGCTGGGCGGCGGTCTCGCCTTTTTTGCCCATCCCGTGCTATGCCATATGACCCAGGAGCGCCTGCGCACTTTTATCAGGGATTTAAAAGACGCCGGGCTTACCGGCATGGAAGCCATATATTCCATGAATACGCCAGAGGATGAGACTAACATGAAAAATCTTGCAAATGAATTTGATTTGCTAATCAGCGGCGGTACCGATTTTCATGGTTCCAATAAGCCCTACATCCACCTGGGAAGTGGAAGGGGAAATCTCTGCATCCCCTACGATATTCTTGCTGGAATCAAAGAATACCATTCTTCCCTATAAGATAAACTTGTCAATTACTTCCGCAATCGCACCATGCGCGCTGTCATGGTGCGTAACATAGTCTGATGCTTTTATAATGTCTGGATGGCCATTTGCCACCGCCACTCCGACATGCGCCGCCTGTATCATTGGAATATCGTTGCGCTCATCACCCACAGCCACGGTGTTCTCTGGCGGCACACCCAGAAAATCGCGGATATATGTAACTGCGCTTCCTTTATCGGTATCTTTCGGGCAGATTTCCAGATATTCATTCCGCGAAAAAAATACGTTACAATTCTTAAAGATTTTCTCATGCTGCTTCCAGAAATCCAACAGCCTGCCCTGTCCATCGGTATCAATCATGATAAGTTTATTCGGATCATTATAAAGCCTGCTGTATATATCGGGAACCAGTTGATATTCCATCTTAACTTTGCTGATATAAAAATCCAGTTCCCTGCCATGTTCCTCTGTCAATATAATGTCCTGCTGATAGCTATGTATATAAATACCGGCTTTATGCGCTTCATCAATAATCTCCTTTGCCACATGCAGGGGGATTGTCCGCTGGGCAAGCACCCGCTGGGCGGCGCAGTCATAAATGACAGCGCCATTAAATGATGCCATATAGCATCCGGGCATTGTAAGCCCCAGTTCTTTTACCACAATCTTCCCCGTCGCCGTAGGACGCCCCGTCGTAATCACGAAATAATGCCCCTGATTTAACATCTGTGCAATTTTCTGACGGTTTTCCTGGCAGATTTCTTTCTCATCATCCAATAACGTATCGTCCAAATCGGTAAACAAAATTTTATTTACCATCATTTCCTCCTTATTCCTCTACTGGTTCTGCCGGAATAAATATCCGGTCCTGGTATACATTTGTCTTCTTAGGCACAGCATCCTTTGCCTCCTGGCAGAACTGTTCCTGTGAATTGACCAGTCTCTTTCCGCGTTTGTCTATTTTTTCGTATTTCCCATTAGGTCTTAAAATATTGGCCTTTGTATTGTCGGCAAGCTGTGTCTCTAACACATGGCGCACCTGATCCATCAACAGTTCATCCTCCACCGGAAACATAATTTCCACACGTCTATCCAAATTTCTTGGCATCCAGTCCGCGCTTCCCATGTAGATTTCCTCCTGTCCATCATTATGGAACCAGAAAATACGGCTGTGTTCCAGGAAATTGCCCACAATTGACCGCACCGTGATATTTTCGCTGATACCTGGAATCCCAGTCCTGAGACAGCAGATACCACGCACCACCAAATCAATCTTAACACCCGCCGCTGACGCCTCATACAAAGCCGCAATAATATCCCGGTCGCAGAGGGAATTCATCTTCGCCTTAATAAATGCCTCCTGTCCATCCTGGGCATGCTTCATTTCACGCCTAATCAGCTTTAGGAATCGTTTCCTGAGCCAGATAGGGGCTACGGAAAGCTTATTCCAGGTAAGAGGCTCCGAGTATCCGGAAAGCATATTAAATACTGCCGTGGCATCTTCGCCGATTGCCTCGGAACAGGTAAACATTCCAAGATCCGTATATAGCTTCGCCGTAGAATCATTGTAATTGCCAGTCCCCAAATGTACATACCTGCGGATTCCGTCTTCCTCACGGCGCACAACCAGCGCAATCTTGCTATGGGTCTTTAAACCCACCAGCCCATAAATTACATGACATCCGGCCTTTTCCAGTTTCTGTGCCCAGACAATATTATTTTCTTCATCAAACCGCGCCTTTAACTCTACCAGCACAGAAACCTGTTTCCCATTCTCTGCTGCCTGCGCGAGCGAAGCAATAATCGGAGAATTGCCGCTGACACGGTAGAGCGTCTGCTTTATTGCAAGCACGTCCGGGTCTGCAGACGCCTGACGGATAAAATCTACCACCGGGTCAAACGTCTGATAAGGATGATGCAGCAGAATATCACCTTTGCGGATCGTGGCAAAAATGTCTTCCCCGGGAACAATCTGTGGTACCTGCTGCGGCTTGTAGGGCGGATAACGCAAATCATCTCCGCCTTCAATTCCATACATTTTCATCAGAAATGTCAAATCTATGGGACCTCCAATTTTGTATATCGCCTCCTGGACAATGTGGAGATCTTCCTTTAGGATGTCAAGCAGCCGCTTGTCAATTTTTTCCTCTACCTCCAGGCGGATCACCTCGCCCCACTGCCGTTTCTTTAACTGTTTTTGAATCTCCTGCAGCAAATCTTCCGCTTCATCCTCATCAATACTTAAATCTGCATTTCTCATAATCCGGTAAGGATAGGCACAGATTACATTATAATTCAAAAACAACTGCTGGATATTGCGCTCAATCACCTGCTCCAACAATAGGAAACTTTTGCCCCCTTCCCTGTCTGAAGGAATCTGGATGATTCTTGGTAACACAGAGGGAACCTGAACGGTGGCAAACTCCACCTCTCCTTTCTGTTCTTCCTTTTTTGTAAGAAGGGCTGCAATATTCAATGATTTATTCCGAATCAGGGGAAATGGGCGGGACGCGTCCACTGCCATAGGGGTCAGCACTGGATATACGTTTTCTTTAAAGTAATGATCCACATACTCCGCCTGCTCAGGTGTCAAATCTTCATGAGCACTGATAATTTCAATCCCATAATTGTAAAGCTGCGGTAAAAGGGAACGGTTGTAAGTTGAGTACTGCATCTCTACCAGCGCACGTGTATCCTTATCAATTGCGTCCAGCTGTTCCTGTGCGGTCATGCCTGCTATGTCTTTCTTCTTATATCCTGCATGTACCATATCTTTGAGGGAAGCCACACGCACCATAAAAAATTCATCCAGATTGGAAGATGTGATGCTTACAAATTTTAGTCTCTCCAAAAGGGGAATTGATTTATCCCTTGCCTCGTTTAATACTCTCTGGTTGAATTTCAGCCAGCTCAGCTCCCGGTTCTCATAATACTCCGGCTTTAGAAAATCCTTTTCTTTTTCCATATATTACCTCCTCCTAATATTCGGGTAGCGGCACGCGTCGCATTTGCCTTCCTCCTATGCTCCGCATTTGCCTTCCTCCTCTCAAAATACTCGTTTTTCTTTTATTTTGGGCATGATACTGAATACTTCCTCAAAGGATTCCACATAGGAAGAAAAGAGGCCCTTTTCCAACACCGTATTCTCCTTTGTCTCAATGGTAATAATCAGCTCCTTGCCTCTTAATGCTGCCCGGATCGCTTCAAACTTCTGTTTATGGCTGCGGTCCATAGCATTGGCGATCTTTAAAATTGCTGTCAGCTTAGATACGACCACATAACTCTCTTTGTCCAACTTATCATGAAGCCCTTCATACGGCGGGCGCGGCAGGGAATTGTATTCTACTGTGCTAGCCACAATTTCCCGCTCCAAATCAGTCATGCCAATAATCTCTGACGCCATGATAATCTGATAAGAACATTCCGACTGATTCGTGAGGCTGACATACCGTCCACAATCATGAAGAATAGACGCCACCTGTAGAAGAAGGCGCTCCCGCTTTCCCAATCCATGCACTTTGCGCATGGCGTCAAAAATCACCGTACTCGTAGACAATACCGATTCTGTATGGCTGGAATAGCTCTGGTAACGTTCTGCAAGATTCCTGGCCGCTGCAAGAATATCCCGGTTAAAGTCATGCAGGAAATGAAGCATATGATTCCTGTCAGCATAATCACAGACTATCCCATCATCAATGCTTACCCCCGGCACCCAGACATAATCTGCGTTCATTTCCTCTGTCAAACGCTTATACAATACAACAGAAGGCAGAATTAAGGGATCATTCTCATTGACAAGATTGAGCTCTATGGCAATCTCCTTGGGGGATTTCTTATGCCATTTGTTCAACAGCTTGAGAAAACGTTCTGACTCAATCGTTCCATCGTCCTGCTTCTTTGAAAATCCCTTCACCATTTCACCGATATAATCTCCCATCAGAATGACATATTGAATTTCTCGGTTCTCCAAATACAGCCTTTTAAAAATTTCCAGCTCTTTATCAATCAGTTCCTGAATCTGTGTCTCATAATGTGAAACCATATTCCGGATTTTGGACAATTTTTCCCAGATACGCATGATACCAAGCTCTATATGCTGGGTCGTCACGGCTGTCCCTTTTTGAAACAGTGTAATCTGCATGCTTCCGCCGCCTACATCCACCATAACTGCCCCCTGCTCGATTATTTTCTCAAACTCAGGGGAAGCTGCCAAAGACTTATAACTTATAAAGCGAAGCTCAGAATTGCTGACTACCGTAACTTCAATCCTTGTGCGTATTCGAATCTGGTCTAAGATAAACAGGCCATTGCTCACTGTCCGCAGCATATTTCCTGCGTAAGCTTTGTATGTATCAACCTTATAACCTTCCATAATGGAAGTAAACTCTTTGAGTACCTGACAGAGTTCTTCCACCATCTCATAACCAATGACACCCTTGCTGTAAGCGCCAAGCCCAAGTTCCAGACGACTGCGTATATAGTCTACCTGCCGGATTTTTCTGCCCGGACGGATTTCAAAGACCTTCATGCTCACCTCATAGGAGCCGATATAAATTGCTGCAAATGTCGTAATTTTCATAGCATCACCTTCTCATTTATTCTTTTCCCAGCAGATAATTGATAAACTGCTGTGCTGTTCTTCCTGAACGTCCCCCATGATTTAATTCCCAGCGGTCTGCCTCTAAAAGAAGATCAGGCTCATCCATCTTTATGTGGTTTGTCCGGGCAAGATTCCTTACAATATTGTGGTACTCCTTTTTATCCGGCGCTCCAAAATAAATGGTCACCCCGAATCTTGCAACAAGGGATAACTTTTCCTGCACCGTATCATTCGTATGAAGCTCATCGTCCCGTTCAGCCTTGTCACTGAATTTCTCCCGGACAAGGTGCCTGCGGTTGGATGTCGCATAAATCAGCACGTTATCCGGCTTCTTTTCCAGACCGCCTTCAATCACCGCCTTTAAATATTTATACTCAATCTCAAACTCCTCAAATGAGAGATCATCCATATATATGATAAACTTATAATTTCGATTCTTTATTTGGGAAATAATGGAATTTAAATCCTGAAACTGGTGCTTGTATACCTCTATCATACGCAGCCCCTGATCATAGTACTGATTGATAACCGCCTTGATACTGCTCGATTTGCCTGTCCCGGCATCCCCAAACAACAGACAGTTATTCGCCTGTTTCCCCTGCACAAATGCCTTTGTATTGTCAATCAGCTTTTGCTTTGCAAGCTCATAGCCCACCAAATCCGACAAATGCACATGGGCAATATTCGCGATGGGTACAATCCTTGCTCCCTGTCCTTCGTGTTCAATGCGGAATGCCTTATGTAACCCCAGTTTTCCTACCCCAAACTCCCGGTAAAACTCCGTAACCTCTTTCTGAAATTCTTCAACTGTTCCGGTCTGTTCCAGACGGACGCTCAAATCACAAATCCGGTCCCGGATTCTGCGGTTAAATACTTTCCCATTCTGGTCTGAGCGCTGGTAATTTTCAAGGAGGGCAAGCTCTGGAATGTCAAGCCCCTCAATAAGCTTCTTAAAATCAAATCCAAACAGTTCTTTGAATATCGCAAAATCGTGCCGCGCCAGATCATTGATACTGCCACAGACGCTGCCTCTGATTTCACATGCCGTACTGTAAGCATTTTCATTATCCACCATAAGATATGTAAGGTAATTATGCCATAAATTGCCCTCAAATCCGTGGCTGGCTGATAACTCAATAAGATCATGGAAACTCTCATAACACAGAGATTTCACATCTTCGCGGTTATAGTAATCACTGTCATAATGCTCCATAATCCAGGTCATATTTTTAAAAACGCTTCCCTGCTCTAAATTACGGTACAAAATCATATTTCCTGCCTTGTCCATTGTTCCATCTCCCATTTTAATAATTACCCAGCACTTTCACATATAGAGCCTCTTCTGACAGACCTTTTAACGCATTCTGTACGCCTCCATCACTCAAATTCCCCTCTAAATCCACAAAAAACCGATACTCAAAGCTTTTATCTTTCATGGGCCTGGATTCAATCTTAACCATGTTCAGGTTGTTAAACATGAAATGCGACAGCATACGGTACAAAGATCCGCTTTCATGAGATACCTCAAAACAGATACTTACCTTATCCGCACCCTTAAGCCTGATTTTTTCACCGCCTACAATAATGAAACGCGTACTATTCTCATCGCTGTAATTAATGTTCTTTTTTAAAATTTTCAGCCCGTAAATATCAGCCGCCACTTCACTGGCAATCGCTGCCTGGTCTTTCTTCTGCTCTGCAACGATCTGTTTGGCCGCAACGGCAGTATTTTTGACCGGAATCCGCTCCCAGCTTTCATGTTCATTCAAAAAATCCACACTCTGCATCAAAGCCTGCGGATGGGAGTAAACGGTCTTGATATCAGAAAGCTTTGCATCCATAAGACCAAGCAGCGCATGTTCAATCCTAATGGTCTTTTCCGCTACAATGTAATTGTCATATTCCAGCATCAGGTCAAAATTCTCTCCCACGATTCCTGCAGAAGAATTTTCAATCGGAAGAACCGCATAATCTGCCTCTCCATGCCGGATCGCCTCCATGGCAGCCCGCCAGGTATCCACATGGCAGCCTTCTATATCATCTCCAAAATAGGCTTTCATGGCAAGCTGGCTGTATGCCCCTTCTGTTCCCTGATATACGATCTTCCTAGAAGAAAAGGGGAGGCTGTCCACGATACGAAACCCAAGCTCCTGTGTCTGACCCTGTTGCCGCAGGAGCTGGTACTGGCGTTTCCTGCTCATCGCCATAATCTGCGCAAACAATTCCTCCACGCCATAACGGTTCTCCTCTTTCGCCTGTTCGCTTACACGTTTTAACTTTTCCCGCTCACGCTGCTTATCTAAGACCTGTTTCCCTACAGAAATCTTATATTCCGCCACCTCAGTGGTACACTGCATCCGCTTCTCATACAAAGACACAATCCTGCTGTCTATCTCGTCTATTTCCTCACGGATCTTCTTTAAGTCTTTCATAGAACACATCCCTTTTATTTATTCAGAATCCACAGAATTCTGAGTCATTGGCATATAAATATAATTGCATTTCATAACATCTGATTTCATGCCGTATTCATCCACGAGAATCAATGACAGGATATTATTTCCCTCCGGCATGGAAAGCGGCTCCATATACTGGTCAGATAATGTATCGGGCGTTGTACCATCCCAGGTATAATATACCCTGGCCCCATCAGGCACTGTCACCACAATCTTCTGCGCATCATAAAAGCTTCCGCCGCTGGGCGATACCCTGGGCTTTGCAGGCTTTTGAAGCTCCACCTTAAACTGTCCTGTAATTTCATCTCCATACAAATCATAATTATTCTTGGCAACTGCACGGATTTGTACCGTCTCTCCGGGACCTACCCGGACCGGTTCCTGATATTCCATGCCCTGTCTGGGATCCGTATTGTCCACAGTATAATAAATACGGTTTCCTTCCTCGACCGATATTCCTACAAAAAATTCCTGTGTATAAACGCCATCTTCTGTGTCAAATTCCGGTATACCAGGAAGGTATTCTGAAAATAAATCAAGAATTTCTTCCTCCTGCACTTCCCTGCTGAGTTCTTGGATACTCTCATAGTCTTTCTGCCCGGCATAGAGGTCTATCAATGACTGATATGCTTTTTGATTGTCCTTATTTTCCCTGCATATCTCCCTTAAAAGAGTGACAGCGGCCCTCTCCTCTCCCCGCAGCACATATATGTCCGCCAGCAAAAGCTCTGCCTCAAGGCTGTCCTCCTGAAGCTCAAGCGCACGCTGCACATATTCCTGCGCTTTTCTGTAATTCATATCTTCTATGCAGGCGTTCGCCTGATCCATCTGGTAAACATAAGAGTTCTCCCGCCCGTAGTTTACCATTAACACTGTTACAACTATCAAAATAATCAACAGGACAATTGACAGAACAGCAAAAATGATACGCTTTTTTACCCTGCGTTTATTCCTTCCAGATTTCCCTTCTGCCTCGTTACCTCCGTGTTTGCCAGATTTCGCTGCCGCTCTGTCTGTATTTTGCACATGCCCGTCTCCTGCTGTCTTTTTCGCATGTGCTTTTGCGGCAGCCTCCCTCTTTATTTTTTCTTCACGTTCCTTTAACATATCCCGCAGGAAATCATCTTCCAGCAAATTGTAATCGGATACAATCTGTGCCTCTTTTCCACAAGCAGAGCAGTAAATACATCCAACCTTCAGCTCTGCGCCACAATTTGCACACTTCATTCCTATTCCTCGCCTATACTCTGTACACAGTTATTCATCAACATTGCAATCGTCATCGGTCCTACGCCTCCTGGAACCGGGGTGATCGCTGAGGCAATAGGTTCTACCTCCGCGTATTTTACATCCCCGCACAGTTTATTATTCTCATCGCGGTGGATGCCTACATCAATCACGACTGCTCCTTCTTTGACATATTCTGCACCGATAAACTGCGGCTTTCCAATCGCCACAATCAGAATATCCGCCTGCCTGCATATTTCGGGAAGATTCTTTGTCTTAGAATGGGTAACGGTCACCGTTGCATTCTCCCTGAGCATCAATAGGGCCATCGGCTTTCCCACAATATTGCTTCTGCCAATTACCACACAATGCTTTCCCGCAATCTCTATATCTGAGCGCACAAGGAGCTGAATAATTCCTGCGGGCGTGCAGGATAAAAATCCTGGTTCCCCAATGGTCATAGCCCCCACGCTCTGTGGATGGAAACCATCAACATCTTTGTCCGGGCTGATTGCCCGGATAACCTTATCCTCACAGATATGCTTTGGCAGGGGCAGCTGGACCAAAATTCCTTTTACCGAATCTTTTTCATTGAGCTCTGCAATCAAATTCAGTAATTCTTCCTCTGTGGTCTCCTCTGGCAGCTCATACGCAAGGGATTCAATTCCAATATAGGCACAGGCATTTTTCTTATTGCGCACATAAACGCTGGAGGCCGGGTCCTCCCCCACCTGAATCACCGCCAGGGCGCCTGTTTTTCCCTGTGCCTTCAGTGCTGCCACCTTTTGTTTTAACTCATCTTTGATCATCTGTGAAATCTTTTTGCCATCTATTATCTTCGCCATGGATATTCTTCCTTTCTAACACAATCCGCTTCTTAATATTATCTTCATAAAATCAATTCCCACGTTACATGCTAAAACAGCCCGGTGATCACACCATTATCATCCACGTCAATTCCATAAGCTGCCGGGGTCTTGCCAAGTCCCGGCATCGTCATGATCGCACCTGTGACTGCCACCACAAATCCCGCCCCCGCTGACACATAGACTTCACGGACATTCACCGTAAATCCGCTGGGGCGTCCTAACTTCGTCTGGTCATCGGAAAGCGAGTACTGCGTCTTCGCCATACAAACCGGGAAATTCCCCATACCAAGCTCTGTAATACGCTTCAATTCCTTCTGCGCCGCTGGAGAATAGCTGACGCCGTCAGCTCCGTAAATTTCTTTTGCCACAGTCTCAATCTTTTCCGTCAAAGAAAGACTATCCTCATAAATCGGCTTAAAATTACTCTCTTTATTCTCTAAAGTCTCGAGTACCTTCTCAGCAAGGGCAATTCCCCCCTCACCGCCTTTCTCCCAAACCTTGGACAACGCAAATTCACATCCGCGTTCCTTGCAGAACTGTTCAATATAATCTGTTTCTGCCTGGGTATCTGTAACGAAAGAATTCAAGGTGACAACCACCGGAACGCCGTACTTCTGTAAATTTTCGATATGCTTCTCCAGATTTACAATTCCCTTCTTCAGTGCATCTAAATTCTCATTGGAAAGCTCTGCCTTTGGCACCCCTCCATTATATTTCAATGCGCGCACAGTCGCTACAAGAACGATGGCGTCTGGCTTTAATCCCGCCATCCGGCACTTGATATCCAAAAACTTCTCAGCGCCTAAATCCGCACCAAAACCTGCCTCCGTCACGACATAATCCGCAAGCTTTAGTGCCGTCTTTGTTGCACGGACGCTGTTGCAGCCGTGTGCAATATTGGCGAACGGACCTCCATGCACAATTGCCGGCGTGTGCTCTAAGGTCTGGATTAAATTCGGCTTTAATGCATCTTTCAAAAGCGCAGCCATAGAGCCTGTCGCCTTTAAATCATCCGCGGTTACTGGCTGCCCTTCAAAATTATATGCCACAATCATTCTGCCAAGGCGCCTCTTTAAATCTGCCATATCATCTGCAAGGCATAAAACTGCCATAATTTCCGATGCCACGGTAATGACAAAATGATCTTCACGCACCATCCCATCCATCTTGCTGCCAAGGCCCACTACAATGTTACGCAGTACACGGTCATTTATGTCCAGACAACGCTTCCACACCACCTGTCTGGGATCAATGGAAAGCTCATTTCCCTGCTGGATGTGATTATCCAAAAGCGCGGCAAGCAGATTGTTGGCCGAGGTAATTGCATGAAAATCCCCGGTAAAGTGCAGATTCAAATCCTCCATTGGAACTACCTGCGCATAACCGCCGCCTGCTGCTCCTCCCTTGATACCAAAACAGGGCCCTAAAGACGGCTCACGCAGGGCAAGCACTGCCTTCTTTCCCATCTTGCCAAATGCTTCTCCCAAACCGACACTGGTTGTCGTCTTCCCCTCCCCTGCCGGGGTCGGATTGATGGCTGTAACCAGAATCAGCTTGCCGTCCTTGTGTTCTTTGACTTTTTCTATCAGCTCGTCAGACAGCTTCGCCTTGTATTTTCCATACAATTCCAAATCATCCTCTGCAATCCCAAGCTGCGCTGCCACATCACGAATTGGAAGCATCTCTGCCTCCTGTGCAATCTGAATATCTGTTTTCATAGATAATCCTCCTGACTTTTATGATTTCTCTCAAGCTAAATATTCTTCAAATTCCTCCAGGGACATTAAAATCTTTCTTGGCTTCGTCCCTACTTCTGGCCCTACAACACCGGCATCTTCCAGTTGGTCCATAATCCGCGCCGCGCGGTTAAACCCAATCTTGAACATACGCTGCAGCATCCCGATGGATCCCTTTTCTTTCTCAATTACAAATTTACCAGCCTCGACAAAGTAAACATCCCGCTCATTACCGCCGCCTTCACCACCAACAGATCCTCCCGTCGAGACTGCAGCGGTATTCATCTTTTCTTCAATCTCAGTATTGTATACTACAGTGCTCTGCTTTTTCAGGAAGTCCACAACACCTTCAACCTCTGCGTCCGAAACAAAAGGTCCCTGCACCCTGAGAGGCTTCTGATAGCCCTGAGGATAAAACAGCATATCGCCGTTTCCTAATAATTTCTCCGCCCCGACCATATCCAGAATCGTTCTGGAATCTATGCCGGAGGATACGGAAAACGCTATGCGCGAAGGCATATTTGCCTTAATCAGGCCGGTAATGACATCCACAGAAGGGCGCTGTGTCGCAATAATCAGGTGGATGCCTGCGGCCCTTGCCAACTGTGCAAGACGGCAGATGGCATCCTCCACATCTCCCGGTGCAACCATCATCAGGTCTGCAAGCTCGTCCACAATGATAACAATCTGCGGCAGCTTCCCTGGCTTTGTCTCATCTTCCACATCTTTAATCGCTTCAACCTTCTGGTTGTACCCTTTTAAATCACGTACCTGGTAATCTGCAAACTTCTGATAACGGTCTGTCATCTCCGCTACCGCCCAGTGCAGCGCACCTGCCGCCTTCTTGGGATCTGTAACCACCGGAATAAACAGATGGGGAATCCCATTATATACGCTCAGCTCCACCACTTTAGGGTCTATCAGAATCAGCTTGACGTCCTCTGGATTCGCTTTGTACAAAATACTCATAATAATTGTATTGATACAGACAGACTTACCGGAGCCGGTTGCTCCTGCAATCAACAGATGAGGCATTTTTGCAATGTCAGCCACAACTACCTGGCCTCCAATATCCTTACCGGCTGTAAAACAGATACTTGATTTATGATCCTGAAACTCTGGTGCCTCTACCAGCTCTCGGAAACGCACCATCACATTCTTCTTGTTCGGTACCTCTATCCCTATCGCCGCCTTCCCTGGAATCGGCGCTTCAATACGAATGTCTGCCGCAGCCAGATTTAGCTTTATGTCATCGGCAAGATTGACGATTTTGCTGACCTTTACGCCCATCTCCGGCTGAATCTCATACCGGGTAACGCTGGGACCGCAGCTTACATTTGTAACTGTCACATTGACGCCGAAATTCTTTAAAATCTGCTGCAACTGTATTGCTGTCTCCTGCAAATGCTGTTTGTCATCTCCCTGAGCCTTATCTCCTGGTTTGAGGAGTGAAACCGGAGGGAATACATAATCTTCCTGTTGTGCAAAAGCCATGCTGTCCATTCCTCCCTGACGCATGCTTTTCGCCGCATCTGCCAGGACATTTTCCGTCTCCTGCAATTCCTTCTCCACGCTGGATGCATGCGCCTCTATACCGGATTCAGGCATATAATAGCTCTCCTGCGGCTCTTGCATCGTAATTGGAATCTCCTGTGGCTCTTGCATCATGACCGGAATCTCCTGCTCCTCGGGCTGGGATACCGGTATTTCCTTTTCTATTGCCGGCTTGCCATTTCCTGTAGGCTTCTTATGTATTTTCTCCACTACAACGGGCTCCGGCAAGACATCTGAAAATGCCGGCTCTGCCTGTGGAAATTCCTTTATCTCGGCAGAACCTTGACGCTGCGTTACACCCTCGTCCGAGGAAATCTTCAACTCGCTGATATTGTCTGACCGCTTCTTGGATATGGGATAGATTTTTGTATCCAGCGCCACGCCTTCCACTTTCCGGTCCATACGCCGCTGTTCCTGCATGCGCTCTCTCTTCTCTCTTTTTTGAAGCTTCTGCTCATCCTTACGGCTCTGGCGTGCCTCCCGGCGGCTCTCCTTTTCGTCCCTGCGGCTCTCCCTGCTTTCCATGCGGATCTCTTTATCATCCCGGCGGCTTTCCCTGCCTTCCCGCCGGCGTACTGCATCTTCCTTCGCCGTATTGTAAACCTTACGGCTGCCTCTCCTGACACCTCCCAGAAAAGAGCGTTCTGTCAAAAGTACCAGTGAGATAATCAAAACGATAACGTCTAAGACATAAGTCCCTGCCTTTCCAATCGCCGGACACAATAGCGCGGCAAACAGGCCGCCTACAACGCCGCCGCCATTTTTATGCTCTACCGCGTACTGGAAGGATTGTTTGATGGAATAATGGCTCCCGCTCTGTACCACCAGCTCCACAAATAGGCAGAGAAATGCCACAAACAAGATACCGGCAACCAGCTTAATAATAGCAATCCCATTGTCCCGGTTTGAAATCAAAAATGCCGCACCTACAAAAAAGCAGACCGGAACTAGATAAGACATCATCCCGAACAGTCCAAAGCTGAGCATGCTTATCTTCTCCCCTACGAATCCTCCAATGCCAAAATGGCTGATGAACCAGATGATGCATAACGCAAGAATCAACAGCAGAATCACTTCACTTCGGAAGGAAACCGCTGTCTCTTTTTTGTTTTTTATGTTTTTAGGCTTCGCTGCCATGATAACACTTCCTCCTAAACTAAATGTATCGGCACGCGTTGCCCTGCACCGCCTGCCAAATCGTCGAAAGGCATTCCAGAAATGCTTCGCATTTGCCTTCCTCTTAATATAGGTATAGTATCACATTTAGAAGAAAATGTCATTACAACTTTTCCCATGTTTTCAGATTTCGTTATTTTGCTTATCTTCTTCAATCATTTGATGGAGTTTCTTCATTGCTTCGTCAATACCGCCCACTTCATTGATGATTCCCTCCTCCACGGCCTGCCGCCCTACGAGAATTGTCCCCAAATCTTTGGTCAGCATGCTGGTGTTCATCATCATTTCCTCCAGACGCTCCTGCGAGGCAAAGCAATGTTCCGCAACAAATCCCGTAATCCGGTCCTGCATCTGCTGAAAGTAGTCATACGTCTGCGGCGCTCCGATCACCAGCCCGTTTAAACGCACTGGATGGATAACCATAGTTCCAGTCGGTACAATGTAGGAGTAATCGGTAGATACTGCCAGAGGAACTCCTATGGAATGGCTGCCTCCCAGTACCAGGGATACCGTTGGTTTGCTCAGAGAGGCGATCATCTCGGCAATGGCAAGCCCGGATTCCACATCTCCGCCTACCGTGTTCAGTAAAAGCATGACTCCATCCACCTTATTGTCATCCTCAATCGCCGCCAGCTTGGGCAGAACATGTTCATATTTTGTGGTTTTTGCATTCGGAGATAAGGTCTCATGCCCCTCGATTTCCCCTATGATGGACATAAGATGGATTTTATGGCCTTCCTCCTGTTCCAAGGTCAGTTCCCCCATGTCTTTGATCTGTTCATTCTCATTCTTATCTTTTTCCTGCTGTTTTAATTTATCTCCCATAAAAAAAATCCTCCATTTCAATGCATGATGATTTGCAGTTAGTATGGAAGGATTCTTTTAAATTTATGCGTGAAGAACAAGCCTGATTCTTGTTTTAAATTCCATTAATTTTTTCTGAACCTTTTGGGGCAAATTGTTATACTGGACCTCTCCCCACTTATGTACTCCTATGCTTTTTACGAATGGTCTTGGCATTGTCCATGACACCACCTTCTATAACAAGGAGACAACGCTGTGAATACAATTTTAACAGACGAGGCTGCGCACCTATCCTTAGGCGCAGCAGCCTCGTCTGTAATCGAAGTACCTTCTTATCTTAAACCTCTCCCATCAGATACTTATACAATCCTTCGTAGCGGAACTTGGAAGCATTCCAGGAGTAATCATTCGCCATCGCACGGTCAATCATCTGATTCCACTGGCGTTTCTTATCAAAGAAAATATGCTTGGAATAATTGATAATGTTGAGCATTTCCTCACCATTATAGTTCGTAAAGGAGAAACCGTCTCCCACGTTGTCATACTCATTGTACGGCTGTACCGTGTCCTTCAATCCTCCGGTCTCACGTACAATCGGGATAGTCCCATAGCGGAAGGAAATCATCTGCGTCAGTCCGCACGGCTCAAACCTGGACGGCATAAGGAACGCATCTGCCGCGCCGTAAAGCTTGTGAGCCAAATCATCCGAATAGCAGATATTTGCAGAAATCTTATCTGGATATTTCCATGCAAAATGCCGGAACATGTTCTCATACTGCGGGTCACCGGTACCGATAACTACAAGCTGCGTATAATCATCTACAATCCGCTCAATCACATAATTGATAAGGTCAAGTCCCTTCTGGTCCGTAAGGCGGGAAATCAGGCCGATCATATAACGCTTCTTATCCACGGCAAGGCCAAGTTCTTCCTGCAGCTTCTCTTTGTTCATGAATTTCTTCTTGCGGTGGTTGCCTGCATCATAGTTGACATACAGCCGTTCGTCTGTCGCAGGATTGTATGCGTCATAGTCGATACCATTGACAATTCCCTGCATATCCATATGTCTTGCTGCGAGCAGTCCGTTTAAGCCCTCTCCATAATAATCCGTCTGGATTTCCTGGGCATACGTATCACTAACCGTAGTAATATAATCCGCATATACCAACCCGCCCTTTAACATATTGGCGTCCTTTTTAAACTCAAGCTTATCCGGCACAAACATGCTTACCGGAAAACCTGTCAGTCCTTTAACCGTCTTCACATCCCAGATTCCCTGGAATTTGAGATTGTGGATTGTCATAATAGACTTCATCCCCCAAAAGAACATATCCCCCTGAAATTCCGTCTTCAGATACACTGGTATAAATCCGGTCTCCCAGTCATGGCAGTGGATAATCTGCGGTTGAAAATTGATGAGCGGCAGCATGGATAATACTGCCTTGTCAAAGAATATAAACTTCTCCATATCAAACCGGATGTCCCCATAAGGCAGGAAGCAGTCAAAATACTCCTGGTTGTCAATAAAGTAGTACGTGATGCCATCCATCTTATACCGCAGAACTCCGACATATTTCTCATGGATGTAATTTCCGCAGCTCATATAGAAATGAGTCACATACTCAAACTGATTCCTCCAATGCTCTGGAATACAGCTGTAATTGGGAATCACTACCCGGATGTCCCAGTCATTCTTATCGAATTCCTTAGGAAGCGCTCCGCATACATCGGCTAATCCGCCGGTCTTAATAAAAGGTACACATTCAGATGCTGCAAACAGAATTTTTCTCATAATTCCATCCTCCATAAATTTTTTCTATATCGTATCCAATGCCTGCGCCAAATCTGCAATGATGTCTTCGGCATTTTCAATTCCCACGGATAACCGGATTAAGTCCGGGGCTACCCCTGCTTCCACAAGCTGCTCATCTGTCATCTGCCGATGTGTATGGCTTGCAGGGTGAAGCACACAAGTCCTGGCATCTGCCACATGGGTAACAATCGCAATCAATTTCAGCTTATCCATAAATCCTACGGATACTTCCCTTCCTCCTTTGAGCCCGAAAGAGATTACCCCGCAGGTTCCATCCGGCATATATTTTTCCGCCAGCGCATGGTATTTATTCTCTTTTAAGCCCGCATAATTCACCCATGCAACCTTCTCGTGATTATTCAAAAATTCCGCTACTTTTCCTGCATTCTCACAGTGGCGTGCCACTCTTAAATGCAGTGTCTCTAGTCCAACATTCAGAAGAAATGCGTTCTGAGGTGACTGGATAGAGCCAAGATCGCGCATAATCTGTGCTGTTGCCTTGGTAATATACGCTGCTTTGCCAAACTTCTGCGTATAGACAATTCCGTGATATGTGGGATCCGGCTGCGTCAGCCCTGGGTATTTATCTGCATATTTTTCCCAATCAAAATTACCGCTGTCCACAATGCAGCCTCCGACACACATGGCATGACCATCCATATACTTGGTTGTAGAATGTGTCACGATATCCGCCCCCCATTCAAAAGGACGGCAGTTGATGGGTGTTGGAAATGTATTATCTATAATCAACGGCACACCATGCTCGTGTGCTGCCTTTGCAAATTTCTCAATATCGAGAACCACAAGCGCTGGATTTGCAATCGTTTCTGCAAAAAGCACCTTGGTATTCGGACGAAATGCCGCTGCAATCTCCTCCGCAGAAGCATCCGGGTCAATAAACGTACAGTCAATACCCTGTTTCTTCACTGTTGCGCTGAACAGATTAAACGTTCCGCCATACACCGCCGAGGAACAAATCATGTGGTCTCCGGCCTCGCAGATATTAAACACTGCATAGTAGTTAGCTGCCTGGCCAGAGGATGTCAGCATCGCCGCAACTCCGCCTTCCAGTTCACAGATCTTCTGCGCCACAAAATCATTCGTTGGATTCTGCAGCCTGGTATAGAAATATCCACTGTCCTCCAAATCAAAAAGCCTGCCCATCTGATCACTTGTATCATACTTAAAAGTCGTGCTCTGATAAATTGGAAGTACACGAGGCTCTCCTTTCTTAGGCTGCCAGCCGGACTGGACACATCTTGTCTCTATCTTATATTCGCTCATCTAATCTCCTCCTTTTCTTCCATTCTAGCACAAGTATGCCTATAAGGCTAGAAAAAAATCCCAGCCACGAAAGATTTCCCTACTTCTTAAACTCTTTTAACAGCCATTTCCCCCAGGGCGTCAGATTTCCATTTGTAAATCCTGACGTCTTTTTGCAGGAGGATTTCAGGAGGGCAGAGCTCTCATCCTTATTCGACAGATTCCAGCCAACATAGCCAATCTTATTCTTCCTTAAAAACTTCATCCATTTGCTGCCCTCTGTCTTATTCAAATTTCCATTCCCCGAAGCATCGGAAATGCCAAACTCCGAAACGAACAAAGGCAGTCCCTTATCCAAAGCTTTCTGGGCTTTTTCCCTGAGATACTCCCCGTGGGTTCCCGCATAAAAATGTAGTGTGTACATCACATTTTTGTACCCTTTAAGCGGACGTTCCGCCGCAATGTCCACATCCTGTGACCAATTGGGCGTCCCTACAAGGATAACTGCATTCTTATCCCTGGCGCGGATTGCCTTCACCACTTTCTTTGCATAAGACCTAATCGTTTCCCAGGAGGTCCCTCCGTTGGGCTCATTGCAGATTTCGTAGATTACATTCGTATTCTTTTTATACTTGGAGGCCATCTTCTTAAAAAATGCCAGTGATTGCTTTTCATATGTCTTCGGATTGCCATCACTTAAAATGTGCCAGTCTATGATTACATAAAGCCCTGCCTTCGTGGCATACTGTACACCCTGGTCAATCTTTTTCTCAAGCGCTTTGCGGTTTTTCGCATCCCCGGTGCAGTAACCGTTGTACTCTGCCGTATAAACGGCAAGTCTTACGGTATTGATCCCCCATTTCTTCTTCATCTGAGTAAAAGCCTTCTGATTCGCATACTCTGGATACCATGACATTCCATGCGTGCTGACTCCTTTGAGCTGTACCTTTTTCCCTTTGGAATTGACCAGATGGGTTCCCTTAACCTTTAGCGCCGGAATCTTTGCCGCCTGGACCGGCGTAACGTCCAGCGCCAGGATAAACAACATTGCCAGTAAAAGGATCCCGTACCATTTTCTTACGCTGATTCTGTTATTGTCATCTTTTCTATTTTCCATATCATGCTCCTATCTGTGACAAACCTATGCATAATTACTGCCACCCAAGGGAGGCTGTCATCTGACAGCCTCCTTATGTCTTGTTATTTTTTAATTTTTACTTTCTTGCTGCTACTCCATCCAGAAACATAGGTCGCCTTCCCGGATTTCTTATAGCACCTGATGCGGACATAATAAGTCTTGTTCTTCTTCAGTCCCTTTATCGTTGTCGTTGTCTTCTTTGCCCCTGAAACTTTCACTTTCTTGGCGCCGCTAAACTTCTTGCTGGTAGAATACCAAATCTCGTACCCGCCGCATTTTGTATTTTTCGCCCATTTCACCTGGATCTTCTTACCCTTCACATTCTTGACACTGGTAAGCTTATTCGCGGTAAGTCGGATCATTGTTTTGGCAGCGGAGTACTTGCTATAACTATTTCCATTATATGCGCATATCTGATACTGGTATGACGTGCCATTCTTTTTCTTCACACTCGTGTCTGTAAAGGAGGTTGTGTCAGCTTTCATAATGGTCCCAACCTTCTGAAGCTTGCCTTTTCCTGTCTTGCGGTAAACATAGTACCCTTTGGCATTGGAAATCTTCTTCCAGCTTATCTTGATTCCTTTACTTTCATTGGTAATACTGGAGATTGCCGGGGTCGAAAGTCTTACCACGGTTTCCCCTTTCACAGCCCTGCATTTGATACAGACGCCGTTCTGGTAAGTATGTGCCTCCGTCTTGCTGTAACCGCAGGTTTTACAGGATTCCGTGTGCTTGCCGTTTTTATTGTCTGTATATTTCAGGCTGTGGTTTTCCATTTTACTGTAATTGCAATTTTCACAATAAAATTCATGCCTGCCATTGCTGCTCTCTTTGCATTTTACAGTATGATCTTCTGTCTCGCTGTATTTACATACCTTACAGGTGGCCGTATGCTTCCCATCGCCGTTATCCTTATACTCAAAGCTGTGTGCTTCCTTCTTCGTATCGTCCCCGTCTTTGCAGACCATCGTATGCGTACCGTCGCCGTTGTCCATGATATGTGTGTACTCATGTTCATGCGCTGCCTTATTGTCCCCGATCACTGCCAGCCAGCTGATTACCGGAGCCTGACCGTTCTTTGACGTCATTGTATAGGTTACAAGCTGTTCACTGTCTAAGGTGAAAGATGCTGTATTAATATAATCACTGTTTCCGCCCAGACTAATACTCGTCTCCGACTGCTTCTTTCCGGCAAAATTAATGGATGCCGCCATATTGCGCGCATTCCCCCACCATTCTCGGTGACCTGAGAGCAGTTTGTACTTTCCGGCAGGCAGGGTAACTGCATAAGATAAGGTTATTCCTTCCTTGTCCTCCTTGCCGTAGAGTCCGGTCGCTGTCATATCGGTGGTATCATTATTATAACCCTTTGCCTTTCCGCCTGTATCTACCTGTCCCCATGTATTGCCGTCTGTCTTTAACTGGTCATATTTCTCATTCAAAAGCTTATCACCAAGCTTTCCCTTAACCTCATCATATGGCTCTGTGGAACTAAGGGAGGGAGGATTGTCTACACTGTCAATAAAGTATACGGTATCAGACGGAATCACCCGTTCAACAGGCACGGTAACGGTCAACGGTGCGCCCCAGGGCGTCAGACAGTTCCATACCGTACCGGTAATGCTCGATGCCCGGAACTCTGTTCCGTCAAACTGTGATGCGCTTGTATTCCAGATTACGTCTTTCTGGACAGTCTCTCCATTGATTGTCTCTACGTCTACCTGCTTAGGCAGATCATTAACCACAGTGCTAATATCGCCTGTGAGCAGAACCGGTATGGAGGGAATCTCTGTCTTAACAGAGAGGACAACATTATCGTTCGCTGCACGGCGTTCTCCCAGTCCATACAACGCGTCAATCTGAAGCTTTCCTGATTTTACAACCACCTCAACTCTATGTTCCCCGTTCGGCAAATCCGAAAGGATGTACGTCTCACCGCGGGAAGGCGATGCAACTGTAGCTGCATTTTCTTCTTTCAGCTCACCGTCCACGGTGACGTCCAATTTGGCAGTCCCGTCATTCGCTCCAAGAATCGCAAAGCCGCAGCCTTTCACTTTAAAGTTAAACGACGCATTTGCCGTACTGGTGACAGACAAAGTACGGTACCAGTCATCCGCGCTTCCGCCGCCTGGGTTCTTAATGGTCCAGTTTCCTTCATAATTCACAGAATCATCCTGTCCATCCACCATGCTAAGCGCATACGGAATACCGCCGTCGACTGTCTCTACCAGAAGATTATCAAAATACACCTGATTCCATGTGGAACTTAGTTTTACACGACCGGAAAGAATGGGGGCTGCATCTTGATAAGTCGCAACCGTCCGGTTATCAATGAGCACTCTTATCGTGTCCCCAAAAGCCACTATTCTGACATTGTATTTCCCTGCCGGATTGGAAGCAACCGTTCCCTCTTTCACTACCGTTCCGATGCGGTACAGCTTCCATGTGCCGCTTCCATTCATTTCTAAAGTATAACCGCTGTTATCCCAGTTCATGCCGGTCTGTGCGCGTGTTGTCAAACGCGCCCATACGCTGCTGGAAGCATTGGGAATTTCCACATCCACAGAGGTCATATAGTCCATCCAGCGGAAATCTCCCACAATCGTAGACGGGTCTCCGCCATTCCACTGGTCAACACTGTTCGCAAGCTCCTGTTTCAGTCTGCCGTTTTCAACTACCCATGCACCGTGGGCGTCCAGCATATAACGTGGCTCATTGCCGCGCTCCTTGAGATAATTTGCCGGTTCTTCTCTATATTCAAAATCATCTGCATACAATACATTATCCGTTGTCACGCCGTTCACATGTCCGGTCTTATCCGTGTCTAATACCGTACGGTCTTCGTTATGGATATTATCTACCGGCGCACGCTCTGGAACCGTATCAAGCGTCGTTGCAGTGGAAACACTGTAAGGCGGTACGGTCAGATACCAGCCATTTACTCCCCGCGCAACCGTTCCTGTATTCTGCAGATAGCTGTCTGTATCTGTCAGCCAGAGATTAAGATTATCAGAAGAAATCGCCATATCCTGCTCGTCAATCAGAAAGCTTTTCTCATTGCGGGTATTATTTACAATTACTACGGAAAAATCCTTCTTATCCGGCGATGCAAGCGTCATATAGCCTGCTTTTCCGTCAATCCCTGCCGTCGTATGTTCCTTATCGCTTCCCGTAAAAGCCGCACCTGTCGCACTGGTAATCACGCGCCAGATGTCATTGGTATCCGGCTGGCTGTCCTCCCAGCCAGTTTTTGCAAACTTGGCAAAGTGCTCCAGCATATAGAGTGCCGGATCATAGTGGATGTAACCGCTCCAGGGATCCCTTGCGCTCAGGAGTTCCTTATGCCCATACTGAATCCCTTCATAGAAGGAACCGATTGCAGGCTGGAACATGTAATGTGTCCGGCGGGAAGATGAAAAAGCCGTGATAAAGCTGTCCACAAGTGCCAGAGGTCCCTGGAATCCGCCGAAAGTACCCACGCCGTATGCAGGATCATTTTCGTAACCTCCCCCGGAATAAGCAGACGTCTTATTCTTCTGCAGCTCGCTGTAGCCAAAGGTCGCGCATCCCTCGCTGTACCATACTTCTTTATCATCCTCGTCTGCCATCTTTACATAATCATCCGTGGCATTGGTGCGGTAATGGAATCCGATAATGTCGACCGCATCATATAAATCCTTGTCTTCACGCATCTTTGGAACAATCTGAAGCGACTTGTTCTCATCGGAAGCGATAATACGAATGCTCTTGTAAGCTGCCTGGGCTTTGGCATCCATATAGGATGGAAAAGCTGTCTCACTCTTCACCCGGTTGGAAAACCACTTGATAAACGCCGTATCCGGAACAGTGGTCTCATTCTTATCAGGGTCCACAAAATCAACCACATAGCCATATTTCTCATAGGCGTCAAAAATAGTTTCCCTGTACCATTTGTATGCTGCCTCGTAGCATGCTCCAGATGACAGCTTCCCACTGTTGCTGTTCGTATTCTTCGCTGCCACCCATTTCGGCACCTCCCAGCGCAGGATACTGATCTTAACATCCGGATTAATCTTCTTGGCGTCTGCCGCCATTACAAATCCTGGAGAACGGGAAGCATCCGCTTCTTCATTCTCGTAACGCATCGTGCACGCCTCTGCCCCGGTGGAGTTATTGCCATCGTTGCCCAGCTCCATCTTGATATGGGTAAACAATGGGTATTTCCCGCCAAACAGATACTGCATCATCTCATTGTACTTCTCCGGATTCTCATACTTGTAATCCAGAAGAAGATTGCTGGTGCTGTTGCCGTTGAGCATTCCAAATCCTTTGTAGGTCAGCCCATTGATATTGCTGGCAGCCGCCGCAACATCGCTGCCCTTGACGGTCACGGTGTAATCTGCGTCAGTCCCCGCTGCCTGGACCCTTGTGTCCATAACGGGAAATGTTGCCGCCATTACTGCTGCCAGGGCAAAACTGAGAATTTTCTTTCCTCTAAGTCTCATAAAAATATCCCTCCCATTTTTTTATCATAATTATAAACCGTATGATGGTAAAAAATCAACAGAAATTTCAACTTTTGGCAACAATTTTTGTATATTTATCACAGAGCAAACGTAAAAAATGACACTCCTGTCTTTGGAATGCCATTTCTTTTCGCTCCAATATAAAATTCGCCCACCAGGATTACTCGTCCCAGTTATGGTACACTGCCTGGACATCATCATCCTCATCCAGAAGGTCCAGCGTCTTCTGCAAATTCTTAATCGCTGTCTCATCGGTAAGCTCTACCCAGGTCTGCGGAATCATCGTCACCTCTGCCGACGCCATGGTAATGCCTGCTTCCTCCAATTTCTCTCGAACGCTGCTAAAATCATCTGGGGCAGTAATCACCTCATAGCTGTCCTCCTCCTCGCCAAAGTCCTCCGCGCCCGCGTCTAACGCAGTCATCATCAAATCATCTGCTTCCATCTCACATTCTTCTTTGTCGATGATAATCTGGCCTTTCTTGTCAAACATATAAGATACACAGCCGGGAGTCCCGACATTTCCATATCCTTTGGTAAATGCACTTCTGACATTTGCAGCCGTACGGTTCTTGTTATCCGTCAGCGCATCTACGATAATCGCCGTCCCATTCGGTCCATAGCCCTCATAAGACACAAACTCATAGTTCACGGAACCCGCATCCCCGGCAGCCTTCTTAATCCCGCGGTCAATCGTATCATTGGGCATATTGTTTGCCTTCGCCTTGGCAATCACATCCCTCAATTTGCTGTTATTCGCCGGATCTGGACCGCCTTCCTTCACTGCAACTGCAAGTTCCCTTCCGATAATTGTAAAAATCTTACCTTTTGCCGCATCATTTTTTTCTTTTTTATGTTTGATATTTGCAAACTTAGAATGTCCTGACATGTTTTCTCCTCTTTTCTCTTCTTGTTATAGTAAGTAATTTTCTGCCTTTTATTTTCGCTGTGCAAAACCAACTGCTGCATGCGCTACCCTGCTTCGTCCTCCTGCCGGGGACAACTTGTAACTTTTACTGTATGGATTATCTTATCCCTTACCGCCGATACCTCAAAATTCCATCCCTGGTATTCCAACTGAAACCTCTCATGGTCCGCCGGAATCTTACCAATCAGGGAAATCAAAAATCCATTGAGCGTATCAAATTCCTGTTCGTCCACGGAGATCTGCAAGACATCGCACACCTCATCAAAAGACGCCATCCCGCTCATGAGATAGCTCCCGTCTTCCTGATGGACAATCGCAGTGTCCTCTTCATCGTACTCATCAAAGATATTTCCTACAATTTCTTCCAGAATATCCTCCATTGCTACGATTCCCGCTGTCTGCCCATACTCATCCACCACGATCACCATATGGTTCTTCTGTGACTGCATCATCTTAAACAGATCGTTGATATTCCTCGTCTCAGGAATGAACACAGCCTCCCGCACCAGTCCCGGAATATCCTGCACCCTCCAGTTCAGGTATTCTTCCTTACGGCTTTCAATCATCACGTCTTTCATATGTATCACGCCGACAATGTTGTCAATGTCCTCCCGGTAAACCGGAAAACGTGAATTATTCCCATTTAGAACAAATTCCAGCACCTCATACAATTGCATATGGGCGTCCACCACGGCAATATTCTTGCGGTGGGTCATGATATCCTTGGCTTCCTTATCGTCAAATTCAAAAATATTGTGAATCATCTCTGCCTCACTCGCCTGAAGCACCCCCTGTTCATGCCCCTCATTGACCATGGAGATAATTTCCTCCTCAGTCACGTCATCAAAACTGGCATTTGGATCTACCCCGGCAATACGCGCAGTAAGATTTGACACCGCTTCTGCTAACACCATATAAGGCTTTATGACACTAACCATCCCGCGCACAATCCCTGCCACGGCAAACAGCCATTTTTCAGACTTTCTTGCCGCAACCTTTTGTGGCGCAATAATTCCCAGCACAGCAAACAGAAAAATCCCCAGCACAGCAGCAATCACATAACATAAAATATGCAGATAAACTGCCGCTTTTTCATTCAGAAAACTCCGCATAAAGGCAATTCCCAGCAAACGTATCAGATAAATTCCGAAAATACTGCTGACAAATGTCATTATAATCTGGATAGAATGTCTGACCTTATAGGGATCAGCCTTCACCGTGGTCAGCCATGCCGCATGTTTGTTTCCTTCGTCCGCCCGCTTGTGTATCTGACTTTCACTAGTTTCCTCCAAAGCTGTAAGAAAACCATATAAGAGCCCATTTATTACTGTCAACACCAAAAAAGCCAATAACCCTATGGCCGGACTACCGCCATCATCCATTCTCACTACTCCTTTTTCTCTTTGTACTTTCCGCTGATTCCAGCAAACACTTGAAATATACCATTTTGCCGTATATTAGTCAAGATTTATGTATACAATTCAAGACTGATTTCAAGTGCTCTGTCCACTCTTTTTAATATTTCACTGTCAAGACGGCAGATTTTATCTTTCAATCTCTGTTTGTCAATTGTCCTTAGCTGCTCTAAAAGGACAACAGAATCTTTTACCAGGTCATATTTTCCCGCCTCCAGCTCTACATGGGTAGGAAGCTTTGCCTTATTCATCTTTGATGTAATGGCCGCACAGATTACGGTAGGACTGTGCCGGTTGCCAACATCATTTTGTATAATCAGGACCGGACGAATCCCTCCCTGTTCCGAGCCCACCACCGGGCGCAGGTCTGCATAATAAATATCTCCTCTATGAATAATCACTTTTCTCACACTCCAAAACTCTATAGGTTATTTTCCTATTCTTCCCAATTTCTTCGTGTGTATTCAGGTTTACTCTCCAAAATAGTCCTTTGTTTCTACAACCCTGCCTCCCTTGACATAAACACGCGGAATACGTTTGCCCAGATCACAGGCAAATTCATAGTTAAACCTACCGGAAAGCTCCCCTAATTCCTCCAGGGAAATGCTTTCACTGCCATCCGTACCTGCCAGTACTACCTCATCTCCCTCCTCTGCCTCCGGGATATGGGTGACGTCTGCCATAAACTGATCCATACAGATCCTGCCACAGATTGGAGCCCGCATGCCGTGTATCAGCACATACCCTTTGCCGGAAAGGCTTCTGGGATATCCGTCTCCATAACCAACCGGTATGGTTGCTATCCGTTGTTTTTTTGTCGTCTCATAAGTCGCCCCATAACTGATGGTCCTCCCAGCTTCTAACTCCTTTAAGAAAACGATCCGGCTCTTTAACGCCAATGCCGGTGCCAGATTTATATTTTCTTTGTTTACTTCATCTGACGGCCACATGCCATACAGGCTGATTCCAGCACGCACCACGTCCATATTTGCCTTTGGCATATCTATAATGGCCGCGCTGTTGGAACAGTGAATCATAGGAACCGTTATCCCGCGCTCCAAAAGCATATCTTTCATCTGCCCAAACCTATCCATCTGCTCATTTGCCATGGTTTTATCCCTGGCGTCTGCCTTTGCAAAATGCGTAAACATTCCCTCCATTAAAATATGCGGCATATGAAAAATTTGTGCAATTTCATCTGCTGCCCCTTTCGTGACCTGAAAACCCAGACGGCTTAATCCCGTATCTATCTTAACATGTATGATGATCTGTTTTCCGTTTTTTGCGGCAAATTCTTCCATCTGCTGTGCCTGCCTCAAAGAATATACGGTTGCCCGGATACGCTTATCTGCAAGTGCAAAAAAATTCTCGGGAAAACATGCCCCCAATGTCAGAATCGGTTTCCTCAGGCCGTTTCTGTAAAGAATTTCCGCTTCTTCTACTGTTGCCACAGCATACCCCCAGGTAACGTCAAGCTTCTCCAGCTCCCGTCCAATCGGTATTGCCCCATGTCCATAACCATCTGCCTTGATTACGCCCATGATCTTCGTTTTCCTGCTGATACTTTGACGCATCTGCTCCATGTTGTGGAGAATGGCATCCAAATCTATCTGTGCATAGACTCTGCTGTATGTTCTCATGCCAAGACTTCCTTTCTTACCACCTTGATACTCCTCCTGCCTGTAGACCGCATGCACTGTCTCATTGATATCCAGACCTTTTATCCATCCGCAAGCACATGTACTATTCCATCCAGAATATCCTGTGCCATCAGGCTGTAAGCCCCTTTCTCAGCCGCCATGACGTCCCCGGCGGCCCCATGAAGATATACTCCCACAGGAGCAGCCAACTCCGGCTCCATGCCCTGCCCAACCAGGCCGGCAATAACCCCTGTAAGCACGTCCCCTGCCCCCGCTGTAGCCATGCCGTTATTTCCGCTGGTATTTACCCATACTCTGCCATCGGGCAGCGCAGTAATTGTCCTTGCATCTTTTAACACACATATCACATGATACTCTCTCGCAAACTCACATGCTGTCTCCATTAGATTATTTTGTATCGCTTTTATGTCCTTTCCAGTAAGCCGCGCCATTTCGCCCAGATGCGGTGTCACAATTACAGTGCTTTTTGCCTCTAAAAGCCAATGGGGATGGGCAGATATACTGTTTAATCCATCTGCATCCAGAATGACCGGCACTGCGGCATTCATTAAAACGATTCGGATGACATCCGATACAAGTGCCTTTGTACCAAGGCCGGGACCTGCAACAATGACAGACGCCCACGAAATACACTTCTTAAGATTATTTGTTAACCCAATGGAAAAATCTTCTAAATTGTCTGCTGTCTGCTCATATGTTTCCAGAATTGCCTCTGGAAGAAGCTGCCGCAAAATGATACGATTCTCCTCTGGCGTCAGAACCTTTACAAGTCCTGTCCCTGTAAGGTAAGAAGCCTTCGCGCTTAAAAACGCTGCCCCTGCCATATTTTTCCCTCCTGCAATGGTAAGGACTTTTCCATAGCTTCCCTTATTGGAGCGCACCTTACGCGAAGGGATACTTGCAAGGTCTGACCTGTCTAAACAGAATACCTGCGGCAATTCCGAAAGAAAACTGTGAGAATCAATGCCAATCTCTTTTCTGATAACCCTGCCAGCATACTGCGCCCCTGGAAACAACAGCAGTCCAAGCTTCATAAATGCAAATGTCACTGTCAAATCTGCATAAAAGCCAACACCCATCACTGCCCCGCTGTCTCCGTGAATTCCTGATGGAATGTCTATCGCCACTTTGACTGCATCCATCTCGTTCATCTTCATGACAAATTCCCGGTAGATTCCGGTTAGTTCCCTGGTCAGCCCAATTCCAAATAATGCATCCACCACCAGTCCAAAGGGTTTATCCGGTATCTGATGAAGAACAGGGATTTGATATTTCTCCAGTATAGACAACTGCACCTTCGTCTCTGGTGATACCCTTTTTGCCTCCGGCGGCATAACAACTGTGACAAAACAGCCCTTCTGCCAGAGCATCCTTGCTGCCGCCAGCCCGTCCCCGCCGTTATTGCCATATCCGCAAACCAGAAGTATCTCCTTTTTTGAAGAAGATACCATATAGCAGTGTTCCATTTCTTCTACGACACTTAAAGCAGCGCGCTCCATTAATACCAGGGATGGAACTCCAAAATATTCTATGGTATTTTTATCGCACTGTTTCATCTGTGTGCTGTCAACTATAATCTTCACTTTTTTCTCCACAACTGTTTATTTGTACTCATCTTCATACTTTAAATCAAAGGTTTCTAATATCTGTGGTCCAAAAATATCATGCAGGTATGCATAAATTCCCTTATTCTGCTCCTCGATCGCCTCACGCCGGTAAATCCTGGTCTTGAGCTCTGTGCGCAACTGCGCTATCTTAACAATCAATTGTTCCCGCTCACTCTCATTGCTGTTCATAATACGATAGCAGTATTCCATGGTCTCTGTCATCAGAAGCAGGTTACTCTCCTCCATCTCCTCCTGCAGTTTCCCAAGTTCGGCCTCCCTATCCTCCATCTTATCATTGATCTCTGTGATAAGGCGGCGGTCCTCCTGAAGCTTCTTCGTCTCCTGTCCATGCTCACCTATCTCGTCCATATTGATTACAATATTTTTCATCAGCTTTGTCTTTAGGACCTTTAAATCTTTCAATTCCTGATTGTACCTGCCCTGCGTTGCAAGCTGTTTGTTCAGCTTCTGCTCCAGCCTTTCTATCTCTTTTGGCTTGCTATCTTCCAAAAATAGCTGATGCCATTTCTGGTCCAAAATCAACAGCGGTATTTTCTTTCCACGCAGCATCTGCCCAAATAAAGGCATTGTTTGTTTCTTCTTTCCCATTATAATCACTTCTTATTCATTAATTTTTTCTGGTTTGCAATATTATAAGACAACTGCATCAAACTCTCCGAGAGATGCACATTTTCCACAACCACATCCTCCGGAAGCTCTAAATCCAAATGTGCAAAATTCCAAATAGCGTTAATTCCCAAATCTACCAGCGCAGCTGCAATTTGTTTGGCATGCCCTTTGGGCATAGTAAGTGCGGCAATATCTACCGGCTGCTCCTTTACAAATGTTTCCAGTTCATCCATCATACGTACCTTGATATCCCTTACAGAAGTACCTTTTAATGCAGGATCCACGTCAAAGAGACCGATAATTACAAATCCCCGCTTTTCAAAATTCACATAATTGGCAAGCGCCTGTCCTAAATTACCTGCACCAATTACAATCATATTGTGCCGCTGGTTAATTCCTAAAATATTTCCAATTTCATCATAGAGATACTTCACATTATATCCATAGCCCTGCTGTCCAAAGCCGCCAAAATTATTCAAATCCTGTCGGATCTGCGATGCAGTGACACGCATCCTTGCACTCAGGTCATTGGATGAAATCCGTTCCACGCCATCGTCCAGAAGCTCTCCCAAATATCTGTAATATCTTGGCATTCTACGGACAACCGCCTGGGATATTTCCTTTCCCATCGCTTTTCCTCCAATTGCTGCTCTCATACCTTTCCCAGTATAACACTTCCCAAAAAATTCATCAATCAAAATCCTGCATCAGCTTCTCCCAGTTTTCATATAATTCTTCAAGTTCCTGCTGTTTTTCTTCATATTCCTTGTGGAGCTCCCCAAGCTTTGCAGAATTGGTGGCTATCCCGCTATCCAAAAAAGCCTCCTCCAGTTCTTTTATCCGCTGCTCCGCGGCCTCAATGGCGTCTTCTGTTTTTTTGCGGTCATTCTCAAGCTTTCTAAGCCGCGCCTGTTCCTCCTTCTGCTGTTTCCAGTCCATCTTGCCGGCAGATTCCTTTACGGGAACCGCATCCGATTCCGTTCCCGGCGCATAAATCCTGGTTAGCTCTTTGCATTTCTCAATATAATAATCGTAATTTCCGATGTAATTCACAAGGGTCTGGCCTGTAAGATTTAAAATTCTGGTTGCCGTCTTATTGATAAAATAACGGTCATGGGATACAAATAGCACCGTTCCGGTATAACGGTTCAATGCATGCTCCAAAATCTCTTTGGAAGTAATGTCCAAATGGTTTGTGGGCTCATCGAGAATCAGGAAATTTGCCTCAGACAACATCAGTTTGGCAAGTGAAACACGCCCGCGCTCTCCGCCGCTCAAATCCGAGATACGTTTAAACACATCATCCCCGGTAAACAAAAATGCCGCTAAGACATTTCTGATTTCTGTATTGGTAAGACCTGGATATTCATCTGAAATTTCCTCTACCAATGTCTTCTCCATGTGAAGTACCTGATGCTCCTGGTCATAGTAACCGATATGTACATTTGCACCAAGAGTCACAGCCCCGCCGTCTGCCTCCACCATTTCATTGATGATTTTTAAGATCGTCGTTTTGCCTGTCCCATTATCTCCAATCAGTGCCACACGCTCCCCCCGCTTTATCTCGAAGGAAATATTGGAAAACAGATTCTGCCCCGGGTAGGATTTTGCTAACTGCTCGACTTTCATCACATCTTTACCGCTGGCAATCTGCGGCTCTAAGGAAAGATGAATGTCGGTATTCTCCTCCATGGGCTTATCCAGCCGCTCAATTTTGTCAAGCATCTTTTCACGGCTCTCCGCCCGTTTGATGGACTTCTCACGGTTAAAGGATTTGAGTTTTGCAATGACTTCCTCCTGATGCTTAATTTCCCGCTGCTGGTTGTAATACTGCTTGAGCTGCGCCTCCCGAAGCTGCGCCTTTTTCACGGCATAATCGCTGTAATTTCCCTGAAATACGGCAACCTTATGACGGTCCAGTTCCACTACCTTGCCCACTACCCGGTCCAGAAAATAACGGTCATGGCAGACGATCACCACCGCGCCCTTATAATTCAGCAGAAAGGTCTCTAACCAGGTTATTGAGCCAATATCCAGATGGTTCGTGGGTTCGTCAAGAAGGATTACATCCGGCTTCGTTACTAGAAGCCTGCCCAGGCAGACCCTGGTACGCTGCCCGCCGGACAGATCCTTAATACGCTTTCCAAATTCCTCCTCTCCAAACCCCAGGCCCTTTAAGACACCTGTAATCTCGCTTTTGTATGATAATCCTCCCTGCCTTTCAAATTCCATATTCAAGCGGTTATAACTCTCCATAAAGCTTTCCAGCTCATTTCCAGCCAGACTGTTCATTTTCTGCTCCATGGAAATAATGGTTTCCTGCATGGAAATAAGTTCTTCCTTAGCAGAAAGAACCTCCTCATAAATTGTTCTGTTTCCTTCTATATCAGGATTCTGGGGCAGATAACCAATCGTCTTATTCTTTGCGAGAATCACCTCCCCGCTGTCTGCTTCCAGCTCCCTCATAATAATCCGAAGCAGGGTCGTCTTCCCTGCTCCGTTAATTCCTACAATTGCTGCCTTCTCATGATCCTCAATATGAAAAGACGCGTGTTGTATGATTTCATCTGTGCCAAAAGATTTGCTGATGTCCTGGCATGCTAAAATCATGGCTTCCTCCAATCTATGGCTGTTTGCACATAAACTATAACAATCCCTCCAGTGTCTTACGGATTGCCTTAATGAATCCCTCGCTGTTAAGTACCGTCGGATTCTCAAGCGTTGTAATCAGTGCAAGGTCTTTTGTCATCTTTCCGGATTCTATGGTGGACAGACACGCCTCCTCCAGCTTGTTTGCAAACTCTGACAGTTCCGAAAGTTTATCCAGCTCCCCGCGTTTTCTAAGAGCTCCTGTCCATGCAAAAATGGTTGCCACAGAATTGGTAGAAGTCTCCTCGCCTTTTAAATGCTTGTAATAGTGGCGCTGCACTGTCCCGTGCGCCGCCTCATACTCATAATAGCCTTCCGGGGATACCAGCACGGAAGTCATCATGGCAAGTGAGCCAAATGCGGAGCTTACCATATCACTCATTACATCTCCATCATAATTCTTACACGCCCAGATAAAACCTCCCTCTGCCTTCATGATCCGTGCCACTGCATCATCAATAAGGGTGTAAAAATATTCAATCCCTGCAGCTTTAAATTTATCGTCATATTCCACATCGTAAATTTCCTGGAAAATATCTTTAAACGTATGGTCATATTTCTTGGAAATTGTATCTTTCGTTGCAAACCACAAATCCTGTTTTGTATCCAGCGCATAATTAAAACAGCTTCTTGCAAAACTTTCAATGGATTTGTCCAGGTTATGCTGTCCCTGGATGATTCCTGCGCCGGTAAAATCATGAATCAGCTCTCTTGTCTCAGTTCCATCCTCTGCCGTATATACAAGCTCGCATTTTCCGGCCCCCGGAATCTTCATCTCGCTAGCCTTGTATACATCACCGTAAGCATGACGCGCAATCGTAATCGGTTTCTTCCAGTTCTTTACACAAGGTTCAATGCCTTTCACGGTAATTGGCGCACGGAACACGGTTCCATCTAAGATGGCACGGATCGTCCCATTGGGGCTTTTCCACATTTCTTTTAAATCATACTCTGTCATACGCGCTGCATTCGGAGTGATCGTTGCGCATTTTACCGCAACGCCGTATTTCTTCGTGGCATTTGCCGATTCAAATGTTACTGCATCATCCGTCTCATTCCGGTGCTCCAGCCCAAGATCGTAATACTCTGTCTTTAGATCAATAAAAGGGCTAAGCAGCTCGTCCTTTATCATCTTCCAGAGAATACGTGTCATCTCATCTCCATCCATCTCCACCAAAGGGGTCGTCATTTTAATTTTCTCCATCTTTTTTTCCTCCTGTTATGTTTTCCCATCCATAGGAATCTATCTGTTTCATTGTATTGGCTATATGCTGTTTCACTGTACGTTCCGCCTTCTCCCCATCTTGTTCTTTGACAGCCAAAAAAATCTGCCGGTGTTCCGAAACGGCTTCCTCGATACTTCCGGGATTGGCAAAAAGAACCCTGCGCACCTGTTCCAGATAGAGATAATAATTCTGCAGGATGCGCGTCATCATTCTGCTTCCTCCCGCCTTATATAAAATCTCGTGGAACTTGCCCGAAAGCTCTACTGTCTGCTGCTCATGCCCTCTTCTCATATGATATTCCGTCAGATATAAAATTTCCTCCAATGCCTCCAACTGTTCCTGGGATGCAATATCTGCCGCCCGCCTGGCACACAATCCCTCCAGAGAAAAGCGGATTTCATAAATATCCTTCATATCCTGTATGGTAACTCCCACCACATAAGTCCCTTTGTTGGGGATAATTGTCACAAGCTCCTCACGTTCTAACTGGCGCAGCGCCTCCCGTACCGGCGTTCTGCTGACCCCCATCTCAGAAGCAATCAGCAGTTCCCTCAATTCTTCTTCCCTGCTGTATTTCCCCTGGATAATATCCTGACGGATTTTTTGAAATATCTTCTGTCCTAATAAATAATTTATCTCACTCAAGAAAAACCTCCCACTGCCTCATCTTACTGTCAAGCCAATAGCAACTATGCATAATTGTATAAAATTGCACTTTTCTTTGTCAAGGGTAAATTTTGATATAGCGCAGATACCAGCCCTTCATTCCTCCCACACTGACAAGCTCCCTTTCCAGTTTTTGGTATGTCAGGAATATTTGCTGATATTCGTCTTCCGTGACGCCGGATTTCGAAAACCGCGCTTTCTGAAGGACAAAGAAAGTTCTTTCCCAGTCTATCCTGCCAACTTCCTGAGACAGAAATGTACCATACTCCCGGTCACTCATCCCCGGCTGACGCCTCTTACCCATCAGACGGAGGATTCTGCCAGTTTCCCTGCCAATTTCCATAACCGCATATGTGCGGTCCTCCGCCGTTAACCGCCTTTGCCTGCCGCACAGTACCCATCTCCTGCACCGCTTAAAAACAAAGCATATGCCTGCCAGGAAAACAGCTCCGCCGAATATCCCCCATATCCAGAAATTGCTGTCCGCCGTTTTTTCTGTCTTGGATTCCCCCTGCCTTCCCTTATCCATTATACCCTCGTGATTCCCGGGATTCTTGCTGTCCTCCGCTTCTTCCTTATTTTCCAGCTTTTCCTCATCCTCCTGTTCCTGCTTATTTTGCTGTTTTTGTCTATTTTCCTCCATCTGATGAACGGCCTGTTGGAGATTTTGTCCCTCCTCCATACCTTCCAACAGTTCTGTATATTCCGGCGGTGTTGTCTCCACCGGGCAAAAACCAACATTGTCATATAAAATTTCTGTCCAGGCATGCGCCCGCTCGTCCGAAACAGACGCCGTCCAGGTTCCGTCCCCATTCCGCTTAAAATCAGAGGGCATTACCAGATAACCGCTGACAAACCTTGCCGGAATGTCGTTCGCCCGAAAAAGCAGCGTTGCTGCCGTGGCAAAATGTGTACAGTATCCTTTATGCTGATCAAAGAGAAAAAACTCCACGCTGTCCTCTCCCTCAGGCACTTCCAAAAGGTCCAGGCTGTATTCGTTCTCCCCCCATAACATCTTCTGAACCTCCTGGATGATATACTGCCTTTCCGTCATGGATATCACCATCATTTCCTCCCCCGTCAAAATCTCATCCAAATCACTGAGCGTCCATGCCAAGTTTTCACTTGCCTGAAATTTTTCACTGACAGCCTTGTTCTGTTCCCAATATGACGGATGTGTCTTTCTATACTGCCTGACATAAGATTTGAACTTTTTAAGCCCTTCCTCCGGCAGCCTGGTATATTTCTCCTTTGCATACTCCTGGTAATCTGCAAACACATCATATTTTTTTTCTATTCTGTGATTCTCGGACATTTCCATGTACAGGCCCCCCGCAATCTCCCTGTCATAATCCGTCAGCTCTAAGTAACTGTCCCAGGTGAACGTTGTTTCTTTCCCCGGCGGATAAATACCATCCGCCAGCACATCCTGTTCTTCCGGAAATTTTGTAAAGTATGGCATCAGCGCACAGTCCTTTTTCTCCTGTGCAAGCGTCAGTGTAACATGCTTTTCGTTTCCTATCGTTGAAAACCATTGCGAATATAATAGAAACTCATAGGGAAAGGACTGCACAATCTCTGCATATGCCTCCTCATCGCTGCCTTTTTGTCTTGCCCAATCGGAAAATTCCTGTCTGGATATCCGGTTCCATGTTCCATCCTCATATGTTCCTCCGACAAATCCACGGATATAAAGGGGACGGGCAATCGGATAATCTACAGTCATCTTGAATACTTCTTTGCCATCATACTCAGGCTTGTGATTTCCAACTGGATATGTTTTTCGTTCTCCGAAGGAAAATAAGGAAAAATCAGAAACCTTATCCAGCCATGCCAGCATCTGATCCTCCAGATTCAACTGCCTGCGGTACCAGTCCACATGTAAACGCTCTATCGGTCCCCACAGCCTCCCATTGCCTGTCAAAAGAACTGGAAGCCCAATGCTGACTGCCACAATCATTCCCAGCACAACATTCCCCCGCTCTCCCATATCCAAAATTTCCCATACAAGACCAGTAAAAATCAAAAAAATTCCCACAGAAGATGCTGCCCATCCCACCATAAGACCGGATGCGACAAGCGCTGCCGGAAGGATTGCCGTTATCAGGAAATGATGGGTTCTGTTCCTCGTACGCATAAAAAGCAGTCCTTCCAAGAAACCAAGCAGCACAAAAACCAGCAGAAGCCCTGCCCAGCGATAGTCTTGCTGCACGTCAAGATACCATAAGAGATATTCGCTCCTGTTATAAGCATTTACCAATTCCAACACCCGGTTTGCCAATTGTTTGGCTGCTATCAGCAGGATTTCCTGGTATCTGATACAAAATACGCTAAGTCCCCCGGCGAAAACCAGAATTTCAAACATCGCCCACTTTACCCCCAGTTGAACCAGCTGCAGTATCGCCGTAAGCGCAGCAACTGCAAAAAGACGCGCCGCCTGGGGAATTTGAGTGTCAAGAACGGATTCCATACTAAGGCACATGCCATATAAAATGAGAAACAGGCAGACCACTCCCTGTAAAAACCCTGCCCATCTGAAACTTTTTTTCCCCTTTGCACCTGCCATGAGCCACACTCCTTTTAAGCTGCCAATGAAAGCCTATTGTTACAGCAATAATTCCAGCTCCATCAACTGCTCTCTCACCTGTTCCGGTTTTATCTGAATGATCTTCTTATCATTGCATATCAACTCAAGCTTCTGATTCCACATAAGGAAAGAAGCATACGCTTCCCCGGGAAAGAGCCTCGCATACTCCCCGGGATTCGCCCCTTTTTCCATTCTGTCCGGTGAAATTTGACACCAAAAATCCATCAAATCCTCCACCTTACGGATCGCCGTACGACAGAGCATCTCCTTATACTGCCTGTCACGCCAGACAATATAATGGGGACACTCCTCGTCAAGCATCTTTTGAGAAATGCTGTGCAACATCTCCCAATAGGCGCGTGATTCCTTCCTCCCCATAACTGCGGGCTCCCCATCCAGAAAAATAACTACATTGCAGCTTATCGGCATACCCATCTCCGCAACAATGAGTTCTTCATTCTTCGCTGAAAGCTTCCAGTGAATCCGATTCATCCGGTCCCCTTTTTGATACGCACGAAGCTTAAGGGTCTCGGAAGGATCATCGCCGCTGACCTGTGGATGGTACTGCTCCCCATCTGACCAAAACAAGCGCGTGCGTATCCCAATCTTGATATTTGTCTCATAGACTGCCGGAAAGATCATCACCTGTTTCTCATCCCGTACCCTTGGACACAGATACAGAAAATTTGTCCACTCATAAAAACGGACCCATTTGCACCTGGCCAGCCACATGCCAAAGTCCGGTTCACGGATTAGACCCGCCAATTCTGCCACTCCATCTGCCGAAACCTTTCCTCTGACTTTCACCCACTGTTTTTTACCCGTATGCATACTTTTTACCTGAATCTTTGCCCTGACACGGGGCAGATAGATACCGCTTCGGTTCTCTATACGAAGGCCCACAAGATAATCCCCTGTTTGCTCCACCGGATAACAAGAAAACAAAAGCTCAAATTTAAGCCTTTGTTTCACACCGGACAACACGCACAAAAACAAAAGCGGCAGCAAAAGCACCGCAAGAGATACCGACAACAACCCTTTACTCCTATATAACACTGCAAGATAAAAAATTCCCGCTGTTCCCAGCACATACAGTATCTTCTTCCACATAATCTGCTCCTACCGGTTACTCCCGCTGTACTAAAGAATCTTAGGCGCCGGAACCTTGCGCAAAACTTCTGCCAGCACCTCATCTGCATCCAGATGCGCCACCCGTGCCTTGGTACTAAGAATAATCCGGTGCGCACAGACCGCGGAAAAAATATCCTCCACATCTTCTGGAACCACATAGGAACGCTGGCGTAAAAATGCGACTGCTTTTGCCATCTGTAAGATATTAATCGTACCTCTTGGACTAAGCCCAAGGTCAATCATCGGATGGTTTCTGGTTTTGTCTGCCAGATTTCCCACATACCGGTACATCTGTTCATCCACAAATACCTGATCTGCTTCTCTCTGCATGAAAAGCAGTTCCTCCCTGGAAACTACCGCATGTACTTCCTCCTTTTGCTGCATCCCTTTTAAAATATTGATTTCTTCCTCCATATCAGGATAACCCAATTTCAGGCAGACCATAAAACGGTCTAACTGTGCTTCCGGCAGCATCCACGTCCCGGCGCTTCCAAATGGGTTCTGGGTCGCAATTACAATAAAAGGCGACGGAACTTCATGTGTAATACCATCCACCGTAACTTTTTGCTCCTCCATAACCTCCAAAAGAGCCGACTGTGTTTTGGGAGACGTACGGTTAATTTCATCTGCAAGCAGTAGATTGCACATCACACTGCCCGGCTGATAGGCAAATGTCCCGCTATCCTTCTGATACATGGAAAATCCTGTCAAATCAGAAGGCAGGACATCGGGCGTAAACTGTACCCGGTTCTGCTCCAAAGACATGGAACTTGCCAGAGCCATAGCCAGGGTCGTCTTTCCCACCCCCGGAATATCATTTAGGAGAATATGCCCGCCTGCCAAAATAGCTGCCACAGCTTTGGCAATGCAGTCGTCCTTTCCGATTACTGCCTTCTTCACTTCATTTATAATCACAAACGCCGGCGTCTGTTCGCTGCTGCTTCCTGTTTTCATTACTCTGCCTTTCTTTGTTTCATCCGCTTAATGACTTTTAATCTCGTAAATTCTTCCCGCTCCTTCTCCTCCAGCGCACCCTGAATCGTCTTAACCAGGTCTTCATATTTGGGAATCGTGATATTCTGCAGGGCATTGGCCCTTTTCTGCGTCTTCTTAATGTTATATGCAAGACGATATGCACTCGTCTCAATCTGCGCCAGGCGGATGGTCAGTTCCTTTACTCTTTGGAATTTTTCACATGCCTCATCTAAAGACATTTTCGTTCCAAAGAAAGGATAATGCGGCTTTAATGCTTCCCCGCTGTACTCTACCTTGGGAATTTCCGTCCCCATAACGCTGCGCCGCTTGATAACAATCGAGTCCTCTACCGGAACGCGCTTGCTAAGCACCTCAACTTCATGGATGCCCATCTGGATATTTGCCTTCTGCAGCGCCAGGTAGGCGCTGGTAAATGTCACATCAATCTCCTTTTGTATATCTGCCGCCTGCTCAATCAAATCCATCAATTCCCGAATCAATATATTGCGCTTCTTATCCATCAGGTCATACCCCTGCCTGGAAAGCGCCAGAGAATTCTTTGCCAGTATCAGGTTTCCTTTTGTTGGAAATGTATTAGGGTCCATTGAATCACCTCATGAACTTCTCTAAAATCTTCGTATCAATGCGGTCCAGTTCTTCTCTGGGCAGAATATGCAAAAGGCGCCATCCGATATCCAGAGTTTCTTCTATCGTGCGGTTCTCATTCATCCCCTGCGCCACAAATTCTTTTTCAAAGCAGGCGCCAAATTCCAGATACTTCCGGTCTGTATCCGAAAGCTCGTCCTCCCCGATAACACTCGCTAAGTCACGTGCCTCCCCCACTCTGGCATACGAGGAAAACAATTGGTTTGCCACGTCCTGATGGTCTTCCCTGGTATAATCAGCCCCGATTCCATCCTTCATCAGACGTGACAGGGATGGCAGCACGTTAATCGGAGGATAAATATTTTTCTGGTGCAGGGAACGCTCCAACACAATCTGCCCCTCCGTAATATATCCGGTCAAATCAGGGATCGGATGCGTGATATCGTCATTGGGCATGGTGAGAATTGGAATCTGTGTGACACTGCCCTCCCTGCCTTTCACAATCCCGGCACGTTCATACAAGGTCGCCAGTTCACTATAGAGATACCCCGGATAACCCTTCCGGCTTGGGATCTCACCTTTGGAAGCTGAAATCTCACGCATCGCCTCTGCATAGGACGTCATATCTGTTAATATCACCAGGATATGCATATTCTTTTCAAACGCAAGGTATTCTGCTGCTGTCAATGCCATTTTGGGGGTAATCAAACGCTCTGCTACCGGATCATTCGATAGATTTAAGAACATGGTAACATGGGAACTTGCGCCGCTCTCCTCAAACCTTCTGCGAAAAAAATCTGCCACATCATATTTGAGCCCCATCGCTGCAAAGACAATGCCAAACTCCTCCCCAGATTCTTCCCCCAGGGAAGCCTGCTCTACAATCTGTGCGGCAAGCTGGTCATGGGGCAGTCCATTCCCGGAAAATATAGGCAGCTTCTGTCCCCGGATCAAAGTTGTCAATCCGTCAATGGCAGATATCCCGGTACGGATATAATTTCTTGGATACTCCCTCGTACATGGATTTAGAGGCAGTCCGTTGATATCCCGCACAACCTCCGGCTCAATCTTCCCAAGGCCGTCAATCGGCTCTCCCAGACCATTGAAGGTGCGTCCCAGGATTTCCAGGGAAAGCCCTAGCTCCATAGGATGGCCGCTCAATCTTGTATGCGTATTCTTGAGGGACATCCCATCTGTATTGTCAAACACCTGAATGACCGCTTTATCCTCATCCACTGCGACAATCTTTCCCTTCTTGCGGTGTTTTCCCTCCACCACAAATTCTACAACCTCCTCATAAGATGCATTTTGCACTCCCTCAAGCACAATCAGAGGACCATTTATATCACTCAAACCTAAATATTCAATCGCCATATCCGCCCTCCTATGCATTGCTCTCCATCAGACCCTGGTAAAAACTGTCAATCATCTGATAGTATTCTTCAAATTTGTACATATCTTTATTTGCCACTTCATATTTGATGGCAATCACATGCTCAAAAATATGGTTCTCTTTCAGCAATGCCATAGGCATGCCGAGCGCAATCAGCGCCTTACATTTCTCATAGAGATAGAGAATTACCTTCATCATCTCAAGCTGTTTTGCCATTGGGACAAATGTATCCTCCTCATGAAATGCATTCTGCTGAAGAAACCCTAAACGGATCACTCTTGCAATCTCAAGAATTAATTTCTGGTCATCTGGAAGTACATCGCTTCCAATTAATTTTACAATCTCATTCAAACGGCTCTCTGTCGTGAGGATCTTAAGGAGCTCATTCCTGCACGGAATAAAATCCGCTCCCACATGGGCGCCATACCAGTTCTCCAAATCTCCCAGATACTCCGTATAACTTGTCAGCCAGTTGATTGCCGGATAATGTCTGGCATAGGCAAGCGCCTTGTCCAAGGCAAGGAAACAGCGCACGAAGCGTTTCGTATTCTGTGTGACCGGTTCTGAGAAATCACCACCCTGGGGCGATACTGCACCGATGATGGTAACACTCCCATCCGTTCCATTTAAATTCTCCACATACCCGGCACGCTCATAAAATGCAGACAGCCTCGATGCAAGATATGCTGGAAACCCTTCCTCTGCCGGCATTTCCTCAAGCCTTCCAGAAAGCTCCCTTAATGCCTCTGCCCACCGGGAGGTAGAATCTGCCATAATCGCCACATGATACCCCATATCCCTGTAATATTCCGCAAGTGTAAGCCCGGTATAAATACTTGCCTCCCGCGCCGCCACCGGCATATTGGAGGTATTGGCAATCAAAGTTGTCCTGTCCATCAATAAATTGCCGGTCTTGGGGTCTACGAGTTTGGAAAATTCTTCCAAAACATTCGTCATCTCGTTCCCGCGCTCCCCGCAGCCAATATAGATGATAATATCTGCATCAGACCATTTGGCGAGCTGATGCTGTGTCATGGTCTTTCCAGTCCCAAAGCCGCCAGGAATTGCTGCCGTGCCTCCCTTGGCAATGGGAAACAGCGTGTCTAAAATACGCTGCCCTGTCACCAATGGGCGGTCTGTGGCATAGCGTCTGTGAATTGGCCGGGGAATACGAATCGGCCACTTCTGTGTCATCGTAAGCCACTCCTCGCTCCCATCCGCCCTCGCAATCTTCACCAACGGTTCCTCAATCGTATACCTGCCGTCTTCCGCCGTCCAGATAACCGTCCCATCCATATCAGGCGGTACCATAACCTTATGCGTAATTGCAGGCGTCTCCGGTACCTGGGCGATAATTGTCCCGCCGCTTACGACATCCTGCGGCTTCACAAGAATCTGCGTCTCCCATTTACGGCTTTTGTCCAAAAGCTCCGCATTGACGCCACGGGGGATATATGCGCCGTGCGTCTCGCCTATCATCTGTAGCGGACGCTCGATCCCGTCAAAAATATTCGTGATGATTCCCGGTGCAAGGGTCACACAGATTGCCTCTCCCACACCCTCTACAATCTCCCCCGGACGCAGCCCGGTAGTTTCTTCAAACACCTGAATAACGGTCTCATCTTTATTCAGGGAAATCACCTCTCCTACCAGCCGGCTTCCTCCCACATAGACCATCTCTGACATTTTAAATCCTGGATTCCCCTTGATTCTGATAATTGGCCCATTAATTCCAAATATGCTTCCTGTCACACTCATAGATAGGTCTCCTCCTGTTCCAGCTTCGTCACAAAGGATTCGTCAATGAGAATATTCCTGCTGCGGATAACAGCACGGATCCCTCCAGCAAAATCAATATTGCTGATAGTCAGTTCCGCACCGGTACGGGCTTCTAACTGAGATTTCTTTTCTACATCGGAAGGATTGATGTAGATAATAACCTTCTCCTCCCCTGCCACCTCCATTGCCATTTTGATTTTTGCAATGAGGTACTTCCAGTAGTCCTCTGTCCTCAAGTACTCGGATAAAAGTTTCTTTACTTCCTCCAGGAGCTTTTTCCTCCACATGCGCTTGCACTCGTCAAGGCTCCGTTTCTGCCGCAGCATTTCCCTGGATATCCTACTGTTTATCTGCCTGCGGAAATTATTTTCTTCATCCTTGATTTTATGCTCCAGCTCTGCCAGCTTCGTCTGCCGGAATGCCTCTACTTCCTCACTGCTTGAAGCTTCAAAATCTGCAATAAGCTTCCCGCCCTCCTCCTTCGCCATATCAATGGTAAAATTACGGAATACCTCTAGTTTTTCCCTAATCTGCATATCTTCTCCCTTCCGCCTACAATTTCAGGCCGATGGCTTCACTGACGTAATCTGTGATAAAATTCTCATTCCTCCCCGTTCCATGACGGTCAGGAATCTCAATCAAAAGGGGCAGGCGCCGATTCAGCTTTACATCATCAATAAGATCCGGAAACTCCCTGCCGAATTTTTCTGTCAGGAGTACAATTCCGATTTCCTTATCCTGAAATACAGTCTCCAATGCCTCTTTTAACTCCTGACGCTCATGGACAATCACACCTTCTATCCCTGCAAGGCGCATTCCGGTATAAGTGTCCCTGTTATCACTGATCAGATACATTTTCATAGGTATACTCCTTATTATCCAAGAATGGAAAATGAAATCAAAAGTCCATATAACGCAATGGACTCTGCCAGCGCAACAAAAATCAATGCCTTACCCATAATGGAAGAATCCTCACTCAAAGCTCCAAGGGCCGCGCTTGCTGCACTTGCCACTGCAATTCCCGCACCGATACAGGACATGCCTGTGGACAGGGCTGCTGCAATATAACGCCAGCTGTCTGCACTGGAGGCTGCCTGCGCCGCTTCCCCCGCTGCCTGCACATCCCCAAACATCAGGACATCCGCAATAAGAAGCGTCCCAAAAAAGAAAAAAATGTTACATGCCAGGGCTGCCTTAAATCCTCCTTCTTTTCGTTTGCTAAGTAAAAAACCCCCGACTGGAATAATCATGCTGCAAAGTAAAATCACTGTTACTATTATTTTTGTTATCATAACGTATCCTCCTAATCTTTTCTATATGAGATAAAGGGTTTCCCACTCCCTGAGTAAAAACGGCTGAACATTTCGTAGTACTCCAGACGAAGCACCTGGATTCCTACAATCAGGCCCTCAAGCCCCGCCACCAGAAGATTGCCTAACACGATAATGATCCAGTTCGGACTGCCCTTTTCCAGTCCTGCAAGGGTCATCACAACACCCATCATACCCGCATGGCTCAATGCAAAAGCCCCTACACGCACGAAGGAAATGGTGTTTGTAGCATAGCTGAGCACCACGTCAAACCCTTCCACCAGCGCCTCCACAAAAAACATTACCTTACTGCCCTCAGGAAAAATCCGGCTCTTGCGCTCAATCAGACGGCTTAAGGGCTCTTTCAACAGAATTGCAATGAGCGGCACGCCAACCGCAATGCCAATAATAATCGTTGCCGGAATCCCGTTCCCCGTGACAAAGAGCAGCGCGCACAACACTACAAATCCATAACAGATAAGTCCTGCCACCCCGCTCTGGTGGAACAAAAGCCTCCCATACTCCTTCGCCCTTATGGCATTGATAACATTGAGTATCATGGCAATAAGGATTAACACCGCTCCAAATCCAATCGCCAGCATCAGCGTTGTCATAATATTATCCATTGGTTTCATCCACACTGCAGGCAATATCTCCTCAAATCCAAAGAAACTGCCATACAGAAATCCGAAGACCACAGACCAGATTCCGGCAACGCCTACAATCCCTGCCAGGCGCAGCTTCTTAAACTTATACAGCAAAATTCCTCCAATCAGAAGACAGGCGCCCTGCCCTACATCCCCAAACATAATTCCGAACATCAGCGTATAGGTTAATGCTATGAAAAGCGTGGGGTCCATCTCATTGTAAGCCGGCAGTCCATACATTTCTACAAACATTTCAAAAGGCTTCAGGATTTTGGGATTCCTAAGCTTTGTCGGTGGATTGATGGCCGAATTGCCTTCTTCTTCCTCCCAGATGATCTTATCATCCTGTGCAATCTCAGCCTCCAGCCTTTCCGCATCTTTACTTGCCATCCAGCCGTAAAGGATATAATACTCCCCGCTCTCGTCATTCGCCTGAGCACAGGCCGCATATTTTCGGATGTCAAAATTCCTGCAATAACTCTCTAAGCTCTCACATGCAGACAAAATGTCCTGTTTTCTGCCCATGACTATCTCTGCTGCCTCAATCTGTAACCGCGCAAGCTCCTGCTCGCATGTTTCTAACGCCTTCCTTGCTTCATCAAAGATTTCCCTGGGCATTTTTTCAAACTTGTCCGACACCTCGATATCTTCAAAATGAAAAGAAGCATATACGGCTTTGACTTCCATCAAATACTTATGTGGCACAAAATACACGCCCCACACATATTCACTGTCATTGTTGCACTCATAAAACAGCGTATATGGATTCTTATAAATGTAATGCTCAAGCTTATGGTAATCTTCCACCTTAATCCTTCCAAACTGGTAGTCGATAAACCTGAAATCCTTGAGCTTGCAGAGCTCAAAATCCAAGCCGATAAATGGGGCAATTTCCTCCATCCACGTTTTAATCTCCAGAGTCTTCTCCTTCCATTCTTCCTGCCTGCTGCGCACATCCTTGATCTGTTCATAGACCTCATCTACAATGATTCGCGCCTGCGCCGCCCGCATCTCAATGGTTTCTTCTGCCTGTCCTTCCATATACTCTTTTAATTCTTCTCCCCGCTGCATTGTCTCCTTATAGAGATTGGTTTCCACAAATGGACGGACATTTTTCAGATTTCCAAGGCTCTGCATTGCATTCTCAAAGTGGATGTCATACTTGTTCAGGTAAAGCTTCACTACCCTGTCAATATCTCCCTTGGGACCGGTAATATGCAGCAGCTTCATCTTTTCAACCAAAGCAACTCCTCCGTTTCTCTATGTAATATTAATGTTCTATCATCAAACCGGTTCATGTAATAAAATCATTTCACGGACAGCTTCACGCGGAAGCTGGTATCGTATTCCTTCCAACGCTGTTGTCAAATGCTCGATTTCCTGTTCTTTCTCGTAGAAATAGAAAAGAACAGGGGCCATAGAAAATGGATATTTCCGGCAAATTCTTTGATACATCCTCCTCATTACATAATGGTAGGAAACCTCATCCTGAATCTTCACCAAAGCATCCTTTCCCTTGTAATAGACGGTATTCTCCAAAATCTGCAAAAACTCCTCCATCTGCTCTGCCGCTAAAAGCCTCCCGCATTCTTCCTTCTTAAGCTTATAAGAAACTGGAATTATCATTTTCCTGATCGCATCCGGTTTCTGATGGAAAAAATGTCTTGCACGGTAAATCCACATAATATTCAGCCAGTCAATCTGTGTACCGAAGATTTCCTTAAGGACTTTTTTCATCTGCTTGTCCTTGGAATCTCCAATTTCTTTCCAGACCCGGACAAAATAGGAGACGGCTGCCCAAGAAGTTGTTTCCTGAAACTGCATCTGCTCCAGATACAGGTCCATAACCCTGCGCTGGCTGTCATTGGCAAAACGGTACAGCTTGCGGTAATCTTCACGGATGGAATCATGAATTAATTCTTCCACCTGCCCTCTGTGCTGTATCTCCTCATGCTCGCCATAAATCCTGCCATAGCTCTCCTGTTCCCGCAGAAACGAGATGGTCTCCTGTACTGTCTGAAATTCCGTAATCCGTTCAAAGTCATCTTTCTTTAGAAGCCTTCCTTTCATTGCCCTTGCCTTTGTCACCAGCCCGCTGTACGGAAGCAATCTTTCTGCCATATGCTACACCTCTGTTATCTTCCTTACAATCTCTTGTGCATAGGCATGCAGGTTATCTCCATATGTCTCATTAATTTGCTCTATCTGCTGCCTGCTGTTTTCTATCAACTGCTGTATTTCTTCCCTCGCCTGTTCTTCCAGCTGTTCCTTTAGGATGGTCATTCTTCCTTCCAGCTCTGCCTCCACCCCTATGCTGATTTCTTCCATCTGAGCTTTCTTCTGTTCCTGTATCCTCTGGCGGGAAAGATTGACATTCTCCATGATTTCACCCGCCTGGGCCTCTATGTCATATAATTCTTTAATGACCTGATTCAACGCCAGCCCCCTCCTTCCTAAAATACAGTCTTGCCACATAATCTGGCTCTCCAGCCCCCTCAGCCATACGGTCTGACAAGGTGCGCATAAGCTCCCTGATCATACGCTGCATCAGTTTGTGTGCCTCTAAATCCCGTGTAATGCCCTTTGCTCCTGGCTCCCAGTCATACTTGAGAACCAACACATATCCGTCCGCCTCTGCCTCAAGTATATTCTCTATGTGATACTTCTCCTGACACGTCTCGCATAAAAAACCCGCCAGAAACATCACATATGCAATCCGATTCATAACTGTTACCGGAATTTCCTCTCTGACTTTATTCTGAATATGAAACTCACAGGAGCTTCTTGGATGATGGAATTTGTTTTTCAAGTAATTCAAATGGAAGATGAGATTTTTCTTTTCGTACATGTAATACTGAAAGAACTCCCGCAAAAGCTCTGCGCAAAACGCCTTGACAGCCTCTTTCTTCTCCACATCAAAGTCTGCCACCGGAAGGCTTAAATCTACTTCCGCCATGCCAAGCATTGCGTTGAGGATTCTGTCATATCCCTGCTTCTTCTCCTCCATTTTCCCCATAAGCTGTTCCGTTTCCTGATTCAGTTCCTGCAGCTTCTCCTCTACCCTCTTTATCACTTGTTCTTTCTTTAAATTCTCTTTGTAATGCTCCACTGCAGCACGAATTGGAACAATAAGCTCCTCCGCCACAAAAAATGGCTTCAAAATCAACTTGTGTATCTTGATCTGATTGAGAATAGCCAGTGTATCTGCCACATCCCGTACCTGGGTTATGCCTACCTTCACCGTTGCGGGAGACAAAAGATCTACCATTTCAAAAAGTTCCCTTCCGGACATTACCGGCATATCCAGTTCACTGACCAACACCTCCGTCGGATGCGTCGACATAAACTCCATAGCCTCCTCTGGCTGGTGAAAGTACACACAGTTCAGTTCTTTTCGAAGTGGTGTCAGCATCCGTTTATAGTTGGCAATCCACTTGCTGTCATTGTCCACAAATACGATTGTATCCATAACCCGCCTCCTTTCACACAAATTGCATCAACATCACTTAATTCACATTATAACAGACAGCAGACAATTTTACAAAATTTTTTTCAAGTCATAGAGAAACACGTACAAGCTGGTTACATATGATACATTGTAATCAAATTTATGGAGGATTTAGATATGAGTGATTTAGCTGCTACAAACTGTGGATGTGGATGCGAAGGAAACAACAATGGAGGATGCGGTTCCATTATCTGGCTCATTATCCTGCTTTGCTGCTGTGGCGGATGCAATGGCGGCGGATTCTTCGGAGGCAATGATGGCTGTGGCAACAACAGCTGCCTGTGGATTATCTTATTGCTCTTCTGCTGTGGCGGATGGGGCGGCAATGGCTGTGGTAATTCCTTCTGCTAATATCAGGTAAACTCCTTACGTTTTCCTGTGATATGAAAAACCGGGGCTGGCTTATGCCGGCTCCGGTTTTTTGTTGGTGTTAAAGATTCTTATCACGGATATTGGGTTCTTATGCGTCGGTCTTTTATAGCTCCCTGGCTGTCATTTTCTCTCCTGTCATTATTTTTCTGTCTCTCCCATTCCCCTTTCCTTTGTACGCAGTCTTCATCAATTTCATATACACTGTTGCCATCTATTATTAATTTTCCCATTTTTACCTCCTGTTTAAAATATACAATAACTACTTTATATCATATGCTTTGTCATAATCTTTGGCCCCTGAACATAGACTAAAACAAAAAGGGGATTACAATGGAATCCATTGACTCGCTCATTCAGGACCGGCATTTGGAAATGATAAAAGCCGCCCTGCCTTACCTGGATAATTCCAGGCAGAGCATGATGGCAATGATGGTAAAATTTATGGAATTGCAACGTACCGTTGCACTCTTTAACACACCTGGAAATAACCTCCGTATGTGTTCCGAAGAAGAACGCGAAGAAATCGGTCCTTTTCAAATGCTGAATGCCATACGTGATTATTGTACGGACACAGAAAAAGAGATGGTGGATAATATCATGAACTTTTTCCAGATGTTTTCCACCTATGAGACATTATTTACTTAAAAAAAGAAAGGAATCATATGGACCCACAGGATTTATTGAACAACCCGCAGCTTCAAAATATTTCTCCTGAGAAACTGGAGCTTTTAATGAAACTAGCACAAAGCACCTCACCTGCTGCCTCATCGCCCAAAGACATGGCAGCTTCCTTAAAGAATGCTTCTGAGCAGGCCAGTAAGGAAGGCATGGCTTTCTCCTCCGGGGAACGGGACCTCATCATTGAAGTCCTAAAACAAAATCTTCCGCCTCAGGAAAGACAAAAAGTAGATATGATGATGCAGATGATGAAGGGTATGAGAAGGTAAGCCAAAGAGACAGCATACTTACTATGCACAAAGAATCCCAACTACGGGATTCTTTGTGCGCGCGGTCTGCAAGACAACCATTTATTCTCGCATACCGCGCATAATATTTATGGGGCAAAGTATGCGTCAAGCCCATTCGCAATCCCTTGCACCATCCTGTCCTGATACGCAGGATCCGACATCAGCCTGTCTTCTGCCGGATTTGTCATATACCCCATCTCAAGGATAGTAACCGGAACACTGCACCAGTTAATGCCGCTCATGGTATCTGTCTCCCAGATACCGCCATTTTTACAGCCGCAGGCGGCTACAAAATGCGAGAGAATCTGTTCCGAAAGCCTTCTGCACTGGCCATAGAGTGCACCGCAGTAGACATTGGCGGGGGTCTGGCAGATTGTGATTGCTCCGTTTGCACTGGAACTTGCCGCACCATTTGCATGGATGCGGATAAATGCATCTACCTGGGCATTGTTTGCCATTGCTGCCCGTGCGCTGTTGCTGATATTGACATCATGCGTTGTCCGTACCATCAGAATATCGTAGCCGCGCCGTGTAAGCTCCTGCTGAAGCTTTAATGCAACCTCCAAAGTAAGCTGATACTCCGGCTTTTGGGTTGCCACGCCGCTTGTGCCGCTTGCCACTTTCGGTTTCTGTGATAAAGCCCCTGGCCCGATTGGCTCTAACGAGCTGTCGCCTCTCCTCTGATGCCCGGCATCAATACAGATAAGCTTGACATCCTCAGTCGTAACCGTCTTTATCCCTGACCATTCCGAGTAATATGTTCGGACTTTACCATTTTCCCTTACTTTTTTATACGCCCGCATCCTTACATAATAAGCAGTATTATTCTCCAGTCCGCCAATTGTCTTCGTTGAAATTCCACGCTTCATCGTAAACTTCACAGCCCCGGAAAACTGCGGATTATTTGCATACTGCAGCTGATAGCCGCTGCACTGCTTAGACTGCTTTTTGTAACTGACTGTAAACTCCCTCTTACCGGCGGTTAGCTGAATGCCGGATACGGCTTTCGGGTTAATCTTAAACTTTCTTGTCACAGTCCCCTTATATCTGCCCTTAAATGTAATTTTTACCGTATGGGTCCCGACATTTTTCACTTTCGTTTTTTTCACCGTATAGTATTTGGAACTGATTTTCCTGCCCTTGGTATCCACAACCTTCACCTTCGGGGCATGCTTCTTTCCGTTATAGGTATAAACATTCCTGGAAAGCGTTACTTTCTTTATCCGCAAAATGGCTGTCCGCTTCCTGACTTTGCCGCAGACTGTGCAGCAGTTTACAATTTTCCCCTGCTTCTTTACGGTTGCCCGGGTAATCTTATCCTTAAATTTATGCCCTGTCCTGGAAATACTCTCTGTCTTCTGGGCCTTACAGATACTGCAGGTATAGGTAAGAGTCCCATCCTTCACACAGGTCGCTTTCTGGGCAATGCTTCCATCATCCCACGTATGGGCGGTAAGCCTTGGAATCACAAGTTCTGCCTTATCGGTAACTTCTTTCGTCCCTTCCTCATCCAGAAAGATTTTGCCACAAGTCTCACAGGTAAAATATTCTATATTGCCCTCCTGTGCACAGGTCGCTTCTTTACGCTCTGTCTTAGTCAGGGAATGTTCTTCCGGCACAGGTTCTTCTCCACCCTCTCCAGGACCGGGGGCCTCTGTTCCGCCATTTTCTTCCTGTAGGGTTTCTTCCACCCCGCTGATTTTTGAAAGGGATTCTTCTGCCCATACTGCCTCGCTGCTCCAGGAAAGAAGCAGGATCATGCTAAGCAAAAGGACAATTTTATTCCACACTCTTTTTTTCATATGAATCTCCTCATGTTGTCATTCATTTTGCATGATCACCTATTTCGCCACAATATTGATAATCCTTCCCGGAACGTAAATCTCTTTCTTAATCTCCCCGCTCAGTTTCGCCCCAAGCGCTTCTTTTCCTGCTGCAATCGCCGTATCCTTATCTGCATCTACCGGAATCGTCACAGTCGCCCTAGTCTTGCCATTAATCTGGACGGCAATCTCCACGGTATTCTCTACAGTCTTTGACTCGTCATAGTCCGGCCAGGTATTCTGGTAAATTCTGCCCTCATAACTGCAGGCATTCCAGATTTCCTCTGTGATATGCGGAGCAACCGGGTTCAGCAGAAGCAGGAATGTCTCAAATTCTGCGCGGTTAATCTTTCCATCCTTAGAGAAATCGTTCAAAATAGACATCATAGCCGCAATCGCCGTGTTGTATTTCAAATTCTCATAGTCACTGCTCACTTTCTTAATGAGCTGGTGCATCTTCGTCTCAAATTCCGGACGGTAACTGTCTCCGTCTACTAAGATATCCTGTAATTTCCACACGCGCTCCAAGAATCTGCGGCAGCCCTTGACACCATTTTCTGACCAGGATGCACTCAAATCAAAAGCTCCAATAAACATCTCATAGGTTCGCAGTGTATCTGCGCCGTAATCCATGACAATATCGTCCGGGTTTACCACATTTCCACGGGACTTTGACATCTTCTCGCCGTTCTCCCCGAGAATCATGCCGTGGGAGGTACGCTTCTGGTACGGCTCTTTCGTAGGCACAACGCCCTGGTCATAGAGGAACTTGTGCCAGAATCGGGAGTACAACAAGTGCAGCGTCGTATGTTCCATACCGCCGTTATACCAGTCAACCGGAAGCCAGTAATTGAGCGCTTCTTCGCTCGCCAATGCATCTGTGTTCTTCGGGTCTGTATAGCGCAGGAAATACCAGGAGGAACCTGCCCACTGCGGCATCGTATCCGTCTCGCGTTTCGCCGGTCCGCCGCAACAGGGACAAGTCGTATTGACCCATTCTGTCATGGCCGCAAGCGGAGATTCCCCATTATCAGTCGGCATATAGCTGTCCACCTCTGGAAGATTTAAAGGAAGCTCGCTGTCTGGCAATGCCACATAGCCGCACTTCTCACAATTTACAATTGGAATCGGCTCTCCCCAGTAACGCTGGCGTGAAAATACCCAGTCCCTAAGCTTAAAGTTGGTCTTGCCCTTCCCAATCTTCTTTTCTTCCAAAAATTCTATAATTTTCTTCTTGGCCTCTGCAACCTCAAGGCCATCGAGGAAGCCGGAATTTACCAGCTTTCCGGTTGCAACATCTGTATAGGCTTCTTCCTGTACATTTTCTCCACCTGCCACAACTTCAATAATTGGCAGATTAAATTTCTTCGCAAATTCCCAGTCACGGGTATCATGCGCGGGAACTGCCATAATTGCGCCTGTACCATAACTCATCAAAACATAGTCGGATACCCAGATGGGGATTTCCTTGTCATTTACCGGATCAATGGCTTTTAATCCGTCAATTGCTACACCCGTCTTCTCCTTGGCAAGTTCAGAACGCTCAAAATCAGACTTTCTTGCCGCCTGCTCCCGGTACGCGATTATCTCCTCCCAGTTCTTAATCTCATCCTTGTACTTGTCAAGAATCGGATGCTCCGGGGAGACAACCATATACGTTGCGCCAAACAAGGTATCCGGTCTTGTCGTGTAGACCGTCAGCTTCTCGTCCTTGCCCGCAATCGGGAAATCCACCTCTGCGCCCTGGCTCTTGCCAATCCAGTTGCGCTGGGAAACTTTGACGCGTTCAATATAATCCACGTCATTCAGGCCCTCTAAGAGCTTATCTGCATATTCCGTAATCTTTAACATCCACTGGCTCTTGACCTTGCGGACCACGGGCGCGCCACAGCGTTCGCAGACACCGTTCACGACTTCTTCGTTGGCAAGCCCCACCTTACAGGACGTACACCAGTTAATCGGCATCTGTGTCTTATAGGCAAGCCCTTCTTTGAATAATTTCAGGAAAATCCACTGTGTCCAGTGGTAATATTCCGGGTCTGTGGTGTTGACCTCCCTGTCCCAGTCAAAGGAATAGCCGAGTGCATGGAGCTGCCCCTTAAAGCGCTTTACGTTATCTTCTGTCACCACCTTGGGGTGGATCTTATTCTGGATGGCGTAATTCTCCGTCGGAAGACCGAAGGCATCCCATCCCATGGGATAGAGCACATTGTACCCCTGCATCCTCCGCTTTCTCGCCACAATGTCAAGCGCCGTGTACGGTCTTGGATGCCCCACGTGAAGTCCCTGTCCGGACGGATAGGGAAACTCTACCAATGCATAATATTTCGGTTTGGAATAATCGTCTGTCGCGGCAAATGCCTTCTCCTCATCCCAGATCTTCTGCCATTTTTCTTCCAATGCTCTGTGATTGTATGGTGCTGCCATGTTTTATCCTCCTAGGTTTTCTATATGATTATAAACAACAATGTAAATTCGAAACCATCCATTCCCCATGAGGGTCTGAATTGCTACGTAAATTCTATCACACAGCACGGTTTTGTCAAGTTTAATTGCAGTTTTCGCACCTATATGCTATAACAATTCCGTCATAAAATATTTCTTTATCCTTTCTAAATTAGAAAAATCACAAATTTCCACAAACACAATACTATAAAAGTAACAAAACTAATTTCAGGAGATTTCCATGTCTCATTCAAATATAAACAAGGCCTATGAAAATCCAGGACTGTACTTTCTTCAAACGGCCCTTTACCATATGCCGGCTGCCTATGCAGAGATTACCGGCAATCCGGGAAATGGTGAGATAAACGGCATCGTCCGCTTCTATCCTGTTGAAACCGGCGTACTTGTCAACGCTGAAATTTATGGTCTCCCCGCCTCCCAATCGGACTGCGAGGCTGATATCTTCGGTTTCCACATCCACGAGGGAGATTCCTGTACTGGAAATGAACAGGATCCCTTTGCCGACGCCGGACAGCATTACAATCCCTATTCCTGCCCGCACCCGGAACATGCAGGCGATATGCCGCCACTGTTCGGAAACCAGGGCATGGCATGGATGATGTATGTTACAGACCGCTTTACCATCGCAGACTTAATAGGCAGGACCATCATTATTCACAGCAAGCCGGATGATTTTACGACGCAGCCTTCCGGTAATTCTGGGGATAAAATTGCCTGCGGCACCATCCAGGGTATAAGATAGGAACTAATACAAAAGGAAAAGCCTGGCGAAACTGTATATGCAGTTTTGCCGGGCCTTTCCTGTGTCAATATCATATTTTGTTGGTAATTTTATTCCATATCTTCTTTCGCAATTTCTTCTACAGGTTCATAGTTTTCTTCTATAGGTTCATAGTTTTCTTCTTCCAGTGCATGGTCTTCCACTTCCAATACATGGTCTTCTTCCACCGTCTCCGCGCCTGCTTCCCCCTCATCCAAGCGGAATTTATCAATCATATCATTTAATTCTGTTGCCTGGGCTGACAACTCCTGGCTGGTAGCTGAAGTCTGCTCTGCTGCAGCCGAGTTAGTCTGTACAACTTCTGAAATAATCTCAATTGCGTCATTGACCTGTTTCATGGACTCATTCTGCTCGTTGGAATTTTCCGCCACGGCCTCCACAGCCTTCACAATCTCATCCATACCATCTATCACACCCTGCAGTGCCTTTGCCATTTCATCTGCAATCCGGTTACCGCTCTCTACCTCGTTCAATGCAGCCTGGATCAGCTTTCTTGTATCCTCCACGGATGCTGTACACTGATCTGCCAGATGGCCAATCTCTCCTGCCACTACCGCAAATCCCCGTCCTGCTTCCCCTGCTCTTGCTGCTTCTATAGAAGCATTCAGGGATAACAGATTCGTCTGGTCCGCAATCTCCTCTATCGTCTGGATGATATTCTCAATCTGTACGGAAGCATCGCTGATTTTCTCCATTGCCCTCGTCATTTCCGCGATATATGAACTGCTGGTGTTTGCCTGTTCTCCGATCTCTATTGCCTTTTTGCTGGTGGAAACAGCATTTTCCGTATTTCTCTGTACCTGCTCTGCAACATCATTTACAGTTGCCAGGAGTTCCTCAATAGACGCTGCCTGGTCGGTCGCCCCTTCTGCCAGAGACTGTGCGCCGTCCGCCAGCTGGGTGGAACCTATTCCAACCTGTTCCGAAGAATCCTTAATATGGTTTATCGTGTCGCTGAGCGAATATTTTATCTTGCGGACTGCTTCAAGTATGCCCTTAAAATCTCCGATATAGGCTTCCCTTGCCCTGGAATAAACCCCAAAGTTATTATCACTCATCTCTCCCAGAATATAGTCCACATCCCCGATAATGGTCTGCATATCCGATACAATATTCTGGGTCGCTTTTGCAAGAACCAACGTCTCGTCCCTGCTGCTAATCTGCGGCACCTCCGTATGCAGATCCCCTTTTGCCAGGGCCTTTAAACGTTTGGCACACTGATGGATAGGCGTTCCAATGTTATCGGCAAGCCTGCGCACCATGAATACCGCTATAATAATGGAAATGACTACAATTAAAATCGTGATAATCACTCCGATTACTGTCTCGGTGTTGAAATCAGAAATCGGCGCGGTAATGGCGATACTCCAGTCACTGCTTTCCTCTATCGGGGTGTAAGCCATAATCTTCTTCTTACCTCCATAACGGTAAGTACCAAACCCCGATTCTCCAGCAATCATTTTCTTCTCCAGCCTAGCCACCGGCTTTAATTTGAAATTTGTCTCAGCATCCTTGATACTGTTATCTTTCATTTTAACCAAGTCAATATTCTTATGGGCGATTACATTCCCTTCACCGTCTAACATATACGCCGAACCATTCGCGCTTACATTGACCGCAACCATAATATCATTCAGGAAATTCTCCTCCGGTATCAGATAAACGGCGCCCACAACTTCCGTACCATGGATTCCTTCCTTCCACAAAGGCGCCGCTATCCTAATTTCCATGGATGACTGGTCCTCACTGATAATAGGTTCGGTGATAAAACTCGATCCCAGCATTGCCACCTGAAAATAATCCGTATCGGCGTAATTTTCCCCAGTAAAAATACTGGTTCCCGTGCTGTCAAGAATATCTCCAGATATAAGTCCATTCACTTTGACGCGTTCATCGACAATCGCCCTCTTTTCCTCCAATTCTGCAGACTCATTGGCAAGACGTGCTGTCATCCCCAAATCTTCTGCAAGATTCTTATAGGAGGTTATCTCCCATTCCACACGCTCTGCTGAGACACGTGCCGTTGCATTCATATTCCGTTCCAGAGTGGAATTTGTACTGATATTATTCAGCACGCTGGAAATAATACCCAGAACCGACAGGGAAATCACTACTAATGCCAATACTGACACGGTAATCTTTCCCTTTATGCTCTCATGGTACAGACGCTTCCATTCTCCTATGCTCCATTTTCCCTTTCTGTTTTGTTGATTCTTACTGCTTGCTTCTTGATTCTTCGTTTTCTTCATAACTAATACCTTTCACCCCTCTGCTACTCTGTACCTTGACACACAGCGTATCCAGCGCGGTCCTTTCTCTGTGAATAAAGCGGACATGCCCGCTTTAACGTCCTTTTTCTTGCAGAAAAATGCTTTGTCGATTTAGCGTATTAAAGTATTTTTCAATAAATAAAAACTACAGTCCAGCCTCCACCATATACTCATTCCTATATGGGTATGGCTGAACTGTAACAATATTTCCTTATTCGTCTCCGTTATCCAGTTTATTCTTTCTTGCTTCTACCTCCTTCTCCTGAATATCAGACGGTGTCTGCTCATACCGTGCAAATTCATAGGAGAACAGTCCGCTCCCACCTGTCATAGAACGCAGATCTGTCATATAACCATAAATCTCCATATAGGGTACATCTGCGACAATTTCTGTTTTGCCCGGTTCTGCCGGATTCATGCCCAGCACGCGGCCGCGGCGCTTATTTAAATCACCCATGACATCTCCTGTATACTTATCCGGCACAACGACCTTCATCGTTGCAATTGGCTCTAATAACACTGGAGAAGCTTCCATAATTCCCTTCTTAAATGCCTGGATGGTTGCCATCTTAAATGCCATCTCAGAAGAATCTACTGGATGGTAAGAGCCATCGTAGAGTACAGCCTTGACACCTACCACGGGATATGCTGCCATCGGTCCTTTTAATACAGACTCCTGCAGTCCTTTCTCTACTGCCGGGAAATAGTTCTTGGGCACAGCACCTCCTACAACCTGCTGCTCAAATTCATAGGCCGTCTCCAAATCACCACTTGGCTCAAATGTCATCTTGACATGTCCATACTGTCCATGTCCGCCAGACTGCTTCTTATACTTATATTCTACATCAGATTTCTTACGGATCGTCTCACGGAAGGCAATCTTAGGCCGGCTAAGTTCAATCGTTACCTTGTAACGTTCTGCAAGCTTGCTCACTACTACTTCCAGATGCTGGTCACCAATACCATAAATCAGGGTCTGACCATTCGCGCTGTCATTCTCAACTTTCAGGGTCAGATCCTCCTGCATCAACTTCTGTAATGCCTGGGATACCTTATCCTCATCGCCTTTATTCTTGGTTTTATAGCGCATATATGTATACGGCGTAGAAATCTGTGTCTTTCCATACATAACAGGCGCTGCCTTCGTAGACAAAGTGTCGCGTGTGGTTGATTTTGTCAGCTTCGCCAATGCGCCCAAATCGCCTGCATGAAGTTCCGGCACTTCCTCAGACTTATTGCCACGCATAACATAGAGTTTGCCGACTTTCATCTCCTGGCCTTTCTCCTCATTATACAATACATCGTCCGTCTTCAATACACCGGAATTTACTTTGATTAAAGAATATTTACCGATAAACGGGTCTGCAATTGTCTTAAATATGTAGGCACTCTTGGGCTTTGCAATATCATAATCGCCATCAAATACTTCGTTCGTCTTCATGTTGACGCCTTTGCATGGACGCTTCTCTGGACTTGGAAGGTACTTGATAATATCATCCAATAATGTATAAACACCCTGTACCAGCGTGCTTGACCCCATTGAGATGGGTACGATGCTTCCATCCACTACATTCGTGCGCAGCGCGGAACGGATCTCAAATTCAGAAAATTCTTCCCCGGAAAAATACCTGTCCATAAATTCCTCGCTGGTCTCTGCAACTGCTTCCATCAACGCCTCGCGGCAGATTTCCAGGTTATTCTTAGAATAGTCAGGAATTTCCGCTTCCACCACTTCTCCCTTATCATTCCAACGGTTACCAGTCTGAGCCACCACATTGACATAACCTACAAACTTCTCATTCTCACGGATTGGAAGATGGAAAGGCGCTATCTTCTTTCCATACATCTCCTGTAAATCCTCCACTACCTGACGAAAACTTGCGTTATCATCATCCATCTCTGTCACATAGACCATACGCGGGATTTTGTATTTCTCACAGATATCCCATGCTTTCTGGGTCCCAACTTCCACACCGCTCTTACCGGATACTACAATAATGGCTGCATCAGCAACACTGACTGCTTCCTCCACCTCTCCTACAAATCCGAAATAACCTGGCGTATCCAGTAAGTTAATTTTAGTATCCTCCCAAATTACAGGTACTATAGAAGTATTAATAGAAAAAAGACGCTTGGTTTCTTCTTTGTCGTAGTCGCTGATGGTATTCCCATCCGTGACTTTGCCCATCCGCTTGGTGATACCGGATAGATACGCCATTGCTTCCACCAAAGTCGTCTTTCCGCTGCCGCCGTGTCCTAACAGAGCTACGTTTCTTATTTTATCAGTGGTGTAAACGTTCATAATAGCTTCCTCCAATACAAATTATTTTAATGTCTATATTTTACTAAAATTTTTAGAAATTTACAACCTTTTTATTCAAATTTTACAATATTTGTGTAACGGTTCAAGCATCGCCAAAATTATGGGCGAACCATGATCGCATGTTACATATTTATAGACACCCACTGCAAACCGCAAGTGTTGACTTTTTTTCCCTTTTCCCTTACCATAAATAAAGATAATTTTTATATCACGGAGGCAATTATGATACCTGAAAAAATCGGCTTTATCGGCCTTGGACTTATCGGCGGCTCCATTGCCAAGACCATCCACCGCATATATCCAGACATCCAATTGATCGCACATGATTTAAATACAACTGCCTTAAGGCTTGCAATGGAAGAATCTGTTATCTCTCATGCTTTTTCGGATTTGAGCGAAGATTTTGCCGGATGCAGATATATCTTTTTATGCGCTCCCGTTCAAAAAAATACGGAATTTCTTGCAAAACTGTCTGGTTTTGCCGGAAAAAATTGCATTATAACAGATGTTGGCAGCGTTAAGAGTTCTATCCATGAATCGCTTCCCGCAGAACTCACCCCCTTTTTCATCGGCGGACATCCTATGGCTGGTTCTGAGAAAAACGGATACGAACACGCAACCCCCTATCTTTTGGAAAACGCCTATTATATCCTCACACCGACGCCCGAAGTTGATACAGCATCCGTAGAAGAATTTCGATCATTTATCAGCTCCCTGGGGGCAATCACTATGGTGCTGGACTACCAGTTGCATGATTTTATTACCGCCTCCATCAGCCATCTTCCGCATATCCTGGCTTCCAGCCTTGTCAATCTGGTACAGGAGATTGATGATGAGACACAAACCATGAAAAAGGTAGCTGCTGGAGGATTTCGGGACATTACGAGAATTGCATCCTCCTCCCCCGTAATGTGGCAGCAAATCTGCCTTACAAACCGGGAACAGATATTAAAATTAATCACCATGTTTATCCATTCCCTGGAAAAAACACGGGATTTCATCTCAGAATCCGGCAGCAATGAATTGTTTGACTTCTTCCAGAGTGCAAAGGACTACCGTGATTCACTCACGATTACAAATGCCGGCCCACTGCCCAAGGTATATGAAATCTATTGCGATATGGTAGATGAAGCAGGTGGAATTGCCGCCCTCGCCACAATCCTATCCAGCCACGGGATCAGTATTAAGAATATCGGCATTATCCATAACCGGGAGTTTTTGGACGGTGTGCTCCATATGGAATTTTATGAGGAAAAAGCAAGAAAAAAAGCCGTTACCTTATTGCGGCAATACCGTTATACGGTATACGAATAGGGGGATATTCATAATCGGATGAGATAATTAAATTAGAAACGAGGTAACATTTATGCAGATTACAGATAAGTACGCTTTTCACGGAGAACTGTCAGTTCCCGGTGATAAATCCATTTCCCATAGAAGCATCATGTTTGGCGCCATTTCCAAAGGGACCACTATGGTCACCAACTTTCTGCAAGGTGCAGACTGCCTGTCCACCATTTCCTGCTTTCAGAAGCTTGGCATTTCCATCGAGAACCAGAACTCACATATCGTTATTCATGGAAAGGGGCTTCATGGCCTGACAGCGCCTTCTAAGATTCTTAATGTGGGAAACAGCGGCACCACCACACGGCTCATTTCTGGAATCCTTGCAGGGCAACATTTTGAAAGCACCTTAGACGGCGATGACTCCATCCGCAAACGTCCCATGAAACGCATTTTTACCCCCCTCACACAAATGGGCGCAGAATTTTCCAGTTGGAACCCAAGTTCTTTCCCTGCGTCTTTACAAACGACCGATTCCGGCTGCGCACCTTTTACCGTACGCGGCGGGAAATTGCATGGAATCCACTATAATTCCCCGGTAGCTTCTGCCCAGGTAAAATCAGCAGTCCTCCTTGCCGGGCTCTATGCCGAAGACATAACAAGCATCACAGAACCGGTACTCTCAAGAAACCATACCGAGCTGATGCTATCTGGTTTTGGGGCGGAAGTTACTTCGGATGGCACGACTGCCTCCATAAAGCCCGAGCCTAAGCTTGAAGGACAGAATATCCATGTACCTGGGGACATCTCGTCGGCTGCTTATTTTATTGCCCTCGGCCTGCTCACCCCCCATTCAGAACTCTTAATTAAAAATGTCGGCATTAACCCAACGCGCAGCGGTATCATAACAGCAGTGCACGCAATGGGAGGAAACCTCTCCCTAATAAATGAAAGAACCGTCTCTGGAGAGCCGGTTGCCGATATTCTTGTAAAAAGCAGTTCTATGCATGGCACAGTCATTGATGGTGAAATGATCCCCACCCTGATTGATGAAATACCAATCCTTGCTGTGATGGCAGCGTTTGCCGAGGGCACTACCACAATAAAGGACGCTCAGGAATTAAAAGTAAAAGAATCTGACCGGATTGCCGTAATCACAGAGAATTTAAGCGCTATGGGCGCCTCTGTCACACCTTCTGATGATGGTATGACAATAAAAGGCGGAAGACAGCTGCATGGAGCGCAAATCCACACACACCAGGACCACCGGATTGCCATGGCATTTACCATTGCAGGACTGAACGCCTCTGGTGAGACAACGTTGGATGATAAGAAATGCGCTGCAATTTCCTACCCATCCTTTTTTGAAGATATTCTCTCCCTTGCAGATTAACTGGCCCCATCCCTGAAACATATGCAGAAAACAGGCTGTTGTGCATTTTTACAATTCGCACAGCAGCCTGTTTAAAGCTTTATTACCATATGTTAAAGGCGTCCGCATCAAATTGTGAATCCGCCCACGCTCTTTTCTATATCATTCATAACATCTATCAACGCATCCGACACATCCGATATATCCTTTACCATCTCCTTTACAAGCTCCGTAGATGCCAGCGTCTGTTCTGTTCCTGCAGCATTTCCCTCCGCAATATCTGAGAGATTGCGCACTGCCTCCACAACGGAAAGCCTCTCCTCATCCACATTCTTTACCATATCATAAATAGCAGTCACCGCCCGTTTTATAACCTCAATATCCTCATATATGGTAGAAAACTGTTCCTCCGTATAAGAAAGCTGCTTACTCTGCTCAAGTATCACGCCTTTTGTCTCATGCATAAAGGTGACGGTCTTGTTCGATTCACGCATCAAATCGTTCACAATATTATCAATATACTTGGTAGAATCGTTTGACTGCTCAGAAAGCTTCTGAATCTGGTCAGCCACCACTGCAAATCCCCTGCCCTGCTCGCCTGCACGCGCTGCCTCAATGGATGCATTCAGCGACAAAAGGTTCGTCTCCTCCGCAATGGAAGTGATAAGCTGTGCAGCATCTTTAATCTTCTCCACGGATTCGTTGGTAGACAAAACCTGCGCGCTAATTTCGTCCATAGCCTGCTCGGTGTTATTGCTGACCTCTGACAAAGTCCGTATCGTATTACGCATTTCCTCACTGGTCTTCCTGATATTATCCGCGTATTGGCTCAAAGCCTCTGTCTCCGACATCGTCCTCTCAATATTCTGCCCAATCTGTAGAATGCTTTCTACTGTCCGCTGTGTATCCGAAACCTGCAAGGTTGCGCTCCCGGCAATCTCATTCATTGCCTTTTCCACCTCACCCACAGAAGAATTTGTAGTGGAAACTCCAGTACGCAGTGTACCGGAAGTATCCAAAAGCTTACTATTCTTCTCTTTAATCAGCTTAACTGCATCGCTCACTGTTTCTGCCAGATTATGCGTTGCCTTGGCAATCATGCCCACCTCATCCCGGCGGGAAGTATATCTTGCCAGTTTATGCTTCAAAGTCAAGTCCAACGTCCCGATTTCATAGATCACACGTGATACCCCGGTAATGTCTTTTGCAATCAGCCTTCCTGCCGCCCACACACACAACGAAATCACAAGCAGAATTACTGCGCACAGGATCAGCAGTGTCATTGACATCTGCGAAACGGCTGCAAACGCCTTATCACGTTCCGTCAGCATTACAAGTATCCAGTTCCGTTCCGGCATATAGTGGTACACGGAAAGCTTATCCTTTCCACCCTCTTTGTACTCATAAAAGTCACTGCCTGTCTTGCCGCCTTTGGCAAGCTCTATCATCTGCAGGACATTCTGTTCCTCAACCACAGCCCCTATCTGTTCTTCCACAGGACTGAAAACATAAGCTCCTGCCGCTGCGTCAAGCAGCATGTAATCCTTATCCTTGCTCTTGCTCTCCCCTTCCTGAAGCTCGTCCAGCATATTCTTCAATTCCTCTGCATAGATAGCCGCCCCCACATAACCTATCGGCGTATCACCGTCATAAATTGGATAATACATGGAAACAACCTGTTTACCGGTAGAAGGCGACGCCATTACACCCATATTACAGATACCAGTTCCGGCAAATACCTGGTCCTGCAACTGCTTTAAGCCCTCCCCTTCCCTCAGAGTCTTGCCAATGGGACCTTCCACAAACGAAACTAATACCGTAGAACCGTAATCCGCCAGATATATATTTTCCAGGTTCGCATTCACTGCTCCATAGTTCTTCGTATAATTCTGCGCATTCGCCACAATTGCTGCATCCTCCGGGTGCAGCAATACCTCCCGAAGCTCACCAGATTGTCCATACCCAAGCAAATAGGCTTCTGCCGCCTTTACATATTCTTCTGCAATTTCACTGCGCGTTTCCGCTGCCTCATTCATATTGTCCAAAATCTGTTTCTCCATCAACGAAGATACTTTTCCATTCACACTTGTCCATAATACCGCAAGTCCCACCGTTAAAATAGCGATAACAATCATGCTTATTTTCGTTGCTAATTTCATATTCTTCATGACGAAACCCTCCTCTATATCCGCTTGCCCCTTCCATTCTTTACAACTGTACCATATATCATAGATTATTGCAAGAATACAGCAGTCTTATCTCTATCTAGCCGCTTCGCCACGACATAAATATTTATAGAACTTTCCGGGTATCATAATGGTAAGGAAAACTATCTGGAAACTTTTTATACAGGAGGTTGTCATGAAAGATCACGTAGAAGAATTTCGTGGAGATTTATTAGAATTTGACGAAATGACAGACAAGTTTTATAAAAAAGAAATTAACATTGCAAAATACAAAGCCTTTTCTGGCGGCTTTGGCAGTTATGCACAGAGAGGCGGTACGGCAAGCATGCTCCGCCTTCGCCTGACTGGCGGCGAGATTACAAAAGAACACCTGAAATTTATCGCAGACAGCATTGAAAAACATGATATCTCACTTACACATATCACAACCTGCCAGAGCCTGCAGCTCCACAACCTGTCTGCTGCACAGGTCTGTTCCCTTATTCAGGAATCCTTTGATCACGGTATCATTACCAGAGGCGGAGGTGGTAATTTCCCCCGTAATGTCATGTGCCCGCCTCTTTCCGGTGTCCAGTCCGGAGAATATTTTGACGTACTCCCCTATGCAAAAGAAGCTGCCGATTATCTCCTCGGCTTTATCAAGACGGTAAAGCTTCCCCGTAAACTAAAAGTATGCTTCTCCAACTGCAAGGAGAACATCACCCATGCAACCTTCCGTGACCTGGGTTTTGTTGCAAAGGAGAATGGACATTTTGACGTATACAGTGCCGGCGGTCTTGGACGCAGCCCCCGCATGGGCGTACAGGTAGCTTCTAACGCTGCTCCTGATAAAATTCTCTATTATATCAAAGCTATGGTAAATACTTTCGTCTCCTATGGCAATTACGAGAACCGTGGCAAAGCACGTACCCGCTTCATGCAGGAAACCCTGGGAACAGAAGGCTATATAAAAGCTTATCAGGAAAAGCTTTCCGAAGTCCTTGAAAAGGAAAACCTGGATATTACTGTCACACTCCCTGAAATTACCAAACAGGGAGATGGCAGGGTTATCAACAGCGCAAGAGCTATCCCCCAAAAACAACATGGACTTTATGCTGTTTCCTATCATCCCATAGGCGGCAGTCCCAAACCCGAATTTTTTCGAAAACTGTATGACATTATTCTTCCTATGGAGGATGTACTGGTACGCCTTTCCCCGGACGAAGGCATGTACATCATTAACCTTACGGCCTCTGAGGCGGAAAAAATCCTGACACTTACAAAAGACAGCGCCAAAAATATTTTTGAATCCTCCATTGCCTGCATCGGAGCCTCCATCTGCCAGGTCGGTGCAAGGGATTCCCAGGCTCTGCTGCGTGCCTGCGTCGAAAGAATCCGTAAAGAAAATTTTCCTGACGGCACACTTCCCAAAATCCATATTTCTGGATGCCCTTCTTCCTGTTCTGCGCACCAGATTGCCCCCTTGGGATTCCGTGGCGGTGTCCGACAGACACCGGACGGTCCCAAACCAGCTTTTGCCGTATTTGAGAGTGGCTGCGATCTTCAGGGAAAAGAAGCCTTTGGCGCTGATCTAGGCGTTATGCTGGAATCGGAAATCCCAGAATTTCTTGCCGAGCTTGGAAAGGAAATTTCTTCGAAAAACATGACGTACGAGCAGTATATCGAAGAATACCATGACAAATTTATGGAAATAGTAGAAAAATATATTTAGGCAGCTCTTATTTACAAGTCCCAAAAAGGGGATTATGATTCCATTTGAACCATAATCCCCGCCAAATCACAATTATTAAATGCACGTATTGCATTTATACCTCAAACCTCTTGAGATTCTGCTCATAAAACGTCTCTTTATCCACAGGTCTTCCATAATAGAATCCCTGTATGAAATCCGGTTCTAATTTCTTTAGCTTTTCAAGCTCCTCCTCTGTCTCAATGCCCTCAAAGCAAACCTGCATGCCAACGCTGTGCGCCATATCCACAATATGTCCAATCAGGTTATAATCAAAATCATTGATGACGGCCTTTGCAGTAAATCCCCTGTCTAATTTCAGCAGATTTACCTTCAGATTCTGCAGATACCCCAGAGAAGAATAGCCTGTACCAAAATCATCCAGCGCAATTTTAACCTCATTCTCATTCAGCACATCTAACAGCCGCTGTACCGAATCGTCATAAGAAATCATACCGCTCTCTGTAAACTCGAACAATACCGTAGACGGCTCAATACCAAGTTCTTCTATGGCGGTCATGATTTCATTCACCACATCTGACTTACATATCTGGATAAATGACAGATTAATATTAATGCGGAACCCCGGCATCAGCTTCTGCCACTCCATAGTCTGACGCATCGCCGTGCGGTAAACCCATTCCCCCACTGGAATAATCAGCCCGCTCTCCTCCAAGATAGGAATAAAAATCCCAGGTGAAAGCATCCCATACTCCCTGGAAGAGAACCGCAGTAATGCTTCCGCACCTACCACCTGTCCCGTCTTCAATGATATGATGGGCTGATAGTATACCTGAAATCCCTGAAAATTATGGTTCACGCTATAACGAAGTTTCTCCTGAATCTTAATGTTCTTTAGATACGCCTCGTAGTCTTCCTGTGAAAAAACATACGAGCAGTTCTTACCGTTTTTCTTGGCAATTCCAAGGGCAAATTCCGAGCGGGTACGCAATTCATCTACCTCTGCCTCATCATAGGAAAATCCTACAACCCCGGCAGATATGGTATAGAAATTCTGATACCCTTGTTCTTTGCGCTTTTCTTCAATGAGAATTCTGGTCTTATGATACTTCTTTCTCGCCTTCTGTTCATCTTCCTCATCCATCAGCATCACAAATTCATCACCATCAAGCCGGTAACAGTGATCGCCTTCTGCAACCTGCTGCATGCATTCAGCAATCATCTTTAATACGACGTCTCCGGTATCCATACCATACCGCTCATTAATCTCTTTAAAATTATCCACACCTATGCGAAGAACGATTCCTTTGCCTTGCTTTCCCTCTTTTTTGAGCCGTTCAATATCAATCTGAAGCTGACGTTCCGCAAAAAGTCCCGTCACATTGTCCGCCTTACGCTTACTGCCAATCTCTGTAACCCTTCCAATTAAGAGTTTCGTCTCTTCCTTCTTCGTGGTGTCTTGAATTACCACGCCGCGGCAGCTAATCCATACAATCTTGCCATTTTTGTCTATCCAGCGGTATTCCAAATCATGTGTTTCACTCTCCCCGCTTCTTAACTGTGCAAGATTTTCCGTAAGCCCTGGCATATCTTCTGGATAAATGATCTTTTCCAATACAGCTCCGGCATTGGTAAAATGATTGTCTGGCAAATCAAACTTCTCCAGTGCTTTCTCCGAAATTATATATTCATCCCTATCCAAATCAAATAGAAACAAATAGTCATCCGTACACCTGGCAAATACTCGCATGACGTCTTCAAATTCTTCTTTTCCTACCAGGTTAATTGACGTTGTCTTTCCCATAAAAAAACCTCTCTCAACTTCCCTTCCCTTTTTCTAAACGTTCTTCCCACATCCCTGTCTATAACAGTATTGTATCACTTCCTGGCAGTATTTCAACAAAATATGCAAATTTTCAAATTTATTTTTTATTTTTTGTTATATATGCACAATTAAATTGCCCCTGATTCTATTTATGATGTCCGCCATGGTGATGTGTGCCTGGGGAATCCTGCCCCTCTCCAGAATTTTCTTTCCCTGGATTCTGAATGATGGTATCTTCCTGTTCTGCCCCTTGACAGTTGGTACTCTCCTGCTCCATCCCCTGGTGTCCATTATTTTTCTCGTTCACACTTTCCTGCTCTGATTCCTGACTGTCCCCCTGCCCATGTTCATTGAGATGTCCATGTATTTCCTCCATACTCATATGCCTGCATTCATCCAGCGTCACTGTGCTGTCATACTGTGATAGTTGCAGGTAAGCATAATATTTTCCTACTGACATATCGTTATCATGTGCCAAAACTGCCGTCTCCATATCCACACTGACATTATGGCTTTTGTGTCCGATATGCTTGGAACAATCGACAACCCCTGCTTCTATCGCCTTTCCCAGACTGCCTCTGGCTGCTACCGTAAAGACCAACTCTGCTTCCCCTGTCAGGTAACGTTTTATCTCCTGACTTTCCACAACCGCATCAATAGCCTCTGTGTACTTTTTCCCCTTCAAGGACAATGCCTGAAGAATTTCCTCCCCCTGCGGATTATATGCTGTGACAGAGACCACACGCTCAAACCGGTTCAGCCCCAGTTCCATAGAAGGGTTGACGTCAATGCTCACGAAGGAAACAGGCACCCCGGCCCAATAATACCCACCAATACCTAGCGCCAGAATCAACACTGCGCATACCGTCGCAAATGTCCTGTAAAATACCCGAGGATGGAATCGACGTTCTGCCTTCCTGCGCTCACTTGCCAAAAAAACCTTCGTAGATTCCTTCAGCCGGTCATCCGCCCTAATATCATCAAATGCATCCTGCAATTTACTGCCCATTCCATTCACCTCCCAGCTTCTCTTTTATCATCCCTCTACCCCGCGAAAGCAGAGAATACACTGTATTCTCTGCCTTCCCTAAAATCTTTCCAATCTCTGCTGCCGTATATCCTTCATAATAGCTCAGATATATAGCATCCTTGTATTTTGCCGGAAGGGACAGCACTGCCTCCAAGACTTCCTGATAATCTTCTGCAGTTTCTGCTTCCATCTCACCCAATGTTTCCAGGGAAACAACGTTTCTACGAAAAAAAGCTTTGAGATAATCCTTACAGGCATTGATCGACACACGTAAAAGCCACGCCTTCTCATGCTCACTGTCGCAAAAGGGTTTCTCATACATCATATATTTCAAAAATACATTTTGAAACACATCCTCTGTATCGGTCCGGTTTTTTAGATGATAAAAGCAAATGCGCTGCACCATATCTGCATATCTTTCCACTGCGCGGTTTACTTCTTCTTCACTGCGCATTTGCGCATCACCTCCTTATTCATCACCATCCATGATGTCCGCCACCGTGATGTCCGCCGCCATGATGTCCTCCATTCCCCCAATTCTGAGAGGAAGAAGCTCCATTACTGCTGGAATTATTCTGAGGCTCTACCCAGTTCGGGCAGTCCGGCGTGTGGTTCCCGTCTGTATGGCCACATGTTCCGTCCCAGTTCGGGCAGTCCGGCGTATGGTTCCCGTCTGTATGCGGACAGATATACACCTGGGATTCTGCCGTATACGCTTGGGATTCCGCCGTATCCGTCTGGGATTCTGCCGTATCTGTCTCTCTGACAACTGTGGGAATTATACTCTCCTGTACTGGTTTGCTGCTCTGACGAACAAAGTTCTCCGGTGAAATCACCATCGTTCCAAAACTTAGTGACAATGCACCAATCATTCCACACATAGCTGCTCTGTTCATATTCATTCTCCTCCTTACCAAATACATATCCTAGATTTTAAGTGGTAACGGCACGCGCCGCTTTGCGTCACCTGCCAAATCGTCGGAAGGCATTCCACTCGGGTATCGGCACGCGCCGCTTTGCGTCACCTGCCAAATCGTCGGAAGGCATTCCATAAATGCTTCGCATTTGCCTTCCTCCTATGCTTCGCATTTGCCTTCCTCCTCTTTCAATTATAACACGATTGAGAGAAGAAAAATCTTGCAAATTTTTAAAATTTTTCTTTTTTTAATAACAAAGATAACACTTTGGGCCTCGCACCTCTTTCGTATTTAAATTTTAAAGCATGTCTGATTATCTCCGGGAGATAGTATTTATCATTCTCTATCCTCAAAAAACCTTCCTGCTTCATGACCTTTTCCTCTGCCTGCGTAAAATTAAATGTATCATTATGAAATGGTAATATTTTTTTCTCGGACGGAGCATTTTCCAAACGGTCAAATATGGGGCCAAGCACCTTAATCTCTTGTCTAACTTCACTAATCTTATCATAAGAACAACCTGACACTGCATTTTTTATTTCGGAAGGCATAAGATACCTGTCATCATAAACAGCTTTACCTACAGTCGCGGTCGTTTTTTCTAAAAATCTTATGATATCACGCGCTTGTAATTGCCCATTAAAATCCGACAGTGCAGCTAAAATCCATCTGGATGAATTTGCCTCATTTGATGTAGGCTTACCTAATTTTATTCCCCATAATTTATGGAGTGTACGATCAATGATTTCTCTGGGAGCTAATTCAATTGCCACCTCCTCCTGATAAAAACCTGGCACTGCATGTCCAACGATCCAAATTACAAGTCGTAATGCCTCCGTACTTGACCATCGCAATTCAACTGAATTATATAAGGAATTAAACTGTTCAAAATTAACGATTATAGAATCACGAACCATATCCTTTCTCAAAAAAATCATCAATCCCAAATTCTGATACTTTATCTTAACATCATTAACCATATCGCGACATAATGCTACTATCGCATTTCTCTCAGTTTCAGATGCGATCGTCTGTGAAAAAATTTCTTCCAATCCATCAACCAAAAATAAAACCTTAAACCCATGTCTCTTTAAATCGTTCTCTAACTCTCCAAGCGACATATAAATATTATCAAAAGTATTTAGAATCACTTCCTCCCATATCTCTTTCCACTCCAACTGATCATAATCTTTTCTGGTATATCTTAATAATAA
>CAPQSW010000013.1:70839-74803 GCA_948688495.1 uncultured Lachnospiraceae bacterium | reverse complement strand
TTCACAGGCTTTACCAGATACCCTAACGCTTCCACTTCAAAAGCGTCATAGACATATTTTTCATAGCCCGTAACAAAAATGATTACGGGCTGTTTTATCTGCTCCATACCCCTAATCTGTCTTGCCATACCCATGCCATTTATGGCGTCACCGTCCATGCCGGACGCAGAACCCTCTAACTCTATATCCAAGAACAGTAAGTCATGCCCCATGCCGCCTAACAGGTATTCATCAGCAGAAGCATACTCCGTAATTTCACATTCCGCTTTCTGCCCTCTGATAAGCGAAGCAAGGTAGCTTCTTATGTTCTTTTCATCATCACATATTGCAACCTTTATCATATGCCCTCCTTTGGCTTTCACATAAAATATCGGAAAAATTAAAATTATGTCTAATACCGATTGCACGAAAACACGTTTTGACAGCACAACTGGACAAAAAATTTTGTTCGTGTGCATCCCCCGGAGGGGTTATAGTAGGAGACAAATTATTTTGTCGCTTACTATATATAACGATTCGGGAAAGCAAAAAGATAGCCCTACATTTTCAGGAATTTCAGTTCCCTTCTTGAATAAAATACGCTGGATATGCTTGTGAAAACTACCAGAAAAAAATCTATGCATATTCCGCCAAAGCATCCCAATGCCCCGGAATGATAAGATCCCTCCCCCATTGTATAGAGGAGCGGCATGGAAAATATCAGCGCTGCTATAAGCGGCGGCAGAAAACGCATCCGGTTTTTAAACAGACACAGGCGAAATGCCTCCTCGTCCGTAATCCCAACCAGAAAGAGGCTTGTAAATGCCCTCTTATTTTCTTCCCGCTCTGCCGCAACCCGAACATGAATCAACAGATACGCGGCCATAAGCAAAAGCGCCTCAACAAAAAACATCAAAAATATGCAAAACTGTCCGGACTGTCTGGCTTCCCATAAACGCTCAATTTTAGAGACTGCCCGGAAATACTGCTGTTCTTCCACTGTTAGTCCATTCACTTCCTGCAGGAGTGATTGAAAACTTTTGATACCGGCAAATGAGGTTTTAAAGTCCTGTAACTGAAAAAGGTGCATCATTCCAAACCAGTAATTAGGATCCGATTTTATCCTGTCAAAATCAGCATCATTTATAATCAGCGTATAATCCGCCTGTGCTGGTCCCTTATTGAACAGTATTCTTATATCGCTCCCGCAGGTAAAAAGCTTTAACTCCCCTCCTGTTTCCAGACTCAAAGAAACACGGGGAATTTCCTGAATGTCATGTTCATATCCATCCTCCATTTCGTACTGGAACAGATTTAGAAACGTTCCTTCCAGAACACGGTAACTGCAGCCCAGTTTCTCATTTACCTCGGATACCGCAAGATAATTAAATGCAGCATCCCTTACATAAGAAATCTTTTTCTCTTTCACAATCGTGACACCATGCAAAGACAGCGTATCTCTAAGCTCATCCTCCGAGATATGATTCTTTCCAAGCATTTCAGAATACGCCAGATCATACGGACAGTAATTTTCCACATCACGCAGAAGTGAAGACTGCAATACCAAACAAAAGCCTGCCAAATGCAAAACCGTTCCAATCAGCAGGGCAGAAAAAACATACCGGATCGTCCAGTCCTTCCTGTGCCGGGCAAGCAGGGAGCATTCCACCAAACGCTTTTTTGCATAACCTGGAAAATACTTTTGCAAAATGTGGTATCCCCCTCCTTTTGCCTCTGCCTGATAAGGCGCAAGGAGCAAAGAGCGTATCCGCCCGCCCAGTGTTGAAATTCCCCCAAGCACCGCCGTAATCCCAAGCGCTGTCCCATAAAGCAGCGCCGTAACCGCATAAGCTTTGTATGAGATTTCCCATTGCAGCCCCTCAATCCCAATCACCCGGGAAATTACGCCAGAAAAAAACAGGGACAATATGCTTCCCGCCAGAAAAGATAATACCAGGGCAAGCCCTCCCATTGCAGCCCCTTCCAAAAACAAGCATTTAAGGGCCGCTAAGCGGCTCATGCCCAGGGAAAACAAGATTCCATACTCCTGCTTTCTCGCAAATAGAAATACGGAGTAAGAATATGGAACAAACAACAGCAAAAAAACTGCCGCAAGAAAACTTGGAAAAATAATATTATCCGCTATCATCGGATCCACTGCCTGCCCCTCCATAAAAGACTGGTTTGTAAAAAGAGCCGCAAAGCAGAAAAAGACCGCCGCAGCACAAACACAGCAGAAAAAATACAGACGGTATCTGGTAATATTTTTCCAAAATATCTTTATGGAAATATCGAGAAATGTCATCCAACGACACCCCCCTTCTCCAACCGCAGGATACGATGGCAAAAGGACGCCGCATACTTGTCATGGGTTACAATCACCATGCTGGTCTTCGTTCTTTGATTCATTTCCGCCATACAGTTCAGGATATTTTCTGCCGTGTCCGCGTCCAGATTCCCCGTCGGTTCATCCGCAAAAATAAGGCACGGCTCCTGTATCAACGCCCGGGCAATCGCAACCCTCTGCTTTTGTCCGCCAGATAATTCTGTGATTCTCCTGTCCGCAAGTTCCCCGATCCCGGTCAACGCCAGCATTTTCCAAAGCCGCTGTTCCTGTTCTTCTTTGCTCCGTCTGTCCAAAATCATAGGCAGCAGTATGTTTTCTTCCACAGAAAGGCTTTCCAGCAATTGGAAATCCTGAAAAACCATACCAAACTGTCTCCGCCTAAAAACAGCAAGTTCTTCCCCTGAAAATGACGCCAATTCCCTGCCATTTACTATAATTTCCCCGGAATCCGGTGTATCTATCCCGCACAAATTATGCAGCAACGTAGTCTTACCGCTTCCGGAAGGCCCCATAACGGCCACCATCTCCCCTCTGCCAATCTTAAGGGAAACGTCCTGTAATACCGTTACCTCTTTTCCCCTGGCACGGTAGCTTTTAAAAAGATGTTTCGCTTCTAATGCGTACATAAAATCCTCCTGATTTATTCCCGCGAGCAATGTGGCTGTGTGCATCATGTTATACTGGACGGCAGATTTACGTCCGGTACAAAAAGTCCATAGGAAATATCAGGAAGAATCAACGGTTCATCCGCACCGCTAAATTACAAAGTGTAACATGATAGAAAAATTTGCTGAAAAAGGGTACAAAAAGAATGTCCGGGAAATAGATAATCCCGAAAATAATGGGAAGAAATGGCAATAATCCTATTGCAGAAACGAATTTCCAATCCTCATGCCTGTCTCTGGTGATCTGCCCACGAGCACTTCCACATAGCGTAAGACCATCGCCAAGCAGCGTTTCCTGCTCTATGACAATTTCCTCTAAACTGCCCTGTGTATATCCGCCGCTCCATATATGAAAATTCAGGGCTAAAAACAAAACCAGGAATATGGACATCAGAACAAGTACTGCTGTCGTCTTCTTCCCCACAGATTTGAAATTGTGGCAAAAATTATGTATTACATACATCTTAATCACCTAATAAATGAATCACCTCTGCTGTTAAGTATATATCGTCCATAATTCAAAATCACTGTATACTCTCAGGGTTTTTAAACTTTACTCTTTAGAAACTTTTTGATATAATACAGCTATCAGAATAAAGAGAAAATACACAAGATACGCCGAAAGGAGTCTCGCAATTATGAAAAAATCTATCAACCAATCAACATTGACCCTGATTTTAAATGGAATTTCCATACTTTCGCTGATTTTTATGGGTCTTGCCCTGTTTTCGAACAGCCACATACGCAGCCTGCTGAATACAGCAAATGAGGAGAGGTTTGAACTGACCTACAATGCAAACCGCTTTATGAATGGCTCTGCTTACCTTACAAATGAGGTACGCGCATTTGCGACAACTGGAGAACAGCAGCATTATGACAATTACTGGCTGGAAATCAATGAGTGGAAGAACCGCGATATTGGAGTTGCCGCAATGCAGGAAATCGGAATCACGGAAGAAGAACAGGCCATGAT
>CAPQSW010000013.1:66904-70829 GCA_948688495.1 uncultured Lachnospiraceae bacterium | reverse complement strand
GGCCATGATCGACAAAATGTCTGCCGTGTCCAATCAACTTGTCCCTCTGGAAGAAGAAGCGATGAACATGGTACTGGACGGTGACAGGGAGGGCGCCGTTGCATACGTGTATGGTAAAGAATACAATACCGCTATTGCACAAATCAATTCCCTGAAAGAACAATTTCTTGCTGACCTTGATTCCAGAACTACGGCACGTGTGGATGACTTGAATTACCAGGCTGCATTTATCCGCAAGGCAATGCTTGCTGCATTGATTCTCATAGCCTTTATCCAGCTTATTATTATGTTTACCACAATCTTCAAAGTTTTACGTCCTGTCATTGCTGTCCGTGATCAGATGGGTGAGATTTCAAAAGGCAATCTTTCTACCAAATTTGCGCTCAAGCCAAACACTTCCGAGATCGGAATGCTGGTAGAATCCATCCATGAAACAAAACGGGAATTGAAAAAATATATTCAGGATATCGACGATAAATTAGCACAGATGGCAGAAGGAACGATGGACATTACCATCGGTGATGATTATCGTGGTGAATTTCTGCCAATTCAGAACGCCATGCGCCAAATTTTAGATTCACTCAACCATGCCCTTTCCCAGATCAGCCTGACAGCAGACCAGGTATCCAATGAATCTGAGCAGATGGCTTCCGATGCCGAAGTATTATCCAACGGCACCGTACGCCAGGCATCTGCAGTCGAAGAACTGTCGGCCAGCATTCAGGAGATTTACGAACGGGTAGACCACACTTCCAAAGATGCTGATACTGCAAAGCATTCTTCGGAAGAAGCCTCCAAGCAGCTTGAAATATGCAGCCAGAAAATGGAAGCGCTGACAAATGCAATGAATGATATTTCCCAGGCCTCCACTCAGATTGGCGGCATCATTAAAACGATTGAAGATATTTCATTCCAGACCAACATCCTGGCCCTGAATGCTTCTGTCGAAGCCGCACGCGCCGGTGAAGCTGGAAAGGGATTTGCTATCGTTGCAGGCGAAGTGCAGAATCTTGCAAATAAAAGCTCCGTTTCTGCACAGGATATTGCCGAGCTAATTGAAAACTCCATGAAACTTGTACAATATGGTTCCTCCCTGACCACTGAGACGACAGAGTCCATTTCCGCCGTTGTCTCCAGCGCGCAGGATTCAACCACAATGATTGAACGTATTGCTGCATCTGCTGCGGCACAGTCCCATTCACTGAGACAAATTACAGAGGGTATGGAACAAATAGCCGACGTTGTTCAGACGAATGCCACGGCTGCCCAGGAATCTGCAAAACTGGCACGGGAACTGCAGAGCCAGGCAGAAGGACTCAAAGTCTCTGTACACAAATTCCGGCTTCGCAAATAACGATTACATATTGGGGCAGGGAAGGAGCTTTCCATGAACATTGTCGGAATTATCACAGAATATAATCCCTTCCATCGTGGACACGAATATCAAATCAGCAGATTAAAGGAACTTTGCCACGCAGATTATGTAATTATAGCTATGAGCGGCAATTTTGTCCAACGCGGGGCGCCCGCCCTGATGGACAAATACAGCCGCGCCCGGATGGCGCTCTCCTGCGGCGCAGACCTCGTTTTGGAACTTCCTGCGCTGTTTGCCACTGCCAGCGCAGAATACTTTGCCAGAGGCGGCGTCTCACTGTTAAACAATACCAAAATCGTCACCCATCTGGGATTTGGAGTGGAAATGAATAATCTTAGTCTGCTGTCGTCTATCTCTGCCCTTCTTTTAGAAGAACCGGATCCCTACCGGGAGTATCTTCAAAAGGAGCTGAAAATGGGCGCATCCTTTCCCTCCGCCCGCTCCTTAGCTCTGCAAAACTATATTATCTCCGCAGAATCCACAAACTATCTGTCTTCTCCACTGACAGCATCTGAAATAAAGGAAATTCTTGCCTCGCCGAACAATATCCTGGCACTGGAATATCTGCAGGCGTTGACCGCTTTCCACTCCACCATGATTCCCCTTCCGATTCCCCGGCAGGGCAGGGGATACCACGATACGACTGTTACACAGGATTCTCCTGATGTGGCTGTCACACAGGACTTCTGTTCCGCCTCAGCTATCCGGTCATGCATCAAAAACAACACCCTCCCTGTCCCTGAGGCTGCCATGCCAGAAGCTTCTTATAGCATATTAAACAATTATCCACATCCTTTTTTATTTGAAGATGATTTTTCACCCCTGCTTCATTATGAGCTGATAACGGATGCGGAAGACTGTCTTGCTGCCTGGGGCGACAGCTCGCCAGAGCTTGCCCGCCGCCTGATAGCAGAACGTGAACACTTTACAGACTGGAGCAGCTTCTGCCTGCATATGAAAACGAAAAATTTCACTTATGCCAGGCTCAGCCGCCTGTTCACCCATATGCTGCTGCACATCCAGCAGGAAGATTACCGGGAGCTTACTGCGCCTTCTTATCTACGTATTCTAGGCTTTCGCAAATCCGCCGCACCCTTGCTCTCCAACCTGAAATCTAACAGCAGCCTTCCAATCATTACCAGCCCAGCAGACGCAAAGCGCCTTCTTTCCCCTAGGGCAAAACAGCTTCTGGCACTGGACTTGCGCGCCACAGAACTCTACCGCCTGGGGCTTGCCGCCAAAGGGGACTGCACACTAAAAAACGATTACAGACAGCAGATTATCCGCCTGTAACCGTTCCTCATCATTGATAGGGTGTTCCCGGGAACGCAGTTCCGTCATAAATCAATCCAGAAGGTATAACATTCGTATTCCGGTCAACATCCAAGGCCCCGACTTCTTCTGGTGTCAGAATCATCTCATCTGGTAAGTCATCTATCGTAAAATTACCATCCCAGGTATTTGAAGTTTTTGACACATACGCATACTGCAAGCTGTCAACACAAATCCATAAATCCCTGATACAGACTTATACTCTCCGCATCAAGGCTTAAATCATCCAAACAAATGAAGCACTAGTGGTGGAACAGACGTATTCCAGTAAAGCACATTGCCATCTTATATTTGTTACAGGTGGCAATCACATGATCATCCCGGATAGAGCCGCCCGGCTCTGCCACATAGGAAACGCCGCTCTTATGTGCACGCTCAATATTATCCCCAAATGGAAAGAATGCATCGGAACCCAGCGCTACACCATGCATCTGGTCTAACCACGCACGCTTCTCCTCCCTGGTAAACACTTCCGGCTTCACCTTGAAAATATTCTCCCATGCACCATCCGCAAGGACATCCATGTAATCCTCACCAATGTATAGATCAATAGAATTGTCACGGTCTGCGCGCCCGATTTTGTCCACAAACTGAAGATTCAGAACCTTGGGTGACTGACGTAAAAACCAGTTATCTGCTTTCTGACCAGCAAGCCTGGTACAATGGATTCTGGACTGCTGACCGGCGCCAATACCAATTGCCTGTCCATCCTTGGCAAAACAGACCGAATTAGACTGTGTATATTTGAGTGTTATCATCGCAATCGCCAAATCAATTTTTGCTGATTCTGGAATTTCCTTATTCTCTGTCACCACATTTCCAAAAAATGCATCGTCAATCTTTAATTCATTCCTTCCCTGCTCAAAGGTGATACCGAATACCTCCTTGCGCTCAATAGGATTCGGTATATAATCTGGATCAATCTCAATCACATTATAATTGCCCTTTTTCTTTGCTTTTAAGATTTCCAATGCCTCGGGCTCATACCCCGGCGCGATGACTCCGTCCGAGACTTCACGTTTAATAATCTTCGCTGTCGCCTCATCACAGACATCTGACAGGGAAATAAAATCTCCGAAGGAAGACATACGGTCCGCCCCCCTCGCCCTTGCATATGCATTGGCCAAAGGTGTAAATTCCATATCCATATCATCTACCCAGTAAATCTTTTTTTCAACGTCAGACAATGGCAATCCCACTGCCGCCCCGGCTGGGGAC
>CAPQSW010000013.1:280-66894 GCA_948688495.1 uncultured Lachnospiraceae bacterium | reverse complement strand
GCTTAAAAGAAGCCGCCGCCGCAAGCCCGGTTGCCTGCTTTAACTCTTTTACCAACTGCCATCCGTTACATGCGTCCAAAAAATTAATGTAGCCTGGTTTTCCATTTAAAACCTTGATGGGGAGCTGCCCATCTTCCATATAAATCCTGGAAGGTTTCTGGTTAGGGTTACAGCCATACTTTAATTCTAATTCCTTCATAAATTCCTCCTGATTTTGTACCTCTGACTCAAATAAATAATTATATAGTTAAATATTATACATTTTTGTTCATAATTCGTGTCTCATATGTACCAGTTTCAATATCAATATACCTGACAAACAACGACACCTTATTGTCTTCATTTAGGCTGTTCCATATTTTCTCCGTAAAAGATTCCATACTGCCGTCAATCTCCACCAGCTTTGGCTCTCCTTCAAAACTTGGCAGCGGATTCCCATCCCCCATATACGTATGTATAAAATGCCCCTCTCCATTTACAGGATTCTCATAGGCAAATGTATAACGGTTGCAGGCGTCGGGGTTGCCGCCATTGCTCTTTAGGATAGACAAAGCATAATTATAACAGCCCTGTTCTACGTGCATGATACCGGAAATTCTTGGCGTATAGTTCGGGGCATCCGGCTCAAATTCCCGCGTACGCAATGCCTGTTCAAACGTCTGCTGTTTATCCATCAGCTCATAAATCGTATCGGTCTGATCCCCATTCGTCACAATCGTCTTGTTCCCAAGCACACGCACCGGCGCATAAATAATCAAACTTGGATCACTCAGCTTGGACGCATCAAAAGCCTGGGTACGGATTCCCTCTCCTTCTTCTACAAAAATACGGTTTCTGCTATTCTCACTTCTTCCCATAATAAAATAAGCAGTCACCGCATATTTGCCATCTTTAGACTTTCCAATTATAATCCCTCTCCCGGGATATGAGTTCCCTTTCAATTCTGTCTCTAATGATAATTTTTTCACAAGTTCTCCTCCTTTGCAATATTATACTTCCTTATGCGGACCTGTTATGCAAAAACAACTGCCTGCGAGAACTGTTTATGAGTATCCCACAGGCAGATTGATACCATATGCTTTACAGCATGGTATAAAGTTCTATTACTGCTGTTTCTGTGCCAGTTTTTCCTTCCTCTCATCCAAAAGGGCATCTATCGCACTTACCAATTTTCCAATTTCAGGCTTTGTCAACTGTGCATCTGCACCCAGCATCTCACCTTTATGGCGCATCTCCTCATTTACAAGAGAGGAGAAGATAACAACAGGAATATGCTTTAATTCATCATCTTCCTTTACCAGCTTCGTCAAACGATGACCATCCATCAGAGGCATTTCAATATCAGTAATAACCATATGTACCTTTTCGTCCAGATTGCCGTCTTTCCTATATTCCTGAAGTTTGTCCCAAGCTTCCTGACCATTGCTGTTGACAATCAGCTTTGTATATCCTGCCTTCTTGAGACAGTCGGTAATCAGTTTGGACAACAGCGGAGAATCTTCTGCGATCAAAATTGGTGAATCGCTTCTGTTACGTTCTTCCAGACTCTCTAAATCAGAAACCTGCAACCCTGTCTCTGGACTGATGTCTGTAACAATCTTCTCGAAATCCAAAATAACAATCAATCTGTCCTCCAGCTTGATTACTCCGGTGGATACGCCACTTTCTTCTATATTAATTGTAGAATCGGGCTTTATAATATCTGCCCAGGAAAGTCTGTGGATTCCGCAGACTTCATCCACGTGAAACGCAATATTCAATTTATTGAAATTGGTAATAATAAACAAACCATCTTCTTCAATATCTGGAAGCGCCAGACATTGACGGAGGTTAATCACTGTAATCATCGTATCACGCGGCATAAATATGCCTTCTACACAGGGATGGGCATTTGGAATCGGAGTAACCGGCTGATAGGTTAATATTTCTCGGATCTTTGCCACGTTAATTCCATAATGATTTCCAGCCAGGGTAAATTCCAACACCTCCAGCTCATTAGTTCCATTCTCTAAAAGAATATTTGTATCCATAATCGTCATTCGCTCCTCTCCGGTATACTTCCGTTTCTATCCATTTTTATAATTATATCACATATTTTCTGAAAAATATACAATATTTTTTACTTTTTTAGATTTATTTTAGTATTATTTCATTTGTCTCTCCATTACTTTCAAGACTTAACTTCATCGTCGAAATATTATCTGCTGTCTTCTGCGGTACTTCAAATAACAAAATCACTGCCTCCGTCTGTCCCGGGTCTAACGTCCCCTTATAAGTTGACAAATCATTTGTTAAAATTGTCACCTGATTCTGAATCCCTGGTTCTTCATTCAGATTTAAAATGAAAGACGGCTGTTTCTTCATTAGATCACATTCCACGGCCTTGTTTCCCGTATTTGTCATATTCACATTCAATATCAGGAAAATATTCCCTTCGGATGCATCCAACGAAAAATAATCCCCCTGGCGGTAACTAGCTGTCGTCGAATAATCATGGTAGGAAAACTCCACTTTGGATATAGACAGTGCATCGGTCAAGGTAAGCTGTTTCGGTCCTTCTTCTGATTCTTTGGACGGTTGTTCTTCTTCCTTAGGTGCTTTTCCTGTACCTTCCCCCTTGTCATCTTCCTTTGTTTCTTTCGTTTCCTTTGTTTCCTTCGTTTCCTTTGTCTCTTTCGTTTCTTCTGTTTCCTTCGTTTCCTCTGCTTCTTTCGTTTCTTCCGCTTCTTCCTGTTCCTCAGGTTCCTCCTCGTCGGGATATACTGCTGTCATTCCCTCCTGTTGAAAGCTATTATGCTTGGCAAGGATTCCTGCTGAATAATTCACCACAACGGATTCTTCGTCCTCTGTCAGCGGCATCATCGGATCACCGCATCCTGCAAAGAGCATTGCTGCCGCAACCAGTACTGCTCCTACTTTTATGGCGTTTTTCATATGTCTGTCTCCTTTTCCTCAGGTTGCTGTGCATAACACTTTTATGCGCTATATTAGTATTTTACCATTATTTATCCCTAAGGGCAACTATATTTTCACTTCTTCCCATCATCTACCCTGTTGTCTAATTCAAACCAGAATCTTACCCCGTCTTCTTCATTGACAACGCCGCATCTCTGGTGAAAGGAATCCATGATTGCTTTTACAATCGACAAACCAATCCCATTGCCGCCGTATTCCCGGGTACGCGCCTTATCAACTTTATAGAATTTATCCCAGATATGAGAAAGTTCATCTTCCGGTATTTGATTTCCTGTATTGAATACCTCCACACGTACATTATTTTCCCCCGAGATAACGGAAATCTCAATTCTTTTCTCCCCTGTTGCATAATGTATGGCATTGCTGACATAGTTCGTCAGTACCTGCTCCGTCTTAAATTCATCCGCCCATACATATTCCGGTTCCTCAGTATCAACTGTCAGGCTGATGCCATTCTGCTCCCTGAGGATTGCCGTTGCATTCACCACGCCCTGAATCACCTCAAATAAATCAAACCGTTCAAACACAATCTGTTCACTTCCAGATTCAAGTTGATTTAATGTAAGCAGATTCTTTACCAGGATATTCATTTTATCCGCTTCATCCATGATAACTTCACAGTAAAACTCACGGCTTGCCGCATCATCATTGATACATTCCTGCAGACCTTCTGCATATCCCTGTATCAAAGCAATCGGGGTCTTTAGCTCATGGGATACATTGGAAATAAATTCCTTGCGCATCTCATCTATTTCCGTTTTCTTCTCTATGTCCATTTTGAGCTCATTGTTAGCGCTTTTGAGCTCAGATATTGTCCTTTCCAACGTCTCCGACAACTGATTCATATGATCGCCCAATAAATTGATTTCATTTTGTCCCTTACCCTGAAACTTGGCATCAAAATCGAGACTTGTCATTCTCTTAGAAATGTCTGCAAGCTGTAAAATAGGATTTGTAATTCGCTTTGTCACCACATAAATAATCACTGCACATAAAATGACCATAAGCACGCCCACATAAGCAAGAAAACGATTCGCAATATCTACACTTTCCTTGATACTCTCAACTGCGGTACGCATCAATATCATATTTCCATTCTGCAGGCTTCCCCAAAGCACTAAATAATCTGTATTCAGCCTGCGGTCTTTGGTCTTTTCCACCACATATTCCTGTGTATTCTTTAAAACCTGTGTATTCCCATCATTCCTGTGGAAAATCAGTTCCAGAAACTGGAACAGCAGCCGCTCATCATCTCCGACATTTGACTGTATTATTGTATGATCGGAACGGATAATCATATAAGAAATATCGCTGTTGCTGGATTTTGTGTCCAGTTTAATCTGAAATTCGTCTTCGTCTGTCCTGCCATTCTCACTCTCTTTGTATACCATATCAAAAGTATCCAGCAGGGCCCTTTGCTTATGCTCAATATAATAGCTTTCCAAAAGTGTCGTATTAATAAACCAGCATAGCAGCACGGTTCCCGCTACTATGCTAATCATAATGGCTGTAATCTTTCTTGTAATGGAATGCCTCATGACTCTACCTCAAACTTGTAACCCATTCCCCAGATGGTCTTAATATATTCCCCCTTATCCCCCATTTTACTGCGGAGCTTCTTTACATGCGTGTCGATAGTCCTGGCATCCCCAAAATAATCATAATTCCAGACATGGTTTAGAATCTTCTCCCTGGAAAGGGCAATTCCCTTGTTCTCTATAAAATAATTAAGGAGTTCAAACTCCTTATAGCTTAACTCAAGTTCTTTTCCGTCTATTTTCACCTGATGCCCGGGCCTGTCTACCGTAATACCGCCAATTTCCAGAACTTCTTCCCCATTCTTACCGGTACGCCTTAAAATGGCCGCCACCCTTGCAACCAGAATCTTCGGACTAAACGGCTTGGAAATATACTCATCTGCGCCAATATCAAACCCCTGAAGCTCATCACTTTCTTCCCCTTTGGCCGTCAGCATGATGATGGGAACCTTTGAGGATTCCCGGATTTCCCGGCACACATTCCAGCCACTAATCTTTGGCATCATCACATCCAGAATAATCAGGGCTATATCCTTCTGCTCATAAAATTTGTTCAGCGCGTCCTCTCCATCCTCTGCCTCAATGACTTCAAACTCCTGCTTTACAAGAAAATCCCTTACCAGCTTGCGCATTCTGCTCTCGTCGTCCACTACAAGTATTTTCAGTTTATCCATATTTTCACACCTCTTACTCTGCTCTTTTCCAGAGCATAACACACATTTATGTTATTTTTGTGAAAATAAAACACCGATCCAAAGCCTATGGAAATATCCATAATAAATCTTGTCAAAATTACGACCCCGACTTTAGTTCTTGTTCTTTCATCATCTGCTCACGGTTTTCCAAATCAGCCTCCCAATCCTGGTACTTCTCAATAATTTTGTTCTCATAATTAAGGATATTGGGATTCTGGTCCGTCATGGTAATTGCCCCTACACCAATGGTAACAACTATTAGAAACAGACTGAACAACAGGCTGAGCCTGAGGTGTCTCCTGCTCTCCTTCGCCCGTTCTTCTGCACGTCTCCTCCTGTAATCAGACAGCCGTTCCTGCTGTCTGGATTCCTCCAACTTCTCTACATACCATTCCAGTGTCTCCTGATGCCGGGCTTCCGCCTGCGGAGTCATTGCCTTCTCCTCCTGCGGGCGCTTGGTCTTTTCTTCTTTGGAGACTGCCGCCTGCACGGCATCACTGTTCTCTGGCAGAAAAATCGCTTCCACCTGCTCCCCATGAAGCTCTGGCGACATCAAAAGGTAATTTTGAAGCTCCTTCAGATACAGCAGGCCTATCGGCGTCTCAAACACCCGTTCCGCCAATAATTTATGGTACATCTCCAGAACCATCCGGGGATTTTCCATATCCAGCCTTTCCTTTATGTATTGTATGCTGTCTTCCTCCTGACGCGCCTTCTGTGCTGCTTTTTCGTCTGCGAATACAAATCCGTCCACAACCATTTTAATTCTATCCATCTCTTTCTCCTGCAAGACTGTCTGCTATTTCGCCATAACCCGCAGTATTTGCTCCATATCCGAAATAAGCTCCCGGGAATAATCCCTGGCCTCCTGGCATATCTGTTCTGCCTTTCCATATTCTTCATCAAACAACGCCTGAATAACTTCCCTGCCAAATGCGTGGAATCTCTTGTGCTTTTCGCCAAGTCTATCCCAGATTTCCCGTGCCTCCGGCACATCCGGCGTCATAGCATAATAAAAGTGTCCAAATCCGCATTTAGAAGAATCCAACTGGAGCGGAACAATCACATGTTCTATTACCATCTTCTCCAAATTGCCGATCCATGCCTGATGTGCAGTGATTGCGGTGCGCACATAGGAAGAAAATTCTTCGTTTTTGAGATGGAAAAACGGATCCTCTGCCATCTTTCCCATCTGCTTAACAACCTGATCCAATGTCCCCTCAATCTCCACCACGGGCTTTTTGGCCTCTGACAGCTCATTTCCAATCTCACGCATAAAATCCGTACTGCTGCGCAGTTGATTTTCCATCTCTGTCATGGTACTGCTCAGTTCTTCGCTGACCGCTGCAAGCGATGTCACTGCTTCATTAACGCCTGAAACATGCTTTTGGTTCTCATCATTGATCTCCCACGCATTCTTAATTCTCTCTGTCATGCTCTCCAGAGCCTCTATCGTATTCGTAGTACTTCCTGCCGTCTTCTGGGATGCATCAAGGATACCTTCTACAAACTGTCCCATATTTCCTGTCATTTTCTGGGTTTCTTCCGCCAATGAACGTATCTCGTCTGCAACTACAGCAAATCCCCGTCCAGCCTCGCCTGCCCTTGCTGCCTCAATCGCAGCATTCAATGCCAGCAGATTTGTCTGACGCGAAATCAATTCAATTTCTGCAATGACTTCATTCATATTATTAATTACCTCAAGGAGCTCATCCATGTCCGTCCGCATTTCGGTTGATACCTCAATTGTCTGGTGGGAGAGCCCCCTGATAGCGGTTAATTCTTCCTGTCCGCTTTCTATCTTACGATATACTTCATCCGTATCTTCCGATATTTTAATGATTGTATTCGTAAGTTCTTCCAGTGAATTCCTTCCCTCTACCGCATCAACCCCATTTGTCCCAAAAATCACCTCTGTGGCTTTCGCTACCTTTTGTGATATTTCAAGAATTTTGTCTGTCTCATGCTGCAATGTCAAATCAAGGGAACTTATCTGCATAACTGCTTTAATGTTTTTCTCAAGAATCTGTGCAAACTGCTGTCTTCCGCTTAACAGCCTGTTATATATGCTGTTCAATTCTGGATTTGCTGAATAATTGCTCTCTTTTAACTCTGAAACTGACTTTACAAGTTTGTTTTTCGTCATTCCGATTCCCATCTCAATATCCTCGTTTCTTTTGGTGTGTAATTTTTATTTTTCTTATTTTCATATCACATTTCGCAATAAGGTATCTTCCTACATCACGAATCCCTCCTTACCACAGGTAACAACGCATCAAAATCAACCAGACTTTGAAACATAACTCTCATATTCCCATTATAACAAACTCCTGTGATTTTTCAAGCCACCTCTTTCATGTCACACAAAAATCAATCTAAATTTCCAGACTTCCCAAAATAAAAACATTTGCAAACGTCTTAGAAGCAAAACAAATCCACCTGCCATTGACTAAAAATACTAGCAGATGGATTTATTTTATTCGTGGAGCTGAGGGGAATCGAACCCCTGTCCGAAAGTCAATTCACTATGGCATCTCCCATTACAGTCATTATTTTGTCATTCCCTCCGCCATACGCCTAATGACAGGCTGATGGTTTCAGTAGCTTCATAATACGCCCATACGCGCAAAGCTTTGCGTATGTCGTTTCCCACATAGTCGAAGCCGGTATCTCAGACTGTGGGTGGTCTAAGGCCGACTGCTGCAACTAGGCAGCGTATGCTAAATTGTCTTCAGCGTTTATATTTATAATTCCCGTTTTTAGGCGGTCAGGAGCCGCCAATGGCTTCCATAGCTGCACAACCCCCGTCGAAACCAGTACAACCCCTGGTTTAAATGCTGTTGTTCAGCAGTACTTTATTGTAACAGCTTACGCTCATTCTGTCAAGAAAAATTTTGCAGCTAAACTGCTGCATTACAATAGATTGCGTACTTTGAATTCCCTCTCCGTCTCTCTGCGCATATCCTTTTTGGCAATATCCTGACGCTTGTCATAAAGCTTCTTTCCTCGTGCAAGGGCAATTTCCACTTTAACCAGACTTCCTTTAAAATACACCTGCAATGGTACAATTGTATATCCTTTTGCTGTCATCTTGCCTTCTATCTTGTTAATCTCATACCTGTGAAGTAAGAGCTTTCTAGGACGCAGTGGATCCTTATTAAAAATATTGCCCTTTTCATAAGGACTGATATGCATGCCATAAATAATAACCTCACCTTTTTCAATACGGATGAACGATTCCTTGATGGAACATTTTCCCATCCGCAGTGATTTTACTTCCGTCCCTGCAAGGCTGATCCCAGCCTCAAATTTATCTTCAATAAAATAATCGTGAAATGCTTTCTTGTTGTTGGCAATAAGCTTCATACTTCCTTTCCCCATTGCTTTTCCTCTCTATCTTTAATATTTCATGCCTGGCAAAACGAAATCTATGGTTCTCATAAATTTATCGGCCTGTGCCGCTACGACCTGAATTGACTGCCCCAGCTTATACACCTTGCCGGTCCTTTCTCCGATCAATTCATAAGTTTCCTCATTGAAATGATAATAATCGTCAGTCATGTTATTGATGTGTATCATTCCCTCAATCGTATTGGGAAGTTCCACATACATTCCCCACGATGTCACACTGGAAATAACCCCCTCAAAAGTCTCTCCGATATGCTCTGACATGTACTCCACTTTTTTCAGCTTATCTGTCTCCCGCTCTGCTTCTTCCGCCCGGCGTTCCATGGCACTGGACTGCTCTGCCACCTTTGGCAGTATTTTTTCATAATGCTCCAGCCGTTTCTCATTCATTTTTCCCCGCAGTGTTTCTTTGATGATGCGGTGTATCTGCAAATCAGGATAACGGCGGATAGGGGACGTAAAGTGACAGTAATACTGCGTGGCAAGTCCAAAATGCCCAGTGCACTGTACCGTATACTTTGCCTGTCGCATGGAACGCAGAGTCAGACGGCTAATCAAGGGCTCCTCCGGTGTATCCTCGATCTTCTCTAACAGTTTCTGCAATTCCTTGGGATGAATCTCATCCTGGCCAATCTTAATGGAATAACCAAAATTATTGATAAACGTTCCCAGCTTACGGATTTTCTCAGAATCTGGGATCGCATGCGTCCGGTATACAAATGGAATTTCCTGCCAGAAGAAATCCTGTGCTACCGTCTCATTGGCAATCAACATGAAATCCTCAATAATGCGCGTTGCGACATTCCGTTCATAGGGCTTTATTTGAAGCGGTCTGCCCTGCCTGTCTAAGATAATCTTTGTTTCAGGAAAATCAAAATCAATAGATCCGCGTTTTCTTCTCTTCTCGCGCAAAATCGCAGCCAATTCTTCCATCAACTCAAACATGGGAACCAGATCCCTATATTTTTCCCGTTCTGCATCATCTTTATCTTTTAAAATCTTACGCACACTGGTATAACTCATCCTGCTATCCACCCGTACAACTGTCTGTGCAATTTCATGCTCAATGACTGTCCCCTTCTTATCAATAAGCATAATACAACTCAATGCAAGCCTGTCCTCCCCGGCATTTAACGAACAGATGCCATTGGACAACGTATGAGGGAGCATAGGAATCACCCGGTCAACCAGATAAACACTGGTGCCGCGCTCCAGTGCCTCCACATCCAATGCACTGTGCTCCTGTACATAATTTGTTACATCCGCAATGTGCACGCCCAAACGGTAATTTTCTCCCTCTTTCGTCAGGGTAATAGCATCATCCAAATCCTTTGCGTCCTCACCGTCTATTGTTACCATCTGCCAGTCACGGACATCCTTCCTTCCTGCCATGTCGGCGCCACTCACTGGTTTTCCTACATTTTCTGCCTGTTTTAACACTTTTTCAGGAAATTCTGTTGGCAGTCCATATCCCTTAACGATAGACATAATATCTATTCCAGGGTCATTGGTATGTCCAATAATCTCTATGATTTTCCCTTCTGGTTTCTTCCTTTCATTCCCATAATCCGTGATTTCTACTACTACTTTGTGTCCATCCACCGCTCCTTTGGAATATTCCTGGGGAATAAAAATATCCTGCCCCAGTTTCAGATTATCCGGGATGACAAATCCAAAATTCTTGTTCTTCTGAAAAGTCCCCACTGCCTGGGTAATTCCTCTTCGCAAAATCTTTACCACAGTTCCTTCTCTGCGCCTGCCCTGTACTGCTTTAGCATCCTGCAGTGTGATCTGCACAAAATCCCCATGTATAGCGCCATTAATCTGTGACTCCGGTATAAAAATATCTTCCGCTTCCCCCTCTACAGTCACAAAGCCAAATCCCCGGATATTTCCGGTAAAAACACCTACAATGTATTTACCGTCTGATTTCATGTATTTTCCACGCTTTGAAACTTCTATCTTTCCTTCTGCCAGCAGTTCATTTAATACTTCTTCCAATGCCAAACGTTCTTCCCGTGGCACATCTAAGAGGACGGCAAGCTCCTTAATCTTCATAGGAACATAAAGATCACTGCACATAAATTCATAAATCATCTTTTTTCTGTTTTCTAACAATTCTTTTTCCATAAATTTCTCCTATAAGAGAACAAAGTGGGCAAGCCCACTTCAGCTCCCCTATCCCCTCAATCTTGAGGGGGTTGCACACTTTGAAGCACCGAGCACAATTGCGAAGGAATATTTTCCTCTTGTGCAAGCGCGCATATTATTTTTCTTCTAAGTAGGAAGAAACCTTCACGCGCTAGCGTGACAAGTCTTTCGATAGAAGAAAAAAGACTGCCATATTGACAGTCTTTCGATTCCTAAAAGCTTCCGATATTTAATACAGCCGAAATCACCAGGAATAATATTACCATAATTCTGGTAGCCATCACAAGCCTTCCCTCCATGGAACGCCCTTTATTCTTGCCCCAGTATGTATCTGCTGCACCACTGATAGCTCCAAGTCCTGCTGATTTTCCTTCCTGCATCAATACAACCACTGTCAATGCAATACTTATTAATATTAATACTACAATTAACACCGTTTTTAATATTTCCACTTTAATCCTACCTCCTGAAATAGTTCCTGCTCATAACTTTTTTCATCATATCATAACCTGGTAACTTTTTCAAGCTTTTTTCACAATATAATTACAGTCCGTAACAGTTCAGCCAGCCGAATAAACCGGGGAAAATCGTGCTTGCACGAATTTTACACGATTCCTTTCGGCTGGACAGGCAACTGTTATATCTTATTAAACGGATTCTTATATTCCGCGACAACACCAAGCTGCTCCTCAATCCGAAGAAGCTGATTATACTTTGCTGTACGCTCTGCGCGGCAAGGAGCCCCTGTCTTAATCTGCCCGGCGTTCACTGCAACGGCAAGATCTGCAATAAAAGTGTCTTCCGTCTCTCCGGAACGATGGGAAATCACCGCACGGTATGCATTCCCCTGTGCTGTTTCAATGGCTTCCATTGCCTCGGTCAGCGTACCAATTTGATTTACTTTTACCAAAATGGCATTTGCTGTCTGCAATTTAATTCCTGCATCCAGACGTTTGGTATTTGTCACAAACAGATCGTCTCCAACTAACTGGATACGCTCACCCAGCCGCTTCGTCAACGCCTGCCAGCCATCCCAGTCTTCTTCGTCCAATCCATCCTCGATAGAAATAATCGGGAACTTGTCAATCAATCCCTCATAATATTCAATCATTTCTTCTGTGTTACGGGCAACCTTCTCACCCTTCACTTTAGATTCCCCCGGAAAATGGTACATTCCAGTCTTCTCATCATACAATTCACTTGCGGCAGCATCTAATGCAATCCTAAAATCTTCTCCCGGAAGGTAACCGGATGCCTTTACTGCTTCCATGATTAATTCAAGTACTGCTTCCGCATCCGGCAGATCCGGGGCAAAGCCGCCTTCATCGCCTACTGCGGTGGATAATCCATCTTTTTCACATATCTTCTTGAGATTATGGTATACCTCTGCGCACATGCGCAATGCTTCTTGAAAACTCTTCGCCCCAACAGGCATAATCATAAATTCCTGGAAGTCTACAGTATTATCTGCGTGACGCCCTCCATTCAATATATTCATCATGGGAACCGGCATTCTCCTGGCGTTGACACCTCCTAAATACTGATACAGCGGAAGCTCCATTGCTTTTGCTGCTGCCCTTGCTGTTGCCAGTGAAACACTGAGCATTGCATTGGCGCCAAGATTAATCTTGTCATCCGTCCCATCTTCTGCAATCATGCAACGGTCGATCTCCACTTGATTTAACGCATTTTTCCCAATTAACACCTTTGCAATTTTGTCATTCACGTGCTTCACTGCATTCTGAACACCCAGGCCAAAATACCTCGGCTCCCCATCTCTCAGCTCCACTGCTTCAAACTGCCCGGTAGATGCTCCGGAGGGAACTGCAGCCCGGCCCGTAGTCTTCTTCCCAGTACTGGTCGTCTCCACCGTCACATCCGCTTCCACAGTAGGATTTCCCCTGGAATCCAAAATCTCCCTTGCATGAACATCTGTAATCTTCAAACACAAACTCATACTGTTCTCCTTTCACATTGGCTTTGATTACAGTATTTGCAGTAATTGGAAGATTATACAAGGGAGATTGCACTTTTCTATTCCATTTCCCTATACATTGATATCCGCGGTCATCCCTAAAATATCCTGATTTTTCTCCAAAACCGGTTGTACCACCTGTGACAGAAACTTTTCTACCTGAATCGGTGCACGTCCCACATATTTGGATGGATCCATGGAATCTTTTAATTCTTCTAATGTCAAATTAAAGGATGGGTCTGACGCAATCAGCTCAAGTAAATTATTCTCTTTCCCCTCCACCTTGACATTTTTGCCTGCTTCCATGGAAAGCTGTCGGATTTTCTCATGCAGCTCCTGACGGTTCCCGCCATTCTTTACTGCATCCATCATAATATTTTCTGTCGCCATAAATGGCAGCTCCGCCATCATATGTTTACGGATAACCTTGTCATATACAACCAATCCATCCACAACATTCAGACACAAGTCTAAAATACCATCAATTGCAAGAAACCCTTCTGGGATGGACAGACGTTTATTGGCAGAATCATCCAATGTGCGTTCAAACCACTGGGTCGCGGAAGTAATCGCCGGATTTAAGGCATCCACCATCACATAACGTGCCAGGGACGCGATACGCTCACTCCGCATCGGATTGCGTTTGTACGCCATCGCTGAGGAGCCAATCTGATTCTCTTCAAATGGTTCTTCCACTTCTTTCAGATGCTGGAGCAGTCGGATGTCATTCGACATCTTATGAGCGCTTGACGCTATGCCAGCCAAAATATTCGCCACCCTGGTATCAACCTTTCTGGAATACGTCTGCCCGGATACTGCATAGCATTTTGCAAATCCCATTTTTTCTGCAATCATGGGATCAATCTTATCAATGGTCTCCTGGTCTCCTGCAAATAATTCCTGAAAACTTGCCTGTGTCCCTGTGGTCCCCTTAGAACCAAGCAGCTTCAAGCTTCCCATAACATATTCCAAATCCTCAAGATCCATAAGAAATTCCTGCAGCCATAAAGTAGCACGCTTCCCAACAGTCGTAGGCTGTGCCGGCTGAAAATGTGTAAACGCAAGCGTGGGCAGTCCTTTATACGTATCCGCAAATTCAGCCAATTTGGCAATTACATTTATGAGTTTCCCACGCACCAGCTTTAATGCCTCATCCATTACGATTATATCCGTGTTATCTCCCACATAACAGGATGTCGCCCCTAAATGAATGATGCCTGCCGCTTTCGGACACTGCTGCCCATAAGCATAGACATGGCTCATGACATCATGGCGTACTTCTTTTTCCCGTGCCTTTGCCACATCATAGTTAATATCATCCACGTGGCTTTTCAATTCGTCAATCTGCTCTTGTGTAATGACTGGTTTCCCATTTTCGCTTAACCCAAGCTCCATCTCCGTCTCTGCAAGGGCAATCCACAATTTTCTCCAGGTATGGAATTTCATATCCGGTGAAAAAATGTACTGCATCTCCTTACTTGCATAACGCTCAGACAATGGACTGTTATATCTGTCTGTTGACATAATAATCTCCTTTCCTATCGCTCATAGTTTCCTCTGATATCCTCTGTTGGTGGATCTATAGGGTAAATCCCGGTAAAACATCCTTTACAGATAGACAGACCCTCTGCCATCTGTCCCAGACGATCAATATTCAGGTATCCCAGGCTGTCCGCCCCGATTACCCTGCAAACGTCATCAACCGTCCGGTCATAAGCAATCAGTTGTTCCCGTTCAGGTATATCCGTTCCAAAGTAACATGGCCACAAAAATGGCGGTGAAGAAATCCTCACATGGACTTCTGTAGCTCCCGCCTCCCGCAACATACGTACGATACGGTCTGATGTCGTCCCTCTGACAATCGAATCATCAATCATAATAACGCGTTTTCCCTGTATCGATTCTTTCAGCACATTCAGCTTTACTTTTACACTGGACTCACGGCTGCTTTGTTTGGGTTTGATGAATGTCCGCCCCACATAACCGTTCTTTATAAATGCTGTCCCATACGGTATCCCTGATTCCATGGAATATCCCAGCGCCGCTGCATTTCCCGACTCCGGCACCCCTACCACCAAGTCAGCCTCCACCGGTGAATCCATGGCAAGGAAGCGCCCCGCTTTTATCCGTGAGGCATAAACGCTGACCCCGTCAATATGGCTGTCCGGCCTTGCAAAATAAATATATTCAAAAATGCATCTTGCTTCTTTCCCGCTGGGCAGACAGAGACTGGTATCTGAGGCAATGCCCGCTGGTGTAATGGTGACAACCTCTCCCGGAAGGACATCACGCACAAAATCAGCCCCTATGGTCTCAAGCGCACAGGTCTCAGATGCAATCACATAAGCATTATCCCGCTTCCCTATACAAAGAGGCTTGAATCCAAAGGGGTCTCTGGCTCCTATCAACTTCCGTGGACTCATAACGACCAGTGAAAATGCACCTTTTAATTTGGCTGCTGCCCGTCTTACCGCCTCCTCCGCCGTCTTTGAGACAAGCCGTTCCCGCGCAATATGATAGGCAATTACCTCCGAATCAATTGTCGTCTGAAAAATTGCCCCAGTGTACGCAAGTTCCTCCCGCAGTTCATTGGCATTGATAAGATTGCCATTATGTGCAAGCGCCAACGTTCCCTTCACGTAACTTAAAACCAGAGGCTGGGCATTCTCCCTGATGGAAGCTCCCGCCGTGGAGTAGCGGACATGTCCCACACCTATATCTCCTCTCATTCCATCAAAAGCCCCATCTGCAAAGACTTCATTTACAAGCCCCATCCCTTTGCAGGAAGATACTTTTCTCGCCGGTCCGTCCGTCTCACTGACAGCAATGCCACAACTCTCCTGGCCACGGTGCTGCAAAGCAAAAAGCCCGTAATAAATGGTAGACGCCACATCATTTCCCTCAAAATCGTACATGCCAAATACACCGCATTCCTCGTGCAGCTTGTCAAAATCCGTAGATTTTTCTATTTCATTAATATTCATATATTTCTCCGTCGATTCCGTCGTCCGTCTTATAAAAATTTCTCGCCTGTCAAAAGTTCATAAGCCTCTTTATACTTATCTACCGTCTTTGTCACTACCTCGTCCGGGAGAAGATAACCACTGTCCGGATTTGCTTTTAGCCAGTCCCTTACAAATTGTTTATCAAAGGAAGGCTGTGATTTTCCAGAAATATAGCCTTCAAGCGGCCAGAATCTGGAACTGTCCGGCGTAAGCATCTCATCGCCAAGCACTACATTTCCATTTTCATCCAGACCAAACTCAAACTTGGTATCCGCAATAATAATGCCCTTGCTCCGGGCATACTCCGCGCACTTTTTATACAGGTTAAGCGTGCAGTCCTTAATGGTCTTGGCATATTCTGCTCCCTTGCCAGGATGAAGCTTCTCTAAAATTTCCACCGTATCTTCATAGGTAATGTGCTCGTCATGAAGACCTAAATCTGCCTTCGTGGTGGGAGTATAAATCGGCTCTGGCAACTGTTCAGATTCTTTCAATCCCTCTGGTAAACGGATGCCGCACACAGTTCCATCCTTCTGATAGCTCTCCCAGCCACTGCCTGTAATATAGCCACGCACAATACATTCCACCGGAAGCATATTTAATTTCTTGCACTTCATACTGTTACCATCAAATTTCTTATTACGGAAAAACTCCGGCATATCCGAAACTTCTGTGGAAAGCATATGGTTTGGCACAATATCCTTCGTAAAATCAAACCAAAACTTTGACATCTGTGTAAGTATTGCGCCCTTCTTTGTAATCTCATTCTTCAAAATCACATCAAACGCAGAAATCCTGTCTGTCGCCACGATAATCATGCTGTCACCATTATCATAGACCTCACGTACTTTGCCTTCCTTTACCGGCTTAAATTCCTGAATACTCATCGCCATCCTCCATTTACTTACTATTCTAATTCTCCAGATACTGATTCATTATAATACAGGCTATTTTCATTCGTCAACGAATTTTTTCCTTTTCGGGAGGCTGCCTTCTCTCTGGCATCTTCATATTCTTTCACAGTTATTCCCAAACCTTCACAGGCTTCTAACAAATCAATGTCAAAATTCTTTTTTATGGCTTCCACATTCTTAATCAGATTTTCAGCCATTCCCTGTTCTATTCCTTGCTCTATTCCCTGTCTGAGTCCTATTTCTAAAATGTTCATCTTAACCGCCTCCCATTCTTCCGATTGTTTCACTTCCCTTACAACCCTGTCCAATTCCTCAATACGTTCATCTTTCACTATAATATCGGGATTTTCCAAGTCCGTATATTTCATATACTGTAATAAACTGACCAGTTCTTTTCTTCCATTAAAGCTGGACATATTCAGGAAAATTTTCCTCGTACCATCTCCCAGTGGCAAATCCGGTATTTCTTCACACCATTCGCTAAACGTATACATTGCTACATCTTTTCCAAAAACATCTTCTTGTGTAATAAATACAATTACTGTTGACGGAAGATGTTTATAACGTGTCTCTTTTCCTGATTTTAAAACAGGTGTGTCCAGCAAACCCTGGTAAAACCGCGAACGCTTGCGAATATCATCCCCAGACGCATCATTTTGCATCTCCATGTCAAACTGCCGGCCGCCTTTGTCTAGCGCCCATGCATCCAATCGTATCGCACGCTTGCCTGACTTATTTAATACAACCTGTTCCGCTTTTACCTCTTTTAATCTTAAATCTGATTCATCCAGTATAATGCTTAATACATTCTCATATGCATCTTTCACTCTCATTACTGACATAAATAATGCAAAGTCACTCAGATTTAGCTGGTAACCTCCGGAGAATGCCGCCTGTAACGCATTCTTCCTTTCCATTGGTTTTAACGATTTTTGTTCCATACATAACCTCTCTTTCCTTATTGGCAGAGAGGATATACCCTCCCTGCAGTTTTCAGTTGTTTGTAAGCAAGGAGTTCCTGCAGAGATTTCTCTGCATCATACAACGAATACTGCATAACTTTCTGTTATGTCCGTCTTATTCATCGTTGTCATAGATATGGGTCTTAGAACAGGCCCATTAAGATATTGCAAGATTCTTAGATTGGTTCTTTGCTTGGGATTATTCTACCATTTCCTCCTGTTAAACACAAGACATTTTTCATTTCCTTTTGATGTTTCAATTGCTCGCACATGAATGAGAGGACTGCACAGCAGTCCTCCCACATAATTACATATTCTGTTTTCTTTCCCGCCAAGGCTATTATCCAAGCAATGACAATACACCCTGGTTGGACTGGTTTGCCTGTGCAAGCATAGACTGTCCAGCCTGTGCAAGAATGTTATTCTTGCTGTACTCCACCATCTCCTCTGCCATATCAACATCGCGGATACGGGACTCAGCAGCGGATGTGTTTTCAGAAATGTTATCCAGGTTAGAGATTGTATGCTCTAATCTATTCTGCAGCGCGCCAAGGTAAGACCTCTGGTCAGATACTAACTCGATAGCGCTCTGGATAGACTTCATAGCGGATCCTGCAGCTGCATAAGAGCTAACTTTCAATCCTGTAACGCCCAATGTAGCAGCATCCATGTTGCTGATGTGGATGGAAATTGCCTGCCCAGATAAGGAACCTACCTGAAGGTTCTTGCCTGTGAATGTTCCGTCTAACAGATTCATGGTGTTGAACTGTGTAGTAGACTGGATTCTGGTAATCTCGGACTGTAACTGCTGGATCTCCTTGTTGATAGCATTTCTATCAACAGAAGTATTACTGTCGTTAGCAGCCTGGGTAGCCAGTTCGTTCATTCTCTGTAAGATAGAATGAGCTTCATTCAAAGCACCTTCAGCAACCTGGATTAAGGAAACACCGTCCTGAGCGTTAGAAGAAGCTTTGTTCAAGCCTCTGATCTGGCTTCTCATCTTCTCAGAAATAGATAATCCAGCAGCATCATCGCCTGCACGGTTGATTCTGTAACCAGAAGATAATTTCTCCGTTGACTTTGCCTGAGCATCTGTTGTGATGCCTAACATTCTGTTTGCGTTCATCGCTGTAAGATTGTGTTGTACTACCATAATTTTTTCCTCCTTGTTTTCCTATGGTATTGCCTGCTCCTCCTGTGGAGGGCTGGTTAATTGCCGCAAATCCGTTTGCGCGCATGTTCTGCCTCCTGCGATACAGGGGCAGGATTTCTATAATAAGCAAAGCCCCTAGGTTAGCCTTGCATTATTACCTGGCTGCTGCCCGTTCCTCCCTCCGGATTCTTTTACGCTCCGCCATGAGGATGGATTTAATTTTTTCCTGTGCCTCCATCGAAATTCCCTTATCTGGATAATGTTTCACTTCATTACCCGGATCCGCCGCCATTCCATAACTTGCCAATGCCTCGCTCCTTACGATATTATACTGCTTCGGTGCATCCACGAGTATCCGCAAATTCTTAGAACTGCCTCCAGCAAATACCAGCTTGATGTCGTCGCCAATTAAAAGATATTCTCCCGGCTTCACGGTCAGTTTAAGCATATGGTAACCTCCTGTTCCTATTTCATCTCCTAATGAATTGCCATGCAACTTTTTATTAACAAAGGTTGCATTTTTTCTAGCAGGCACTAATATTAGGAAATAAAACAGGAGGAATTTACTATGAGCAGAACACAGCCGATACGGCAGTCGAACGAATTAACCCGATTCAAGGATTATTACCGGAAAGAACATCCCAACCCAAGAAATTATGCACTGATTATACTGGGGCTCAATACAGCACTGCGCATCAGCGACATATTAAAGATTACATGGAACATGGTGTATGATTATGAAAACAGGCGTTACCATGCTCACTTACATGTAACGGAACAGAAAACCGGAAAAGAGACCATGATTGCACTGAATCACGCCGTCACAGATGCTTTAGAAAATTTGAGACAGGCAAAATCGCTCTGCCAAAGAAATGATTATCTTTTTATCAGCCAGAAAAACCACGACATGCCCATCAGCCGCTATCAGGCCTTCCGCATTATCAAAAAGGCTGCCATTGACACCCATATGCCGGAACATATCAGCTGCCACTCCCTGAGAAAGACTTTCGGTTACCATGCCTGGAAAAATGGGACGCCCCCCGCTCTCCTTATGGATATTTTCAACCATTCTTCTTATCAAATTACAAGACGCTATCTGTGTATCGAGCAGGATGATAAAGATGAAGTGTTTTTTCAGATTGATCTCTAAATGAATAATTTAAAAAAATTTGCGTTTGACGCTAAAGTATACGATTTTTAGTATTACTGTTTTTTACATCCCTTATACTGTTCATTTTAGAACATGTAATGTATTTTTATTCTACTAGAACTTTACAATAATTATTCCTTTTATAATGCGGACAGAACCTGAATCCGGATAAGACGGCATGTCCAAAACCTCCTGCCAGGATTCTATCTCGGAAGTCTCCGTAAGTTCTTCATGCCGAAACCCGCACCAACGGAATAAAGCAGTTTTCCAATTGGAAAAGGTCACGTTTTGATATGGCAGTATGTCTACATTGGGAATCTCCATAAGCGCAAGCGTGGACTCTGGTGGAACGTAACCCGGCCCTTCGCTGTTCAAATAAACAATTGGAAGTCCTCTGTTATACCCATCTTCGCTCTGTATCCTGGCAACCAGTGTGTTCAGCCAGGAAATCACTTGTTCCTGATGGAACTCTGCCTGCAGATAACATGCATTCGCATAATGTGTATAAAAAACCCCAACATATATAAGCAGGATACTTAAAAGCAGCGTGCCATACTTTCTTATCCGCCATGTATCCAATTTTATCCGCTCCACAAGGACAATCGGGAGTATAAATACCATCGCCTTTGCATACAGCATAATGCCATAAATGTCCCCCATATCTCCCATCAAATACAATAGATTCACACCAACAGGAAAACATAACGCCCCCGCCAGAAGGAAGAAAACTGCAGTGCGATTCTTTTTCCAGCATTGTATAATATGATATACCAGAAAACATATCGACAAACCCAAAACCGCATAGTATACGCCTCTGGCAGACTGCATATACATATCAGCGCTTCCCTGGGATGGTACAAGAAAGTCCTTCCATGCAGAAACTATCCCCTCTGCTATCATTTTTATATTTGTCTGCCCCATATTTTTTATATTTTGATAATCTGTCAACTCGACATGCATTATATACAAAAAGAACTGATTCACTATGAAATACAGAATGACCCCAAATTCCAGTGTACATACACCCAAAATCCCTTTCATGAAATGTTCACGAAAGGAACATTCCTCCTTCACAATTACATCATTTAGAAATGCAATCAGCAGTATCGTTGCAGCCAATGGCAGGTATGCCTGATAAATTCCAAGGGACAGGCAAAAACACACGGCACCAGACAACATGCCGCACCATGCTTTGCTGGCTTTCCATACAAGATAAATTCCAAGTATCGCAAGAAATACTGCTGATGCGTAGTATGCCGCCGTAAACATATACGCATATGTGACTGTCCAGGATGGAAACACCACCATCATCCCCGCTAATAAAATTCTGCTGACGTTTTGTTTTAACTGAAAGAGTTCCGCAAGCAGTACGCTTCCTGCTGCAAGAAACAGTAAGGAAACCAGCCCATGGAACCAGGGTACGCTGACATTTCCAAAAAGCCTCTGTACTGTTTCACCTAAAATCCCAAGGAACCATCTTCCGGAAGAATAGGTCGCCCCTACGCCAAACAGCTCCTTCATATCATCATGCCAGCAAAATTTGTTTAAGAATATATAGCCATGTGCGGCAAGCCCCCAAAAGACAGCCGCCACAAATGTAATAATATACTGTTTCTTCATACAATCTTTCAGCTTTGTCTCATTCCAAATTTTATCCTGTTTATTAATCTTCCGATTATTATTCATAGTCCTTATTCTCCTGCTTGTTGCGAAACACCAAGAATTTACTAAAAAATAATGCAAGAGCAATTCCAGAAACTGTGTCACTGCTTTTCCTAACATATGCTGATCAATTGATAAATATCTAAGATTACAAGCCCAGGAAGAATCCGACACTTCCTTGGGCCTGTATATCTTCATTCCATATCTTCTATCGTTTCACTAACAGAGATTTCCCCGTCATCTCCTCTGGCTGCTCCATACCCATAATCTCAATCAGCGTAGGTACAATATCAGCCAGACAGCCGCCCTCCCGCAGCGTATAGCTGTCGTCATAGTTTATCAGAATAAACGGCACTGGATTTGTCGTATGCGCTGTAAAGCTCTCTCCGGTATTATAATCCACCAACTGCTCTGCATTTCCGTGATCTGCACACAGGAACATGCATCCATCTGCTTCCTTTAACGCTTCCACTGCCTTGCCTACACAACTATCCACAGCTTCTACTGCAGCAATCGCTGCTTTTTCCACTCCGGTATGTCCTACCATATCTGGATTTGCAAAATTGATGATAATCACATCATACTTGTCAGATTTGATGGCTTCCACCAGCTTATCGCATACCTCATAGGCACTCATCTCCGGCTTCAAATCATAAGTCGCTACCTTGGGGGAGTTCACCAGAATACGCTCCTCCCCTTTGTTGGGTTCTTCCACTCCACCGTTAAAGAAAAATGTTACATGCGCATATTTCTCTGTCTCTGCAATTCTTGCCTGGGTCTTGCCGTTGTCCGCAAGGAACTGTCCGAATGTATTGTTCAGCTCTACCTTGTGGAACGCAATCAATTTGTTGGGAATCGTAACATCATACTCTGTAAAGCAGACATACGTTACCTTCTTCCTCGGTCCACGGTCAAACCCATCAAACTCGTCCATGCAGAAAGTCCTTGAAATTTCCCTTGCACGGTCAGGACGGAAATTAAAGAAAATAATGGTATCGTTATCCTCTATCGTAGCAACCGGCTTGCCGTCCCGTTCCACGACAGTGGGAACCACAAACTCGTCTGTCACATCCTCCGCATAGGAAGCAGCTACCGCCTCTATTGCATTTTCTACACGCTTGCCATCTCCCAATGCAACCGCATAGTAAGCCTTTTCCACACGATCCCAGCGGTTATCCCTGTCCATCGCATAATAACGCCCGGAAACAGTGGCAATTTCACCGACACCGATTTCTTTCATCTTTGCCTCTAATTCTTCCATGAATCCTTTGCCGGAAGTAGGCGCAGTGTCGCGTCCATCTAAGAAACAATGTACATATACTTTCTCAATCCCTTCCCGCTTAGCCATTTCCAGCAAGCCATACAAATGGGTGTTATGGCTGTGTACGCCGCCATCTGATAAAAGTCCATACATATGCAAGGAGGAATGGTTGTCTTTGACATTCTTCATACCTGCAAGCAATGCCTCATTCTTGAAAAAGTCTCCATCTTCGATCTCTTTTGTGATTCTGGTCAGTTCCTGATATACGATCCTTCCAGCCCCCATATTCAAATGTCCAACCTCAGAATTACCCATCTGGCCATCTGGAAGTCCGACAGCAAGCCCGCTGGCATATCCTCTGACAAAAGGATACTCTTTCATCAGTTGGTCAATATTAGGGGTATTTGCTTCATATACTGCGTTTGACTCATGCTTATCATTCAAGCCGAATCCATCTAAAATCATCAATACGGTAGGTTTCTTACTCATAATGTTCTCCTCTTTTCTTTGTTTTTCGATAACAAGAGTTTATCATGTTCACAAAAAAAATACAACTCTCTCTATGGAACTTCTGTTATAATTCCATCTTCTCCTACGGAAACATTCCATGCAGAAATCCTCTGCATAAAATTTAAAATCCTCTGCTTCTCCCCTTCATCCTCCACCATGGATGTCACACATCCCCGCTGAATACAGGGAAGAAAGCGAAAATCCATCCCACCCTTGTCTGTATGGATGATAAGCTGCAACAGCCCCGTGTCAATGGTTCTGTTATTAAACCAATAATTTCCCAAGCTGTAGACCACAGGCTTCCCATTGTAATAATCAAATCCCTGAAGGCAGTGTGTATGACCCCCAATCACGGCATCCGCCCCCGCATCAATAAATTTCTGCCCCAAGTTTACCTGGTCATCTTCATAATTATTCGTGTTTTCTGTTCCCCAGTGAACAAAGACAACTACATAATCACTAAGAGTTTTTGCAGTTTCAATGACTGACAGGAATTTGTCAGGATTCAACGTCTTTAACACCCCAGCAGCCTCATCGGTCGCCTCTTTCGTATAATTCATGGAACGTTCAATCTGGGTGGCGGACACAATTGCAATTTTCCTTCCATTTGCAATAAAGTACACCGGCTTCATCGCCTCCTCAAGATTCCTTCCCGCTCCGACATATGGAATATTTGCTTCTTCAATCGTCTCTAACGTATCCAACAGGGCCTCCTCGCCATAATCATAGACGTGATTATTGGCTAAGGATAAAACATCCGCCCCAAGTTCTACAATCGAATGGATTCTTTGCGGATCTGCACGAAATGTATATGCCTTTCCAGCAAGCGGCGCCCCCCGGCTGCTAAAGACAAATTCATTATTAATCATCAATATATCTGCCGACTGCATTTCTTCCCAAAGGGCATCGGAAAAGCAATTTCTGATTTCCCCTCCCTGCTCGTCCAGATACCTTGTTGTGGACCATCCTTCTGCAAGATTAATGTCTCCTGTAAAATCCATAACCACCTGATTTCCGTCCGAACACTCTTTCTCATATACTTTGTCCAAATAATGTCCGTCAATTCCAACATCACGACAGTATTCCACCCACAAAACATGAATCGAGTTTCCGGTAATCTCATACCAGCTCTCTATCCGCTGCGGATTCTCCTGTATTGCCTGTTGCAGCATATTTAGGCTTTCCCCTTCATACCGTTCTGCCAGCCACAGCAAAAAAGAATCATCCATCTGGTAATTTCCGGTCAAATCTTTCGTCATCTTTTCCAGAATTTCCTCTACCACCACATTGACTTCCGGCACCTGGGTACCAGTTTCCGGCGACACTGTATTATCTTTTGGAGCAGCATTATCCTCCAATTCTTTATCGTTTTTGGATAAATCCTTTTTCCCGGATAATATATCTTTTCCTGGAAATGCATCTTCCCTCTCCGACACATGATCCACATTTCCCCGGACATTCTGTTCTTCCCTAGAAAGGCTGCAGCTTAAAAATAAAAGAAAACCACCCAGGACAAGAATCAGTAACCTTTTATACTTTGTCATTGGTACTCCTTATTTTCGGCCAGGCTCTAAGAGGTGTGCCTGACAACTTTTTTCAACGCCTGGGAAATAGCACTGCCTGCGACAAAGCAGGCGAGGGCCTCCACCATTCCATTGACCCCTACAAATAATAATACAAAAATAAGAGGATTCCGTGCACCCATTCCCTGTGCCATGCCCTGAATATAATCTGTCTGATAGAAAAACAATACAAGTGTTCCCATAAAAAACAATGTATTTAAAATAGGACAGCAGAGATTTGCCAGCACTAGAGACGCCTTTTTTAGCGGATTACATTTTGAAAAAAATTGATAAAGTAAACCTGTCAGCCACCCCATCAGCACCCTTGAGAATACACAGACAATAAAGGTATATACTGGATTGATACTAAGGAGCACTGCACCAAAAGGACTCATCCCAAAACATTGAATAAAGCTTGTGATGCCAAATACTGCCCCTAAAACAGCCCCTGCCGAAGGCCCTAAGGTTATAGCGCCTACCGCTACCGGAACTACAATCAACGTGATTTCCAATCCAAGGGTCTTAATATATCCAATCGGCGTAAATGCCATAATTAGAATAATGGCAATTAAAAGTGCCAATTCCACCATATAGATGGTATTTATTTTCTTTTTATTTTCCACTACAATCCCTCTCTTTCCAGATACCAAACATGTTGCTGTTTGCTTCTTCACAGTAAAAAGTACCTTTTCCCTATTTTCAGAGAAAAGGTACTTTTCTATACTTGTATAAGGCTTTTATAAAGTTCTATTCTGCCATTTCTGCTTTTAAAGCAGCAGTCAATGCCGGAACAATCTTATTCAAATCACCGACAACACCATAGTCAGCAATGTCAAAGATTGGAGCATCCTCATCTTTGTTGATTGCGATGATGACATCAGATTCTTCCATACCTGCCGCATGCTGAATTGCTCCGGAAATACCAATTGCAAAGTAAACATTTGGGCGAACCGTCTTTCCGGTCTGTCCTACCTGTAAATCCTGTGGCAGCCAGCCATTCTCTACGACTGCACGAGAGCAGCTTACAGTTCCGCCAAGTACTGCAGCCAGGTCTTTTAACAGTTGGAAATTCTCTGCACTTCCTACGCCACGTCCGCCAGAAACAAGAATTTTCGCATCCATGATGTTCTCTGTTTCTTTTACGGATTTTACAATATTTAAGATTTCAACATACTTGTCATCTGGAGTAAATCCAGGATTGTATTCTACAACATTTGCCTTTGCACCTTTGATCGGCTCAATTTTCTGCATAACGCCAGGACGAACAGTTGCCATCTGCGGACGGTTATCCGGACATGCAATCGTAGCAATCGTGTTACCGCCAAATGCAGGACGTGTCATCAGAAGCTGATTATGTTTCTGCTCGTCTTCTTTACCCGGAACTGGATTCAACGGGAAATCACCGATTTCCAATACCGTACAGTCTGCGGTAAGACCAGTCTTCACCCTTGCAGAAACACGAGGACCTAAATCACGTCCGATTGCTGTAGCGCCTACCAGCATGATCTCTGGTTTATACTCGTTGATTACAGATGCAAGCGCATGTGTATAAGGCTCTGTTCTGTATTCCTTTAACTCTGGATCATCTACTACGATAACTTTATCTGCACCATATTCCGCCAACTGGTCTGCCAGACCTTTTACGTCAGAACCAATCAGTACAGCGGTTACATCTGTATTTAAATCTTTTGCTAAGTCTTTTGCCTTGCCGAGCAGCTCAAAAGCAATTGTGCTTAATTCGTTATCCACCTGCTGTGCATAGACATATACTCCTTTATATGCTTCTAAACCCATTATTTTCACCACTTTCCTTATATTAGATTATGTGTTTCTCTTTCATCTTACCTACGATATAAGCAACTGCATCTTCCGGCGTATCGGGAGTAACTTTCTCCCCTGCACCCTTCTTTACTTTATCCGATGCCTTTGCAATCTTGGTAGGTGAGCCCTTTAATCCAAGATCTGAATCATCTACATCCTTCAAATCTGGTCTGCCCCATACAGTAACTTCTTTGTCGTAAGCATCGAAGATTCCGCCCGGAGTCATATAACGCGGATCATTTAACTCGGAAAGAGCTGTAATCAAACAGGGCATCTTTGCCTTTACTTCGTGATATCTGTCTTCATACTGACGCTGAACAACTACATAATCACCATCAATCTTAATATCCTGTGCATAGGAAATAACCGGGATATTCAAATGTTCGGAAATCTGAGGACCAACCTGTGCGGTATCGCCATCAATTGCCTGACGTCCGGTAATAATCAAATCATACTCCAGATTACGGATTGCACCTGCAATGGTCGTGGAGGTAGCCCATGTATCAGCTCCGCCCAATACTCTGTCAGTTACAAGAATACCATTATCTGCCCCCATTGCCATTGCCTCGCGAAGCACTTCGTCAGCCTTCGGAAGACCCATGGTAAGTACAGTAACTTCTGCCCCATACTGTTCTTTCAATCTCAATGCTGCTTCCAGACCTGCTTTATCGTCTGGATTCATAATAGTAAGCATCGCACCTCTGTCCAGAGTACCGTCTGGATTGAATTTTACTCCGCCTTTGGTATCTGGTACCTGCTTTATACATACAACGATTTTCACGGTAATTCACTCCTTATGTTTTATTTTTTATCTCAACTACTTCAACAATGCGCCAGAAATAACCATACGCTGAACTTCTGAGGTTCCTTCGTAAATCTCAGTAATCTTAGCGTCACGCATCATACGCTCTACATCATATTCACGGATATATCCATATCCACCGAACAACTGAACGCATCTGGTTGTTACATCCATAGCAACTTCTGCTGCAAATAATTTAGCCTTTGCCGCTTCCACAGAGTATACTTTCTGTGTAGCTTTTGCCATGGCTGCCTTGTATACCAGCATCTGAGCAGCTTCAACTTTTGCTGCCATGTCAGCAAGCTGGAACTGTGTGTTCTGCTGTGCTGCTATAGAACGGCCAAACTGCTTTCTCTCTTTGGTGTAAGCAATCGTTGCATCCAATGCGCCCTCTGCAATACCAAGCGCCTGAGCTGCAATTCCGATACGGCCGCCGTCCAAGGTATGCATGGCAATCGGGAAACCTTTGCCCATCGGTCCTAAAAGGTTGTCTTTTGGAATTCTGCAATCCTCAAAAATCAATTCATATGTAGCTGAGCCACGGATACCCATTTTCTTCTCTTTTGTTCCGAAAGAGAATCCCGGAGTATCTTTTTCTACGATAAATGCGGAGAATGATTTCTTCTTTCTTCCTCTGGCGTCCACTTTAATATCCGTTACAGCAATTACGATATAAATGTCAGCCTCTTTACCATTGGTAATGAAACATTTTGAGCCATTTAATATCCATTCCTCGCCGTCCAATACTGCCTTTGTCTGGCAGCCCTGTGCATCGGTACCTGCACCTGGCTCTGTCAGAGCGAAAGCACCTAACTTCTCACCTTTTGCAAGAGGGGTGAGGTATTTCTGTTTCTGTTCCTCTGAACCATAAGTCATAATCGGGTCACAGCATAAAGAAGTATGTGCAGACACGATAACACCTGTGGTACCGCAAACTTTTGAGAGCTCCTCTACACACATGATATAGGTCAGAGGGTCGCAGCCCTGTCCGCCATATTCCTTCGGAATCGGAATCCCCATGAATCCATTTTTCTGCATCTTCTCTACGGTTCCTCTCGGGAACTTTTCAGTCTCATCCACTTCCTGTGCAAGAGGCTTTACTTCATTTTCCGCAAACTCTTTGAAAAGAGTTCTTGCCATTTCATGTTTTTTATCCAAACCAAAATCCATGATCAATATTCCTCCATGTCATATATTTTTTTGTTCCTACTGAGCGTCAACCGGTGTCTTTGTGCGGTCCGGATTGTATACATAAAATCCTTTTCCACTCTTAGCGCCAAGATTGCCGCCGCGAACCATCTTACGAATCAACGGACAAGCGCGATATTTGCTGTCTCCTGTCTCATTATAAAGTACATCCATAATTGCAAGGCAGATATCTAAACCGATAAAATCACCCAGCTCAAGCGGCCCCATCGGATGGTTTGCACCAAGCTTCATAGCTGCATCAATACCTGCGATATCAGAAACGCCTTCCATTTTAATGAAAGCTGCTTCATTGATCATCGGGATTAAGATACGGTTAACAACAAATCCTGCTGCTTCATTTACCTGTACCGGAGTCTTGCCGATCTCTTCGGAAATTTTCTTGATTGCATCTACAGTCTCAGCCGGAGTATTCACACCTGCAATTACCTCGATTAATTTCATACGGTCTGCCGGATTAAAGAAATGCATACCAACCATTGGACGTGTCAATCCATTTCCAATCTCAGTAATGGATAAACTTGAAGTATTGGAAGCAAAAATGCACTCCGGTTTTGCAATTTTATCTAATTCTGAGAAAGTGGTCTTCTTAACTTCCATATTCTCAAACGCTGCTTCAACGATTAAATCACAATCTGCGCAAAGGTCTTCCTTTAAGCCTGGTGTAATTTTTGCAAGAATTGCATCAACCTTTTCCTGTGCCATTTTACCTTTCTGTACCAGTCTGTCATAACCCTTCTGGATTTTTTCTTTTCCGCCTTCAGCCCACTCCTGTTTGATATCGCAGAGTGCTACTTCATATCCATCGACCTGGGCAAATGCCTTTGCAATTCCCTGTCCCATGGTTCCTGCTCCGATAACTCCTACTTTCATTGTAGTTCCTCCTTCTATTATTCTTATAATTGCATATGAACATCCGAGAAACTGCCGCCTCCCGGATGTCTAATTCTATATAATATTAATCTCTTTCTACGATGGTAGAGCATCCCATACCGCCGCCGATACACAGAGTTGCAAGACCCTTCTTGGCATCTCTTCTCTGCATCTCATGAAGCAGTGTTACAAGGATACGGCATCCGCTGGCTCCAACAGGATGTCCAAGTGCAATTGCGCCGCCGTTTACATTTACTTTACTCATATCAAACTCAAGATCATGTGCTACTGCAAGAGACTGTGCTGCAAATGCCTCATTTGCCTCTACCAGATCCATATCACCAATCGTAAGTCCGGTCTTCTCGAATACTTTCTTCGTGGAAGCTACAGGTCCAACACCCATAATAGAAGGATCTACGCCGCCAAGTGCGCCTGCTACAAATGTTGCCATCGGTTTTACGCCTAATTCCTGTGCCTTTTCTTCACTCATAACAACGATTGCTGCTGCACCGTCATTGATACCGGAAGCATTTGCTGCGGTAACAATTCCGTCTTTCTTAAATGCAGGACGTAATTTTGCAATGCTTTCTGCTGTTGTTCCCGGACGCGGGCCTTCGTCTGTGTCTACAATTACAGTCTTTTTCTTCTGCTGAACTTCTACCGGTACAATCTCATCCTTGAACTTGCCGTCTGCCATGGCTTTCTCGCATTTCTGCTGGGAAGATGCTGCAAACTCATCCAGTTGTTCTCTGGTAAGTCCCCATTTCTCTGCCACGTTCTCAGCGGTAATTCCCATATGGTACTGGTTGAATGCATCCCACAATGCATCGTTTACCATAGTATCTACCAGGGTAGCATTGTTCATTCTATATCCATAACGACCCTGCATAGCTGCATAAGGAGCCATAGACATATTCTCCATACCGCCTGCAACAACAATATCAGCATCTCCTGCCTGAATCATCTGAGCTGCCATATTGACACAGTTCAAACCGGAACCACATACTACGTTCACGGTAACTGCCGGTGTCTCAATCGGAAGACCTGCTTTGATGGAAGCCTGACGTGCCACATTCTGTCCGAGACCTGCCTGAATTACACAACCCATATACACATGGTCTACCTTATCTGCTGGAACACCAGCTCTGCTCAATGCTTCTTTGATTACGATAGAACCAAGTACTGGTGCCGGAGTTGTACTGAGTCCTCCACCCATAGTTCCAATTGCGGTACGGCATGCGCCTGCTAAAACAACTTTTTTTGCCATTTTCTTCGTCTCCTTTTATATTTTTTATAATCGTCCGGCAAGCCGGACTGGTTGGATCCTGAAAACGTTCTTATTGCCAATCATTTGGTATGTAAAGAGTGTTATTTTTTTAACAATCTTTGACCAAAAAAAAGGAAAACAGGTTTGATAACACCCTTACTTGCCGTCAAATGTGCAAGATAATTTTCCAAATACTTGTCTTTCCTATGTTTTCAGCCCTCGATAAAAATATCCTAGCACATTTTGACGCAAATTGCAAGAATTAATAAAAAACATTTCCCCCGATAACCGTTCCCTGAATGCTTCCATTATTGCTCCTAAAATACAGGCAGTTCACGGTAATCCTGCCGCCCAAAACTTCTCCTGCCGCTTTCGCACACGTTGCGTTAGCCCCTGCTGCAAGAACAGAGGCAAACCTTCCGCTTGCAACCGGCGAAAACTGACCGGACTGGTATATGACGCCCGCCACCGTATTAGGAAAACTTGAGCTGTTTACACGGTTCATCACCACACTGCCGACGGCAAGCATCCCGTCATAATCCGTAGTTCCCGCTTCACACTGAATGATTGCTGCCAGCATGGAGAGATCCGATGCATTGGAAACAGGCGCTTTGCCGCCGGAACCTCCGTTATTTCCGGAACCTCCGCTATTTCCACCTTTCTGTGCTTTCTGCTCTTTTTCTTTCTGTTTCCTGGCTTCCTCCTCCTGCCGCTTAATTTCCTCCATACGCCTGGCGTCTTCTTCCGCCTTCTGCGCCTCAAGCTCCTGCTCATATGCTATCTGCTTCTCTAACTTCTGTGCATATACGGCCGCATCTGCCTTAGCGGCGGCAAGCTGCTCCCTCGCGGCGTTTAAATGCTGTGATGTATCAGAGACCAGCTCCGCCACCTCCTGCTGCTTTGCCTCCTGCTGCTCTTTGAGGCTGGCAAGGGAAGCCTCCTGCCCTGCAAGTTCTTCCTTCTTTGCAGCAATCATTATCTTGGTAGCCCTGTATTCCTCCAGCATCTGCCGGTCATATTCATATATGCTGGAAATATACTCGGCCTTATTCAAAAAATCCGCAAAATCCCTGGCGCTCAGCAATACCTCTATCATACTTGTCCTGTCCATCTCATACATGAAACGGATACGCTTCTTCATGGCCGTGTACTGGGTCCTTTCTTCTCTCTGCGCTTTTCCCAGATCCTTCTTTGTCTGCTCCAGGCTTTGCCGGGTACTTTCAAGCTGCTGTTCCGTTGTATTCAGTTCCTCCGTAATCCTTGTCAGCTTTTCATTGAAAGCTGCAAGATCTCCTTCAAGTCCTCCGGCTTCTTCGGACAAGCTGTCTGCCTTCTGCTGCGCCTCATTCTTCTGCTGTTGTAAGTCCTGAATCTCGTCCTGTACCCGGTCAATCTTTTCCTGCGTCGCAAAAACGGCCACCGGGGACAACATGCCCAATGACAGAAATACTGCCAGTCCCTTTATGAATGTTTTCTTCATTCCTTATCGCCTCCTGAAAACATCTTTCTCTGCGCTTATTTGTACCTAATTAAAACGTGCCTCATCCTGATAGGAAAGATATTGTCTATCCAAAGCATTCACATAATAAATTCCATATGTCTTCATCCCATCTTCCTGTTCCTCGGGCAGTTCCACGTAAAATTTATAATACGGCATATAATATTGCTCCCACACCTGTGTCTGGTATACAAGCTCCACCTTTTTCACGTATTCCCGCCCTGGTATTTCATACGGTACGGACGTAACATAGTCCCCCCGGAGCAGATATTCTTCCGCCTCATTGGGGCTTATAATCGGATACTCCCCGACCCTCTGTGATAAATCCGGCTGGAATATGCGCATCAGCCACAGCTTATTTTCACTGCTGTAAAATGCTACTTTGTTAAAATTATAATTGATAATCTGATTCACAAGATCTCCACTCCCATCATAAAATTCCAACTGATAGGACTGATGTTTATCGTAATCATAATTACCGCCGTCGATGTTTGTCTGTGGATACCTCATTCCGATGAGAACATTATACTCCTCTTTGAGATATTCCGCTACTGTTTGCAATTCTTCATAAGAAGAATTGTAATCAAAATGATATTCCTCCTGGATGGATACTGGCGGTTCAAATTCTATATGGGCTGTCAGGTCATGTCCCACTTCAATGGATATTCCATCCTTTTCTGTCGTAAGATACGCGTCCAGATAATACAGGCCTTTTCTCTTTTCAATTTCAACCGTGTCCCCGTCCTGTCCCAGCCTGACAGCAGTATCACGCAAAACAGACTCCATCCTGCCAAGATCACCGCCATATACCTCGCCCTTTGTCTCATAGGCTTCCAAATCCAAAGGTGTACGGTATACCGGCAAAGCAGAAATATCCGCCCCCTTCGTCCACGGGTTGCCATTCACCTGTTCTGAAATATCATAAGCCATAAAGCACTCAAAACTCCCCATATCCCCGCCTCTACACTCCCGGCTCACCGTAAGTACGGGCAGCTCTTTCGCGTCATTCTCCGTAAAAATTTGTAAAAACAGCCATGACCCCGAAACCACCAAAACAAGGACTGCAACAGCCGCCAGCCATTTCCTCCGGATTCCGTTTATTCTTTTCTTTCTGCTGCGGACCCGCTGTGTTTCCTGCAGAATTTCATCCGGCAGCATTTGTAACGCGTCGCTGATATGTTCGCTTTTCATACTGTAAATCCTTCCCTTTCCAAATGAGCCCTCAATCCTGCGCGGGTTCTGTACAGCATGCTTTTCGCTTTTGACTCGCTCATATTGTAATATGCTGCAACCTCCCTGACAGAATCCATATAATAGTATCTGCCCACAAACATGGTGCGGGCCTCTAAAGACAATTGGCCAAGGTATTTATGAATGGCTTCTTCCAGTAGAAAAAGGTCGATATTCTGCTCTGTCGCATTCCCGCCAGAAACACATTCCTCCAGTTCAGACAGCGACCGTGCGTATTCTGACGCCTGCCGTTTCTTCCTGTGCCTTCTGCGGTAAATGTCAATGGCAGTCTGCCGGGTAATCCTGCCCAGATAGACGGAAAGCGCCTTCGGCTTATGAGGCGGCATAGACTCCCATGCTTTTAAATATGTATCGTTTACGCTTTCCTCGCTGTCACAATGATCGGCAAGAATCTGGTAAGCAATTTTCAAAAGATAACGCCGGTATTTCTTCTCTGTCTCCCGAATCGCCCTTTCATCCCTCTGCCAAAATAATGCGACAATCTGCTCATCCTGCATCATATGTTCTCCTTCCATCCTTCGATGACACCATGACCATGCAATGCCTTCACTATACATCCCGTCAAAAAAACGTTTTGGTTGCAGAGAAAAGGAAAAACCTGCGAGTTTTTTCTATAAATATAAAAACAACTTTATCCGATAACCATAATAACAGATAGTTTTATGATATGCAAGAGAAACGAACATTTGTTTTTTATTTGATATTATAAAATGGTTACGATTATGGAGGTGTTTTTGTGCAATATATAAAAATCAATCATGTGCGTCCGGGAATGCGTCTTGCACGCCCTATTTACAATAAAAACGGTGTCATGCTCTACGAGCGCGACACGCGCCTGACCCCCCAGGGTATTTCCAGCATTGGCAAATTTGGTCTGTGGGGACTTTATATTTTAGAGCCGGCGGAGCCAGTTCCCCCCTTTTCTGAGGAAGACGCGGAACTGGAACGCTTTCTTACTGTCTCCACATTCCGCCTGAAGGATGACCTGACGCTGCTCTTGAATAATATGAAGCCGCAGAATATAAAGCCAATGGCACAGGAAATCCTGCGAAAATTTGGCAGCTCCGAAAATAAACTGAATTTCGCCTCTACACTGCGCAGTAATGGCGACTACCTGTATAAGCACTGCTTAAACACAGCAATCCTCGCCTCTATGATGGTAAACAAACTTCACTATGCTTACCCCGAGCAGCTTGCCATCGTATGTGCAGCACTGCTTTACGATGTCGGACGGCTTTTAGTGCCAGAAGAAATTTCAGAAAAAGGTGAAAACCTTTTATCCCCGGATGAACACCGGATGATTCGCGGCTATCTGGAAAAAGGATATCAGATGCTGCACCCTGATTACAACGACTATAAATTTCCAGAGCTGACCTTAAAAATAGTCGGACAGATGGCACGTCTTCCACAAAGCGTTTCTTCTGCAATGCCGAAAAATATCCGTTGGAAAAACGGAACCCATGTCCTGCATGTAGCGAGCATATTTGATGAAATGACTTCCATGCATTTAGATAAGGAACCAGTATCTGAACTTACTGCCGTGCGGTTTCTTCGAAAACATACAGACCATTATCCCGCTCCATTTGTAACAGCCCTGATTCAAAGTATCCACATCCTCCCCGGTGGCAAGTGCGTAGAATTTTCTAACGGACAGAAGGGGATTGTCATTGCTGAGAATCAGAATAATTATGCGCAGCCTGTCGTTGTCCTGTTTTCCAATAACCAGAGGATTGATTTCTCCGAATCAAAATTTCAAAAAACAATGCATATCGCTGACATTATGAAAACTATGGATGTACGTCTAAAAGCAGACCGTGATACCTTTAAACAGTATGCAACGGATCCACACACACGAGAAACGACTGTTCGCTATATCACAAAACGCAAAAAACTTGTCGCAGCAGGACGGATATAATGTGACCATGCAGAATAATGGGGCTGTTACACTACAAAATTCGTGTAACAGCCCCATTTCCTGCCGTCTGCTATCGCCTCGGCTTATCCCTCTTACTCTATATTAACTGCGGTAACCATCCGGATTCATGCTCTGCCATCTCCAGGAATCCGCACACATTCTGTCTATGTCAAACTCTGCTTCCCATCCCAGCTCTGCCTTCGCTTTGGATGCATCCGAGTAACAGGTTGCGATGTCTCCTGCCCTTCTTGGCTTGATCTCATAAGGAATGGGCTTACCGCATGCCTTTTCATACGCCTTCACTACATCCAGCACGCTGTAACCCTTTCCTGTTCCAAGATTATAAATGGTCACACCTGATTTATCCTCAATTTTCTTTAATGCCTTCACATGTCCCTTCGCCAAGTCTACAACATGGATATAATCACGGACACCCGTGCCGTCAGGCGTATCATAATCATCACCAAATACACCCAGACGTTCCAGCTTGCCAACTGCAACCTGTGCGATATAAGGAACAAGATTATTGGGAATTCCTTTCGGATCTTCTCCGATAATTCCGCTCTCATGTGCCCCGATTGGATTAAAATAACGAAGAAGCACAACATTCCACTCTGGATCTGCCACATGGAAATCTGTCAGAATCTGCTCTAACATACCCTTGGTCTGTCCATAGGGATTGGTAATCTGCCCCTTCGGGCACTCCTCAGTAATAGGAATAATTGCCGGGTCTCCGTATACTGTGGCAGAAGAAGAGAAGATAATATTCTTCACGCCATGCTTACGCATTACGTCGCATAAAATCAGTGTGCCGGTAATATTGTTGTGATAATATTCCAAAGGCTTCTGCACAGATTCCCCTACGGCTTTCAATCCTGCAAAATGAATGACACTGTCAATCTTTTCTTTCTCAAAAACCTGCTCCAATGCAGGCGCATCGAGTATATCCACCTGATAAAATGGAACTTTCGCTTCTGTAATCTTCTCTACCCTCTTTACCGCTTCTTCACTTGAATTTACCAGATTATCTACCACGACCACATCATATCCTGCATGAATCAATTCAATACATGTGTGGCTTCCAATATATCCTGCCCCACCCGTCACTAATATTGCCATATTTTTTACCTCCTAATATCATAATGTAGTACTTTCTTTCCCAAAGCCCAGTAACATGACTGCAGCTTTCTTTGTTGGATTCAGTATAACACACTTCCTTTATTTAGTAAATACCGTTTTCTTTACCTTTTATTTTACCATATATTTTACTAAAATCATCTGTATCTCGCTACAATCTCCTTCATCTGCTCCCACTTTTTCTCCATATCGGCTACCAGCTTCATCTGGGTCCGGCATCTGTCCAGATTATGTCCTTCTCTGTGAATTTTAAAATAAATATCACCCTGAAGGTAATCCATAAGGAAACGTATGCCGCACTCGTATGTCATAACCTTCGCCCCCATCGGCAGCATGGCAATCTCCAGATCCGTCAGGCTTCCCTGACTGCCCTCCAGAAATCCTTTGGTATATAAATCAAACAAATGTAAATCTAAGCTGACCTTAGACAAATCCGTTTCATCCTCTGCACCGGTATTGGCCCCAAACCGAATGGAATCCCCAAAATCATGAACGGCAAGTCCAGGCATCACGGTATCCAAATCTATCACACAAATTCCCTTTCCTGTCATTTTGTCAATCATAATATTGTTAAGCTTCGTGTCATTATGCGTCACACGCAGAGGCAGCTTTCCCTCTGCCTGCATCTGCCCCAGCACGCTGGTAATATCTTTACGCTCCTGAAAAAAAGAGATTTCCTCCCTGACATTCCCAGCCCGTCCACAGACATCCTCCTCTACTGCGCGCTGGAAAGCTTCATAGCGTGCCCGCGTATCATGAAATCCAGGAATGGTCTCATGGAGCGTCTCTGCCGGATAATCCGACAACAGTCGTCCAAAATCGCCAAATGCTTTTGCAGCCTCATAAAAATCCTGTTCTGTCTGCACCTGATTATAGCATACGGCGTCCTCAATCATATAATACATACGCCAACAGTCTTCAAAAGCATCCTGATACACTGATTTCCCATCCTCGCTGAGAATAACCGTAAGCGTCTGGCGAATTTCATCTCCCCCAGAACTTCTGATTTTCTCTTTCAGAAAACTGGTAACACCCACGATATTTTCCATTACCTGTAAAGGATTTGCAAATATGCTCCTGTTCATACGCTGAAGAATATATCTGGTGTCCCCCTCAACCAGAAATGTATCATTAATGTGACCACTCCCCCAAGGGCAGACCGCTCCCGTCTCTTTCTCTATACAAAAGTGGTGAACTGCATCTTTCGCACGATCTAATAACTCTGCCTTCATCCAAAAATCCCTCCAGACATCTGCTGCTCTTATCTAGTTTCTCACTGTAACGCTGTTTTCCTTTAAAACTCCTCCGGGTACAATCCCTGTTTCTTTAGTCCCGCAATTGCGTCCACTACCATTTGCTTGTCTTCTTTATAAGTGACACCATACCACTTATCCCGGGAAGTAAGTACCTGAACGCTGGCTTTCCCCTCTCGGAGCAGGCCGCCCACCGCTGTAGGAAGATAATATTCTGCTTTCAAAGGATTCCCTGGCAGCTCATTTTTGAGAAACTCTGTAAAACCAACTTCCAATTCTTTTAAAATACTCCTGGAAAAGCCCCACATGTTCATGGATACAAGGCTGTCCATAGGAATATCTGTCCAGTTAAGTCCATCATCTTCAGTAAAAGCAGCGCCCTCTCCACGCTTCTCGATATGCGTGCGTTCCTCTATCTCCTCCAGGAATCCTCCTCCATCGGTCTTACAGATTCCTCTTGCCACATGTCCATGCTCTGTCAGCGTATTTTTTAAAGCATATCCCACCATGGCATAACGGTATTTTTCGTCATCCTGATGGTTTACCAAATACTCATAAACTGCCCCGTACGCATGTCTGCCATAATAGTCGTCTGCATTGATTACCACAAAGGGCCCATCCAGCACGTCCTTACAACAGAGAATCGCATGACCTGTTCCAAAAGGTTTCTCCCTGCCCTGCGGTACCGAAAAGCCTTCCGGAATCTTTTCAAGCTCCTGATACACATATTCCACCTGAATTTTTTTAGAAATTCGATTGCCAATACTTTCTTTAAATACATCCTCATTCGCCTTTTTTATAATAAATACAATCTTCTCAAATCCTGCCGCCATAGCATCATAAATGGAAAAATCCATTATAATATGTCCCTGTTCATCCACCGGATCAATCTGCTTTAACCCGCCGTAACGACTTCCCATTCCCGCTGCCATAATTACCAATGTTGGTTTACCCATAGTTTGTACCCTCCTTGAAATCATTAATGCAAAAACTCACTCATAGCATGGCTGTTTTATATTGTTTCTAACATAATAATACAAAAACATAATTCCTACAAGTGATTCCTTGCGAAACTGTAGAAAAGCGTAACAAGGTCTTTCCTATCATGCAAAAAGCTTCCGACAAACCAGGCAAATTCCTGCCCTGCTCATCGGAAGCTTTCGTTTAATCTTATTACTTCGGTATTTAAACTCTTGAGAGATACTCTCCCGTTCTTGTATCAATCTTTATTACATCCTCTTGTTCCACGAACAGAGGTACATATACCGTTGCGCCTGTCTCTACAACCGCTGGCTTCGTTGCTCCGGTTGCTGTATCCCCCTTGAATCCCGGCTCCGTGTCTGTAATCTTCAATTCAACAAATAATGGCGGCTCAACTGCAAATACATTGCCATTATGAGAGCACATCTTTACCATCTCATTCTCTTTCACAAATTTGAGCGCATCGCCAATTGCCTCTGCATCCAATGCAATCTGCTCATAAGTCTCAACATCCATGAAGTGGAATAAATCCCCATCAGAATATAAATACTGCATGTCCGCCCTGTCAATCCTTGCCTGTGGACATTTCTCCGTCGGACGGAATGTTTTTTCAACGACACCACCATTTTTAATGTTCTTTAATTTAGTTCTGACAAAAGCTGCACCCTTTCCCGGTTTTACATGCTGAAATTCAATAATCTGATAAATATTATTATCTAATTCGATTGTAATGCCATTTCTAAAATCTCCTGCTGAAATCATCAGAATTTCCTCCTTAAACTAAACTACGCTTGGACATATCCTGTCCTCACACTTGTTCCATTCTATACTAAATTGGAAGAATTTTCAACCTTTTTCTTCAATCTCATGAATCATGTCAACCCTGGTCTGATGCCTGCCTCCCATAAACTCTGCCTCTAAATATGCCTTTACAATGTCCTTTGCCTGCTCATTCCCCACAATCCGTGCACCAAATGCAATGATGTTTGCATTGTTATGCTCCTTAATCAGATGCGCCGTCGTCGTATCTGAGCAGACGCCACAACGTATACCTTTGATCTTGTTGGCTGCCAGGGAAATACCGACCCCGGTACCACAGATGAGGATTCCGCAATCTACCTCCCCTGCGGCAACTGCACGTCCAACTTTCTCCCCATATACAGGATAGTGGCAGCTCTCTGTGCTGTCTGTACCCAGGTTCACCACCTCATGTCCAAGGCTTTTTACATACTCCATTACTTCCATTTTCAAATCTACTGAGGTATGGTCATTTCCAATTGCTATTTTCATTCTCTTTCCTCCTTTTATTTTGCTCCAATTTGCTTTTTACGACGATAAAAAAACAATACAATCTTTTCCAGATAACGCTTGAGTACAATCTGAATCTCTTCTTTGGGATGGATGGGCTTCGTCAGGATAGTCCTTATCCCAGCACGGTTGGCACCGTACACATCTGTAAAAATCTGATCACCCACAAATAAAGTATTACGCTCGTTTGTCCCCATCAGCTCCATCGCCTGCCGATAGCCGGAAACTTTGGGTTTCCCCGCTTTAAAAATATACAGCACCTTAACAACATCATTGAACATCTTTACTCTCGGTTCCTTGTTGTTCGACAGAAGGCAACACTGATACCCCAACTTCTTCAAATGAGCAAATAACCGTTTGGCACGCGCGTCTGCCGGCGCGCCATGGGGCACCAGCGTATTATCCACATCAAAAATAATCCCACGGTATCCTTCTTCATATAAGCGGTCAAATTCAATTTCGTAGGCTGAATCCAGATATTCATCAGGATAAAAATTCTCTAACATGTCCCAATCTCCCGCAACAATATTATTGTCAATTATCCAATATCTTTTTTATTTCGTCCATAAAGGTATTCACATCTTTAAATTCCCGATATACAGACGCAAATCGCACATATGCCACTGGGTCTAATTTCTGAAGGCGGTTCATGACTATCTCTCCAATTTCAGAGCTGGAAACTTCCTTCTCCTCCCTGTTAAAAATATCAACCTCCACTGCATTGACCAGATGACCAATCTGCACCGCTGACACCGGCCGCTTATGACAGGCACGCAAGATTCCGGCTTCTATCTTCGAACGGTCATACTGTTCCCTGTTGTCATCTTTCTTGATAACAATCAATGGAATCGTCTCAACCTTCTCATATGTAGTAAAACGTTTCCCACAATCATCACAGAGCCGTCTGCGTCTGATGGCATTGTTGTCATCTGCCGGTCTGGAATCAATGACCCTTGTGTTGTCGCTGCTGCAATATGGACACTTCATGAAATCTCCTCCTTGGTACCTATTTGATTTCAGTATATCTTTCTTTTTTGTCCTTGTCAAATATATTTGAAGTTCCAAACACTTTCAGACATCTTAAAATCAAGCCCCTGAACTTACTATTCAGAGGCTTGGGCTTACACCATACCAGATGTCAACAGATATTTCAATGCATTTGAAATAACACTCTTTTTCACTATCTCCTGATTCTTTGCAAAATAATTTTGACTGATTTTTTTAATAGCATCGTCAACACTCTCCACAATTGCACATGGCTGTAGCTGATTTCGCTCGGCTTCATACTCACACTTAATATATCTGTTCTTACTTACCCCATTTATCAACGTCAAATCAAAAAGTAACTTCGCTTTCTGCATCTGTATCTCTTTCCCTATTTCATCCATACAACCCAAAGGATTTTCATAGGATGTTGCAATAATCAGAAAATCATAAGGCTCATTATCTAATTTTAATACCTCAAAATTATCCTTCATAACAAACCTCCTTTCTATAATCACTCACTTATATTCGCATACGAAGACTCTATCAAATTAATAACCGTATTGATAATTTCATCAGCTTCATGTTTATCCTCAATTATTGTAGTACTTATCAGGGTCTGCTCTGTGTGAAAAGTAACGTGCCTACTCCCTTTAAAATACCCATATAATCTTTCCAGTTCTCTCTGGAATGTCTCATTGCCGATTTTCATCGCAATATTGGATTTTAGACTTTCGCGCTCAAATACTTCGCCAAAAGTATGTCCAACTTTAACCTTCTTTAAACCAAACAAATATTTGATATATCCCTCCAAAGCCCTAAGTGCAGGAAATGCATAGCACGAATAATCTTCTAACTCAATATTCACTTTCCTCAGTGAAAGAGACGGAGAAAGCAACTTCAAAATCGTCTCATCAATCTTTCCATATGCTCTTGGCATAAGTACTTCCATATCATTTCTTACTTCGCTTGTCTTTACATTGACATCATGGAAGCTATTGATACTATCTACAATATCATCCACAGACACATCCTTACAGTATGACAAAAAAGAGATTGCCTCTCCATATAAATATGCCGGTTTGCCCTGCAGCGTTAATGTTCCGGTCTCATAAACATTGATTGTCAGCCTATCTCCTATATTACTGGTAAATACATATGTTCTATGTACTGGTACAGTATTTATAGCGCATTCCTCTACACTTACATTTTCCAGAGATGATAAATACTGTACAATCTTTTCTGCCCATTCTTGCGGCAGATTTCTTATAGGATATGACTTTCCCTCGGCTAAACTTGAAAATTCACACTGTTCTTCCAATATTGCTTTAATCACTGATGATATATCTGTATTCTTACCCGTAGGAGTAATCGTTGTTGTCCCATCATTATTAAAAAATAAATTCAGCATGGCCTCTTTCCCACCAGCACTCATAACGCATCTCTGCGCCTTACCCACCTGCGTAAGCTCATTTGCCGTAAAATCTTCCCATTGCCGGCTTCCCGCTTCCCTAATCAATTCTACAATCTTATCACGGTCAATAAACACTCCTTTTTTTGCCATTAGTTTCTCCTCCTTATTTATACTACCCATGTATTTTATTCTAAGAGCTTCTTTTGCAAGCATATCTGCCAATTCATTATACTTATCTCCTCAAACATAGTTTTAAATTCTATCACATGTCTCTATTTGCGTCAAACCATTTTTCAAAAACAATTATAACACATAGCAGAAAAAATAGTAGTATTTGTTTTTATTATATAAGAACATTTGTTCTTTGTCAAGTTTTTTTGAAATTTGAGGACCCAAAATTTTTATATGAAAAACCCCGAACAAAACAGGTGATTTACAATTTCTCCTGTCTTATCCAGGGTTTTCCCACCATCCAGCTCCTAGCTTGTAGCCCCGTTATCCTCCGCACCATCTGCAGGCGCATTTCCATCTCCTGCGCCTGTGTCTGCCGCATTCTCTCCTCCGGCCGATTCCTCTGTACCGGATCCTCCGTTTCCATTGTCTGCCCCCGTATCCGCATTTCCCTGAATTGGTGTGATAACAATGTTCTGAGCCTCAACATTTGTTTTGCGTTTTACAATATCTTCCACCTGCGCACGCTTTGCGTCCGTAACCTCTCCCATATTCAGCACAACATCCGCATTGCCATCTGTGATACTGACCACCACGTCTGTAAAACCTTTTGCCTCGAGAAGCATCTCTGCAGCCGCCTCACGCTCTGCAATATCCGTCATGGCAACCATAGCGTTTACCGCATCCTGTTTCTGTTCTTCCGTAATATTCACATTGTTAATCAACTCCAGTAAGGATGCCTTGTTCTGGGAACGAATCTGCTCACGGTTTAGCTTCACCTCGGACACAAAGTCCACATTGTTGACAGCGCTGCTTGTGAGAACTGCCTCACCCGGATTCTCTGCATCTGTATTCTGTGCATTTGCAGTTTCTTCCCCGGTCCTAACACCCAATGTATCCGTCCCTGCCTCTGTCTGTACACTGTCCTCCGTATCTGTGAAAATATCTTCTGCATTATACATATCCTCGTCAGAAATCTCATATGTACTCTCATTTGTGTCTGCACTTGCCTCCTGCGCCAAATCACTGTCGCTTTGACTTCCCGTATATTGCAAATAGCCTGCGACAGCAATCATAAGCGCTAAAGCCGTAATGATAATCTGATTCTTCTTGAAAACTTTCTTCACAATGATACCCTCCTGTCAATTCATCTTTACTACCTTAATTTTATGTACTTCCACTGGAAATAATGCTAAAACTGCGTCAGAAATATTTTTTGCCACCTGTGCATTTCCACCCCCCTCAGCTACAACAAGTATACCCTCCACATCCGGCAGCATCTCCCGTGTTACAAAGGGCTCTCCGCCGTTTTCGCCTCCACCAGAATAGACGGTCTCCTCCTGGGACTGCTGCTGCGTACTTGTCCGTACCGTGCTTCCATCCTGTTCCTGCGTATTTTCACTGCTTTGGCTTCTGTCCTTTTCCACCATCTGCTTCCCCCCGTCTTTCAGGGTTATCATTACCTTTACCTTCCCCACGCTTTCCATATCCTCAAGAATCTCTCCCAGTCTGCGCTCCATCCTCTTTGCATAATCCCCCACACTTTCATCTGCTGTCTGCTCTAATGTCTGCTCCGCCTGCTCTGTGGACTCCGCTTTTTTTTCAACCGGAATTGCAATTACCAGCAGCAAAATTCCAGCAAGCCCGCCAATCAAAAGCTGGTTTTTTGGAATCTTTTTTATTTTGTTCAGAAAAATCCTTTCTTTTTTCATCTTTTTCTCTCCTCACACAATCGCAATGCTGATCTGACTCTCATCCAGCCTGTAATACTCCATCAAATTCTGCTTGAGCTCATACACTTTGGGATATTCTGTGCTGTCATTCTCATAAAATGCTTTTTGCATAAACATGCTGTCATCCTCACCAAATGCCACAGTCATTTCAATCGATTCCACCTCATAGTCTTTACTTAGCCGTACCCTAACCTCCTTAGGTACAAGCTGTTTTTGCTCCACAATCCGCCCGACATCCATTTCCAGGGCATTTTCGTATTCCCTAAGATATATTTCCTTCTGTGCCATTTCAAGATGCTCTGTATCTAATTTTATATTATCCAAATCCTGAAAAATTTCTGCCTGGCTGATTTTCGTCCTCAGCGCCTCCTCACTTCCCATCAGTGAAAGGACCGGAGACACAACCAGAATCGTCAGCAGCATCCCGGCAAAGAAACGCACATACTTCTGGTAACTTTTCTGGGGCAATAAATGCAAAACAACTGTCAGCAGCAGATAAAAACATACGAGATTTTTTACCCAGGTATAAATATAGCTCATATTCCCTCCTCGTTAAATTGGTATCGCATTTGCCTTCCTCCCGGGTTTCGCCACGCTCCGCAATGCGTCACCTGCCATATCGTCGGAAGGCTTGATAGAAATGCTTCGCATTTGCCTTCCTCCTCTTATCTATGAAACGTTGTCGCCGCCGTAATCATAGCAATCGTCACCAGAAACATTACCGTTGTCGTTACAACAACTTTGCTCAAAAGACTGCCTCCCTCGCCAGCCCCAGCAATGCATCCAATCATCCGCTTATCCGCTGCAGGCTGCATCATTGCCGCCAGAAGCTTGTATAAAAATGCCATAACCCATACCTTAATGAGCGGTCCTGCACACAGGATTAAGAGGATTACAACCGCCGCCATACCAATGCCATTTTTAATGACAATGCCGGAGCCCACCATAATCTCTGTGACAGCATTGATCGAAGTTCCAAGCCCAGGCATCATCCCGGCAGTCTTGGCAATTATTCCTGATTTAAAAGTATCAATCACAGGCGTCAGAAGATTCTGCACCACATTAATCCCAATCACAATTGTAAAAAGAAACTTGACTGTCCATAAAATCCCTGATTTGATAAGCGCTGTCATTCTTGAGAGCATATCTTCTCCTGTAAGATGATTCATAAGCTCCAACACCACATAAATCTGGATGCCTGGAATAATGAAATACTGCATCACCCACTCCATGCCATAAATCAAAAGGAATGTCAAATCATAAAACATGGCCGCCGTAGTAATATGGCCGGAAAATACCATGCTTGCTGTAAAAGTCGGAATCATCACCTTTAAAAACATGAGTACCTGGGAAATTGCTGTAACTGAAACATCGCGCACTACAAAAAATGATTTCATCAGCAGCACCAGAAGAAGAATATACACCATATAGAAACTGATTTCCGTCACTGCCGGATTTTCAAATACATTGGCAAAATTATAGAGGATGGCAAATACAATGCATAATATCACTATTTGAATCAATGTTCCACGAAACTCCTGCACCTCTGAAAAAACGGCTGAAAATATTTTCTTCAGAAGCCAGCCCTTTTCAATCTCCTCCCCCGCCAGCATCCTGTCCACCAGTTCCCGGAAATCAAGGCTGTCTGTACTTCCCTGTTGGCTTAACATTTTATCTATATCTGAAAAATCCAGCTCATCCATATAACTGTCTATGGTTTCCTCCATCTGCTGTGTGACATCGCTTCGATCCAATTCATCAGTCTGTACATATTCGTCAGCCTGTATACTTGTGCTGTGCAGTGTGTCGTCAGCTGCCTGTACGCTTAAAGCAGCAGCCCACAGGCAGGATACCATTGATACAAAAACTTTAACCCCCGTCTTTTTAAAGCCCCTCCGCCCGCTTTTCAGATTCATGTTCTTCCCCCCTTCACAAGACACTCATATTTTTTGCACGACAGAAAATGAGAAGCAGTCTCCTATGATACGAGAAATTCTCCGATTGTCTCCAATAATACTAAAATCACCGGCATGCTGATAGCCAGTATGGAAAGCTTACCAAACATCTCAATCTGCCCTGCCACCGCCTGATAACCTGCATCCTTGCAAAGATTTGCAGAAAACTCCGACACATAGGTAATTCCAATCATTTTGATCAGAATGGCTATGTAACTGGTATCAAGATTTACGTAATCCTGCATACGGTTGATGACAGATACGACAAGCTGAAGCTTTGTGACAATAAAATAAAAGATACACAGAGACACCCCCAGCGTCACAAAAAGCTCGTACTCTTTTTTTTGACCTTTCAGCATGATTCCAAGCAGCGCCCCCACGATTCCCAGAATTGCAATCTTAATAATATCCATGAATCCCTCCGTTACAGCGCAAACAGGTTTCTCATCGTCTCAAACAGCTCATAGACATACGGCACAATCCAAAACAACACAATCAAAAGCCCTGCAAGGCTGGTAAGAAACGCATGTTCCTCCCTTCCACTGTGTTTTAACACCTGGCTTAATACCGTAACCAATATCCCTACAGCCGCAATCTTAAAAATTAAACTTATACTCATATGTCCCCCCTATACCAAGAGAATAATCAGAAACAGACCGCACATTACACTCAGCGCCCCTGACACCCTTTTTTTATCCTTCAATTCCCCCTGTGCCTTCCGGATCAATACCTCTGTCTGCTCAATGTACAGCTCCAGATTCTTTAGCTGCATTTTGCCATCCAGGTAACCAAAATTTTCTCCAGCCCTCTTTAAGAGACTGCGTTCCTCCTCATCCAGAAGGAAACATCCCGCCTCCTTGTCTACCAGTTGTCCCCAAAATAAACCTACGCTTTCTTCACTTTCCTCAAGACCCTCAGCCGCCTTTTTCAAGAAAGAAGAAAACGGCTCCTTATTCTGGGAGGCAATCTTAAGAAATGCTTCTTTTAGGGGCGTCCTGGTATATGAAATCTCTCCCCACAACATGGAAAAGATTTCCTTCATCCCCACAAGCTGCCTTACATGCTCCTGAAGTTCCTGCTGTATGTTCCACCCATACAGGACAGATACTATGGCAATCAAAATACTTCCTGCCAATTTCAACATAATTTCTGCATCCTCCCATCATATACAAGAAATCCACGCGCTCCGTCTTCCTTAAGCGTAAGAAATACAAACCTCCCAAAAAACCCCTTCCCCAGCCATTCGGATAAATACATCTTTTCCTTAAGCTCCGTGATATCCCTGGCATGCATAGTTCCAAGAATCTGGCAGCCACAGTGAAGTACCTCCTCTACCGCAAGGCAGTCTTCCCTTCCTCCAAGCTCGTCTACCGCAATAATCTGCGGCGACATACTTCGCAGCAAAAGACGCATTCCTTCCGCTTTTGGACAGTTGTCCAGCACATCCACCCGGTCCCCCAGGTCATTCTGCGGAATCCCAAGAAAACTGGCGGCAATCTCGCTCCGCTCATCCACGATTCCGATCTTTTTGCCAGGCATTTGCCCGCCCCCCTCAGACAACAAACGGATACAGTCACGCAGCATCGTGGTTTTTCCAACGCCCGGCGGAGAAAGCAACAGCGTATTATAAATACTGTCTCCCTGGATCAACCACGGAAGCAGAGCCTTTGCGCACCCTTTTTTCTGTCTCGCCACACGGATATTCAGGCTGCAGATATTGCGGAAAGAGAGGACTTTCCCCTGTTCACAAACCGTCCGCCCTGCAACGCCTACCCGATGCCCGCCCTGGATTGTAAAAAATCCGTTACGAAGTTCTTCTTCCAATGCATACATAGAATATTTACTCATACGGGAAAGTGTTTCTTTCATATCGCTTTCCCTCCAGAGATAGCTCTGTTCTCTGCTCTCCTGCAATTTTACTTTTTCCTGATTCCAGAAATACTCCCTGCCACTTCCCAGTACCATTACTGGACGCCCAATACGCAGCCTGATTTCCTCCGGCTCTATCCCCTGTGCAAATCCTGCCCGGCACAGGGGACGCAATGTGCCTGGGAATACGCTTACTATTTCTTCCATAAGTTGTCCTCCTCTTACAAATAAAATATATGAGGACAAGGGTAGGAATATGACACAAACGCAGAGAAAGAAAAACTGCCCTGTGAAGCATTTACATCTTCACAGGGCAGCCTGGTTTTCCATCACTATTTCACAGTAACTTTAATTTTCTTTGCAGCCTTTCCACTCTTGATTGTAACCGTAAGCTTTCCTTTCGCCTTTCCTTTGATCGTAAGCTTGCCCTTCTTCAATGTGACAGAGGCAACCTTCTTATCTTTCTTTGACAATTTAGATAAAGAAATACCGGATTTTGAGGGCTTTACACTAACCGTCAATACAACTTTTTTCTTTTTCTTAACGGTAAGCTTGCTCTTTGTAAACTTCTTCTTGCCCTGCTTCATTGAAATAGTCGGATTCTTTACAGTAACCGTTACCTTTTGTGTAATATTATTTGCCGTAGCAGTCACAGTTGTTTTACCCGCCTTCACTGCTACAATCTTGTTGCCTACAATCTTGGCAATTTTCTTATTTTGGGAAGTCCATTTTACTGTCTTGGAGGGGCCAGTCACCTCAGCATTGATAGAAATACTGTTAGACTGTTTCCTGGTATACAGGGTAACTTTATTCTGTTTCAGCTTTAAGGTCGGTTTAGAGCCCACCGGGCCTTCATTTCCGCCTGTGCCAGCCTTCACAACAGTTACTTTACATTGTGCCGTTGTCCCATCCTTGGCAGTTGCTGTGATAATGGCGGTTCCTTCTGCAACTGCAGTTACCACGCCATTTCTTACGCTTGCCACTGTATTATCGGAGCTTGACCATGTAACACTCTTATCTTCATCTTCTATCGTTACCGTTGCCGTCAAACTATCTGTTTTTCCAACTGTGATCGTTGTTGTCTGCTTATTCAATATCACCTTTGTAGCAACTTTCAAATCCCTCTGCGCATTTACCAGATTATCCTTTGCCGTATTGACCGCTGCCTGTGTTGTTGCATTCTTGGCCTCTAATGCTTTTTCATAAGCTTCCTTGAACACACTGTAGGAAGCTCCTTTTAAATTTTAATAATATAGCTAGAGTATACTTTGTTTTTGATAAGTTGTCAATCATGGCTCATTTTTACAAAATCGAAATGCCCCCATGGATAAATTATATCCATAGAGGCACTCCTTTATATATTTTTACTTAATCATGAAGGCTACTTTTTAACAACCGTAATCTTAATCTTTCCAGACTTCTTCGTGCCATCCGTGGAAGCAGCTGTGATGGTTACCTTTCCTGCTTTCTTTCCAGTTACTACACCCTTGCTGTTAACGGTTGCAACTTTCTTATTAGATGTCTTCCAGGTCAATTTCACGTTTGTATCTGATTTCTTCTTACTGCTGTACTTAACGGTTGTCTTGACGGTTAATTTTTTGCCTACTTTTACTTTCTTTGCTTTCGCTTTCAGGCTTACCTTCTTAACGGCGCCCTTCATAATCTTTATTTTAATGGTACTCTTCTTACCGCTTCCATCCTTGGCTGCAGCTGTGACAGTCACTGTCTTGCCAGCACCCTTACTCTTCGTGGTCAGTACTCCCTTACTGCTGATGCTCGCATATTTCTTACTCTTGGCGGTCTTGTCAATACTCCAGGTCACAGCCTTGTTAGCGGTGTTGGATGGTGTAATATTCGCCTTCAAAATCGCCTTCTTTCCTGCTGCAACCTTGGTGTAGTCAGCCGTAATCTTTATTCTACTAACCTTTATCGGCTTTTTGAGCGCCTGCTTCTTTGCATTGAGTGTTGCCAATGCCGCATTTACTTCCGCCTGTGTTGCATCTGCCTTCCCCAAAATTTTCTTTGCTGCTTCCAGCGCTGTATTAAATGCATTCCAGGTATCCGTCGTGTAGTCTGCAGCTTTCAGACCTGCGCAATCCTTGACAGCCTTATCCAATGCCGCCTTATCTACCTTTTCCTCCTCCTGGGCTGGTGTGAGCTTCGCTATGGCAGCTTTCAAATCATCCATAGCCTTCTGCACCTGCGCTCCGGTTGCATTGGGCCTGTTTTTAATCTCCTGTGCTCTCGCAAGCGCTTTCTGGAATGCTGTCCAGTTTTCATCCTCTTTGTAATCTCCTGCCTTGACATTCTCGGCATCCGTGATTGTTGTTGCCAGTGTCTGATTCTGGGAGTCGGAGGGCTTATACTCCTCTTTTACTTCAAGTCCGTCGCTTGCTTCCTGGAATGTTTTAAGCGCTTCCTCTATTTCTTTCTTCGTTGCATCCTGCTTCTCTGATAATGTCTGCAACGCATTCAATGCCTCTGTATATGTCTGCCAGCTTGTTTCTGTATAAGCTTCTTCTACCAGGGCTTCTGTTTCTGCTGACTCTATTGCCTCTTTCAACTCATTCTTCAGTTCATCGGGCGCGGGCTGTTCTTCCATAAGTTCATCATATTTAGCTTCCGCGTCTGTTAATATTTTATAATCTTCGTCTGCTATGAGTGCTCTCTGTGCTGGTGTTAATTCTTCGTATGCCGCTCTTGCTTCGTCAATCCTAGCTTTACAATCTTCTGTGGCCTCTACATTACCAATAGCATTGATTATTCTCACTACACGTGCTGCAATTTCATCATCTGTCAAGCCCTCTGTAGTGAGTTCCTTTAGCCTTAATGTAAAGTTATCCCAAAGCACCCAGCTAATTGTATCTTTTGCCTTCACGCCAACCTTCAAAGTATGGTCTGTAACAGTTGCTTCAATAAAAGCATTTGTGTAGCCACCTGCACTAAAGCACTTAGACGCATCCTCCATAGAATCGGGTACATATGCTCCATTTCTTTCTGTAGTCCAACCGCTGGTCTCGGTCTCGCTTGCACCAGCATCAATAGACATAAAGTTTCCTTCCGTACCATTTATATAGTATACTGGCGGAACAGCAGAACCAGCGTTGTCACCGTCTGGACGGTAAAAGCCCTGTATGCTTAACTGATACACACCATTGGGAATGTCCTCGATTGTCTGGTAGAAATCAAACTCTCCCTGGTAAACTTCAAGGTTACGGTTGTCAGCATCTCCCCTTTTTACAACATTCTTTTCAGGAGTAATGACATTTGCACTCCATTTTGAATAGTAATCATTATACTCGGCAATGCCTGAATCAAAAATAAGTGATGTAATGTCTGCCGGCTTATCCTTTGTTACTTTATCTGACAGTTTCTGTATCAGTTCCTCACGTGTCAGGATAAACCACTCTGACTCCGCAGACCTTTCAGCAGTAAAAGATACAATTGTGCTTTCCTCCTCTTTTACCGGCGCTGTTAAAAAGTTGTCGCTGGAATTAGAAATGGTATATTTACCTCCCGCACACTTTTCAATCTTTATGGGAGCAGGCTGAGCATCCAAATATCCATTCTCTCCTAAATGATGCTTACCACCCTTTGTATAATGAGAATCAACCGTATAGGAGGTATTATCATCTTCTGTGACTGCGATCGTCATTAACTGTCCATAGGTACGCACACTTGCCTGCGTCTGATAACCATTCCCGGCATTCAAATATTCGCCTGTGGATGCATTTAAAATATAGTAATCACCATTATCAAGAACTGCTCCTGCTGCTACGAGTTCTGCATATCTATCTTCTGCATCTGTTAATACCTTCAACTGTACTGCTGTTACGAAACCTTTCTGTATATCCGTTAAAGCTTCATACGCTGCCCTTGCCGCTCTGATTGCCAATCTACTTTCTAATGTAAAGGTAACGTCTCCAATTGCATTAATCTTAGCTACTACGCCATCTGCGGCTGCCCGATCTGCGGCCTCTCCCAGATTCTTGTACGCAGCTTCTGCACTTGTCAATACCGTTAACTTTCCATCCTGTTCAACTAATGCTTTCTGGGCCTCTGTCAATCCCTCGTATGCTGCTCTAGCTTCATCTATTTTAGCTTTTGATGCATCTGTAAATTCTACTGTACCGATTGCATCAATTTTAACGATTACAGCATCTGCGGCTGCCCGGTCAAGCGCCTCCTGTCCGCCTTCCTCCCAGAGCCTGTTGTATTCTGTTTCAGCATCTGTCAATACCTTCAACTGTTCTTCTTTAACCAACGCTTTCTGAGCATCCGTCAATGCATCGTATGCCGCTTTTGCTGCATCAATCTTTGTCTTACATTCGGGAGCTAATGATACTTTTCCGATATCATTAATCTTAGCTACTACGCGCTCTGCAAACTCGGCGTCTCCGTTCTTTAACCTCAAGGTAAACTTATCGAAAACCACCCAGCTCTTTGCATCCTTTGTCTTGATGCCAACCTTTAAGGTGTGATCTGTAACAGTCGCTGTAATAAACTCATTCACGTAACCGCCTGCCGTAAAGCAATCGGAGGCATTACTCTGGCTATCCGGTATACAAAGACCTGTTTTATCAAAGTCTATGGTTTCTTTCTTTGATGCCCAGCCGCCGGTTGGCTGTTCTTTCCCCTCCGACCAGACACTCTTTAAATTTTCTTCTACATCGTTGATATAATATACTGCCGGAACTGCGTCCTGTTCCTGTGCACGGTAATAACCCTGTACGCTTAATTCATACTGGCCATTGGGAACGTTTTGGATTGTCTGGGAAATATTACCCTCTCCCATATAAAATTCCACACAGAGATTCGCATCTTTTCCGCCCAGCGGAGCATTCTTACCTTCTGTTATTATCGCCTTATCCCATTTGCTATGATAATCGTTATATCTATCCGTACATGCATCGAAAATTAAGGATGTAACATCTATCGGGGTCTCTTTTGTCACGTCCTGCAAGGCTTTCTCCATAAATTGGGCGTGATTTAAAATAAGCCACTCAGACTCCGGCGACCTTTCAGCCGTAATGCTTGCAGCCGTAGTCTCTGCATCCTTTGCAGGCGCTGTTAGAAATTGATCGCTATCATTAACAATCACAAAATTACCATTTTTACACTTTTCAATTCTTAATGTAGTTTCTGCGCTGTCTAAATATCCATTGCCTCCCAAAAAGTGTTTGCCGCCCTTGTTATAATGGGTATCCACCGTATAGAAAGCAGGATTGCCTGCCTTGGCGACAATTGTCATCAATTGACCATATGTCAAGGCACTTCCCTGCGTCTGATAACTATTCCCTGCATTTAAGCATCTGCCTGTGGAAGCATTAACAATGTAATAATCACCATCTTTCAGATTCCGCTCTGCTCCTGTTTCAAGCGCCTGATAATCAGCTTCTGCCTTTGTTAAGACTGCTTTGTCTTCCTCTGCCACAAGTGTTTTCTGATCATCTGTCAATGCTTCAAAAGCTGCTTTCGCATCTTTAATTGCTAACCTAGAATCTACTGTAAATGTAACCTCTCCGATGGCATCAATCTTCACTTTCACCGCATCTGCCGCCGCCTTGTCCTCCGCATCTTTGAGACTTTTGTATGCGGCTTCTGCTTCGTCTAATGCTGTTTTATTTGTTACCATCGCTTGCTGACTCTCTGTCAACGCTTCAAACGCTTCTCTCGCCTCGTCAATCTTCTTTTTGCTTGCATCCGTCAACTCTACCGTACCAATAGCTGTAATCTTGGCTATTACTTCATCTGCACACGCTTGATCAAAGGTAGCCTGACCGCCCTCCGCCTGCAAAAGCCCCTGAAATACTGTTTCTTTTGCTTGTAGCTGTGTATACTTTTCAGTTACCGCCGCGGATGCTTTCTGCTCTGGTGTTAATGCGTCATAGAATGCTTTTGCCGCATCAATACTCCTCTTACACTCAAGTGTTAATGCGGGTTCTCCAATCTTATCAATCACCTCTCCCAAATCAAATGCTGCCAGCTCGTTATCATCCATTGATTCTTTTAGTTTCAGCGTAAAACTACTCCAGGATACCCAGTTTTCCGCATCTGTGGACTTTATACCAACCCTCAGGGTATGATCCCTAACCATCACTGGCAGAAACTCATTCTTATATTTTCCTCCAATAAAACTATTAAGGGCACTCGTCAAATCATTTGCCGCCGTTCCACTCTCTATCTGCGCCGGCGTCATAAGTGCCTTGCCGGTATCATTGAGGTAATATTCTGCCGCAGCTTTGGAGTTCGCATCCTGACGGCAGAAGCCCTGTACACTTAATTCATATATTCCATTGGGAACATTTTCCAATACTTGATAAAAATCAAACGCATGATGATACAACTCCACGCACTTGCCAGACTTGGAATTATCCCTCGTGTCTTTTTCGGCTAACTTATCCTGTCCGGACGAGCCCCTTACTCCATAGTCCATGCTCCATTTATTATAACGAGCGTTCTTTCTGTTAATACCGGCATCAAAAATCAAAGATGTAACATCTACCGGTGTCTTTTGCCCGTCCGCTATCTTATTGTTTTGTTCCACTGCCGCATCTATAAATTGCTGTCTTGTCAGAATACGCCATTTTGCCAGATCTGATGTATTCTCCTCCAGTGTGACAGATGTGCTGTTCGCACCTGCAGCTGGCGCTGTCATATACTTTTGATCGGCATTCATAATATAAAAACCATCATCAGCTAATTCAAGCTTTATAACGGTTGTCGATGCGTCATCCACCCATTCGCCATTCAAATAATGCTTGTTGGCATCATCATTATTCAAAATATAGCTGTCAACTTGATATGTATTTTGTTCTGCATCGGCAACTTTGAACGTCATAAGTTGTCCATAATTGGATGTGAGTGCATGTGTCCCCCAGGCATTACCGCCGTTTAGCACCATCCCTGTTATAGCGCTTACAATGTAATAATCATCTGCCGGAATAATTGGATCTGCCGCATGGGCTGTAAATGTACCAAACGGTGTAAGGTTTACCGAAGTAAATACCATCGCAACCGCAAGGAACATAGTCAGAAATCGTTTTTTGAGTTTACTTTTGCTCATCCTTTCATCCTCCTCTTTATTTGCCTGCATAGTTCCTCATATATTTTGACTAATTAAGATTATATAATATATGATAACACGATTATATCACAAATGCACAAAAACGCAAGGCTTTTTATGCGGTTAAACGTTATTTTCACCAATTTTTATTTTTGCATTGGAAATTCTGCTGTTGATTTTGGTATTTGAAAAACTCGGAATCATCGAATTTGATATTGAAATGATTTGAAGTATATCCAACCAGATACAAAAAAGAATCCCGCACTTTCCGACTTCTCAGAAAATACGGGATTCTTCTACACAATATTTTTCTAATTATATTTACGCTTTCTAGCTGCTTCGGATTTTTTCTTACGTCTTACGCTTGGCTTCTCGTAATGCTCTCTCTTACGAATCTCCTGCTGAATACCAGCCTTCGCACAGTTTCTTTTGAATCTGCGTAAAGCGCTATCCAAAGTTTCGTTTTCTTTAACGATTACATTTGACATAGTCTCACACCTAACCTCCCTCCAGTTGCGTATTGTGCATATTCAACTGTTTGGGTCATTTTTATTGCACTATCATTCATTATAGCAGATTTTTTCTGGAAGTCAACTACTTTTATTGGGAAATTTTGTTATTTTATCTGTCCTTCCAGTGCAGCCTTCGCCTCTGCTATGGCGTCCGGAATGCCAGCCGGGTTCTTACCGCCTGCCTGAGCCATATTTGGACGTCCACCGCCGCCGCCTCCAACTTTGCCTGCGATTGCCTTTATCAGATTACCTGCATGCGCTCCCTTATCCATAGCTCCCTGTGTTGCCATAGCAACCAGGTTCACCTTACCGTCGTTCTCTGATGCAAGTACGATTACACCTTCGCCCAGCTTGTCTTTGAGCTGGTCTCCCAAATCACGCAGACCATTCATATCTATGCCTGGTACACTTGCCGCAAGAAGCTTTACGCCGGAAATTTCGGCCACCTGGTCCATAACATCTCCCAGCGCATCCTTTGCCGCCTTGCTCTTTAACGCTTCATTCTCCGCCTGCAGGGCCTTCATATCCGCCATGAGGTGTTCCAGCTTCTCTACCAGCCCTGCCGGATTGGTCTTCACAGCCCTTGCCGCCTCAGCTAATGTTTCTTCCAACCGGTCATAATAGGTAAAGACCGCTTTCGAGGTAAGCGCCTCAATTCGGCGCACGCCTGCCGCCACACCAGACTCTGAAACAATCTTAAATGCACGGATGCCGCTGGTATTGCCTACATGGGTTCCACCACAGAGCTCCACCGAAAAATCACCCATCTTTACTACCCGGACGGATTCTCCATATTTCTCACCAAACAGCGCCATGGCTCCCGTCTTTTTCGCTTCATCCAGGCTCATAACTTCCGTTACCACTGGAAGCGCTGCCGCAATCTTTTCATTTACGATTGTCTCTGTCCTGGCAATCTCCTCCGGCGTCATTGCCGCAAAATGCGAAAAGTCAAAACGCAGCCTGTCCGCATTTACATCCGAACCGTGCTGTTCCACATGACTGCCCAAAACCTCACGGAGCGCTTTCTGCAATAAATGGGTTGCACTGTGGTTCCTGCCAATCAAAGCACGTTTCTCCTCTGCCACGGCAAGCTCCACGGTGTCGCCTACCTTAAACATACCGGAAATCACTTTTCCCACATGTCCAATCCTGCCTCCTCTAAGGTGAATAGTATCTTCTACCGCAAACTCATTCTGTCCCAGACGGATAATTCCGGTATCGGCATTCTGTCCGCCCATCGTGGCATAGAAAGGCGTTTCTTCCACAATAATGGTTCCACGCTCTCCGTCAGGCAATGCCTCCGTCAATTCTGTCTCTGTCGTAAGCACAGTAATCTGTGAGCTATGTGTAAGGCGATCATAACCTACAAATTCAGAGGTGATGGATGGGTCAATCTCATCATAGACTGTGGCATCCGCACCCATATAATTCGTCTCTTTCCTTGCATTTCTTGCCTTGTTCCTCTGTTCCTCCATGCAGGAAGCAAATCCGGCTTCGTCAATGGTGAATCCTTTTTCCTCTAAAATTTCCTGTGTCAGATCCATCGGAAATCCATAGGTATCATATAACTTGAACGCATTCTCCCCGGACAATACTTTCTCCCCGGCCTTCGCCATCTCCTCCTGCATTTCTGACAGGATACTAAGCCCCTGGTCAATCGTCTTGTCAAATTTTTCTTCTTCCTGCGTCAGCACCTTGAAAATAAATTCTTTCTTTTCCTCCAGCTCAGGATAACCATCCTTGCTCTCTGCTATCACGGTAGCGCTCAATGTCGCAAGGAATTTCCCTTGGATGCCTAACAGCCTTCCATGCCGTGCCGCACGGCGGATCAGACGGCGCAGCACATATCCGCGCCCTTCATTCGAAGGCATAATTCCATCCGAAATCATAAAGGTGGCAGAACGCATATGGTCCGTAATCAAACGGATGGATACATCATCCAATTCCTCTGTCTGATAGGTCTTGCCAGACACCTCGCATACTTTATCCCTGATTGCTTTCATCGTATCAATGTCAAATACGGAATCTACATCCTGGACAACAACGGCAAGACGTTCCAAGCCCATTCCAGTGTCAATATTCTTATTGGCAAGTTCTTCATAATTGCCATGCCCGTCTCCGTCAAACTGTGTAAATACATTGTTCCAGACTTCCATAAAACGATCGCAGTCGCAGCCAACTTTACAATCCGGTTTCCCACAGCCATACTTTTCCCCACGGTCATAATAAATCTCAGAACAGGGACCGCAGGGGCCTGCACCATGCTCCCAGAAGTTATCACACTCGCCGTTCTCATCCCTGTAAAAACGTGTAATTTTCTCTGCCGGAACTCCTACTTCCTTCGTCCATATTTCAAATGCCTCATCATCCTCTCCATAAATAGAAGGATAGAGACGTTCTGGCTCCATGCCGACAACCTCTGTCAGAAATTCCCAGCTCCAGGCAATCGCCTCATGCTTAAAATAATCCCCAAATGAAAAGTTTCCCAGCATCTCAAAAAATGTAAGATGTCTTGCCGTCTTCCCTACATTTTCAATGTCTCCGGTACGGATACATTTCTGGCAGGTAGTCACACGCCTTTTGGGCGGAATTTCCTGCCCGGTAAAATAAGGCTTTAACGGCGCCATCCCCGCATTGATTAACAACAGACTATTGTCATTATGCGGCACCAGGGAAAAGCTTTTCATCGCCAGATGTTCCTTGCTCTCAAAAAACTCCAGATACATCCTGCGCAGTTCATTTACTCCATACTTCTTCACAACAAATTTCCTCCAACTGTCTATTTATCATCCTGCACCTGTCCTGCTGTCTTCGCATCTTTCCTATCGCGCAATGCCTTCCCGAGAAATATTCCTCCAACCGCCACTGCTGCAAACAGAACAAACTTTATTACATACTGTAAAAGACTTGCTAAAAACACGCTCACGCACCTCCTATCAAATATAATGCCTGAAGGAATTATAACATATCAAAAAACCTGGAACAAGCCCCTCCGCCAAATCCATTAGTCAACACTCGGAGGATCCGACACCATCTGAAACTTTTCCACTTTATATCCCTGTATCATCTCGGCATCCGTCTTATCAAGCTCTGCCACTGCGTAATAGGATGCCATGTCACAGGTCCACATCTCATCCGGTCCCTGCAGTCCGATTCCTGCCCGGAGCTTTGCCGTCACCTTCCCCTTCTTATCCTGCACAAGCTGTATACTTTCTACCATAACCGGCGTGCTGCCGCTTCCCTCTGTTGAAATATATACGATACACAGGGATTTCTTTTTGAAAAAGCTCTTGTTATACTTCTTCAAATTCTGTCCCAGTCCATAAGAAATATTGCCTCCATTTTCCTCGTCCGCCTTCAGGAATGCGTCCAGTTCCTTTTTCGAGCAGAATACCTTATATTTCTTACCAATAGACTGCAGGGGCGACGAGCTTGGACTTATCACAAAACAGCCTGCCGATAATGTTTTTTGCTGGAACGCTTTGACCCTGAGCTGGAACACTGCTTTCATCTTGCTGTTTTGAGCAGACACTGCATAGATTTTAACTTTACCAGGCTTCTTAGCAGTTACTGTCCCATTCTTAGAGACCGACGCTGTTTTCTTATTGGACGATTTCCATTTCACCTTCATGGACGACGGGGTCGATTTCAGCCTAATCTTCTGTTTGACATACATCGTCTTTGCAGGCGATGAAATTTTGAAAGGCTTTGCCTCCGCCTTCATTCCACCCAAAAATATAACCACCATAGCCATAGCCAGCATACACTTTAAAATTTTCTTCATAATCTCTTTCCTCCTCCGTCCTAGTGCAGCGGCACGCGCCGCTTTGCGTCACCTGCCCCGTACTCATTCCAAAACCATACTCTGGTTCTCCTGCTCAAACAAAAGAATGCGCGCCTGGTCTTTTTCATGTTCCGCCCTGCTTCGATACTCCTCAATGAGATGATACTGCTTCCACAAATGCATGGGAATCACATATCCCGTCTCCACCTGCTGCAGAAAATAATCTATTCCCAGAAACTTGTCCCGTTCCTGCCGAGGGTCTACAACCACAAAGGAAACATCCGGCTTCCTATCCGCCAGAATATCAATCTGCTCCTTATAAACCTTCTCCTGGTGACGGTTAAATTCCTCCGTCTCTCCTTCCCACTGCCACCAGTTCAAATCTCCCGCATGGTAAATGACTTTGCCGCCAACTGTTACCAGAAATGCTACGCCGCTGTCTGTGGAGATCAATGTCTCTACCGTCACATCTTCAAATCCATATTTCTCCCCCGCCTTGACGTAGATAATCTTACCTTTGATTGTCTCGTCAAATCCCATCCGCTTTAACACGGAATTGCCAAGCTTCCTCCTGACCTCTTTCGCAAAAATATAGTGAATCTGGCTGTAACGTCTGCTCCATTCCAAAACCTCCGCATGAAAATGATCTCTATGGCTGTGGCTTGCAAATACATAAATCGGCGTATCCTTGGGGTATTCCGGAATTTTCCCATGATATTCGCAGCCCGGCAGCCCCTTGCCATTATAGTAATCAAAAACAAACACTTTTCCTTCCAGCTCCACGCAAAAGGTACTGTGGTGGATATACGTTATCTTCATAGCCGACCTCTTTCGCTCGAAACAATTCTTCTTTTATTGTAGTTCCAGGTAATTGAAAAGTCAACGGGATATTACCGCTTTATTTTCACCTTAGCCCCCGCGCCCTTTAATTTGAGCAGCTTCTTATAAGCAGCAAGCTTGCTCTTAGGCACTTTAATTACTGCTTTCTTATAGATAGATTGAAATGCTTTGCTCCCTACCGTTTTGCTGGTCAGTTTTTTAGACTGAATGGTGATATTTTTCAAATTTTTGCATCCATAAAACGCACTTTTTCCAACCGTCTTAACATTCGCCGGTATGGTAATTTTCTGGAGTTTCGTGCATTTATAAAATGCCTTATTCCCAACTGTAGTTACACTTTTTCCAATCGTCACCGACTGCAGTTTTGCACAACCGCAAAACGCCCCTTCACCGATTGTTCTGATATATTTCCCGAGCGCGACCTTCTTTATCTGTTTCTGATTCTGGAAGGCATGTTTGCCGACTGCGGTTATCTTATAGGATTTGCCGTTTATTTTTATGACATTGGGCACCTTAAACGTCCCCTTTGCATGTTTTTTGTCAACAGACGTCAGCGTGGCTTCTTTCTTGCTGTTTCCTGCAGTCATAACCATGATTCCAGTCTTCTTATCGTAATATTTTATCTTCCCGCTATCATCTTTTGGATTATTATTTCCCTGGTTATCTTTTCCTCCATCATCATTCTTAGCCTCAATCACAAATGATGTTGACACCTCTCCATAATAGGAACCAATGCCTGTCACAATCACGGTCGCCGTGCCTGCACCTCTATTATCAGCATAGATAACGGCATAGTCTTTATTTTCCGTCAATTTCATGCCATTCAACGTCACAGTTACCGCCGGCGTGATATAGGCTCCGGTATAAGCATAACTTCCCTGTCCAAGAACCAGCGCCGCATTCTCAAGGGAAGTCCCTTTCATACCCTTCCATGCCTGCCAGACCACCGTTCCATCATGATCCCCCAATGCTTCTGCGGTCCAGGAAGTATTGCCTTCCACATAACAGGCTTTTACATTACAGCCCGCAAATACACGGTCATAAACGCTTCCCTCTATCGTCTCGCCAAATTCCGGCGCGTCTCCCAGGAAATAAATATACTTTAAGCCGTTGCAATAGGCAAATGCAAAAGCGCCGACTGATTTTACCGAAGATGGTATCCGAATCACGGAAAGCTCACTATCCGAACGAAAGCAATGTGTGCCGATCCTTGTAAGGCCGTCTCCTTCAAAGGTAACACGGGACAGCCTGTCACAATTTCCAAATGCCCCCTCCCCCAGTTCCGTAACAGATTCTGGAATTACAATCTTTGTGAGATTCCCATTATAATAAAACGCGTAATCTGCAATCTGGGTAACAGTGGATGGAATAACAGCCTCCCCAGCGTTCGGACAAGTCACCAGCGTGCTGCCATCCTTAGTGTAAATCGTCTGTCCCTCCGCTTTATAGTCGGCATTTCCTTCTGCGACAGACAGGACTGTCAGTTTCCCGCAACCTGAAAATACAGACTTCCCAATAATCGAAACAGAGGACGGAATCTCCATACGCGTCAGTTCTTTACAGCTGCTAAACGCAAAATCTCCAATTTCCATCAGGGTATCGGGCAGCTTAATCTCTGAAAACTTTTTACCGGCAAACGCACTAGCCCCAATCTTCGTCACTGCTTTCCCATCTATTGTCTGAGGAATCATCAACGTACCAGTTGTCTCATATCCATCATACTGGTAAATTGTAATACTGCCGGATGATGTGTAATAGCTGAACAAAGACTTCCTCACCGTTACATCATATGGGCGGTATCCATCCTGTTTGTCCATAGAATATCCGGCTTCCAATTCATAGTACACGCCATTCAGTTCTGCCATGGCATTCATATGCCCACTGCCCGCTCCTGGGTCCTTATTGCCATTTCTCGTCCACGCCTTAATTCCCAATTTTTCACACAGGGTAGTAATTGCGCTGGTACTCGCCCAGCAGTCCCCGCCACCGTATAATATCATGGAATAGACGCCACTGTGGGACGCGGAATAATCATAGCTTGCCGGAAATCTGGCGATTGCATTCATAACCTCCAAATCCGTCATAGTGTCTGTAATATTTTCTTTTATATAGGCGTCCATAACTCCATCGCCATATGTAACCGTATAATTTTCCACACTTACCGTTATATGATAGGTTTCCTTTGCGGTCTTTACAGCAATGCTCGTATCGCCGCTTTGCAACGTATAGTAATCGTACTCCTGTCCTTCTGGAACAGAACTGCTGTAATTTGGGTATCTTTTCCAATAAATATATTTCGGGGTCACAAGACCACTTGCTGATACCTTGGCAGAATCCCCGCTGGTTACACGATAAGTCGCATTCTTGCCCGTTGCAATCTGATAGCTCTGGGGCAGATTGCCTGGTATACTTATCTGCTCCCCATCCCTGCTGCCCAGCCCGTAGATTGTTACCTTCTGCTCCGCCTGCTGCGCGTGCGCGCATATGGGAAACAGCAAAAGAAACGCAAGACAGGCAAAGAAAATAATTCCTGTTTTTGATATTCTTTTCTGTATGTTTTTCACGTTAGATTCCTCCCTATTTTCGTGCCTATTTCTTTAGATGGATAATGATAATTGCTGGTTCTCATGCAGGAGTTGATTCGTATTTCCTGTTACCGTATAATGCGTGAGCAGGGCCTCTATCATTGGCCTCATGTTCTTTTATATCAATAAATCCACGAATCGTCCATTCGTCATTTAATGCGATGTGGGCGGCTAACGACGCAGCAAAGTTTTTACCAGTGAACTAAATTTGAAAATATTATATCACGCATTTTTTCAAAATACAATTAATCCATTCTAAAAAGCTATGATTCTTATCTAATCATGTGAACTAACCATTGTTGAAAGCCAATAGATTTGTCCACTTCTTTCTCGTAGACACTTTCTCTTCCAAAGAAAACCCCGCTGCAAGAAGCGAAACATAATTTGCAACGCCACAAAACAGCGGGGTATGTAACCCTCGCGGGAATCATCCCATTTTTACACCTATATAATAATGCATACCAGTCCGCCATTGCTGTCATTGACAATCTTCTGCATCGTATCCTGGAGCTTCACCTGGCTCTCGTCATCCATCATCGTAATCTTGCTTCGTATGCCGTCTTCCACAAGTTCCCCGATGGATTTGCCAAAAATATTTGTCTGCCAGATTCCTTCCTCCTGGTCGCGTGATGTCTTAATATAACCGATCAAATCCTGTGCCTGTTCCTCGCTGCCGATAATAGGAGCAATCTCTGTCTCCACGTTCGCACGTATCATATGTATAGACGGTGACTGTGCTTTGATCTTCACGCCAAACTTATTGCCGTGGCGTATCAGTACCGGTTCTTCGATTTCAATATCTGTAAGCTGGGGCGTCACCACACCATACCCCTTCTGCTTTACCGCCTCCATAGCGCTTCCTACCTTGTCATACTCTTTCTTCATGGCAGACAGCTCCTTAATCATAGAAATAAGCTGGTATTCTCCCTGAATTGGCACACCCGTCAGCTCACTCATATTCTCATAATAATACTTTTCATCAATGTCAAATATAATCTGCACACAACCTCTGGACAATTCTACCTTATCCAGCTTGACCCGGCGGATATACTCTCCCTCTGGCGCCAAATCTGTCCCGCGGATATCCTTTGCAAAGGTAAATTTCTTTAAAATCTGCATAGCATTCTGAATCACATTATCTTTAATCTTGTGAGAATTTTCCAGCATTTCCACCCATTTGGGCAGGAAGAAATCTACACGCTCAATTGGAAACTCATATAAGATACTCTCTAAAATATGATAAATATCTTCTTTCCTAAGCTGCTCACAGTTAACCGGGAGTGTGGCAACACCATACTTTTCAGATAGTTCCTCCGCAAGTTTCTGGCTTTCTGCGCCATAAGGTTTCTGGGTATTTAAAAGAATGATGAATGGCTTGCCAATTTTCTGCAGGGAATTAACCGTCTTTTCCTCTGCCGCAATATACCCCTCCCGTGGAAGCTCTGTGATTGAGCCGTCCGTGGTAACAACAATTCCAATGTTGGAATGTTCCCGGATTACCTTCTGTGTTCCAATCTCCGCTGCCTGGGTAAATGGAATTTCATAGTCAAACCAGGGCGTCTTCACCATCCGCTCGGTACCTTCCTCCATATGCCCTGCAGCTCCCTCCACCATGAATCCCACACAGTCAATCAGGCGGACACTGACTTCCAAATCCTCATTTAAGCGGATTTTTGCTGCCTCCTTTGGCACAAATTTAGGTTCTGTCGTCATAATCGTTTTTCCCTGTGCTGACTGTGGAAGCTCGTCTGTGGCTCTCTCCCTGCTGTGGGCATCCTCCATCTCAGGCAACACCATAACATCCATGAAACGTTTGATAAACGTGGATTTCCCGGTTCTTACAGGACCCACAACACCGACATAAATATCTCCATTAGTCCTTGCACTGATGTCTTTATAAATATTATATGTACCGGTATTCATATTTTCCATACAAAAAACCTCCTGTTCTACTGTTACCAGTATATGCAGGAGATTTTTTATTAGAATAAAAACTATTTCTTACGGTTCATCAAATATTATTTCTTTACTGTACAAGGAACGCTCATCCAGCAGCTTTTTGAAAACTTCCCCTTTCACATGCTCGTCATAGCCGTCCGACCACCAGACGTCTTTGAGCTCATCCATGTATTCTACATAATCACAAATGTATACATAAATCCTGGATGTATCATAACCGCTGACAGAAACCGTATTGCCGTAGCCAGGAACATCATTGCCCATCAGCTTACCATCTGCATCAAGGATAGCCGCGAAACAGTCAAGGTTTTCCGGCATTTCCAGGCTGATTTCCATTGGCGTCTTTGTAACAGAAATTATCCCAAGGCCATTTTCATCAATATCATCCATCTCCTTGCGGACCACATCTTTGTCGTTCCCTGCCACATCAAACGCAAACTCCCAGGGACCATACATAAACCAGTTATCATACTGATTCGGATATGTCTGCCTGTCTGGATATATTTCATAATAGGCATTCCACATATTATTGAAAAGCTGATGTTCTATCTCTTTCTGTTCCTCTGTAAAATGCTCATAATCTTCATCGGTAAGCCCGAGACCATTTTCCTCCATGGCGGCTTCATACTCCGACCTCAATTCCTCAGGCATTTCGGGGCGGGTATCATGCAGCTTCGTCCCCACAATCTGGGAAACAGACAATTTCACCTTATAATTGTCCGGCACCTCCATTCCATGATTGGAAAAATGCTGTCCCATGTCAAAACGCATGACTCCGGCAAATGTATTGTCATCCATCATCTTGCCGTCTAACTCAGATTCTCCGAAATATACTAGATCAATAGGTCCTTCTTCATCAAAGTCAAAATCTATCTCACCATACATATCAATCATCGGCTTTCCATTCTCATCATAAAAAGTGTCCGGGAATTTCTCTTGTGACCGGATAACAAGACTCAGGTAAAGGGCAGCCTCGTTGCCGTACACTTCCGAAAGGGTAATGGTTGTCCCATCCACAGTTATGCCCTCTATCTCATGCTCAGATTCATTTACCCGCTCTGCTAAATCCTTGTAATCTCCAGCAAAATCCAAGGATTCCCCTATCTGTTCAAACACATGGCTTACGATAGGAAGCTGGGCGACAACGGACGGACTTACCATATAAATACAGCCAAATGCTGCCACTATAACTGCCGCTGATGCTGCAAACCCGCGGAAGAATAATTTTCCTGTTTTTAAATGCCTCCTCCCGGCCTTCTTCTTTTCGGACACAGTATCTTCCTGCTGCATTTTTCTTTCCTTTGCCATAGCGCGGACTTTAGCAAAAGCTTCCTCGCGGGCATCGGACGCCTTTGCTGGAAGTGGAAAAGTGCCGGCCAAAGTCTTTCTGATTTCATCATCCAATTGCGTATGATCTGTCTTAAGAACTTCTCTTTGTTTTTCCATCTGCCTTCCTCCCTTTTAAATTAATAATCTCTCGGAATCTTTAAGCCAGTAAATATCAGGCT
>CAPQSW010000013.1:0-268 GCA_948688495.1 uncultured Lachnospiraceae bacterium | reverse complement strand
TTTTGTTACCTGTTAATTCTGGCGGTCATGCCGCTTATCAAAACTTTGTTATTAAAAATCTCCGTAAATATTATCCTGATCCTTCCTCTATTCCCACTTCCACCTGGGATATTATTGAGCGCTTCTGGACTCTTGACCTGACTTATACTGATGAACTGCTTCGCAGCAAATATTCCGTCTTTGGTCCTAAACCCAGAACTCCTTCCTGTATGCATCGTTCCTATCTGCTGTCTATCGATTTTAAGGTGGATTCCATCACCGACTGGGC
>CAPQSW010000012.1:67303-78779 GCA_948688495.1 uncultured Lachnospiraceae bacterium | reverse complement strand
GAAAATAAGATATGGCTATAATGATTTAGACGCTATGTTAGTATTAAAAGACATTTTACCACACACGGAATAGCAAGGGACAGCAATAATCTTAATTTAAAGGAAAGGACTATATGGCAACTAAAACAAAAATTAAAATTTCAGATTATCAAAGCGGGATATGATGTTAATGAAAGTTGGCAAAAGGGAAACGCCCGTATACATGATGTAAGACAAGCCGGATTTAAGATACACCAATTAGCCAAAAGCAGCCAGGACATTGTTGTCCAAACGGCATTAAGAGTTGTAGGCCAGGCTGTAGTTACCGGGCATATGCGGGAACACGCTATGGTATCTTCTGATTATGCTGTAAAAGTAATAAACTTATTATTTCCTAATGATATAAATGCTGTTAGACAGGAAAGGTTTTGGCAAATAGAACATTGGATAGATTGGGAAAGCATAAGCTTTTCCATTTCTATCTTTTCGTCCTTAATAAAAAAATCATGGCAGATAAAAAATTGCCGTTTTCCCAAATAGAGACACTTATTCCTAGCACAACTGCCGTTTTTAAAGTTGGCAATTTTGTTATTATAATTTATCCATCCGTAGAGAGTGGGCAGGATGGAATTTTTAATAGAAGAACAAATAAGAAAAACAAGATTGATTTGCGAAGATTAGCAGTAATGTTTCCGTTAAGAGCGCCATTCAGTCCATCGAGGAGTGTGGGCGCAGTTGGAGTGCATGAAGGAACTCTGCAAAGGGCGCAATAATCTTTATGAGAAACAGAACGATTTGAAAGGGCAGAAACAACAGATTGAGAAGTTGTTGGAACGATAAGAAATGTGGGGCATGGCAATTGCTATGTCCTAAATCTTATGGTTGCAAGAGAGGGAAGAAAGCAGTAGAATTGAAAAATCGATATTTGAAGGGAAAAATATATGGGTAAAGATATGGTTTCATTTTGGGAAAAGGCATATCAGGAATATGATACTGTTGCATTTTGTGGCTAAGAATGAGTGGAAAAGATTTATAAATAATGCGAAAAAGTATACCAATATAGGCGGCATTCATATAATTCAAGTATTTACAGATACTGTACCTGCATCTGAGGATATTGCTTAGTTTGCGATTGGCTTGGCAAAAGATGAAGAAATTAAAGAATTGTATACAGATTGGGAGATATTGCAGTTTAAATCTTATGTGTTTGAAGATGAGCATCCAAACGTACCGAAACATTTGCACGCATCAAATAAAATTGTTGCTAGAAGAATAAATTGACAAGTTCGATTTATGTGAATAGGTATTTTGCTACTGGCTCTATTTTGGCTCTAAAATTTTTCGTAACAGTATAAATGTAGTGTCAAATTAGATAATATGATGAATAATAAATAGCAAAAAGGGAAAAACATTTAGATTTCATTTCCGAGTGCCCGTCAGGGTGGGCGTATAGTAGATTCTGGCAGACGCGCATTCATTGGAACAATTTGAAACGTGTGTCTCCTACGAGGTGGCGTCTGTTACCAAATTTTTGAATCTTTCCGTGAAAATTTTTGGAAAGCGGGGTTTCCATAGGGCATAGGTATTGCAAGAACAGTAATGCCAGCTTGGACTTTTTCAAATAACACTGTCAAATTATATAACCCCCTGCTGTATCAAAAATAATGATACAACAGGGGGAGTTTCTTATTTTATCTTCACCCGTTTTGCCTTGCTGTAAGCGCCGTAAATTTTGGTGTTGCCCGATTTCTTGTAGGGCTGGATGCGGAAATAATATGTCTTTTTGCGCTTCAATTTGCCAATGGTCTTTGTCTTTGTTTTCGATTTGCTGACTGTGACGGTGCGTGCGGACTTAAACTTGGAGTTTGTGGCATACTGAATGCGGTAGCCGCTCGCGTTTTTCACAGTCTTCCAGGTCAACACAGCTTTTTTGGCAGATTTGCTCTTGACGGAAGACAGGGATGTCTTTTTGGGAGCAATCTTTATGGTTACTGTTTTGGTCTGCTTCTTGTACGTAGCAGTTTCGGAAGCTGTAATTGTAATTTTTGCTATGCCGGTGTTTTTAATTGTCACAACGCCTTTGCTGCTGACTTTTGCGATACTGCTGTTATTTGAAGAATAGCTCAGTGTGCCGTTTCCCTTGGTCAATTTGGCATTCAGGGAAAATGCTTTGTTTCCGTAAGTCTTATTAAAAACGGACTTAACGGAGATTGTCTGTGCAGACTTGGCAGGAGGAGCCGGCGGAGATTCCTTTAAGGTATCTGTGGAATAAATCTGTGCAACCTGTTCTGAGGAAAGAGCCGCACTGTAAATTGCCACGTCATCAAATGCGGCGTTCTGTATATCTTCCGCTTCATAGGCTATTCCAGAGCCGAGGCATACATTTGCAGCTTTTTGTATGCAGCTCTCAAGAGAGGTATCAAAACAATTGCTCAAATCCGCAGACAGCATGTGGACAATTTTACCGTCCAGATACAGTTTGATTCCCTTGGGATCTGCGGAGTAGGCGATATGATGCCATTCATTCCGGTTGAGCGGATAGCTGATGCTGTCCGTATTTTCATCTGCATTGATGCAGGGCTCAAGACCAGCGCTGATTCGCGTTAGGGGATAAACCGCTTCTTTGCTGCCGCTGTTAGCCTCCAACAATGCGCTTTGCGATGAGGTGGATGTGCCAATAGTTACCCACATACTGACCGTAAATCCGTCCGCCGTGATATTGGAAAATGTGTCGGCGGGCAGTCGCAGATAATTTTTCTGAAAAGAATTGGCAGGATTCTGTATCCGCAGGACTTTGCCACGCTTTACATCTGTCGTAATGGATGCGGTTCCCGAAAGTGTTGCCTTGCCATTCTTTTTGGAATGCTTTACCGGGGAAATACTACCCAGGGAAGCAGCAGTTTCAAAGTTAAATCCATACACCAATGCTTCCTGGAGAGATTTGCGTGCTGTTGTCTGACTGCCCCAGAGACAGGTATTGTTATTGCCAATGACAGAAAATGTCATAACCTTCTGCGGGGCAGCTTCTTCATTAAATTGTTTGTAAAGGACGCCTTTGTATACGGTATTATCCAAATGCAATGTGATATAATCATAGTCTTTGCCCGGGGCAGTAGATTTCTCCCAGGTTCCGTCCATTGCGCCTCTGACTGTGCCGTCCGCACACAGGGCGAGGCTTTCGGAATAAATCATATCGCCATTTGTGGCAGTGCCGTGGTTGATGAACTCATAACTGCCTATAACTTCACTGTCATTGTAATGTGTAATTTTTTCACCACGGTATTCATAGACTGCGGAAACCGGCCAGTCGTCTTCATTTAAAAACTGCTGCCGTACCCGCACCTCATGTACCTTCGATGAATCAAAACGCTGATGGTAGAACAGGTAACGCTGGCAGTTATCTATGAAGGCTGAATTGTGTCCGGCCGCGCGGTATCCGGGCTGGCCGTCAAACTGGTAGTTGCCAATCAGTTTGATGCCGTAGGCGTCGCTGTGCTCGCTGTTTTGGTCGTTACGGCCGTTGTCTTTGGCATTGTTGCCTGCGGCATCCGTATAAGGTCCGTAGACATTCTTAGAGCGGAACAGCCGCATGTTGTAGCCTCCATCGGCTCCGAGGTAGCCGTAAGTTTCGTATAAATAATAATAATCGCTTTCCGGATCGTAGAGAATGTAAGGACCCTCGCCGGATTTGTGGTTGCCGCCGGCAATGTGTGTGCCGAAATAACGGTCGGTGAAGTTGCCGGAAACACTCTCTGTGCCGTCTGTCCCGGGATATATTGCGGCGCCAGTGGATTTATCAAGTTCCAGAAGAAAGATTCCACCGGACCAGGAACCATAGCACATGTACATCCTGTCGTCTTTGTCAAAAAATACGGTGGGGTCAATGGCATTGGGCGCATAATTATGGTTCCAGTTCCCAGAATTGTCAAACCAGTTGTTGCTGACAGTCTCGATTGTGCCGTCTGCAATCAGTTCAGAGAGATTCAGGTAGGGATTGTCCCATTTGGTATTCCGATCACTCTGGCCGCCATTGTTGCCATGATCGAAAGCGCCGTTTTTTGTAAAGCCGGAATAAATCAAAGTATCTACATATGAATAAGGGCCTTCGGGAGTTTTGGCTACACAGTATCCGATACAGGATCGCCGCCAGGTGGAGGTTGTGCTGTAATAGAGCATATATGCACCCTTGCTGGAATCCGGCCATAAATAGTCAGGATTGTAAATAACATCCGGCGCCCACACGCCCAGGCCGCCATTTTTGTTATCCCCATCATCATAGCCTGCCCATGCAAAAGATTCGGAAAGATTTTCAAGAATCTCCCCGTATACGGAATCATTTTTCCAGACGTCTCCGCCCCGCCAGTTCCAGTCAGGGTTTATCTGCTGCCAGTTCATCAGGTCTGTGGACTTGGCGTCGGCAAGATGGGAGCCAAACAGATAGTAAGTGCCGTCTGCTTTAAAAATTGACGGATCGTGAACATGTACACGTGATATGTTTGCGGGTGCATCGGCCGCCAGCGCCGAATCAGCCGGAATCGCCGTAATGCATAAAGCGGTTGCCAACAAAGCGGCTTTTAGTCTGCGGATAATAGTTTTTTTCATAAAGACCCTCCATAAATAAACAGTTATTTGTTACCAGAATTTTATCATAGCTTGCCCAAAAGGGCAACATAATCAGGCTATCCTGCGGTATGAAAAGTTCAAAAAATATTTGGTATTGTGGTAAGAATGTGATATACTTTGTCCTAAGGAGGGCTCACGAATGACAAGAGAGGAACTGGCACTGGAGATTATTGAACGGTTGAAACGGGAGTATCCCAAAGCAGACTGTACCCTGGATTATAATGAGGCGTGGAAGCTGCTGGTAAGCGTACGCCTGGCGGCACAGTGCACAGATGCCAGAGTGAACGTTATTGTAGAAGAACTTTATAAGGTATATCCCGATGTGCAAGCTCTTGCAAATGCTCCAGTGGAGGAGATTGAAAGAATTGTAAAACCATGCGGGCTTGGAAGAAGCAAGGCACGCGATATCAGCGCGTGTATGAAAATTTTGTATGAGCAGTATAATGGGAAAGTCCCGGAAGATTTTGATGCTTTACTGGGGCTTCCAGGCGTGGGGAGAAAGAGCGCAAACCTGATTATGGGAGATGTATTTCATAAGCCGGCAATTGTCACGGATACCCACTGTATTCGCCTGGTAAATCGAATGGGGCTGGTGGACAATATGAAGGACCCTAAGAAAGTGGAGATGGCATTGTGGAAGCTGATTCCGCCGGAGGAGGGAAGTGATTTCTGCCATCGTCTGGTAAATCACGGCAGGGATGTGTGCACAGCGCGTACGAAGCCTCAGTGTGACTGTTGTTGTATCAATGACATATGCGCCCGAAATGGCGTGGAAAAATCGTAACCGTTTAGATTGAATCATAGAAAAGAGGAAAAATAATGGCAGTAATCAAACCGTTTTCAGCAATCAGGCCAAGCAGGGAGAAAGTGGATAAAATAGCAGCGCTTCCTTATGATGTATATAACCGCAGCGAAGCAAAGGCAGTCGTAGATAGGAATCCCCAGAGCTTTTTAAAGATTGACCGGGCAGAGACCCAGTTTGATGACAGTGTGGATACTTATGCGCCAAAGGTGTACCAGAAGGCACATGATATTCTCTGGGGAATGGTGGAGGACGGTTCTTTTGTGACGGAGGAAAAGAATTGTTATTACATATATGAGCTCACCATGAATGGACGGACTCAGACAGGAATTACGGCCTGCGCCTCCATTGATGATTATGAGAGAGGTATTATAAAAAAGCATGAGAATACAAGGGCGGAGAAAGAGCAGGACAGGATAAATCATGTGGACATCTGTAATGCCCAGACAGGGCCAATTTTTCTCGCTTACCGTGCAAACGCTGCAATCAACGGTGTTGTGGATGAGGTAAAGAAACAAACTGCCCTCTACGATTTTTTTTCGGATGACAGCATCCGTCACAGGGTCTGGGTGATTTCAGATGATGAACAAATTAATATTGTTGAGAAATCCTTTGCATCTATTGGAGAAATTTATATTGCGGATGGACACCACAGGGCTGCGTCGGCAGTGAAAGTGGGGCAGAAGCGCCGGAAGGAACATCCAGGTTATACCGGGGAGGAGGAGTTTAATTATTTCCTTTCTGTATTATTTCCTGACGAGCAGCTTATGATTATGGACTATAACCGTGTGGTTAAGGATTTGAATGGAATGTCGCAGGAGGCATTTCTTGCAAAAGTTTCACAATTGTTTGAGGTAAAGCTGGCGGGGGAGGAGCCGGCAGAACCGGACAAAAAGGGCAGGTTTTCCATGTATCTGGCAGGGAAATGGTATGTATGTACGATTCCGGAAGAAGCAATTCCGAATCATCCGGTAGAAGGGCTGGATGTGTCTGTGCTCCAGGAGCGGCTGTTGTCGCCGGTTCTTGGAATCAATGACCCAAAGACTGACAACCGTATTGATTTTGTAGGAGGAATCCGGGGACTTTTGGAACTGGAGAGACGTTGTAAGTTGGATTGTGAGGTGGCGTTTGCCATGTATCCGACTTCTATTCAGGAATTGTTTGCAGTAGCAGATGCAGGGCTTTTAATGCCCCCTAAGTCTACCTGGTTTGAGCCAAAACTGAGAAGTGGAATATTTATTCATGCGTTAGACCATTAAGTTATTACACAAATAATATTTTTTATAGTATATTATATAGGTTTTTGTTATAATTGTAACAGATATGATACCCAGTGAATGATTTATACAGCGATAGTATTATAATATGGAAGGAATGTACAGCATGAAAAAGACAAACAAGAAACAGACGGTAGTTGCAGGAATTATGTCAAAGACGTTAGCTATGGCGCTAGTACCGTTGATAGGCCTTGCCATTTTGAGTGCATTTAGTTCGGCCCGTACTATAAGATCGGGTATGCAGGATGAAGCAATCAAACGTCTGGAGGATATTGTAAGCGGGGTGAATAACTCCCTGGACGCGCTGGGGGAAGGAGATTACCGGCTGGAAGGCGAGACGGTTTATAAGGGGGATGTCAGTGTTTCGGAGAAATTGCCGCATTTTGAGAAGTTTGCACAAGCTTCCGGGATTGACATTACATTGTTTTATGGTGACACACGCAGGGTTACAACCTTGGTAGACAGCGAGACAGGGGAGCGTATGGTTGGCACCCAGGCGGCGGATAAGGTGGTTGCCAAAGTTCTTGAAGGCGGTGAATCCTATGTAGATAAGAAACTGGAACTGAACGGTCAGGCGTATTTTTGCTGTTATATGCCGCTGGCGAACTCGGACGGCAGTATTGTGGGAATGATTTTCGCTGGAGAACCAAGCAGCGGGATTGAGGCGTATATCAGGAATGAAATTATTCAGGTTACTATTTTAAATGTAGTGGTGATCCTGTTGGGTGGAATTGTTATTGTTGGTGTTTCCAGACGGCTTTCTGCCGCCATCCGCAAGGAAGAAGCTGTAATCCGGCAGCTTGCAGAAGGAAACCTGAATGTCCGGGTGGACGATGAGCTAAAGGGGCGCCGAGATGAACTGGGCAGCATAGCCAATGCACTGGACAATCTAATTACAGAATTATCAAGGATTCTGACGCATCTTAAGACTTCTTCAGGCGAGCTTTTAAAATCGGGCCAGTCCCTGGATGAGATGGCAGAGCGTGTCAATGTTAACGCATCGGAGATCGGGAAGGCTGTAGAGGACATTTCTCAAGGAGCTGTTTCCCAGGCGGAGGAGATCGAGAATGCTTCCGGTAAGATTGTAGATATGGGCTCTATGATTGAGCATATTGTGGGCGGCGTGGATAAGTTGAATTCTACCTCTGTTACAATGAAAAAGGCTGGAGACAATTCGGCACAGATTATGCAGGATCTGGTGGAGTCTACAAACAAGACAACAGAGGCGATTCACAAGATTGGAGAGCAAATTTATGCAACAAATGAATCTGCACAGAAAATACGTGAGGCAGTGGATCTTATATCTTCGATTGCCAGCCAGACGTCATTGCTGTCTTTGAATGCCAGCATTGAGGCGGCGAGAGCAGGGGAATTTGGCAAAGGGTTTGCCGTGGTTGCTTCTGAAATACAGAAGCTTGCAGATGAATCCAGCCGTTCCGCACAGACGATTACGGATATAATTAACGCCCTGGTATCTGAGTCCGATATGACTGTGGAGATAATGAAGGAAGTTGGACAGATTATCGTAGAGCAGAGGAAGAAGATTGAGGATACGCAGAGTCATTTCACAGACGTGACAGAGGGAATCAACAGCTCAAGGGAAGATACGACTATGATTGAGGAACGCACCCATGTGTGTGATGAATCCAGGAAGACGGTTGTGGATGTAATTGCGAATTTGTCAGCGATTTCCGAGGAGAATGCGGCTTCTGCACAGGAGACCACAGCCTCCATGGAGGAATTAAGCGCTACCATCAGCCTTCTGGCAGAGGCAGCCAACAACTTGAAGGGGCTGTCTGACCAGGTCAATAATGATATTAAGTTTTTCAAGTTGTAAGTTGAGTTTTGGGAAGGTGTCAAAAATAAATGTTAAAAGTATTTCTGGTAGAAGACGAGAGTGACGTCAGGGAGAGTTTACGCGACAACATCATGTGGCAACAGTATGGATATCAGTTTGCCGGGGAAGCAGGTGATGGGGAGATGGCGTTGCCTCTGATACGCAGGATAAAGCCGGATGTGCTGATTACGGATATTAATATGCCCTTTATGGATGGACTGGCACTTGCAGGGATTGTCAAACAGGAATTTCCTCAGATGAAGATAATTGTTATCAGCGAACATAATGATTTTGAGTATGCACAGAGGGCAATTCAGGCAGGAGTGGAGAGGTATCTGCTGAAGCCGGTATCACGTTCATCGTTGCAAAAGGTGCTGCAGGAAATCCGGGATAAGATAGATGATGAGCGGAAGCAGGATAATTACAGGGAGAAGTTCAAAGAAGGCATGCAGGAATACGAGCAGTTTTCCAGAAGGGTCTTTTTTGAAAAAGTATTTGAGGGACATCTTTCTGTGCGGGAAATTTATGAGGAAGCTCAGAAATTTTCCCTTGAAATGGATGCGGCCTGTTATAACCTGGCTATGGTAAGCCTGAGGGAAAAGAGGAATGCAGAAGATCATTCCAGGGAGTCAAGGCTGCTGGCTGGAAAACGAGAGGAATTGATGAGGCACTTCCAGCGGTATCCAGAATACTTAATGTTCCGTTGGAACATTACCACCTATGGCATCCTGTTAAAAGGCGAAGAGGAACAGATGAATGAATTAAAGAACAGATGCAGGGAAACAATCATCCGTATCTGCTCTGGGCATGATTCGGAAATAGAATGGTGTTGTGCAATTGGTGAGCCTGTGGAACGATTAAGCATGCTGCCTCAGGTCTACAGCAAGGTTAACCATATGATGTCCTATCGTTTTCTTAAACCGGGGCAGCATATACTTACGCTGGAGGAATCGGGTTTTGTTTCCAGGGGAGAAGGGAAAGAATCCCTGGGAAAAGTGGATGTCGCAAAAGTAGATCCGGAAGTTATTAAGAATTTTCTGTCACATGGACAGGCAGATGAGGTGGATGACTTTGTGGATAGCTATCTTGAGAGCCAAAGGGAAGTCTTAAGTTCCAAGATGTTTCGCGACTACCTGATATTAAGCATTCGTTTTACAATTATTGCATTTGTGGAAAAGCTGGGATACAGCCAGGAAGATTTGCTGGAAGATACTTATACCGATAAAGTACATATCCTTAGCATGAACGTGGAAGATATAAGATTTTATATGCAGGAGCTTTTGCACCGGGCAATTGAACTGGGTGACCGTGTGCTGGAAAGCCAGAGTAAAAAGCTGATAAAACGTGCTATTCCATATATTGAAGAAAATTATACCAAGGATTCCATTTCCCTGAATGAAGTTGCCAGTGCCGTGGAGGTCAGCGCGAATTATTTCAGCACCGTCTTCCGACAGGAGACGGGGATGACTTTTACGGAGTATGTGACAAAGAAACGTATGGATAAAGCCAAGCATCTGTTGCGCCAGACAGAAAGACCATCCGGTGATATTGCGGCAGAAGTCGGGTTTAAGGATCCGCACTATTTCAGCTTTGTGTTCAAAAAAACACAGGGGTGTACGCCCAGAGAATACCGCAGTGGTATCAGGGGATAAGGAAACAGTGATGTGCCTTAGGAGTTATAGGGTGCATCACTGTTTTTTGCAACCAGATTCCAGGAGAAATCCTCAGAAAATATCGTTTCGCCCTGTATCATCCTAAGCAGTGCGGCGGCGGCGGCGGAACCTGGCTCCCTGTCATGGGCCAGTGTTGTGATATGGACAGAATTCAAATCGCTCATATAGCTATTGTCAAAAGATACCACAGAAATATCTTCTGGAACACGAATCTGGGCATAACTTAATTCCTGGATGAGCCAGTAGGCAATCTCATCGTTTTGGCAGATGACGCTGGAGTACAATCCTTTATTGCGGCGGATAAGGTCAGTTAGGAAACTGGTATCTCCTTTGCTTTGTAAAGCTTCCAGGTTTGCAGCGGTATACCAGGCAGTCAGTTCTTCGGGAAATGGGATGCCAAAATCCCGCATGGCACTGGCAAAGCCCATATAACGTTCAAGGCCCTGCTGGTCATCCATCTTAAATATTCCGGCGATCCGTGTATGACCCATTTGAATCAGATGTTTTGCCAGGAGATAGCCGCCATAGTAATCGTTGTCTTTCATACAGATGCAGTCGGTGAGCCCCTTATATATTCCACCTGAAAAAAGAATGGAGATACCCTTTGCCATCAGGTGTTCGTAAAGATCGAGATTGGGATTCGGCAGGGCATTTTTGCTTCCTTCTACAATGATTCCGCGGATAGAAGCATCTTTTAATTTTTCCAATATTTTCCGTTCTTCTGCTATTCTTGAGCGGGTGGAGTACACATTGATGGAATATCCTTTTTCTCCAAGGACAGATTTGATATTTGCCAGGAAGGTCGGGGTTGTGTATTCTTCTGCATAGTTTACTATGACAGCAATCGTGTTTTGCATTACTCCAAGCCCCGTGGAATAAGAACCGCTTCCTTTTCGTTTCTCGATAAGTCCTTCCTCTGTCAGCAGGTGCAGTGCAGTCCGTACCGTCTGCCGGCTCATATGATACTGCTCGCATAGCTCTTTTTCCGAGGGAAGCTTATAGATACCGCGGCCTGTGTTCTGAAAAATGGATTCGCGTAAAATGTCTGCGAGACGAATATATTTTGCGGGCATGATGTAACTCCTTTCGGGTATTTAGTGTATGCTGGTATTATAGCATGAAATCGCCTGAAATGGCATGGCAACCTTTATAATGAATTATGTGTCATGAAAACCTTCTATATAAAATACAATTATAATTATAGAAGAATCCATAATACGGAAGCATAGAAAGAAGCTGGAAATCCATATCGTAAAAAAGTATCGAAATAAATTTTGTATTATAC
>CAPQSW010000012.1:0-67214 GCA_948688495.1 uncultured Lachnospiraceae bacterium | reverse complement strand
TAAAAAATGAACGAATTGTGTACAAAGTAGAAGGAATGACAAAAAGTAACAAAAGGATTGCAAGACAATATGGAAATAACATGAAGAAAATGATGTGTGATTTTGCGATAAAGTAAAAATGTATAAAAAAATACAGTAAAAAAACAAACTTATCAAAAAAATAAAATATAAATTGCAAAACTTGTACTTAAATTAGAAAAAACAAACAAAATTTGTATTGGATATTGCGACAAATATAAAAAAGACATAGAAAGGCTTATTGACGAGACCAGGCAAAAAACTTAAAATAAAATCACAACGGCGAAAGCCGAAAACAAAAAAGGGAGGACATGTAAAATGTTAAGAAAGAAAGTAGCAATGTTACTCGCTGTAGCTATGGTTGCAGCAACAGTAGTAGGATGCGGTGGCGGAGAGAGCAAGACAGATGCTCCTGCAGATGACGCTGCAAAGACAGAAGAGCCAGCAGCAGAAGATGCAGAGGCAGACGCTGATGCAGAAGCTCCGGCAGCAGACGGTGAGTTGATCAAAGTTGGTATTATCAACAATGACCCCAACGAGTCTGGATACCGTACAGCTAATGTTGAAGACCTTAAGGCTATGTTTACAGAAGAGAATGGTTATGATGCACAGTTCCAGTACAGCTTGAAGAATGATGAGCAGATTACTTATGCTAAGCAGATGATTACAGATGGTATTGATTATCTTCTTCTTTCTGCAGCAGATACAGCAGGATGGGATCCAGTTCTTCAGGACGCTCAGGCAGCAGGAACCAAGGTTATCTTATTCGACCGTACCATCGATGCAAGCGAGGATCTTTATGAAGCATCTATCGTATCTGACATGCCGGCAGAAGGTGCTAGAGCCGTTGAATGGTTAGCAGGCCAGGGATTAGATGAGTACAACATTATCCACATTCAGGGTGTTATGGGTTCTGCAGCTCAGGTTGGACGTACTGGTGCACTTGATGAGAAGGTAGCAGCTGAGGACAACTGGACACTTGTATCACAGCAGACTGCTGAGTGGAATGCTGAGAAAGCACAGCAGATTGTTCAGTCCGTTATCGACTCCGGTGAGAAGTTCAACGTAATTTATGCAGAGAACGATGATATGGCTAAAGGTGCTGTAGCAGCTCTTGACGCAGCAAACATTACTCATGGTGTTGGCAAAGACGTAATCATTATGGGCTTTGACTGCAACAAGTGGGCATTGAAAGAGCTTCTTAACCAGAATTGGAACTATGATGGACAGTGTAACCCATTCCAGGCAGAATACATTGATGACGTTATCAAACAGCTTGAGAATGGCGAGGAAATCGCTGAGAAGACCATCATTCTTGAGGAAAAAGGATTTGATGCTACAGAAATCACTCAGGAAGACATTGACCAGTATGGTATTGGTGAGGAATAATTTATAAGAGAAATTTGTTAAAGTCATAATATAGAGCGCGGCGCAGCTAGGTCGATGTCAAGTCTGCGTCGCGCTTTGTGTGAAAATAAGCACTTGGCAGCGGAGTGAGTGAAGGTATGAAATGAATATAACACTTGACAGCGGAGTGAGTATGATGTGAATGTAAGCATTTGCCGATTAACGCGCAAGTGATTATATAAGAAAATATAGGAGGTGAACTCATAGGTGAAAGATAATATTGTATTACAGATGAAGAACATTCACAAAAGCTTTCCCGGAGTACGCGCCCTGCAAGGGGTGGATTTTACGTTACGCAAAGGTGAGGTTCATGCACTGATGGGTGAAAATGGTGCTGGAAAATCTACTTTGATTAAGGTCTTAACCGGGGTTTACAGCAAGGACGAAGGAGATATTTTCCTGGAAGGAAGCGCCGTTGCTATTCATTCCCCGCAGGATGCACAGAAGGTTGGAATTAGTACCGTGTATCAGGAGATTACGCTCTGTCCGAACCTTTCTGTTGCGGAGAACATGTTCATCGGCCGTACCAGTGGCATGGGCCAGAATTGGAAGAAGATGAACAAAGACACGGAGAAGATCCTTAAATCTCTGGATATACCGGCGACAGCAACACAGCAGCTTGAGACCTGTTCTCTTGCGGTTCAGCAGATGATAGCAATAGCACGTGCCGTTGATATGGATTGTAAAGTGCTGATTCTGGATGAGCCAACGTCTTCCCTGGATGAGCAAGAGGTTGAGAAGCTGTTTAAGCTGATGCGTGATCTGAGATCAAGAGGTGTAGGAATTGTTTTTGTTACACATTTCCTGGATCAGGTATACGAGATTTGTGACAGGATTACGGTTATGCGTGACGGACAGTTAGTAGGCGAATTTGAGATTGAGAAGCTTCCGCGTGTACAGCTCGTATCCAAGATGCTTGGGAAAGAGCTGGATGATATGTCGGATATCAAGGGTGATCAAAAAGCATATGAGAAGAAATCGGGAGTAGCTCCTGTTCTGGAGGCTAAAGGACGTGTCAGCGATGCTGGTATCAAGCCATTTGATTTCCATATTGACAAGGGTGAAGTGAATGGATTCACTGGTCTGCTTGGTTCTGGAAGAAGTGAGTGTGTTCGTGCACTTTTTGGTGCAGACAGAATTACGGGTGGAACGATTAAGATGAACGGCAAGGACGTGAAGATACATAAGCCGCTCGATGCTATGAAGAATGGAATGGCATACCTTTCTGAGGACCGTAAGGGAGAGGGTATTGTCGGGGATCTTTCTGTTCGTGAGAATATTATACTTGCCCAGCAGGTATTGAGAGGATTCTTCAAGCCGTTCTCAAAAGCGAAACAGTATGAAATTGCAGACGAATACATCAAGCTTCTGAGTATTAAGACAGCTTCTGCCGATACACCGATTAAGTCTCTTTCTGGTGGTAATCAGCAGAAAGTAATTCTTGCACGTTGGTTGTTTACGCATCCCGAGTACCTGATTCTGGATGAGCCGACGCGTGGTATTGACGTTGGAACCAAAGTAGATATACAGAAATTGGTGCTTAAGCTTGCATCAGAAGGAATGAGCGTTACATTTATTTCTTCTGAGCTGGACGAGATGCTCCGTACCTGCTCCAGACTGGTTGTCATGAGAGACCGTAAGGTGGTAGGAGAACTTTCCGGAGATGATTTGAACCAGAGCAAGGTTATGAGTACGATTGCCGGAGGTGACAAATAATAATGCAGAAAAATGAAGTGAAAAAATCAAATGATAATTTTTTTATGAATATCGTTAGGAATCAGATGTTTATCCCATTACTTGCATTGGCTATTCTTGCGCTTTTTAATCTGATTGCTGATCCTGGTTTTATTAAAATCTCTATTAAAGAGAACAATATGGGAAATCCTGTATTGTCAGGATTTTTGATTACCGTTCTTGATAGTGGTTCCGAGCTTGCAATTCTTGCAATCGGTATGACATTGGTTACAGCAGCCTCCGGTGGACAGGATATCAGTGTGGGCGCGGCAGTAGCGATCGCAGGTAGTGTGCTGCTGCGTATACTCCGTGGCGCTGGCACGGGTAATTTTGGTGCAATGCTCCTCGTAGCATTTTTGGTAAGCTGTATTGTTGCAATGCTGTTTGGAGCGTTTAACGGTGTGTTGGTCGCCTACTTTAAGATACAGCCCATGATTGCAACGCTGATATTGTACACGGCAGGTCGTTCGATCGCAGCCTGGATTAATAACAATGAGCTTCCGGTTATCTCAGATCCGTTCCTTGGTTATTTCGGCGGATTTATTCCGGGAATTCCAATTCCGACTCCGTTCTTTATTGCAATAATCTGCGTTGTTGTAATATTCTTGGTACTGAAATTTACGAACCTTGGATTGTATACACAGACTGTTGGTATCAATGAGAATTCTGCGAGACTGAATGGTTTGAATCCTAAGATGATTAAGGTTATATCCTTTGTAGTTCTGGGATTGTGCGTGGCAGTTGTTGGATTGATTAAGGTCAGCCGTATTTCCACAATTAACTATTCTGTTATTGCAAAAGATATAGAAATGGACGCCATTCTTGCAGTTGCTCTGGGCGGAAATGCCTTGGGCGGTGGTAAATTTAACATGGCTGCATCTATTTTCGGAGCATATGTTATCCAGTTCCTGACACAGACACTTTACAAATTTAAGGTAAGTGCGGATGCGCTTCCCGCATATAAGGCTGTTGTCGTAATCGTACTGGTTGTCATCAGTGCACCGGCTGTAAAGGAATGGATGGGTAATATGACGAAGAAATTCAAGGTTAAGGAGGTAGCTTAGTATGTCAAATAATAAAACAAAAGCGTCCGGTAGTTTCATGGATAAAATCAATAATCTTACCGACACGAATCTACTCCTTATGATCACCATTGTAATTTTCTTTATAATGTATATTGCCGCAATGATATTTCAAGGCGGCGGATTTCGGAAACCACAGGCTTTCTTTGATTTGTTGAATGCCAATGGTGCTTTGATTGTCCTTGCCTGCGGGTTGAGCCTTGTTATGATTACCGGCGGAATTGATATTTCTGTTGGAGGTGTTACCGCATTAGTAAGTATGTGCTGTGCAGTGTATCTGGATCATATGGGCGGTAATGTATTCGTGTCTATATTGATTGCGCTGGCAATCGGTCTTGCATTTGGCGCGTTCCAGGGTTTTCTGGTGGCTTATTTGGATATCCAGCCGTTTATCGTTACCCTGGCGGGTATGTTCTTTGCGCGTGGTATGACAACGATTGTTAACAACAAGCCTTTTAACGTGGCAAACGAAGATTTTTCGAAGTTGAAGATGACTCGTGTTATTGTACCTTTCATGGGATCTACCAACAGAAAAGGTGATTATATCGATGCATATATTGAGATCGGTGTGATTGTTGCACTTCTCGTGGTTGTAGCTATGTTCTGTATACTCAGATGGACCAAACTTGGACGTTCCTTCTATGCAGTAGGTGGTAACCGTCAGAGTGCGCTGATGCTTGGTATCAATGTAAAGAGAACAAGATTTCTTTCCCATCTGATTTGCGGACTGTTGGCAGGAATCGGTGGATACATATATTTCCTTCATGTAGGTTCTGGTTCGCCGTCCCATGCAATGGGCGCCGAGATGGACGCAATCGCATCTTCCATTATTGGTGGTACGATGCTTACAGGTGGTGTTGGTAACATTGCTGGTACACTTTTCGGCGTAATGTCTCTGGGAACTATCTTAAAGATTGTTGCTGCGGCAGGTCTTGGAGAAGCATGGTGGGTAGGAATTACGAGAGCGCTTATGCTCTGCCTGTTCCTGGTTATCCAGAGTGTGATTATGTCACGTAAGAAGAAAGTGTAATTGATAGGAAGTAATTTATAAAGATGTTTCATAAAAGGTTCACATCAGGATATGGTGTGAGCCTTTTGTTATTGCATTTTATTAAAAAATTTAGTACAATAAAAATATCTTTTGTACAATGTGCTTACATTCGTACAATAATACAGTTTAAAAGCTTATAAAGAAGGAGGAAAGAGAATGAAAAAGAAGCAACTATTAAAAGCAGGGATTTCCGTGCTGCTGGCATCGGCCATGATGATTACATCTGTGCCGGCAACCAGCCAGGCGGCTGAAGTGGAGCCGTTGGCAAGTGAGACGCCGATTCTTGACACAGCGCTGGCAAACTATGATTTCAGCCAGTATACGGCAAATGCAGAGGGGAACCTGGCGAATGGGGACAGTGTGATTACGCTGGAAGCTTTTGGCAACTGCCAAAAGCCGGAACTGGTGAATGATGGAAAACGCGGTCAGGTATTGGCACTGAAAGAGCAGGGAGTAGGCGATAATGGCGTCGCGCAGCGCGGGGATGCGCTCCTGCCATCGAATCCTTTTGCCGGGCAGTCAGTAGCGAATGGTCTTACACTGAATTTCTGGACTAAGACAACAGGAACAGCGGCAGGTGGAAAATGTCTGGTAGATTTTGAAATCGGTCCGATAGAAACATCAACGGCAGCGGAAGAGAAAGATAAGAGAGCTGCGACATTGGCTGTTAACCAGCAGATGGTATATTACAATGCAAGAGCCCATGCAGGCGATAAGTTTACCGATTTTAATGTTGGGGGCTTAGGGCTTACGAAGGAAAACGGCTGGAAGATGGTGACTATGGCGTTGACAACCAGTGGAATTACTTTCTATTCAGATGGCCAGAAAATTACGCACAATGTTCAAGCAGGTTCAGCGGATTATAGCCGGATGATCAATGATCTGGCAGGTACTGGCGGTATATGCAATGCACCTGCGGATACCAATGTCCGTCTGGGGGGCAGCATGGCAAAGTATTGGACAGGCGCTGGCGCTTATATTGATGATATTTCCTTCTACGGCAAGGCATTATCTGACGCAGAGGTTGCAGCGCTGTATAAGGAGACATTTGTTGCTACGTCGCTTGAAAGTGTTGAAATCAGCGGAGAGAAGACCGTAGATGAGGATAAGACGATTCAGTTGACGGTGAAATTGACGCCGGCAGATACCACAGATGACAGGACTGTGACCTGGACATCCAGTGACGAGAACGTGCTGACTGTGGATCAGAATGGTAAGGTATTTGGTGTAGGCGGGGGCACAGCGACTGTCACAGCCACTGTGGCAGGGAAAAAGGCAGAGACTGTGATTACAGTAAACCCTGTAGACTATACGAACAGCCTGGAACCGGGGTACTATCTTACCGTATACTCTACCACGAAGGCTTTCTATGCACAGGCTGATAATCTGGCAAATGAAACCCGGAGTGTTTATATGGCGGTAAGCAAAGATGGTCAGACATTTGATGTGTTGAACAACAATGGTGGTGTGGTTTTTGCCAAGAATGGCACAAAGCAGATTACGGCTCCTCAGGTTTATAAAAGCGGCAGCGATTTTGTGGTGATTGCACCGGATGCGACAGCATCGAAAGGGTATCATACCTTTACATCAGCGGACGGCGTGCATTTTTATGACCAGGCGCTGGGTCAGAATGCGGGAGATTATGGTACGGAGGCTCCGTTAAAGAGGTCAAAGTTCCCACTGATGTATAAGGGACAGAATATCCTGGAGACGGACGATACGATTACTCTTGGCAATGCACTGAAGCTGACAGAAGAAGAATATAAGTACATTGTTGATAGGCTCGGTACGGTATTGAACACCGGCTTTGAGCCGCTTGCTGACGTAACTGCTAATGCAAACGATAATATCGCACAACTGCTGGCTCAAAAATATCCAAGCGTAAATGCGGTTTACAGTGATGGATCTACCCAGAAGTTTGACGTTGACTGGAGTGAGGCAGTAAAAGACAAGGATTTCTCACTGGGCGGAACCTTTACTTTAGAAGGAAAGGTGCAGCAGACCAAGTACCTGAACAATCTGAAAAGAATCAATAACAGTACATTGCTGGAAGATGATCCAGAGAATCTTAACCCTGCAGAACCGGATCATTACAACGAAGCAACCGGTGAGGTATATTATGATGACACCAAGTTTGTAGAGGGTATGGCTGACCCCCATATTTTCTATGATGAGAAAACTGGATATTATTACATGACGGGTTCGTATTTCCCGCAGGCCGGGGATGATCTTCCTGGTGAGATTCTGGATCTAAGTGCGACCAGTAAAGACCAATATAGCCGTGTAGTTTTAAGGCGTGGAAGAACTCTGGAAGAACTTCAGGACAGAAGCAAACAGGTGGTTATCTGGAAGGCTGGAAACCAGACTTTTAATGATAGTTCGGGCGGAACTGCGAATAAGGGTTCCTGCTATATCTGGGCTCCGGAGATTCACCGCGTTGGTGATTACTGGGTGGTATACTTTACGGAGAGTCATGGCAACGGTACGATGAATATTTTCTGTCATGCATTAGTTTTAGATGGCACAAAAGACCCTTATGAGACGGCTCTTGAATCGGCGGATGGAGTTTCCGAGTGGGATGACTACCAGATGCGCGGAGGAAGTGGAAAGACGGCAGCAATTACAAAATCTTTCTGTCTGGATATGACGTATTTTGAAGATGAGGCGAATAGGCAGGCGTATGTCATCTGGGCAGCCAAGCCGGATGGAAATTCAGATCTGTTTATTGCACAGGTTGATCCAGAAGAACCATGGGTGCTTACATCCGAGATAGTGAAATTGACTACGCCGGAATACGGATGGGAGGATGTTCGTTATAAAGTTAACGAAGGACCTACCGTATTACAGAAGAATGGCAAAATTTTTATGTGTTATTCTGCCTCCGGAACCGGTTCTGAATATGCAATCGGAATGATGACCGCAGATCAGGGTGCAAATTTGCTTGACCTTGCGAATTGGGCGAAAAGCCCTTACCCGGTTTTGACTTCCCGCGATGTAGACGGGGAGGAAGGACCAGGACACAATTCCTTTACGGTTGACCAGGATGGAAATGATATCTTTGTATACCATGCAAGACCGACCACACATAATTACCAGCACTGCGGCTGGGATGGGGAAAAGTCCTTGCATTACAATAGCCAGCCGTTGAACGACCCCTGCCGTCACGCACGTCTGAAACGTGTGCATTGGGCAGCAGATGGCACACCGATCCTGAAGATGACCTATGCAGAGGAACTCACAGAGGAGAATCAGACTGTTTCTGTGAAGGTTACGCTTCCGCCTGTAACGCCTAAGCTGAGCAAGAGTACACTCGGTCTTGAAGCGGGAAAGAGCGCGACATTGACAGTGATTCCTTCCAATGTGAAGGTGACATGGTCTACCAGCAATCCAGGCGTTGCAACTGTTGTAAATGGTAAGGTAACTGCAGGAAAGAAAACAGGAACAGCGACCATCACGGCAACAGCTGCCAATGGTAGGAAGGCAACCTGTACCGTGACCGTTGTAAGCCTGAGCAAGACGAAGCTTACCATGAAGATCGGTCAAAGCGCTACATTGAAGGTAAACGGAACGAAGAAGAAGGTTACCTGGGCGAGCAGCAAGAAAGCGAATGTGGCTGTCACCAGCAAAGGAAAGATAACGGCAAAGAAGGCTGGTAAGGTGACGATCACTGCTAAGGTAGAGGGTGCAAGCCTGAAATGTAACGTAACAGTAAAAACAGCACCCAAGAGTGTGAAAGCTACGGTAAGTGGCAAGAAGAAAGTAACGCTTAAGAAGAATAAGAGCTGTAAGATCAGGGTAAGCATGTCGCCGAAAGGTTCAGACAGCGTACTGAAATACAGCACCAGCAATAAGAAAGTGGCAACCGTAGATTCCAAGGGCAAGATTAAGGCAAAGAAAAAAGGAACAGCTACGATTACCGTTAAGGCAGCAAATGGTAAGAAAGCAACCATTAAAGTTACTGTAAAATAATCGGTGCTTAGAGAAATAGTAATCCCCCATCCGTATCTGTTGTGGAACGGATGGGGGATTTTTATAATATATGAACTTACATATAGTTTATGAACTGCTGAAAAGTGAATACAGTGTAAGGGGCATTATAAAAATCTTGAGTGGTTACCGGTTGCTTCTTCTCCAGATATGCATTTTCTCTGCTTCTTTAATCAGCTCGTCCCGAAAATCAGGGTGCGCTACGGAGATTATCGCTTCACATTTCTGCCAGGAGGACAATCCTTTGAGATTTACCTTGCCGTATTCTGTTACCAGATAGTGAATATTGGCACGGGTATCGGTAACGATGGAACCTGGATGGAGTGTTGGCAGGATTCGGGATTTCAGTTCGCCGTCCTTTGTTTTAAAAGTGGAAGAACAGCAGATAAAGCTCTTGCCGCCGTTAGACAGATATGCACCCAGTACGAAGTCCAGCTGCCCGCCGGCGCCGCTGATATGTTTAATGCCGGAGGATTCGGAACTGACCTGTCCAAACAAATCAATATCAACGGCATTATTGATGGACATGAAATTATCCAGTGCTGATATGGAACGGATATCGTTGGTATAGCTAACAGGAGCGCTCATCAACTCAGGATTTTCGTCCAGATAATCGTACATTTTCTTGGTGCCTGCGCCAAATCCGTAGGTTTGACGGAAACGGTCAATATTTTTCTTAGAGCCATTAATCTTGCCGGCCCTTGCAATATCTACGAAAGCATCCACATACATTTCTGTATGAACGCCCAAATCTTTTAAATCAGATTCAGCAATCAGCGAACCAACGGCATTGGGCATTCCGCCGATACCAAGCTGTAAGCAGGCGCCGTTGGGAATTTCTTCTACGATCAGCTTTGCCACTGCCTTGTCTACATCAGTAGCGGCTCCGCCTCCGCCCAACTCGCCAATTGGGGGATTCTCACCTTTTACGATATAGTCTACCTGGGAAATGTGTACGCCATTCTCAAAACCGCCCAGGCAGCGGGGCATGTTTTCATTAATTTCCACAATAACCTTTGCAGAGGTCTCACAGACTGCGGATAAATGGGATGCATTTGGGCCAAAGTTGAAGTAGCCGTGCTTGTCCATTGGGGAAACCTGGAACATTGCCACATCATTCTTAATAGGTAAGTCGCGGTAATAACGCGGCAGCTCAGAATAACGGATGGATGCATAGTATGCACATCCACGGTTGATAAGCTTACGTTCGATTCCTGACATATGCCAGGAGTTCCAGGTGAAATGCTCTCCGGCATCTTCGCGTTCAAAAATGGCAAGCGGTTTGAGAAGAATACCGCCGCGCAAGTTAATGTCTGTCAGCTCGTCGGTACGTTTTGCCAATGCCTTATCCAGTGCATCCGGGGTGCCGTTACACCAGCCGTAATCTACCCAGTCACCAGATTTGATAACCTTGACAGCTTCCTCGGCAGAGACAAGTTTCTGCTGATATTCCTGTGTGTAATCCATGTTAAAAACCTCCCTGTAATTGAAATAGATAATTCTTGGATTGTTAAAGTTGTAACATACAGATATCTTATCATTTTTCACTGTATGGGTCAATAAGAGCGGGATTGTTAATGGCAATAAAAATATGTAGAAAAAAATAATTTTTTGCTGGAAGTATAGGAGAAGTTGTACTATAATGAAAGAAGTTGGAAAGAAAGCTTCTGAGGAGGAATATTATGAGTGCAGAGAACAGATTCCGCTACAATGATAAATCAGAGCGTTACCACACGATGAATCGCTTTATATATTTTGCTATTTTGGCAGCGTGGCTGGGATATATTGCGTATCTTTGGCTGAGGTTTGGTATAGGGAAGATGATTTTTCCCATGGCTCTTATCAATACGCTGGTAATTCTTATCTGCATAGCAGTGAATACAGTTATTTTCTTAAAGGACAAGGCGACGCCGAATCTCAAGATGGCAATCAGTATTGAGTATGGCGTAATGTTTCTGGTACTGGCGTTACAGACTGACGCGCAGTTTATCAATATATTATTGCTGGGGGTTTTAGCAGCGCAGATTCCATATTATGATTCCCAAAATTACAGGATAACATTTTTTTCCTATTTGATTTTATACATAATAGGAGTGATTGCTCAGTTTGCCAAGGGTATGCTTTCGATTAATGTGGATACTGTCTGTACAATCTATGTGATGCTTGGCGTGCTTTATGTTTTGGGGCGTGTCGGCGGCGTTGCTAAGATGTTCAGCGATCATGCACTAGGTACGGTATTGGAGCAGAGTGAGAAACAAAAGCAGATAATGGATGGCATTATTTCCATTTCCCAGACGGTGAATGAGGAGTCCAATAAGAGTACGGAAATGGTAGATGAACTGGTGGAGTCCACGAAGATGGTGACACACAGTATGCAGGAAATTTCTTCTACAACCGGGGTCACTGCTGAGAACATTTCTGAGCAGAGTATTATGACACAGAACATTCAGGAGTCGATCGATGAGACTTTGGAACGTTCCCGGAAGATGGTGAATATTGCAGAAGATTCCAATAAGAGCATTCAGGAGAATATGAATGTTATGGAGGAATTAAAAGGGCAGTCGGAACAGATTGCAGGAACAAATAAACAAGTGACAGAATCTATGAACAGGCTGCAGGATAAGACAAAGGAAGTTGAGGAGATTGCAGATATGATTCTGGATATTTCCAGCCAGACGGATTTGCTGTCGTTGAATGCTTCCATAGAAAGCGCAAGGGCCGGTGAAGCAGGGCGGGGATTTGCTGTGGTTGCAGATCAGATTCGTCAGCTTGCTGAGCAGACAAAGAATTCGACGGAAAGTATTACCAAAATTATTCTGGAATTGAATGAAAATGCAAATCAGGTGGTGCACTCTATAGATATATCTTTGGAAGCTGCTACAAGCCAGAATAAGATGATTCACACAGCGGCGGATAGTTTCGAAAAGCTGGATAAGAATATGGTGAATCTGATAGAGGATATTCAAGAGATTGATCAGAGGATTAATAATCTTGCAGATGCAAACAACCGCATTGTAGAGAACATCTCCCATTTGTCTGCGACAACAGAGGAGATAACTGCAACTGCAGAACAGGCGAGCAATCTCAGTGAGCAGAATTTGCAGTTTGCCAGACAGGCGAAGGAGGCAATTACTTCTATACAGGAGACTGCAGAGGGAATGAAACAGTATTTATAATAAAATAAAAATAAGAAAAGGAGAGGAAGCATGAGATATCAGGTTTTAGGCGACACAATGCCGGCAGTAGAAGTATATTTTGACGCGGTAGGGGAGAGTATGTACACCCAGTCGGGAGGAATGGCATGGATGAGCGATGGCGTGGCCATGGATTCCAACATGAGAGGCGGATTGGGCAAGAGTATCGGAAGAATGTTTTCCGGTGAGTCTTTATTTATGGCAACTTATAAGGCACAGAAGCCGGATGCCATGATTGCGTTTGCGTCCACCGTTGCGGGGGAAATCCTTCCAATAGACATAGGGGCATGTGGGGGACTGACCTGCCAGAAAGGCGCATTTTTGTGTGCACAGGAGAGCGTTTCACTGAACGTTGAGTTTACGAAGAAATTATCCGCAGGGTTTTTCGGCGGTGAGGGATTTATCCTTCAGGGGATCTCAGGCACTGGCATGGTATTTTTGGAGATTGACGGCAACAAGGTGGAGAAGAATCTTGCACCTGGGGAAGTCATCAAAGTAGATACTGGAAATGTTGTTGCATTTGAAAAATCTGTAAAATATGAAGTTGAGACAGTAAAAGGATTGAAAAATATTTTCTTTGGCGGAGAGGGCTTATTCCTTACGAAACTTACGGGACCTGGCAGGGTGATTCTGCAGACCCAGAACTTTAATGAGTTTGCAGGAAGGATTGCACGGTTGATACCCAGCAAATAAAAGTCTTGACATAACGCGCAAAAGAGAGTATGCTAAGGACGAAGATTTGAAAATTCCATATTGTAATATTTTCTCTTATTCAGAGTGGTGGAGATACATAGGATCTGTGAAGCCACGGCAACCCCTTACGGAAGGTGCTAACCTGAGCGAGTGATCGAACAATAAGAGGATTTGATTATCTTTGACTATCAGGTTCGCTTATTTCATAGTAAGCGAACCTTTTACTGTTTTATGTATGTACTATAAAAGCGAAGGAGGAAACAGAAATGGAAAAAAGATTATTTACTTCAGAATCTGTAACAGAGGGACATCCAGATAAAGTATGTGATGCAGTGTCAGATGCGATTTTAGATGCATTGATGGAGCAGGATCCTATGAGCCGTGTGGCATGTGAGACGGCGACATGTACGGGATTTGTCCTGGTAACGGGGGAGATTACAACAAAAGCGCACATTGATATCCCGCAGATTGTAAGGGATACGGTAAATGAGATTGGTTACAATGATGCAGCTACTGGGTTTGATGGAAATACCTGTGCAGTTATGGTGGCTTTAGACCAGCAGTCAGCAGACATTGCCATGGGTGTGGATAAGGCTCTTGAGGCCAAGGAAAATAAGATGTCCGATAAGGAGATTGAGGCAATTGGAGCGGGCGACCAGGGAATGATGTTTGGCTATGCCAGCAATGAGACCCCGGAACTAATGCCGTATCCGATTTCTTTGGCGCATAAACTTGTTTTGCAGTTAACCAAGGTCCGTAAGGATGGGACATTAAAATATCTGCGTCCAGATGGAAAGAGTCAGGTATCGGTGGAGTATGATGAAAATGGCGCTCCAACCAGGTTAGAGGCGGTAGTATTGTCTACCCAGCACGATGCGGATGTCACACAAGAACAGATTCATGCGGATATCAAGAAGTATGTGTTTGATCCGGTTCTGCCTAAGGAGATGATAGATGGGGATACCAAGTTCTTTATCAATCCTACCGGACGTTTCGTCATAGGCGGGCCTCATGGAGATGCAGGGCTTACCGGACGTAAGATTATCGTGGATACTTATGGCGGGTATGCACGTCATGGCGGCGGGGCTTTTTCAGGTAAGGATTGTACCAAGGTAGACCGTTCTGCAGCTTATGCGGCGCGTTACGTTGCCAAGAATATTGTTGCAGCCGGGCTTGCGGACAAGTGTGAAATTCAGTTGTCTTACGCCATTGGTGTTGCACAGCCTACCTCCGTTATGGTTGATACTTTCGGAACAGGAAAACTTTCAGATGAGAAGATGGTAGAGATGATACGTGAGAATTTTGATCTCCGTCCAGCAGGAATTATTAAAATGTTGGATTTGAGACGTCCCATTTACAAGCAGACAGCAGCTTATGGACACTTTGGACGGAATGATTTGAATCTGCCATGGGAGGCAACAGATAAGGTAGAGATATTAAAGAAGTATTTATAGAAATGCAGCAGTGGCAAAATGAAAGCTCCTCGGATTCCCTCATGAGTGGGGGACAGGGGAGTTTTGCTGTGGTATCGGGCAAATGGCGGATTATAGGGGGGGTTACTATTGTAGAGTGAAGATGAAAAATAGAAAAAGAATTATGATTGGATTGGCGGCAAGTCTGCTGATACTGTTATGTTTATTTTGTGTGGCTGGAAAGGATTTGATTTGGGAGAAGAAAGGAAATCAGAATAGTGAACTGCAAAATGCAAAACAGCAGGAGCAAAATACCGTCTCAGACAGCAGGGATGAAGATAACAGTGTGAAGTTGCAGGAAGAAGAATCATCAGAGGAAAATGACAGTACACAGGAGCAGGAGGAAAAGTCCCAAGGGGAGGATAACAGCACGCAGAAGCAGGAGGAAAAATCTTCGGAAGAAATTCTTCAGGAAAGGATACAGGATAAGCTGGCATCTATGACACTGGAGGAAAAAGCGGCGCAGCTTTTTATTATAACGCCGGAGGCGTTAACCGGGTATTCTCATGTGACACAGGCAGGGGAAGCGACCAGGGCAGCATTACAGGAATATCCGGTTGGAGGACTGGTCTATTTTGAGGAAAATGTGGTTTCAGAAGAACAAGTCTTAGAGATGTTGAAAAAGCAGCAGTCATACAGTCAGGAGAGGATTGGAATGCCGCTATTTACTGCTATTGATGAAGAAGGTGGAAAGGTGAGCAGAATCGCTGGAAACAGTGGATTTGATGTGCCGTCTTTTCCCTATATTCCAGAGATAGGCGCCGGACAGGATGTGGGGCGTGCATATGAACTGGGGGACAGTATCGGGGAATATCTAGGGCGTTTGGGATTTAATCTGGATTTTGCTCCGGTGGCAGATGTCCTGTCCAATCCTGAGAATACTGTCGTGAAGCAGCGTTCTTATGGCAGTGATCCCAACATCGTTTCACAGATGGTCCAAGAGAATTTGAAAGGGTTACAGAAGCATCGGGTATATGGATGCGTGAAGCATTTTCCAGGTCATGGAGCTACAAAAGGCGATACCCATGAAGGTTATGCCTATACAGATAAGACATGGGAAGAATTATCTGAAGAAGATATGATTCCATTTAAAGACAGCATTGCCTGGGGCGTTGATTTTGTCATGGTGGGGCATATCTCGCTGCCCAATGTCAGTGGGGATGACGTTCCAGCTTCCCTGTCTTCGCATATGATAAGCAATCTGCTGCGAGAGGAGCTTGGATATGATGGAATTGTGCTTACAGATGCTTTGAACATGGGGGCAATCACACAGAAGTATACATCTTCACAGGCGGCGGTGGGAACTATTTTGGCTGGCAGTGACATGATCTTAATGCCGGACGATTTTGCGAGCGCCTATAAGGGCGTGCTTGAAGCCGTTAGGGATGGGACAATCACAGAGGAGCGTTTAGATGAGTCGCTGGTAAGGATACTGCGTGTGAAGCTGCTTCTATCATGACAGCGTTTTGGACAGATAAGAGGATAATGAGGAGACAATCGACAATGGAGTGGAAGAAACTGCTCTGTGATGACAGGGTGAGAAATTACAAAAGCAATTCGTCCAATGATTTTCGGACAGAGTATGAGAAAGATTACCATAGGATAATTGGGAGTGCGTCATTTCGGCGCCTGCAGGACAAGACACAGGTATTTCCTCTGGATAACAGTGATTTTGTCCGTACGAGGCTGACACACTCCCTGGAGGTATCCTCTTTTGCAAAATCGCTGGGACAGAATATTGGGAAGGGGATTTTAAGTGGACAGAAGGATGCAGGCTTTCTGCCGGAATATCAGGGCTATATCTGTGATATTCTACAGTGCGCCGGGCTTTTGCATGATATAGGAAACCCGCCGTTTGGACATTTTGGCGAGACTGCGATCCGGGACTGGTTTCGTTTGAATCTGCCGCAGATAATATACCATAGGGAAGATGAGAGCATGCAGCGTTTAAGTGAAATACTCTTGCCGCAGATGCAGGAAGATTTCTGCCACTTTGAGGGGAATACTCAGGCGCTGCGGCTGGTTGCAAAGCTGCATTATCTGGTGGATGAAAATGGAATGAATTTGACGAAGGCGCTCTTAGGAACAATTATAAAGTATCCAGGGTCCTCTTTGGAAATTAAAAAGACAAATCATATCAGGCATAAGAAAATGGGGTATTTTTATGCAGAGCGGGAACTGTTTGATGATTTGCAGGAAAGTTTGGGCACGCATGGCAGCCGCCATCCTTTGGCATTTGTGCTGGAGGCAGCGGATGATATTGCCTATAAGACTGCAGATATTGAGGATGCAGTTAAGAAAGGCTGCATTACTTATGGGCAGCTCGTGAGAGAATTAAGGGATTTTGGTGCAAAGCTTTGCGAGAAACAAAAGGATGTCTTTGTGCGGATGACGGATAAGCTGGAGCAGAAATATGAGCGGGCCTTAAAGCGGGGGCTTAGGCAGCCAGAGAGCAATGCCGTGCAAAATTGGGTGGTGTTTATCCAGGGATGGATGATCAATGATGCTACGGCAGGTTTTCTGAAAAATTATGATGCTTTGATGGATGGAAGCTATGGTACGAAGGGAGCAGACTTATTTACAGGCATGGATGGAGAGGCAATGATGGATGCTTTGGGAGATATTGCATACCGCTACGCCTTTCAGGAAACGTCTATTTTGAAATTGGAAATTGCAGCGCAGAAATGCCTTGATTTTCTGCTGGACGCCTTTGTGCAGGCAGCCTTATATTTTGATACGGATAGGGAGGTTACAGAGGTTCAGAAGAAAGTGATGGCGCTCGTGTCTGACAATTATATTACAATTTACCGGCAGTTTGCAGATCGGGTGGATCATTCAGGGCAGACTGCGCAGCAGAAGGAGATGGAGAAACTTTATTTAAGGCTGCTTCTGGTGACGGACCATGTCTGCGGCATGACGGATGGGCATGCTAAGCGGTTGTATCAAGAACTGAATGGGATTGATATTTAGTGAAAATCGAGGTGAAAGTTTTTGGAAAAACACTTGACAGCGTCACATTACTGTGCTAAACTGCATATAATTTAAATATAAATGAAAATCAATGAGCAAAAGTAGTACCATAGAAATGGTCCTCACAGAGAGCTATCGGCTGGTGGAAGATAGCAGGAAGGTTTTATGGGAATGGATTTGTTAGATGCAAAGCGAAATCATAGTAGCGGATGCCGTGTCCTCACGTTACAGGGGTAAGATATCATGTGTATCGGATTGAGATTATAGAATTGGTGGTGGATATTTCTAATTTGAAATATTCACTTTTTTTTAAAAAAATACTCCTTTTCTATAATGAAACAGGGTGGCACCACGACCAACATCGTCCCTGGTAAGAGTTGAGAGAAACTTTTACCGGGGATTTTTTATGTACAGGGCCGCATATTGAAAGGAGACGGAACATGAAACGAATATTGAGAGTCTATAAACGCACCGTTAGTATTGTCAATGAGACATCCATAGAAATGTATGAAAACCTTGTAGGAAAGAGGCAGGGATTTCTTCTGGAAAGCTATGATAAGAATTACGACCGCTATACATTTTTTGGCGCAGAGCCGGAGGAGATTATCACTTCCCGGGGAAATGCACTGGTTATCCGGCGGGGCGGGAAGGAAGAAGTAAGGGAAGGAAATCCCCTGGTGAGGTTAAAGGAGTATTACAGCCAATTTGAGATTAGAAAGGACGCGGATGGCTTGAGCTTCAGCGGTGGTTTCGTAGGAAATCTCGGGTACGATTTTGTACGCTATACGGAAGCACTGACGGATGATAACCCGGATGAAATTGGAATAGAGACCATTCAGATGATGCTGATGACGAAGTTTATTGTAGTGGACCATGTGGCGGAAACCCTGACCGCCGTGGTACTGGGAGAAGACAGTGAGGCTGGCAGGGCAAATTCCTTGGCGCAGGCGGATACATTGATTCAGGAAGCAAGAAGTGGAAGCGGCAGGATGGAAAAACGTAAATCATTTGTACATGATGGAAAAATTGCCAAGAAGTCTGATACCTTAGAGGAGTACGCACGGAAGGTAGAAAGGATAAAAGAATATATTCGGGAAGGGCATATTTTTCAGACCGTCCTCTCGCAGAGATGGACCATCGAGACTAGGCAGGAGGGCTTTGAGCTGTATAAGGAACTGAGGGAACTAAACCCGTCTCCATATCTGTATTATTTTAATTTTGGTGATTTTGAAGTGATTGGAAGCTCCCCGGAGATGATTGTAAAGCAGCAGGGCGGCAGGGTATTTACCTGTCCTATTGCGGGAACCAGGAAGCGGGGAAGGGATGCTGCGGAGGATGAGGCGTTAAAGCAGGAATTGCTCAGCGATGAAAAGGAACGTGCGGAACATGTCATGCTGGTGGATTTGGCGAGAAATGATATGGGAAAAATTTCAGAGTTTGGCACGGTAAAGGTGACACAGTTCATGGAGGTTCAGAACTATTCCCATGTGATGCATATTGTGTCAATGGTGGAAGGTCGTAAGAAAGGCGTGTTTCACCCGCTGGATCTGGCAGCCTCATTCCTCCCGGCAGGAACGTTGAGCGGAGCTCCCAAAGTTCGTGCGATGGAGATTATTGACGAGCTTGAGGAAAGCAGGAGGGGACTGTACGGCGGAGCCACCGGCTATGTGGACTTTAGCGGGGACATGGATTTCTGCATCACCATCCGAACGATGGTGAAAAGGGGAAATAACGTATATTTACAGGCGGGAGCGGGAATTGTGGCAGATTCCCAGCCGGAGATGGAATATCAGGAGTGCTGCAATAAAGTAATGGCGTTGGCAAAAACGCTGGTGGACGAAGAAAACTTGTAGCCATGACCACAAAACTATTATAAAGGAGGAAGACAATGATACTTTTGATTGATAATTACGATTCCTTTACCTACAACCTGTATCAGTATATGGGAATTTTTACAGAGGATATAAAGGTCGTACGCAATGACAAAATTTCAATTGAAGAAATAAAGGAAGTTAACCCGGAGCGGATTGTGCTCTCACCGGGACCGAAAAATCCCAGGGAGGCGGGAATCTGTATGGATATAGTGAAGGTATTCCTGACAACAACTCCTATTTTGGGCGTCTGTCTGGGACATCAGTGTATCGGGGAGGCTTTAGGTGGAACAGTCAGTTACGCGAAGAAATTATATCATGGCAAACAGTCTGTGATTACGCATAATGGAGAGAGCATTTTTCGGGGAATCACTTCCCCAATTAGGATTGCCCGTTACCATTCGCTTGCAGTACAGGAGAAGGATTTACCGGGATGTTTGAAGGTGCTTGCCCGTACAGAGGACGGAGAGATTATGGCGATGCGGCATAAGGAGTATCCGGTAGCAGGGCTGCAGTTCCATCCCGAATCTATCTATACGGAGCATGGAAAGCGGATGATTGACAACTTTGTAAACGGCGTAGTCTAAAAAAGTAGTCTGGAAGGAGAATACTATGATACTGGATAAGATTGTGGAAGATAAAAAATTGCGTCTGCCAAAGCACAAAGCGAAAATCAGTGAACATGAAATGCGTAGGATTGCCGAAGAAATAATTCGGGAAAAACCAAAACATCCATCTTTTTCTCAGGCGTTGGCAAAGCCAGGAATTTCCATTATCGGGGAATTTAAGAAGGCGTCCCCAAGCTTGGGACGGATGGATAGTAAAATTAACCTGACAGACAGGGTTGAGGAATACAACGAATCGGTGGACGCAATTTCCTGTCTGACGGAGGAAGATCATTTTTGTGGTAGTGCCGATTATCTGAGGGAAATTCGTGGAATGTCCCCGCTGCCGATTATCCGTAAGGATTTTATGATTGAGGAATATCAGTTTTATGAAGCGCGGGCGATCGGTGCAGATGCTGTTTTGCTTATTGCAGCGATTTTGGATGATATAAAGATGCACGACTTTTACCAGCTTACAAAAGAGCTTGGCATGGATGCATTGGTGGAAACCCATGACGAGCGTGAGATGGAGCGGGCATTGAAATTAGATGCGAATATCATTGGCGTCAATAATCGCGACCTGCGCGATTTCTCCATCCATCTTGAGACTACAAAACGCTTGTCTTGGATGGTTCCACAAGATAAGGTTTTCGTGGCGGAGAGCGGGATTGTCCGTGATGAGGATGTGAAATTTCTGAAAGATTGTCGTGTGGATGCATTTCTGATTGGGAGGGCGTTTATGGAGGCAGAAAATCCCAGAGAGCTGGCAAGGCGGTGGAAATTTCTTTAAGAAATCGTTATAGGAAGAAGTTTCGGAAACTTTCACAGAAAGGTGGTTGTATAAAAATGAATGCAAGAGGTGCGCCACAGATTAAAATCTGCGGGATTACGAAGGCAGAGGAAGCATCCAGCCTGAATGAAATTTGTGCAGACTATGCGGGGTTTGTATTCTGGGAAAAGAGCAAACGGAACGTGAGCTTTGTACAGGCAGAAAAAATCCACAAGGTTCTGAATAAAGGTATCCGAAGGGTTGCCGTGACGGTCAGTCCTGATTTGGAGCTTGTGAGACAGATTGAGGCGTTAGGATTTGATATTTTACAGGTGCATGGCAGACTGCAAGCAGAAGTTGTAAGGCATTGCAGCATACCAATCTGGCGTGCCTGCAATCTGCAGAAGCCGGAAGATATGGAGGAACTTGAACAGATGAAAAAGATTGCAGGTTATGTCATTGATGCAGGGACGCCGGGGAGCGGCAAGACGTTTGACTGGAGAGGAAGCCGAAAGGCAATAGAAAGGATGAAAGCCACGATCTTTGCGAGAAGGGCGTTTGTTCTTGCCGGAGGATTGAACCCTGAAAATGTGACAGAGGCAGTCAGGATTTTCCAGCCGGATGTCGTGGATGTCAGCTCCGGTGTGGAGGGGACTGATGGGAAAGAACGGAAACTGGTAACAGAATTTGCAGGAAAGGTGAGAGAGTGATGAAGAAGGAGAGATATTTTGGAGAGTTTGGCGGACAGTTTGTGTCAGAATCTTTGATGAACACATTGGAGGAATTGGATCGGGTATACGAGGATGCCATTCGTGACAAAGAATTTTTAAAACAGTGTGCGTATTATTTAAAGCAGTATGTAGGACGGGAGACACCGCTTTATTATGCGGAAAACTTAAGCAGGGAATATGGCACGAAGATTTATCTTAAGCGGGAGGATTTAAACCATACCGGGGCGCACAAGATTAACAATGTCATCGGACAGATTCTTCTGGCAAAGCGAATGGGGAAGAAAAAGGTGATTGCGGAGACCGGAGCCGGACAGCATGGTGTGGCAACCGCGACAGGGGCGGCGCTTTTTAACATGGAATGTACCGTCTATATGGGTGAGGAGGATATGCGGCGGCAGGAGTTAAATGTATTTCGCATGAAGATGCTGGGAGCAAAGGTCTTATGTGTGAAATCAGGCAGCCGTACCTTAAAGGACGCCACCAATGAGGCAATCCGTACCTGGGCAAAGACGGCGGAGGACACCTTCTATGTCATTGGTTCTGCAGTAGGCCCTTATCCTTATCCCAAGATGGTGAAGGAGTTTCAAAGCGTCATCAGCCGGGAGAGTAAAAAGCAGATTTTAGAGGCGGAAGGGAGGCTGCCGGATGTGGTGATGGCATGTGTGGGCGGCGGCTCCAATTCTATCGGTATGTTTGCAGATTTTATTGAGGAACCATCGGTAAGGCTGATTGGCGTTGAGGCGGCAGGACTGGGAATAGAGACCGGAAAACATGCAAGCGCGATGGCGCTTGGAAAACCTGGGACGCTCCATGGTATGCGTTCGTATCTGCTTCAGGATGATGATGGGAATATCCAGATTGCCCATTCCATATCGGCGGGCCTGGATTATCCGGGCGTAGGGCCGGAACATGCTTATCTGAAGGATAGCGGCAGGGCAGAGTATGTATCCATCACAGATGTGGAGGCGATGGACGCCTTGCAGGAGCTGTGCAGGCTGGAGGGAATTATCCCGGCAATTGAGAGTGCCCATGCAATCGCTTATGCAAAGAAACAGGCAAAAAAAATGAAAGAGGATGAAATTATGATTGTCTGCCTGTCCGGCAGAGGGGATAAGGATGTGCACACAGTCAGTGATTATATTTCAGGCAAAGTGGAGGTAAGATGATGGAAAATAGAATTGAGCAGAAAATGCAGGACTTGAGGAAACGGGGAGAAAAGGCGTTTATCACGTATATGACGGCGGGGCTGCCGGATATGGCAGGCTGCAAGGCGCTGATCAAAACACAAGAAGAGGCCGGAGTCGATGTGCTGGAACTTGGGATTCCGTTTTCTGATCCGGTAGCGGATGGACCGGTGATCCAGAATGCTTCTTACAAGTCAATACAACTCGGCACAAATTTAAAGAAGGTGTTTGCACTGATGAAGGAAGTCCGCGCAGAGGGTGTGAAGCTTCCAATTGTTTTTATGATGTATTACAACACAGCGTTGTATTTTGGACTGGATGCGTTTGTTAAGGAATGTATTGCCAGCGGTGTGGATGGATTGATCATCCCGGACCTTCCGATGGAAGAACAGGAGGACATAAAAGATGCTTTGAAAAAGGAAGGCGCGCCGATTTTGATTGAACTGGTATCCCCGGTATCGGCAGACCGTATTCCTAAGATTCTGGAAAATGCCAGAGGCTTTGTATACTGTGTTTCCGGCATGGGCGTTACCGGGCAGAGCGGTAATTTCCACAAGGAGATTTACAGCTATTTGTCAACGGTTAAGAACGTATCAGAAATTCCGGTAATGATGGGGTTTGGCATTGAGCAGGCAAAGGATGTAGCGCCTATGAAAGAGGTGATTGACGGCGCAATTGTGGGCTCCCATTTTATCAGGATTTTGGAGGCAAACGATTATAAGCCACAGGCGGCTAAGGAGTATTGCAGGACCTTTAAGAGAGAACTGAATGAATGATAGGAATAGAAAGGGATAGGTGAGTATTATGCAGGAAGCAATTCAAAAAGTAGTGGACGGACAGGATTTGACACGGGAGGAAGCAAAGAGGGTCATGAATCTGATGTTGAGCGGTGAGGCGACCCAGGCGCAGCTTGGCGCATTTCTGACGGCCATGCGCATGAAGGGAGAGACTTTGGATGAGCTGACAGGGTTTGTGGCAGTATTGAAGGAGAAAGCAGAGCATATTGCACCGCATACGGAGAACTATGTGGATTTGGTGGGAACTGGCGGTGACCGCACCTTTACCTTCAATGTGTCCACTACATCAGCCCTTGTGGCGGCGGGTGCAGGGCTTCCCATTGCAAAGCATGGGAACCGTTCTATTTCCAGCAAGAGCGGTGCAGGGGATGTGTTAGAAGCGCTGGGCGTTAATATCACGGCTGACCCGGATGTGGTAACAAAATGTGTCGAGGAAGCGGTAATTGGTTTCATGTTCGCCCCTAATTTTAATAAATCCATGAAGTATGTCGGGCAGGCGCGCAAGGATATGGGAATCCGCTCGGTATTTAATATTTTAGGTCCCCTTGCCAATCCATCGGATGCTAAGTGCATGGTAGTGGGCGTCTATGATCCGGCTTTGACAGATCTAATTGCAAAAGCCATGAATAATCTGGGAGTGGAAAGCGGGTTTGTAGTGAGCGGTGAAGATTATATGGATGAATTTACGCTGACGGGCAAGACGACGGTTTCTGAAATCAGAGACGGAAAGGTAAAGACCTATGAGGTGACACCAGAGCAGTTTGGGCTTCATCGTGCATCCCTTCACGAACTGCAGGGAGGGGATGGAGTGGAAAACGCCAGGATCACCACTAATATTCTTAAAGGAGGCGTGCGGGGACCAAAGAGGGAGATTGTATTGCTAAACGCTGGGGCGACGCTTTATGCTGGAGGAGTTGCAGACAGCATAGAAGACGGGATACGCCTGGCAGGAGAATCCATAGACTCCGGCAAGGCATATGGGGTGTTGGAGAAATTGGTGGAATTGTCGAATCAGCAGCGGAAAAATACGCAACTTTGACACATTTATTTGGTATAATATTTTCTGAGGTGGTTTTGTGGTGAAGATATTAGTCGTGGAAGATGATGCATCCATTGCAAATTTAATAAAGATAAACTTGACAGCCGAGGGATATGAATGTATCTGCGCCTATGATGGGAATACAGGGGCAGATTACATTGAAAAAGATTGTTTTGACTTAATTTTGTTGGATATTATGTTACCGGAAATTGATGGCTATGAGCTGTTGGAGTATATAAAACCTACAGGTACGCCGGTTATTTTCCTGACCGCAAAAGGCGGAGTGGATGATCGGATTAAGGGGCTTAGGCTTGGTGCGGATGACTATATTGTCAAACCGTTTCAGGTTGGGGAATTGCTCGCACGTGTGGAAGCGCTGCTCAGAAGATACCGGAAGGTAAATGAGAGGCTTAGTTTTGCGGATGTGGAGATCCATACAGATTCCAGGACAGTCACGAAAAATGGTGAGCCGGTGGTTCTGACGGTGAAAGAATTTGATTTACTGGTAGAGCTGGTGCAAAATAAAAATATCGCTTTATACAGGAACAGACTGTATGAGAAAGTATGGGGTGAAGCATATATGGGGGATACCCGCACTTTGGATTCCCATATCCAGAGGTTAAGGAGAAAATTAGGATGGGACAATTATATTAAGACGGTATTTCGGATTGGCTACCGGCTGGAGGATGGGAGATGAAGCTTTTTCATAAAGTATTTCTGTGCTTTGTTGTGATATTCGGCATTACGTTCCAGACGGCGGGGTATTTCCTGATTAATTTTTCTTATGAAAATGTGCTGGAACAGGAGAAAAAGATTGCTCTTGGGGATTTCCAGTACAATCAGTATATCCTGCAGTCAATCCTGTACGCGGAACCGGAATTATCCAAAAAGCTGGAATATGAGGGGTGGGAAAACGATATTTTAAATAATTTTACAGTTCCGGTTTCACTTTACAGCCTGACACCGTTGTCTGGAATTTATGCCTTTGGCATAGATTTGCTGGAGGGCACTGTGGGTGAACAGGAGGGGATGAAAGGCCAGATGATGCTTGAGATTGGCGAGAAGGGCGAAGGGCGCATTTTTTTTGAATATATGTTTGATAGAGAAGGTATAGATGATGGCATTTCCTTTCAGACTTATGAAAAAGACGGAAAATATTATATTTTTGTGTGCGGGGTTGTTGAACAGGGAAAAAATAAGGTGTGTCTGGTTACCCAGACCAATATCAGCGCGGCCATTGAGGAACAGAAGAAGATGAACACTTATTTTCAAAGGTTATATATTGTGATAATGTGTATCAGTTTTCCGATTATCTTTCTTTTGACAAAGGCACTTACGGATCCCTTAAAAAAGGTTGGCAGGGCAGCGGGAAGGATTGCCCAGGGCAATTATTCCCAGAGGATTCGTACGAGGGGAAAGGATGAGATTAGCGATCTGGCGTCAGATTTCAACCAGATGGCAGAACAGGTGGAGGAAAAGATCCATCAGCTTTCCGATATGGCGAGGCAGAAAGAGGATTTCACGGCGAACTTTGCCCATGAGCTGAAGACCCCGATGACGTCCGTGATTGGATATGCGGATATGCTCTACCAGCGTGATCTGTCGCGGGAGGAGGTAAAGAGCGCGGCAGGGTATATTTTGGATGAGGGCATGCGGCTGGAGGCTTTGTCCCTGAAGCTGATGGATTTGTTTGTATTGGACAGGCAGGAATTTTTTCTGGAAATGATGTCCGTGGAGGAAATGTTTGAAAACATAAAACAGGGAATTGTGCCGATATGTCGGAAATATGATGTGGCGCTGCATATGGAAATACAGGAGGGCAGTATCCGTGTGGATTTTGATTTGTTTAAGACCATGATACTGAACCTTGCAGATAATGCTGTCAAGTCAGGAGGAAGGGATCTCTGGATTAGCGGGAGTCAGGAGAAGGACAGTTACCGGATTGAAATCCGTGACAATGGCAGGGGGATACCAAAGGAGGAGCTTGGGCGGATTACGGAGGCTTTCTACATGGTGGATAAGTCCCGGTCAAGGAAGCAGCATGGCGCGGGTCTTGGCATGGCTCTGGCAGCAAAGATTGTACAGATTCACAGGGCGAAGCTTTTGATAGAAAGCGATGGAAAGACCGGGACGTCAGTCTGTGTGGTATTCTATACTGAGCGTTAAATTTCGTAGGGCATGAGCACATTTATAGGAAGGAGGCAGGGATGAATAAAACATACAAATACACAATTGTTACGTTAATCCTTGCAGTTGCTTTTTCCTTTGGCAGCATGGCGGCCGTGAAGCTTATGATTCGGGCGAGGGAAGGGCAGATTTTGTCAGAGAGTGGAATAATTGAAGCAGCGCCTGTCCGGGAGCGGGAGGAACAGGGCGAGGTTTCCGTGGAAGATATAGAGAATGCCGTAAGCCGCTGGAGGGGGAATATGGTGTCTGCCCATAATCCCATGGAAGGCCAGATTTCCATGGAGGAAGCCATTCGGGCAGGAAGGGAATGGCTGGGAGAAATGGATCTGGAAAGGGAATATGAAGATGGCAGGGAAATGGATGAGGATGGACAGCTCTATTCTGTGTATGCAATTCTTGGGGTGATGGCGTCCGAGGAATTTACAGAGGATGATATGGCGTTATATGACAGTTTTTGGAGGGTAGAGTTTGCCAGTAAATATATGCAAATATTTTTATATGTCAATGCAGTAACGGGCAAGGTTTGGAGGGCAGATATTACCATGTACAGCAACTGTCTGGAGCAGATACCCTATTGGAAATTAAAAACATTTGTGGAATTATGCGGGCTGCAGCCGTCTTATAAGGGCGCTGAAAAAAACCAGGAGGGTACACAAGCCGTCTGGGACATAGACGACAGCCGTTTGTGTGCCAGGATGCAGTTTTATAGGGATTATAATACCGCCTATCAGGACAGTCTGACGCAGCCTGACAACGAGATACCGCATCAAAAGAGTGTACATTTGAAGATGGGGCTGGCAATAAAGGAAGATGGTTGAAATTTCACATCTATGACACAACTATACCGAAAGTACGACGAAACATTCAGGTAAGATATAAATATCTGCCTGGATGTTTTTTTGCTGCACAGGCTCACATAAGGAGGAATCAATATGTCAACTTTAACTTTAGATAATGTTTCATATTCATACAAGCATGCGTCAAAGGCCGCTGTTTCCGGGGTTTCCTGTGTGTTCGAGGAGGGAAATGTCTATGCGGTTGTGGGGCCTTCCGGTTCGGGGAAATCGACACTGCTTTCTCTGCTGGCAGGTCTGGACCTGCCGACGGAGGGCGAGGTTGCCTTTAATGGCGACAGCCTTGCGGGACTGAACCTTGACCGCTACCGCCGGGAAAGTATTTCTATGATTTTCCAGGCATTCCATCTGTTTCCGCTGATGACAGTTATGGAAAACGTCTGCTTTCCCATGGAGCTGTGCGGAGTAAATCCAAAGGACGCAAGGCCCCGGGCCAAGGCGCTGCTGGAAGGCGTGGGTATCACGAAAGAGCAGATGGGACGTTTCCCATCCAAGCTGTCCGGTGGAGAGCGGCAGCGTGTGGCGATTGCCAGGAGCCTTGCATCTAATGCAAGGATTATACTCGGGGATGAGCCGACCGGGAATCTTGACGGTGCAAATACGCAGAATATTATTGATATCCTGTGCAGCCTTGCACATGAGAAGGGGTACTGCGTCATTATTGTCACGCATGATATGGAGGTTGCCGAGGCGGCTGACATTGCGCTCAGGATGCGGGATGGCGAGCTGCGTGAGGGGATGATAGAACATAAGGAATGGAGGTAGATTATGAGAAAAACGATTGCTTTAAAATCATTACTGCGCGCGCCCGTAAAGACATTACTGACATTTCTTTTAATTGCGGCGGCTTCGTTTGCGCTGTTTTCGCGTATCACAGACTGTGCTGTTACAATGCGGGAGATGGCGGCTGCCAGGGATGTCTATCATGGAGCTGCCGCTCTTGACAATACTGTGCCGGACAGGATTGTGATCGAGTATACCTCCGATGGGGGGACGGCTGCGGTCAATAAAACGGAAGACAAGCCGTGGCCGACAGAGGCGCAGTTACATGAATTTTCAACGCTGCCCGGCGTCACCCTGGCGGATATGAGATATATGACGGCGGGCCGCATTGGAGATTATAAACGCCTGGTTGGTGAAGATGGATTGGGAAGTGCGGCCGATTTTGTATTGGAAGGGACATATGATGGATATGAGGATATCCCGGATGAAGATAGCGAAATCCAGTTAATCTTCAAGGATGTTACGGCGCTTGCCGGAGGTATGGAACTTAAAGATGATGAACCGGTTGCAATAAAGGCCACAGTAATTGAAGATATGGGTGAGGAGAAGACCCCATACCCACGGGAATTTTTTGATGGGATAGAGAAGGGGAGAAGATTCCTGCTTGTAGGAAGTTATAACGTTATAACCGGGAAAAACCTGGAGCTGGATCCTGGGGAGAAATCATTAAAGAGTATAGACGGATTAGGGGAAGATTATCTGGGAACGGAAGCGTTTGCCTATTACCAGGGAAAGATTGCGGCAATTAACCAGAGCCTTTTTACTTATGATATGGTATACACTTCGGACATGCGCGCCATTCCACGTTTTAACGAGCGGAATATGGTTATGGCAGAAGGAAGGGCGTTGACGGCAGAGGATGCGGATGCCTGTGTTGTAAGTGAGCGTTTTCTGGAAGAATATGGTTTGTCTGTAGGTGACAGGATTACCGTAAAGTTAGGCGATAAGCTGTTCCATCAAAATGCTGTATACGGTGCAACGGCAGATAATGAAAATGAACTTTCGGATTTTACTGTTGATGCGGAGCTTGAAATTATAGGTGCATATCGGTTTACCGATGATGCGAATATGCGTGTGTCGGAATTTAAATGGGCTTATTCCCCAAGTACGGTTTTTGTACCGGCGTCGCTTCTGTCGGTGGAAATTCCTGCTGATTATGAATTTTCGCCTGGGGAGTTCAGTGTCTTTGCGGAGGATGCCCTTGATATTGAAACATTTCGGGAAAGCACCGAGCTGTTTGCAGCTCAGATGAATCTGGCGCTGCGGTTTTCAGACGGAGGATGGTTTGGCGTGAAGGATAGTTTTGAAACAGGTTTCCTTACGTCATTTCTGACAGCAGTGTTGTATGGCATAGGGGCAGTGCTGGCTTTGTTTTTGGCAGTTTACCTTTACATCAAGAGAAATCAAAATGTTTACGGTATTATGCGTACATTGGGAGCCTCTGCCTTAAAGGCGCGAAATGCGGTTGTACTGCCGCTTTCTGTGATATCTGTGTCTGCTGTGATAATTGGCGGTATGGCTGGGAGTTTCTATACCATGGGGACAGTAGAAAAAGCGCTTGCAGCCATAACGATTGATGATTCTGCCGGTTATCGGTTGGACGCATCCGTCTCCGTTTGGACGATAGCTCTGTGTTTGTGCCTTGAGGCAGGATTTATACTGGCAGTTACGGTTTTCTTTTTGAGGAAAATGGGAAAAACACCGCCGTTAGATCTGCTGTGGGAAAATACGGGGAGGATTAGGTTTGAGAAAAAGCAGAAATGGAAAGTGGTGAAAAAGGAAACGGCAGATTCTTCCAGTGATGCCGGGACGCTTGCGGTGGTGCGGCTTGATGCGGCAAAGGTTTCTGCTGCTGGAATGATGACAGCGGACAGGACATATCGCGCTTTTCGTCAGGTATCCGCCTATATTTTCCGCCATATGCGGCGCGGCATAGGGAAAACAATGGTATCGCTTATCATTATGGTTTTGCTGGCGTCTGGGATCGGAATGTTTGAGCTGACAAAGCTTGCTTATGAGGATGCTTTCCAGGAAATTGATGTGAAAGGCAGGGCGTTGGATTTTTCCTCATCCTCAATATTGGAAATGTCCGGGTCCGATTTATTGGATGAGTTATACTGTTATGGGGGCTTTACTGTGCGCATAGACGACAAAGAGCTTCATACACAGATGACGTTTACAAACAAAATGGACCGTTATCTGGAAAATAAAGGAAAGATTGCGTATGCAAAAGGGTGGGGCAGTTCTGATTTTGAGAGTGATGAAGCAGTCTGCCTGATTGGAAGCGGGCTTGCAGAAACGCTTGGTATCCGTCCGGGAGATGAAATTGCTTTGATATCGGACGGCTACTATTCTACCATTGAGGGAATGTACAAAAACAATGAGGTGCTTTTAAGCGCCGTGGCAGATGGGGAACAAAGTCTCGCTTCAGCGGTGGAGCAGCGGACCGTGGCCTATCAGGTGATAGGAGTGATAGAATCAGACAATATAGAGGTAAGCGGCAATATCTTTGCTGGGATAAACGATAATATGAAAGGCGTCTATGGACAGCCTTTCCCATGCAGCTTTTGTGAATTTACGCTTTCTGATAATGAAAGGCTTGAGCAGTTGGACGGCATGCTGTCAGGGCAAAAGACAAATGGCAGGAAGTATGCGCCGATGGCGTCTTATTATATTGATTCGGAAGGACTGAAAAATGTGGAGCGCATCTGCAGTCTGCTGGAATCACTTTTCCCCATTGCCATTACTGCTGCTGTGGCGGTTGGTTTGCTCGCTTCTGGCCTTGTTATCCTGCAGTCAGCAAGGGAAGCGGCATTCTTGCGCATTCTTGGCGTTACGAAGAAACGCGCCCGCTGCATGCTTGCGGTGGAGCAGATTCTTCTGTGTGCAGCAGGGATTGTTTTTGTGGCGTGCGGGCTGGCGTTGTATAGTCCGGGACTTTTTGCAAGGAGTAAAGAGACACTTGCCTTTTGTTACATATTGTACTTTTTAGGATGCCTCTGCGGGGCGTTTGCGGCGGCAGTACATGTGACGAGGGGACGGGCGCTGGAGCTTCTGCAGGGAAGAGAATAGGGGGAAGGAGAAAGGCAGATATTATGAGAAAATCAATGGCTTTAAAGTCATTACTGCGCGCGCCCTTGAAAACGTTACTTACATTTCTTCTGATTGCGGCGGCTTCGTTTGCACTGTTTTCGCGCGTTACAGACTATGCCGTCACCACGCGGGAGACAAGGAATGCCAAAAATTTTTATCATGGAGTTGCATCCCTGGATAATGAAGTACCAGATATTACGATTGAGACGAAGCATGTGCAGTCGCCGAACGGATGGGCGACGAATGGTTATGGCGTTGTATATGAAACAGAGGATAAGCCGTGGCCGGCCAAGGAGGAGCTTAAAGAATTTACATCGCTGCCCGGTGTGACGCTTGCTGACACAAGATATTGGACGGCCGGGCTGGTGGAAGATTATGACTGCCTGCTGGGAGGTACGGACCATGTATTGTTTGAAGGCACATATAACGGATATATTGACGATGAGGAAGACCCGTACATCTTAGAAGACCATGTCTGTCTAAAATTTGATGATGTTAAGGTCATCGCCGGCAGGGAAGAAGGGATGGAGGAGGGGACCTCCATTGTAACGGAGCATGTGGCATTGGGAGAGATGTATTATGCCAGGTCGTCATTTACGCGGGCGTTTTATGACAGCCTAAAAAAAGGGAGCCGGTGTCTTGTGCTGGCAGCAAACCAGTCCCCGGGCGGCGAGAGGTCGGGCGTGTACTTTTTCCCTGAATACGGTCTGGACGCCCTGCGCGTGATAGACGGGGTTTCTGACAATTATTTGGAGACAGAATCCTTTGCGCGCCAGAAAGGCTGGGCGGATGCGATCAATTATAACCTCCGCGCCTATGAGATTGGGTACACCTCGGACATGCGCGCCATCCCCAAGTTTAACGACCAGAGGCTGGAAATTGTAGAGGGACGTCTTCTGGCTGCCGGGGATACGGACGGCTGCGTGGTTAGTGAAAGCTTCCTGAAAATGCACGGCTTATCTGTCGGCGACAGTATCAGCATCCAGTTGGCGGACAGGCTGCTTCCCGAGAAAAATATTATTGAGGGGGAGGATGTGCCTGGATTTGATAAGACGATAGATATTCCCATTGTCGGCGCATACGCTGCTGCCGGTACCGATGTGGAATCTGCGTACTCCTATTCGCCTAATACCATCTATGTGCCGGCCGGCCTCTTACCGGTGGATGTGCCGACAGATCATGAACCAGTGCCGAATGATTTCAGTGTTTTTGTTGAGGACGCCTCCGACATAGAAGCGTTTCATGAGGCTGCGGAAGAATTTGCAGAAAGGCTGGACCTTGATCTGGAATTTTCGGACCGGGGATGGCTGGATGTGAAGGACAGCTTTGAAATGGGGGCATTTACGTCTCTATTGACAACTGTTTTGTACATTGCGGGGGCGGTTCTGGCATTGTTTTTGGCGGTATTCCTTTATATCGGGCGGAATAAAAAAACATACGCTGTTATGCGTATGCTCGGCGTTCCCGGGAAATCAGCATCAAACTCTGTTCTGCTGCCTTTTGCGGCGGTGGCAGTGTTTGCCGTGGCAATTGGCGGCAGTGTGGGATTGTATTATGCGCAGGGGACGGCGGCGAAGGCGCTTGCGCGCATGAAAGGCAGCATGCCGATCGGGTATGTCCCAGATGCAAAGCTTTCTGCCGGTACTGTAATCCTGTGCCTGGTCTTAGAACTGTTGTTCGTCTCAATTTCCGCTTACTTTTTTCTCGGGAAAATGAAAAAGACCCCTCCGTTGGAACTGCTGCACGAGGGTGTAAGGAGGCGCGCAGTGGCTGGGAAAATGTTGGATATCTCAAATGACGCAGCGGATATTCCGTTTGCCAGGTTCGATGCTGCAAAGCTCTCCGCTTGTAAGGAATCCATACCGCGGGGCAGCTATGGCCCTGTCCGCCATACAGCCGCTTATATCTGGCGTCATATGCGGCGTGCTGTGGGGAAAACTGCCCTGTCGTTCGTTCTGGCAATTGTGCTGGCTGCCGGAATTGGAACGATGGTTCTGGCAAGGATTACCTATAAGGATGCTTTCTATGAACTTGGTGTAAAATGCACGGCATCGGATTTTATATTTAATTCTGTCAAAGGACTGTCTGACTCGCCGCTGGTAAAAGACTTTTACTGTTATGACAATTTTGGCGTGCGCATCAAAGGCGAGGAGGAGAATATCAATATCCTTATGACGATTACAAGTGATCTTGCCCGGAATCTGGGGGATGACTGTGCCGTGGAATATATCAGCGGATTTGATATTTCTTCCTTTGAAGGCACGGCCCAGATCTGTCTGGTCGGGGAGGAGCTTGCGGGGGAGCTTAACATTTCCCCGGGTGATGAGATCGGTATACTGTCCGATTTCCTGTATACTATGCTTGATGAGCAGAGCGGGGAGGCAGTAACGAACGCATTTAAAATGTATAAAGTCATTGGAGTGATAGATTCTGAGGATGCAAATGTCAGGAATCGGATTTTTGCAGGGATAAATACGGACCTGACAAAGCTTTATTCCATGGATTTTCCGATTGAGCACTGCGAATTTACGCTGGCAGACAATGACAGGCTTGACGAACTGAAGGAGCGCATGAAACAAATACAGGGCGGCAGCGTCATGTATTCGGTCGATGTGTCCTATCATATTGATGCTGGGGGGCTTGCTAATATCGAGCGCATCCGCAGACTTTTGGAATCGTTGTTTTCGCTTGCGGTTGCAGCCGCTGTGTGTATTGGATTGTTCGGACCGCTGTTGGTTATTTTACAGTCGGCGGTGGAGGCCGCCTTTTTACGCATTTTGGGTGTTACGAAGAAACGTACTCGGTGTATGCTGATGTTTGAGCAGATTGCGCTTAGCATGGCTGGTGTAATTTTTGCAACAGGTGCGTTTGCCTTGTACGACCCGGGAAGGTTTGTAAGGGGAGCCTTGACCTTTGCTTTCTGTTATGCGCTGTACCTTCTGGGAGGCGTCTGCGGGGCGGCCTTGGCGGCGGTGCAGGTGACAAGGCATAAAGTATTAGAGCTTTTACAAGTAAAGGGGTAAATTATGAGAAAATCAGTTGCACTAAAAACGCTCCTGCGTTCTCCGATAAAGACGCTGTTATCGTTTCTTTTGATTGCGGCCGCATCATTTGCATTATTTTCACGCGTTACCGATTACATGGTCACTACGCGGGAAACGAAGAATGCCAGAGGTCTTTATCATGCAGTTGCGTCCTTGGATAATGAGGTGCCGGATCTTCCGGTGATACCGGAACCGATTTATTCACCGGACAAAACGGATGAGGTCGTATATGGTTATTTTTATATAACGGAGGATAAGCCCTGGCTGACGGAGGAGGGATTGAAAGAATTTACGTCGCTGCCCGGCGTGACGTTAGCCGATACAAGATATATGACGGCTGGACTGGTGGAGGATTTTAAACGTATTGTCGGAGATGGGGAGTATGGAGGGCGTGTAATATTTGAAGCCACATATGAAGGCTATGAGGATGGGGCGTCTGTTCCAGAGGACCATATCTGTCTGAAATTTGATGATGTGAAAGTTATCGCGAGCGAACGAAGCTCTGAAATGGAGAAGTCGTTTATGACTCAGCCGGTTCCCCTGGGAGATACCTCTTATGCCCCATCTCCGTATACCAGGGAGTTTTACGACAGGCTGGAAGAAGGATGCCGCTGCCTGGTGATGGTGGACAATACAGGATTTACGTATAAGGGGGAACGGTACATATACTTTCGGCCGCATGAGATAGGAGAGGGAGCCCTGTGCGTCATAGACGGACAGCCGGACAATTATCTGGAAACCAAACAATTTGCACGCCAGAGAGGGTGGGTAGATGTCATCAATCACAATAATACGGTTTATGATGTTGTGTACATTTCAGATATGCGCGCCATACCGAGGTTCAACGGGCAGAGCCTTATTATATCCAAGGGACGCCTCTTAACGGCAGAGGATACCGATGGCTGTGTGGTAAGTGCGGATTTCTTAGAGAAATTTGGGCTGTCCGTTGGTGAGCGTATCCGTATCCGGCTGGGAGACCAGCTTTGCCATGGCGATGCAAAAGCGGAACGAGAGACAAAAGAGAATCTGGCAGTTGTGTTTGATGAGAAGATGATACCGGAATACGTGGAGATGAGAGCGCTTACCATTGTCGGTGCGTACGCTGCCGGAAAGGGAAATTCCGTCTATGGGCCGTCGCCAAATACGATTTATGTTCCGTCGACGCTTTTGCCGGTGGAGATTCCGGACGATTATAAGGCAAAACCTGGCGAGCTGAGTGTTTTTTGTCGAGGACGCCGCTGATATAGAAGAGTTCTATGAGGCTGTCCATTTGTTTGCAGAAAAAGTGGACCTGGAATTGAAGTTTTCTGACCGGGGCTGGATGGATGTGAAGGACAGTCTGGCAATGGGTGCATTTACGTCCTTGCTGACAACTGTGCTGTATGTCTTAGGAGCGGCGCTGGCATTGTTTCTTGCAGTGTATCTTTATATTGGGCGGAATAAGAAAACATATGCTATTATGCGCACGCTTGGCGTTCCCGCCGGGGTGGCGACGGGCTCTGTGGCGCTGCCTTTTGCAGCAGTGTCCGTACCGGCAGCGTCCGTTGGCGGCATAGCGGGGTTTGTCTATGCCAGGCAGACAGCAGAAAGGGCGCTTCTTTCCATGGCGGATACCGCGCCAGCAGGGTATGTTCCGAATGCAAAGGTTTCTGTTGGAGTGATAATCCTATGCATGATGTCAGAGATGTTATTTGTGTCGCTGTCTTCTTACTTCTTCCTGTGGGGCATGAAGAAAATGCCGCCTCTTTTGCTTTTACAGGAAGGGGCGAAGGGGACTTCAAAGACGGTCGGTTTTTGCGCTGCAAAAATGCAGACAGATGCAGCGGTTCTGGCGAAGCCTGATATGGAAAAGCTTTCTGTTCTTGAGGAATGGATGCCGAGGAGGAAATACGGCCCTGTCCGGCATGTGACTGCTTATATCTGGAATCATATGCGGCGGGGAATCGGAAAGACGGCAGTATTATTAATCCTGGCAATTGTCCTGGCTGCTGGCATTGGGTCCTTTGTATTGGCGAAAATTACATACCAGGATGCTTTTTATGGGCTTGGTGTGAAAGGGGAGGCGTCAGACTTTACCTTTACGTCCGTAACAGACCTGTCTAGTTCTCCCCTGGTAAAAGATTTTTACTGTCACAGCAGCTTTTGTGCGCGGGTGGAGGGCACAGAACGCGATATCACCATGACAATTACAAATGATCTTGTGCGCAATATGGGAAATGACTGTACGGTAAAATATGCCAAAGGCTATGGCATTACCGCCTTTGAGGGAACCGGGCAGGTGTGCCTGGTCGGGAAAGAGCTGGCGGATACGCTTGGCATTTCTCTGGGCGATGAGATTCCTGTGATATCAGACGTCATGCATTTCATCCTGAGATCAGGAGAGGGGGAAGATGACGCCACAGCGGGGGGATACAAGGCGTATAAAGTGATCGGTATCGCAGAGGCAGATGATGTGAACATTAGCAACGGTATTTTTGCAGGAATCGGAAGTGACCTTACAAAACTTTTCAGTATGGATTTTAGCGTGGACCATTGTGAATTTACACTGGCAGACAATGAAAGGCTTGACGAGCTGGATGAAATTCTGGAGAAAAAGAGATCTCGAAGCGAGATGTATTCTCCAAACCCATCCTACGATCTGGACGCCGGGGGACTTGCGGACATTGCACGCATCCGCGGGCTGCTGGATGCATTGTTTCCTATCGCAGTTGCTGCTGCCGTGCTTATCGGGCTGTTCGGCCCGTTTCTGGTTATCCTGCAGTCGGCGCAGGAAGCCGCGTTCTTGCGTGTTTTAGGGGTAACAAAAAAACGTGCCCGCTGTATGCTGGCGATGGTGCAGATTGTGCTTAACATTGCAGGCATTGCGCTGGTGCTTATGGGGCTTTTCCTATATGATACAGATCGGTTTGCAAGAGGCGCATGGATGTTTGCCGCCTGTTTTGCGCTGTACCTTCTGGGAGGCGTCTGCGGGGCGGCCTTGGCAGCGGTGCAGGTGACAAGGCATAAGGTCCTTGAGCTTTTGCAGGTGAAGGAGTAGGAAGAAAAGCTATTGCCATTTATACCGTGGTATTGTATGATAAAAAACAAAAATGGAGGACAATGTTATGTCAAATCAAGTATTAGAGGTAATAGAGAAGCGTAGTTCTGCAAGGGCATACAGTAATGTGAAGCCGACCAGTCAGGAGTTAGACATTATTTTGAAGGCGGGGCTGCAGGCGCCCACCGGGACGAACCGGAAGGAGATACGTTTCTCAGTTGTAGGTGGTGATAATCCAATATTAAATGAGTTGGATGAGGAGAAAAGGAAGCTGCGCGGACAGGAAAAGCAGCCGCACAACTTTTATTATGAGGCGCCGGTGCTGATTTTTCTGAGTGCAGAGGATGGTTTTAAATGGAGTGCGGTGGATGCCGGTATTGCAGTTCAGAATATGACATTAGCTGCAGAAAGCCTGGGGCTCGGATCATTGATTATTGGCTGCGTATATGATGCCCTGCATGGTGAGAAAAAGGAGTATTTTTCACAGGCACTTAAGATTCCAGAGGGTTATTCCTTTGAGATTGCCCTGGCAGTGGGGCATAAGACAGACAATAAGACGCCGCATGAATATGATTTTGAGGAGCAGGTGACGACAATATAATGGACATTATATCTTGTATTAAATAATTGTTAGATATGCCTATTTCCCTATTCCATGAGAAGTGACAAAAACCTTGGTAAAAATGCCGAAAAATCAGATTATATACTAGATTTTTTGGAAGTATCTGCTATAATATTGCATAACTAAATTATTTATTGAATGGAAGAAGGAGGGCATTGCTAATGCGAAAAAAATTAAAACAGATTTTTAGCGCAGCACTGGCTGGAATTGTAATGTGTACGGCAATTACTTTCCAGCCAGTGGAAACAAAGGCAGCTGCAAAGGCGGCTGCAAGCAACATATGGGAGGGAGTGAACAGCGCGGACTGGATGGCGAATCTGGACGACAGCATGAAGATTTCAGAGATTAACCTTCCGGGGACGCATGATAGTACAACGCAGTATGTGAGTTCCTCATCACAGGCACAATGCCAGGACACAAGCATAACGGATCAATTAAACAATGGGATTCGTTTTCTGGACATTCGTCTTGGAAAAAGCGGAGAGGAATTGAAGCTTGTTCATGGTACAGCGGCAACCTGTTATGAAGACAGTGGTAAGAAAACAACGTTACTGTTGGATAAGGTTTTACAGGATTGTTATACTTTTCTGGAAAATCATAAGAATGAGACCATTGTTATGAGTATGAAAATGGATGATAAAAGTTTCAGCAGCGACAAGGACTTTGCAGATTGTATTTATGGAAAGTACATTACAGATGATGTAAAAAGTAAATGGTATTTACAAAATGGTAATCCTGTATTGGGAGATGCCCGAGGCAAGATTGTGTTGGTAAGACGTTATTACAACAATCCAGACGGCAATGACTGGGGTGGCAATGGAATCAGGATTTTTTGGAGTGATAGTGTTCAAAGCGCTACCTCATATGCAGATCCGCCCTGGTATGGACCACAGTCAGTAACGGGCGGGGGAACGCAATATTATGTGCAGGATCAGTATAAATATTCTGTGGATGATAAATGGAAGGCTGTGCAGCAGGGACTGGAAGGACCGCCGCATTCGGGTGACGTCAGGAATCGTTTTTTTCTGAATTTTATGAGTACAACTGCAAATAAAACATTGACATGTTCTCCATCCTCCTATGCAAAAACGATCAATAACAACTTTAAAAATTACAACAACGGCAGCCTTTACTACGGCAAGAATTACGGCTGGATCATCATGGATTTTGCCACGGAGGAGCTTGCAAAGCATGTGTATCAGAGTAATCAATCATCGAAACTGGAGGTTGCCAGTACGATAAAGGCATTGGAGAGCGTGATTCCTGCCGAGGTTTCTGCTGATATGAATCTGCCGTCTGATGGGGACGAAGCAGGCGGGGTAGAGGGAACAACCATCACATGGAGCTGCAGCCCGGCAAGTGTTCTGAAAACGAATGGCACGCAGGCTACACTTGTCTGCCCAACGTCCGGGGATGTGACAGCAACCCTGACGGCTGCAGTTACCTCTGGCAGTTATTCCCAGCAGAAAGAATTTACGGTGCAGATAAAGGCATTGGATGCCGTGTTTGCTGAACTGGGTACAGCAGTTAACCGTGCAGAAGATTTCCTTAATGATGATGCAAATGCAAAATATAATATGGACTCATTAAAGAAAGCAGTTGCAAATGCCAAGGCGGTCATACAGGCGGGGGCAGAAAATGTCAGCAATACGCAGGTGAACGCAGCGGCTGAAGCAATAAATGCTCTTATGGAACAGGAGTTTTCATTGAAAAGCGCAGCGGAATTAAAGGAAAATCTTCTGGGCTGGTATCCGTTGACGGCAAGCGGCAAGGATGTCTCAGGCAACCATAACAATGGCACGGCAACGGGCATTACGTTTGACAAAGAAAATGGCGCGAAGTTCTCGGGCGGGAATGCACGGACCAGCTATATAAAACTGCCGGAAGCTATGTTTCACCGGACAGCAGAAAATGATAATCTAACAATTTCCTTCTGGGTAAAAGACGACCGCGGGTCTAAGAGCAATGCATTTGGATTTGGAAATGGTACGCAGTGTGACCCGGACAAAGGGGGTTCCAAGCACTTCATTGTAAATACCAACAAGTCCGGTAAGGTGTATGTCAATGCATGTGTAAGTGGATGGAGCGAAGGCAGCAACTGTATTGAGACAGCGGCGCCATCTGCAGGTACTTGGTGTCATCTTACGATTGTAATGGAAGAAAAGAAGTTCACCCTATACAAAGACGGTGTTAAGGTAAAGGATATAACGGAAGATTATTCCCTTGCTGAGATGGGCAATGTGGCATTCGCCTATATCGGCAATGCAATTTACGCACATAACACACATAACAGCGATAATGATTTCAAAGGCAATATCAAAGACTTCCGTGTATACGATTGCGCCGTTGCGCCTGAACAGGCGACAGCAATTTTCAACGACAAGGAATCGGCAGACACATCTTTTGCCAACGGGCATCTCATTGCACATTATCCATTGACGGCGGACAGCAAAGACGTATCCGGGAACCGCAATGACGGCGTGGCAACGGGTGTTACGTTCAGCGCAGATAATGGGGCTGCATTTACAGACGGTGGAAAGAAACAGAGCTATATTTCGCTTCCGACGGCAATGTTTGATGGAGAAGATCAACTGACAGTTTCTTTCTGGGCAAAAGACACAAAGTCAGATGATACAAAAAGCAATACAGTATTTGGATTTGGTTCTGGAACAGAACCGGATGGAGACAATTCAGCAAACGTATATAAATATGTGTTAATCAATACAAATAATAAGCGTAATCTGAAAGCAGTTGTAACAAAAAATACCTGGCGTGACGAGAGAGGATTTAAGGATACGGAATGCAGCTTCCCGGCAAATAAATGGGCATATATTGTCTGTGTATTTGACGGAACAAACTTTACATTATATAAAAACGGAACCTTGATTGGAACCAAAGATATAGGGATAAAGTTAACGGATATTGGAACAAATACAGTTGCTTATATTGGAAATTCTATTTGGACAAATAACGACGTTGACTATAGCGGCTTTGTCAAGGACCTCCGCATTTATGACTGTGCCCTGGGTGGAGAAGAAGCAGCAGGGTCCATGACGGAATCTATCAAGGAAGAATTCGTGGAAGACTTAGAGACAGCGTTGAATCTTGGCATTACAAAAGGAGAAGACGGAAGCCTTTCCCTATCTGTTACGGATGGTGCGCTGACCCTTCCAAGGACAGCATTTGGCGGTGCAGCAACAGTTTCCTGGGCGTCCAGTAACACGGCTGTCATTGATAACGCTGGGAAAGTGACATTGCCGGCGGCAAGCGAGCCTCCCGCAGATGTCACGTTGACAGCGACGGTTACAATGAATGGCAAGAATACGGAAATTGTATTCCAATGCTTAGTATTTACAAAACTTGATATTGATACTGCGGATTTACAGGCAGTCCTGTCTTCTGCTGAGATAACCATAGCAGGATTAAACGAGGCGGAATATACCGCGTCCAGCTGGAGCGCATTGCAGCAGGCATTGGCTGCGGCAAGACAGCAGCTTACGAGACCGACCAGTGGAGCCGATGTAGAAGCTGCAACAGCAGATTTGCAGGCAAAGAAGAACGCGTTGGTAAAACGCGGGGATATGACTTCACTGAATGCACTGATTAAAGCTGTAAAAGCGCTAAAAGAGAAAGATTATACAACAGCAAGCTGGAGCGCGCTTCAGACGGTTCTGGCACAGGCAGAAATTGTAGCAGGCAGCAATGACGTATCACAAGGGGATGTGGATACGGCAAAGAATAACCTGACAGCAAAGCAGACAGCGTTGGTAAAGCGCGGCGATAAGACTGCATTGAATGCGGCAATTGCGTCTGCAGGAGACTTGGATGAGGACGATTATACACCGGAAACCTGGACATCATTTCAGACGGTTCTTACAGGGCTTAATCAGGTTGTCCAGGATGTAGACGCGACGGAGGCGGAAGTTGCAGAGGCAGAAAAATCACTGGATGATGCGTTGGAAGCACTGGAGAAAATAACCTATATCGTTACATTCAAATCGGATAATGGATCTGATGATATACAGATAACGGTTGAGAGAAAAGAAAAAGTTTCCGCGCCCCAGGAACCGGAGAAAGTGGGCAATGTCTTTGAGGGGTGGTTTGAGGAAGGCGCAGAGAATGCGTTTGATTTTGAGAACACGGTAATTACCGCGGATATCACCCTGAATGCAAAATGGAAAGAGAAACCGGATGAAGGAGGCGGAGACGATAAGGAAAAAAATCGTGTTGTTACGTTCAAACCGGATAATGGTTCTGACAACTGGACAGTAACGGTAAAAGATGGAGAGAAGGTATCCATGCCAAAGACTGTACCAGAGAAGATTGGATATGTATTTGAGTACTGGTATGCAGAGGGAGAGGAGAGCAGATTTGACTTTGAGAACACCGCAATTACTGCAGATATCACCCTGACTGCGAAATGGAAAGAGAAATCAAATGGAGGAAATGGGAATCCTGGAGGAAACGAAGAACCGGGGGATGGGGATGACAAGACCCCAATTTCTATTACCTCTGCGAAAATAAAGCTTTCTAAGAAAACACTTACCTATAATGGAAAGATACAAAAGCCTAAAGTTGCAGTGACCTATAATGGAAAAACATTACAGAATGGAAAAGATTATGATGTTACTTATGGAAGTAATAAAAAAGCCGGGCAGGGAACTGTAAAAATTACTGGAAAAGGAAGTTATAATGGGCAGAAAATACTGACATTTACGATTATGCCGCAGACCAATAAAATATCCAGGCTCACCAGCAAAGCAGGAAATAAACTGGTGGTAAAACTTAGCAAGTCCATTAAGAAGACAGGTGCAAAGGGATATGAGATTTCTTATTCCACGAAGAAGAACTTTAAGGGGGCCAAGAAGGTAAAGACAACCAAGACTTCTTACACGCTCAAGAAGTTAAAAAAGGGCAAAACTTATTATGTAAGGGTCCGCAGTTATGCAAAGGTAGGAAAGAAGATAAAGTACAGCAAGTATAGTAAATATGTGAAGAAAAAAGTCACATAATAAGGCATAAAATAGGGACAGCATTCAGAGTATTATCCAGCGTTGACATGAGCTATATTTCGTGCTATTATGCTGTTTAGAATCTGACGACTAGTAGAAATGATTAAGACGGAAGAGACGCTGAGGAGTCAGCATTTCTTCCGTTTTGCCATTGAGGAGGAAGGCAAAGGAGAAGGATGGCGAAGGAAAAGGAAATAAAGACAAATGCCATGCGGATTTTGGATAAGAAGAAGATACCGTATGAGGTACTTCAATATGAGTGTGAGGAGTTCATTGATGGAGTTCAGACAGCACGAAAGACCGGAGTGCCGCCGGAGCAGTCTTTTAAGACGCTGGTGCTTCAGGGAAAGAGCAGGCAGTATTATGTGTTTGTGCTTCCGGTTGCGCAGGAAATACAGCTAAAGACAGCAGCAAAGGTTGCGGGTGAGAAATCCATAGAGATGATTCATGTAAAAGACATCACTGCTGTAACCGGATATGTCCGGGGAGGCTGCAGTCCGTTGGGAATGAAGAAGCAGTATCCGATGTTTCTTCATAAGTCTGCCAGCGGCTTTGAGAGAATTTATATCAGCGGAGGAAGGATTGGAACTACCCTGTGTCTGTCCGTACAGGATTTGCTTGCAGTTACGGGCGGCAGGGTTGAGGAATTTTAGCATTGTGCAGAATATCATGAAAGAGAAAGGAAAGAACATGGCATATCAGATTATTACAGACGGTTCTTGTGATTTGGGGCAGGAAATTCCACAGAAGGCGGGGATAAAGGTGGTGCCCTTTTATGTGACTTTTGACGGAGAAAATTACAAAAAAGAAATAGAGGAAATCGGCGTACGGGAATTTTACCAGCAGATGGTAGATCATCCAGACCAGTTTCCCAAATCTTCCCTTCCCTCTGTACAGGATTATGTGGAAGCATTTACTCCTTATGTAAAAGAGGGGAAGGATATTATCTGTCTGTGTATTACCGTTAAGTTCAGCGGTTCCTATAATTCAGCGAAGACAGCGGCGGATTCTTTGAAAGAGGAATATCCAGACGTAAAAATCCAGGTCATAGATACTACGGTAAATACTGTGCTTCAGGGAATTTTAGTAGAGGAGGCAGTGCAGATGCAGCAGGCGGGGCTCTCCTTTGAGGAAACGGTAGCAGGAGTTGAGCGTATCAAGGTCACGGGGCGGATTATCTTCACTGTGGGAAATTATGAATATCTGATTCATGGCGGCAGGATCGGCAAGGTTATGGGAAATGCGGCGTCTACGCTTGGAATTAAGCCATTGATTATGCTGCGGGAAGGAGAGATTTTTCCCATTGGAATCAGCAGAAGCCGCAAAAAGGCGTGTAAGCGCCTGATTGAGCAGACCAGGGAGCATTTTGATAAAATTGGGGAATCTCCCGATGATTACCGCATTGTGGTAGGTTATGGTTACGATTATGAGGAGGCAGTTTCTTTTCGTGATGAACTTCTTGCTTCTTTAAAGACTTACTCTGGGTATGAATCTATTGACATATACCAGATCGGAGCAACGATTGGGGTTCACACCGGGCCGTATCCAATTGGCTTGGGACTGATTCGTAAGTTTAAGTAGGAGGATACCATGCAGATTATCATAGTGGGGTGCGGAAATGTAGGAAGCACCCTGACGGAGCAATTGAGTAAAGAAGGACATAATATAACAGTCATAGACATAGATGGGAATAAGGCAGAGGCAGTGGCAAATCAGTTTGATGTCATGGGGCTTGTGGGGAATGGAGCCAGCTTTGCGGTCCAGAACGAGGCAGGAATTGAAGATGCAGATTTGATGATTGCAGTGACGGCATCTGACGAGCTGAATCTGCTTAGCTGTCTGATTGCCAAAAAGGCAGGCGGCTGCAATACCATTGCCAGAGTAAGAAATCCCATATACAATAAAGAGATTGCGTATATTAAGGAGGAGCTTGGGCTTTCTATGGTTATCAATCCTGAGTACGCGGCGGCGTGCGAGATTTCAAGGCTCTTAAAATTCCCCTCTGCGATTAAGGTAGATACCTTTGCGAAGGGGAGGATAGAGCTGTTAAAATGTAAACTGGGTGAGGGTTCCGTGTTGCATGGACGTCCCCTTACTTATATTTCCGGCGGTTTGGGATGTGATGTGCTGATTTGCACGGTGGAGCGGGGGGAACAGGTATTTATCCCAGACGGAAGCTTTGAACTTCAGGAGAAAGATGTAATAACGGTTGTGGCATCCTCAAGGAATGCCAATGAATTTTTCCGTAAGATCGGCATGGCGACGAACCGGATCAAGAGCTGTATCATTATAGGAGGAGGAGAGACTACCTATTATCTGGCAAAGCAGCTTCTGCCTATGGGTATTCAGATAAAGATTATTGAGCAGGACAAGGAACGATGTAATGAACTCAGTGAGCTTTTGCCACAGGCGTTGATTATACACGGTGACGGGACTGACCGGGAGCTGCTCTATGAAGAGGGGCTGCCCAAAATCCATTCTTTTGTGTCATGGACAAGCCTGGATGAAGAAAACATAATGCTCAGCCTTTTTGCCAAAAATGTTTCCAAGGCAAAGACAATTACGAAGGTTCACCGTATTGCCTATGATGAAATTATAGACAGCCTGGATTTGGGGAGCGTGCTTTATCCCAAAAACATTACGGCAGAGAATATCCTCCAATATGTCCGTGCTATGCAGAATTCTATAGGCAGCAATGTAGAGACGCTATACCGGTTGATTGAAAATAAGGTGGAAGCATTGGAGTTTCGTGTAAATGAGCAATCAGATTTGGTGGGCGTACCGCTGAAAGAACTGCGTTTAAAGGATAATCTGCTGATTGCCTGCATCAACCGCAAAGGTATTATCATTACGCCGGGCGGGCAGGATTCCATTATGCTAGGGGATACCGTGGTGGTAGTCACTACGAATCAGGGATTTCATGACTTGAAAGATATTTTGCGGTAACTAAGGAAGAAGGAAATGCGTTATGAATTACTCAATTATCAGATATATTCTTTGCCGTGTTCTGGAGTTTCAGGCATTGTTTTTAGCGCTGCCCTGTGTGGTAGCTGTTTATTGCAGGGAAAGAGAAGGATGGGCGTATGTTGTAGTGGCTGTTTCCTGCCTGCTGCTGGGAGGCCTTGGAAAGTTAAAGAAGCCTAAGAGCACGGTGTTTTATGCAAGAGAAGGGTTTGTGGTGGTGTCTTTGAGCTGGATACTTTTGAGTATCACGGGAGCGCTGCCCTTATTTTTATCAGGGGAGTTTTCCAGCTATACGGATGCGCTGTTTGAGACAATTTCAGGTCTTACGACCACAGGGGCCAGTATCTTACCGGATGTGGAGGCATTGTCAAAATGTAATTTATTCTGGCGTAGTTTTACGCATTGGATTGGCGGTATGGGAGTGCTGGTGCTGATCCTTGCGATTCTGCCTTTGGCTGGCGGGTATAATATGCATTTGATGCGGGCAGAAAGCCCGGGACCAACAGTTGGGAAGCTGGTTCCCAGAGTGCGCCATACCGCCCGTATCTTATATGAAATGTATATTTTTCTCACCGTTGTGCAGATTATACTTCTTTTGTTCACCGGTATGTCTGTATTTGAGGCAATGACATTATCCTTTGGTACGGCAGGCACAGGAGGGTTTGGTATACTTAACAGCAGCATCGGCAGTTATCCGGTTGTATCTCAGGCGGTGATAACTATTTTTATGATTCTCTTTGGGATTAATTTTAATGTGTATTATCTGTTTTGGGGACGTAAGCCCATGCAGGCCCTTAAATGTGAGGAAATGCGGTATTACCTGGGAATTATTCTGGCTGCAGTTTTGCTTATTACTGTAAATATCTGTGATGGTTTCCGTTCTGTGTTTGAGGCGTTCCATCATGCAGCATTTCAGGTGGCATCGATTATTACCACCACTGGATATTCTACTACGGATTTTAATCAATGGCCGGAGTTTTCCAAGACAATATTGGTAATTTTAATGTTTGTGGGCGCCTGTGCGGGAAGTACCGGAGGCGGAATCAAGGTATCCCGTGTGGTAATTATGATGAAAATGGTTAAGAATGAGCTTTCTCATTTGATTCATCCAAAGCGTGTGCGCCAGGTGACATTTGAAAACCGTGTGGTGAATAAAGAGGTTTTACGTTCCATTTCTGTATTTTTTATGGCATATGCTGTGGTATATGGGCTTTCACTCCTTTTGATTTCGTTGGACAATCTGGACTTTACCACGAATTTTACTGCTGTGGCGGCGACTTTAAATAATATAGGTCCCGGTTTGAACGAGGTGGGGCCGGCTGCCAATTTTGCCGTGTATTCCCAGCCTGCCAAATTTGTGCTGATGTTTGATATGCTTGCCGGAAGGCTGGAGCTGTTTCCGCTGCTTTTATTATTTACACCCTATACATGGAAAAGGTCTTGAGGAGGAAGGCAAATGCGAAGCATTTTTTTAGATGCCTTCCGACGACATGGCAGGTGGCGCTTTGCGACGCGTGCCGCTACCTTGAAGGAAGGAGGAAGGCAAATGCGACAGATGGAGTTTAAGATGGAACGTACTGGTCTTCTCAAAGAAGGAGATATTCTCCCGGTGTCGGAGGGGAAGTTGCCGACTTCCTATTACTATACCCTGGGCAGGGCATACGCGATGTCGGCCAATTATCCATTTGCCGAGAGACTCAAATCCAAAGAAGGCAGAGTTGTTGAAATCAAGGAGACACCCAAGGGTTTTTTTGTGACGGTAGAGTTTGAGGAATGAGAGGAAGCTGTATGGAGTCAAGAGTGGCAATTATTGGAATTATCGTGGAGAACGATTCCTCTATTGGGGAGTTAAACAGGATTCTGCATGAATATGGAGGCTATATTGTTGGGAGGATGGGTATTCCTTATCCAAAGAAGAATATGAATATTATAAGCATTGCAGTGGACGCTCCTCAGAGCGTGATCAGTGCGCTTTCCGGGAAATTGGGAAACTTACAGGGAATCAGCAGTAAGACTGCCTATTCCAAAGCATAGGGAGGTAATAAAATGAGTTTAAATCTTGCACCTTCTGCAGAACGCGTGCATATTGGTTTTTTTGGGAGAAGAAATGTAGGAAAATCAAGTGTTGTAAATGCAGTGACAGGTCAGGAGCTGGCAGTGGTATCTGACGTAAAGGGAACGACTACGGATCCTGTTCAGAAAGCAATGGAGCTTCTGCCGATGGGGCCTGTAGTGATTATAGATACGCCTGGAATTGATGACTCCGGGATGTTAGGAGAACTGCGGGTACAAAAGACAAAGCAGATTTTAAATAAGACAGATGTAGCAGTTCTTGTTGTGGATGCTGCCGTGGGAATGACGGAAACAGAAAAGGCATTAGTAGAAGTTTTTGTGGAAAAGAAAATTCCATATATAACAGCATATAACAAGGAGGATTTAAGAAAGGAAGATTTAACGCCAAAGGACAGCGCTTTAATGGATGATCCCAATGCTATAAGAATCAGCGCCAAAACAGGGTTTCAGATTGCAGACTTGAAAGAGAGGATTGCACATCTTGCAGTGGTGAAGGACTCGCAGCGGAGGATTGTTTCCGATTTGCTCAAACCTATGGACTTTGTGGTGCTGGTGGTCCCCATTGATTCGGCGGCGCCAAAGGGAAGGCTGATTTTACCACAGCAGCAGACCATCCGTGATATTCTGGAAGCGGGCGCAGTGTCTTTGGTGGTCCGGGAACATGAACTCAAAGAAACGCTAATGCGTCTGGGCACAAGACCGGCGATGGTAATTACAGACAGTCAGGTATTCGAGAAAATCAGCGCGGATACGCCAAAGGAGATTCCACTCACTTCATTTTCTATTTTGTTTGCCCGCTATAAAGGAAATTTGGAGAGTGCTGTGCAGGGAGCGGCGGCAGTGGAGGCGTTGCAGGATGGAGATAAAGTTCTGATTTCTGAAGGCTGCACGCATCACCGTCAGTGTGATGATATTGGTTCTGTGAAAATTCCGCGCTGGCTCAGGGAATATACCGGAAAACAGCTTGATATCAGGCTTTCTTCCGGTATAGAATTTCCAGAAGATTTATCACAATATAAGCTGATTATTCACTGTGGCGGCTGTATGCTGAATGAGCGGGAAATGAAATACAGGCAAAAATGTGCCAAGGATCAGGGCGTGCCAATGACCAACTATGGGATTGCGATTGCCTATATGAAAGGGATACTAAGAAGGAGTGTAGAACTCTTTCCAGAGGTTCTTGCAAAGCTGCCAGAATAGGATTGCACCCCTGTCTGGAGGTGTATTGTTTTCAGGAAATCCTTGAAATCAATTTGACATCTTGATATAGTATTTAAAGGGAAATGCAGTCCATTAATTGCATAGTATTTTAACGAAAGATAAATCAAGGGGATAAAAAATCCAAAGAATCATAGGAGATTTTTTATGCCCTGATTTTTTGGAGGTACCTGACATGTCTGAAAATCTATTATTGCTGGATACCGAAGAAAAGAAATTTTTCAGGGAAATATATGAAAACTATAAAGATGAGATGTTTTATACCGCCTATGTAATTCTCGAAAATGTACAGGATACAGAGGATGTATTACAGGAGACATTCATCGCGTTGCTTTCCAATATGGATAAGATGAAAGGGAATTCTCCCCAGAAGAATTGGAATTACATAGCCACCATTGTGAAAAATAAAGCCATTACGCTCTACAATAAGAGAAAGAAGCGGACCGACAGGGAGCTGCCTTTGACAGAAGAACTTGTTGCAAACATTGTAGATGAGGAGTTTGATATCAAAATACTGACGATTGAGCAAAGGCAGGTTCTTACGAAATTATTGAAAGAGGTAAATGAGTCTTACAGCGATATATTGCTTATGAGATATTATCATGACATGAGTTCTGTGGAAATTGGGAGGCTTCTTGGCAAAGAGGCAGATACTGTCCGGCATATGGTTTGGAGAGCGAAAAGAAGTTTGCAAAGATCACTAAAGGAGAAAGGATTTTGGGAACGCATTTGAAATGCTTCAATAAAAAACAAAAAGGGCAGAAAAACAGGAAAGGAAAATGGTCATATGAAGTACAAAGGATTGGTCTTTGATTTTGATTACACTTTAGGAGATTCTACAGAGGGTATTGTGGTAAGTACAAATTATGCGCTGGAGCAGCTTGGATATTCCAAAGCAGGCAGAGAGTCAATTCGAAAGACGATTGGACTGCATTTGGAAGAAATGTATAAAGTGCTGACAAAAGAACAGGGAATAGAGGGAAAGGTATCAGAAGAAGCAGAATTTGCAAGGTTATTTATAGAAAAGGCCGATGAGATAATGACGGAGAAGTCCACTTTCTATCCGGGGGTGCTTGCGCTTATGGAGCAATGGAAAGAACAGGGGTATAAACTTGCAATTGTGACAACCAAATATTGTTACCGGATTGAGGGGATTCTGGAAAAATACAAGAAAACAGGGTTGTTTGACCTGATTGTAGGAGGGGATAGTGTGAAAAAACCAAAGCCTGACCCCGAAGGTATCTTAATGCTTCTAAGATCGTGGGAGCTGCCAAAAGAGGATATATTGTATGTGGGGGACAGCTTGGTGGATGCAAAGACTGCCCAGGCGGCAGGAGTAGATTTTGCCGGGGTAACCACCGGAACCACAACAAAAGAAGAATTAGGGAATTATCCGAATATTGGGATATTTGCCCGGTTAGGGTTATTGCCAGTGTAAAGGAAACAAAACTCCGTTTCCCCATAGGGAAAGCGGAGTTTTCATCTTTATGCCTTCTATCAGCGAATAGGTTTGGTTTTTAATGAGGCTTCCACAAATCCTTTAAACAGCGGATGTGGGCGGTTTGGCCTGGATTTCAGTTCAGGATGTGCCTGTGTAGCAATAAACCAGGGGTGGTCTGTAAGCTCTACCATCTCGACAATCCGGTTATCTGGTGACAGACCGCATAATTTCATGCCATGCTCGGCAAGTATGGAGCGGTAGTCGTTATTCACTTCGTAACGGTGGCGGTGTCTCTCATGGATAGTCTCCTCACCATAGACTTGATATGCTTTGGAGGAGGAGTCCAGGACACAGGGATAAGAGCCAAGCCGCAGGGTCCCTCCAATATCTTCTACATCGCTTTGATCCGGCATCAGGGCAATGACTGGATGGGTGGTGTTAGGGTTAAGCTCGATACTGTGTGCATCATGGAAACCACAGACATGCCTGGCGCATTCAATGATAGCCACCTGCATGCCGAGACAAAGCCCGAGATAGGGGATTTGATGTTCACGTGCGTATCTTGCGGCTGTAATCATGCCCTCTACGCCTCGGTTTCCAAAACCGCCGGGAACCAAAATGCCCCGCACATCCTTTAATGTTTCTTCCACGTTTTCATCGTTTAACAATTCAGAATCTATCCATTTTATATTGACGGTCGCACGTTCCGCGATGCCGCCATGCTTTAAAGCCTCCACAACGGATATATAAGCATCATGCAAAGCCGTATATTTCCCAACCAGCGCCACAGTAACTTCCTTATCAGGATAGCGGAGTGCGTCAACCATATCAACCCAGTCGGAAAGATCGGGTTCGGGACAATCCAGATGGAGACATTCACATGCCACCTGTGCAAGGTTTTCCTTCTCCATGGCAAGCGGCGCTTCATACAGATATTCTACATCAAGATTCTGCAGGACGCGGCTGCAGGGAACATTACAGAATAAGGAAATTTTGTCTTTGATTCCCTGGTCTAAAGGATGTTCGGAACGGCAAACAATAATATCAGGCTGGATTCCCATGCCCTGTAGCTCTTTGACGCTTGCCTGTGTGGGTTTTGTTTTCATTTCCCCGGAAGCGCTGATGTAAGGAATTAATGTTACATGGATCAGGATAGCATTCTCATGTCCGACTTCATGCTGGAACTGACGGATAGATTCCAGGAAAGGCTGGCTTTCCATATCACCGACAGTTCCGCCAACCTCGATAATGGCAATATGGGTCTCCTCTGTCGTGAAATTTCGGTAAAAACGGCTTTTGATCTCGTTGGTAATATGGGGAATTACCTGTACGGTTCCGCCGCCATAATCACCGCGTCTTTCTTTTTGGAGAACGGACCAGTATACTTTCCCGGTAGTGACATTGGAATTTTTACTTAAATTTTCATCAATAAAACGCTCGTAATGCCCCAAATCCAAATCTGTCTCTGCGCCATCATCCGTAACAAAAACCTCTCCGTGCTGAATGGGGTTCATGGTTCCGGGATCAATATTGATATAAGGGTCAAATTTCTGCATAGTAACCTTGTATCCGCGTGCTTTGAGTAAACGGCCCAGGGAAGCGGCTGTAATTCCTTTTCCGAGACCGGAGACAACGCCGCCGGTGACAAAGACGTATTTTACGGGCATAGGTAGTCCTCCTTAAATATATAAATGTTTAGTATGTTTCATAATTAATACATTATACAACCTAAGGAGAAAGAAATCTAGGTCTTTCGCAAAAAATTTTATATAAAGTTTAGGAAAGAAATATTGATTTTCAAAAGAAATGCACATATAATAGAGAGAGTATCGCATGACAAAGGGCAGCGGTATTCAGGAGGAAATCAATGGAAAACAAAGGAAATAATAACAAGAATAATGGCAGGAAAAATGAAGGCGGAAACAACAAAAACGGTATGACTCTTATGATATTTATTTTGGCGGCGCTGCTTGTGCTGTTTTTCACGAGTTTGCTAAACAGTTGTGCCAGAAATGCGACAAACAAAGAGGTTACCTATTCGGAATTTATCAAAATGGTAGAGGATGGCAAGGTGGAGGAAGTGGTATTTACCTCCAGTAAGATTAAGATATTGCCTAAGAGTGAGAATAAATTATACCGGATGACTTATTATACCGCGCAGTTGAATGATGATGAGCTGCTGCCGTTATTGAAGGAAAATAATATTAAGTTCAGCGGGACTGTAGAAGATGTGTCTTCGGCAATTCTGTGGAACATGGTGAGCTATATCCTGCCACTGGTTTTGGTATGGGTTTTATTATATTTTCTCATTTTCCGCAAGATGGGCGGCGGAGGAGTCATGGGAGTCGGCAAGACAACGGCGAAGGTCTATGTGGAGAAATCTACAGGGGTGACTTTCAGAGATGTTGCTGGACAGGATGAGGCGAAAGAATCCCTGCAGGAAGTGGTGGATTTTTTGCACAATCCCAAGAAGTATACAGATATTGGCGCGAAGCTTCCTAAGGGGGCGCTGCTTGTCGGACCTCCAGGAACAGGTAAGACTCTGCTTGCCAAGGCTGTTGCCGGGGAGGCGAAGGTTCCGTTTTTCTCGCTGGCAGGCTCGGATTTTGTGGAGATGTTTGTCGGTGTGGGTGCTTCCCGTGTGCGCGATTTGTTTAAAGAGGCGCAGAAGCAGGCACCGTGTATTATTTTTATAGACGAGATTGATGCAATCGGAAAGAGTCGTGATACCAGATACGGCGGTAATGATGAGAGAGAGCAGACGTTGAATCAGCTGTTGGCAGAGATGGATGGTTTTGATACCTCCAAGGGTCTGCTGATTCTGGCTGCTACGAACCGCCCGGAGGTTTTGGATAAGGCTTTGCTGCGTCCGGGACGTTTTGACCGGAGGATCATTGTGGATAAGCCTGATTTGAAAGGGCGTGTGGATACGCTCAAAGTACATGCCAAGAATGTGTTGATGGACGACAGTGTGGATTTGGACGCCATTGCACTTGCTACTTCCGGCGCAGTGGGTTCGGACCTTGCTAATATGATTAATGAGGCTGCTATCAATGCAGTGAAGCATGGCAGAAAGCATGTGAATCAGGGAGATCTCTTTGAATCCGTGGAGGTTGTCATTGCAGGAAAAGAGAAAAAAGACCGGATTATGGGTCCGAAAGAAAAGAAGATGGTGGCTTACCATGAGGTTGGACATGCGTTGGTGACTGCATTGCAGAAGGATACGGAACCGGTGCAGAAAATTACCATTGTGCCCAGGACCATGGGGGCATTGGGATATACCATGCAGGTGCCGGAAGAAGAAAAGTATCTCATGACAAAGAATGAACTGAACGCACGCCTTATCACCTACATGGGTGGACGTGCGGCCGAGGAGATCGTTTTTGAGTCTGTAACTACGGGGGCGTCTAATGATATTGAACAGGCAACCAAGATGGCACGTGCCATGGTAACGCAGTACGGCATGTCAGACAGATTCGGGCTGATGGGACTTGTCACAATTGAAGATAAATATCTTGAAGGCAGGGCGAGCTTAAACTGTGGTGAGGAGACGGCAGCACAAATTGATCAGGAAGTCATGAAGATTTTGAAGAACAGCTATGATGAGGCTGTGCGTCTGCTTCAGGAGAACCGGGAGATTTTAAATGAAATTTCGGAATATCTGTATGAGCATGAGACAATTACAGGCAAAGAATTTATGCGGATTTTCCGCAAATTAAAAGGAATACCGGAGCCGGAAGAAAAGACAGATGCCCAGAAGGCCGCAGAAGCATTAAAGGCTGATCTGTACAAAGAAGAATCTAAGCAGAAAGCTTTTGATGAGCAGGATATAAGGGAAGAAGATCTGAGCGGGCAGGATCTTTTGGAAGATGATTTTCTGGAAGTAGATACTCTGGAAGAACCTTTGCCTGAGGGAATTGTGATTGGAAGCAGTTTTTCCAGCGAAAAGGCAGGGGAGAAAGAGATAGAAATAATTCCGCTGGTAAAGTTGGTGCCGGAAGAAGTAACTGCTGAGGCGTTTATTATAGAGCCAGAGGTTGAATGTCTGGAAATTATTGAAGATGAACGGCCAAAAGAACAGGAAGCATTAGAGGAAGCGCCAAAAATGCTTGAGATAGAAATTGCATTTGAGGGAAACATGGAGCAGCAAAAGGAGGATAGTGGCCCGGAAGAATTTGCTGCGGAACCAAAGGAGGAATTTTCAACTGAGAAAGTGGCTGAGGAAGCTGCGGAAGAACCGGAGGAAGAACTTTCAGCTGAGGAAGCTATGGAAGAGTCGGAGGGAGAACTTTCGGCTGAGGAAGTTACGGCAGAGCCAGAGGCAGAGACGTCATCTGGGGAGGAAGATTATCTGGATAGGTTGTTAAAAGGGTTGGAATAATGTTTGATATTCAGGAAGAATTGAAGAAACTCCCAAAGAACCCGGGGGTGTATATCATGCATGATGAGAGAGACGCGATTATTTATATCGGTAAAGCGATAAGCCTTAGGAACCGGGTGCGGCAATATTTCCGCCCAAGTCATAATGAAGGCTTGAAAAAGGAGCAGATGGTAAGGCAGATTGCAAGGTTTGAATATATCATTACAGATTCTGAGCTGGAGGCATTGATTCTGGAATGCAATCTGATTAAAGAACACAGGCCGAAATATAATACAATGCTGCGGGATGACAAGACATACCCATATATTAGAGTGACGCTGGGAGAAGCTTTTCCCAGAGTCCTCTTTTCACGTCAGATGAAAAAAGATAAGTCCCGGTATTTTGGCCCTTATACCAGCGCGGGGGCAGTCAAGGAGACCATAGAATTGATTGGAAAGTTATACTGTCTGAAAACGTGCAACAGGATTTTACCCAGAGATACGGGTAAGGAACGCCCCTGCCTCAATTACCATATCCATCAATGTATGGCCCCTTGCCAGGGAAAAGTGAGCCAGGAGGAATACCACAGGCAGATAGAGCAGGTGATAGAATTTCTGAGTGGTAATTACCAGCCTGTTTTGAAAGAGCTGGAGGATAAGATGCAGTCTGCTTCTGATGAAATGAATTTTGAGAAGGCAATTGAATACCGTGAGCTGCTAAAGGCAGTGAAACAGATTGCACAAAAACAGAAAATTACGAGTTCGGATGGCGAGGATAAGGATATTATTGCTATGGCGTCGGACGAGGAAGATGCAGTGGTTCAGGTATTTTTTATCCGGGATGGGAAGCTTATAGGGCGCGATCATTTTCATGTGAATATAGGGAATGAGGATACCAGGCCGCAGGTACTCGCTACATTTTTAAAACAATTTTACGCGGGCACGCCGTTTATCCCCAAAGAGGTGATGCTTCAAGAGGAAATCGAGGAAGCAGCGATAATTGAACAGTGGCTTGGACAGAAGCGCGGGCAGAGAGTGTATATCCGTGTGCCCAAGAAGGGAACGAAAGAAAAACTGGTAGAGCTTGCTGCGCAGAATGCACACATGGTTTTGTCCCAGGATAAAGAGAAAATTAAGCGGGAGGAAGGAAGGACAATCGGTGCATTAAAAGAAATCGGGCAGTTGCTGGAGCTTGAACAGCTTAAACGTGTGGAAGCGTATGATATTTCTAATATCAGTGGTTTTGAGTCGGTTGGTTCGATGGTGGTGTACGAGAAGGGTAAGCCCAAACGCAGCGATTACCGTAAGTTTAAATTGCGGACAGTTACGGGGCCGGACGATTACGGATCTATGTATGAAGTACTGACCCGGCGGTTTTCCCACGGCATGAAAGAACAGCAGGAATTAAAGGAACAAAGGATGGAAAATGATTACGGCAGCTTTACCCGGTTTCCTGATTTGATTATGATGGATGGTGGGAAGGGGCAGGTCAATGTGGCGCTGCGCGTGCTAGAGGAGTTGGGGCTGTGTATTCCGGTTTGTGGAATGGTAAAAGATGATAATCACAGGACTCGTGGGTTATACTATCATAACCGGGAGATTCCAATTGACCGCCACAGTGAGGGATTTAAACTGATTACGCGGATTCAGGATGAAGCGCACCGGTTTGCCATAGAGTATCACCGTTCCCTGCGCAGCAAAGAGCAGGTACACTCTGTTCTTGATGATATTCCAGGTATCGGCACAGCCAGGCGGAAATCATTGATGAAATCGTTTCAGTCCCTGGATGCTATCCGCCAGGCAGATGTGCAGACCTTGGCCGGACTGCCTGGTATGAACCAGCAGGCGGCTCAGTCGGTTTATGATTTTTTTCATCGTCCGGCAGTTGAAGATGAATAGGGTTCTGTGATATGATGTCCATGAAAGCAATGAGCAGTGCCAGAACCATTAAAAAGCAGAATGCGATATGCTTGCATATAAGCAGCTGTCTTTTTAATGGGGCTGATAGGGCGAATGCCCATGAACGAGGAAACCGCAGGTTTCCGAGTGAGGCACGGCGAAATGCGGTAGTAAAACCGCAGGTTTCCGAGTGAAGCACGGTGAAAGATGGTAACGAAACCGGAGAAAGGAAGATGCAGATGAATAATGGGAATGGTGTAAGTGTAAAAAAGATCGTAGAGAAAATGAAATTAAAAGTGTTGAATCCAGAGGTGGATATCAAGACACGCAAGGTAACTTCGACAGAGGTAAACCGTCCGGCATTACAGCTTGCCGGATACTTCGATTACTTTGAAAAAAGCAGGGTTGAGATTGTAGGCATGGTGGAATACACGTATATGCAGAAGCTGGAGGAAAAGGAAAAGCTCGATATTTACGATAAGTTTTTTGCCCACAATGTCCCTTGCGTGATTTTTAGCCGTAATCTGCAGCCGGACGAGGATTTGCTGCGGATTGCCACGAAATACAATACGCCCATATTATCCACAGATTATGGGACATCAGAATTTATGGCAGAGCTGATTTACTATCTGGGCGAAGCGCTTGCACCCTGCATTTCCATTCATGGCGTGCTGGTGGATGTATATGGCGAGGGACTTTTGATTATGGGGGACAGCGGAATTGGAAAGAGTGAAGCGGCGCTTGAGCTCATCCGCCGCGGACACCGGCTGGTAAGTGATGACGTAGTGGAAATCAGCAAGATTAACGAGCATACGCTGGTGGGAACGGCGCCGGATGTTACAAGATATTTTATTGAATTGCGCGGTATTGGCATCATTGATGTGAAGACGTTGTTTGGTGTGGAGTGCGTCAAAGAGAAACAGAATATTGACCTGGTAATCAAATTGCAGGATTGGAAGAAAGAGAATGAGTATGACCGTCTGGGACTGGACGAGGAATATGTAGAATTTCTGGGGAATAAGGTAGTATGCCATTCACTGCCAATCCGTCCAGGAAGGAATCTTGCAGTTATCTGTGAGTCGGCTGCGGTAAACCACAGACAGAAGAAAATGGGGTATAATGCAGCGCAGGAGTTGTATCGGCGTGTACAGGCAAATCTCCAGAAAGCATCAGAAGATGAGGAAGAAAACGAAGATCAAGATTCAGGAGGAATTGCATAACAATGGAAAGAAAAAATGCTTGGAAAAAATATCCAAAGGGAAAGCGGGAGGATATATTTGCCTTTGGGGAGGAGTATAAGAAGTTTATTTCTGATTGTAAGACAGAGCGGGAGTGCGTGCAGGAGTTAGTTGCCCGCGCTGAGGAAGCAGGATTTGAAGATTTGGAAAAGGTAATTGCCGAGGGACGCGCCGTTCAGGCAGGGGATAAATTATATGCCAAAAATATGGATAAGACGTTGGCGCTGTTTATAATCGGCAGACAGCCATTGGAGAAAGGCATGAATATCCTGGGAGCGCATATTGATTCTCCGCGGCTTGATTTAAAACAGGTGCCGTTGTATGAGGATACGGAGATGGCGCTGTTTGATACGCACTATTACGGCGGTGTGAAGAAATACCAGTGGGTGACGCTTCCGCTTGCGCTTCACGGCGTGGTGGTAAAAAAGGATGGGAGCAAAGTGGTTGTAAATATCGGGGAGAAAGAGGAGGATCCGGTATTTGGCATCAGCGATCTTCTGATTCATCTTGCCTCAGAGCAGCTTGACAAGAAAGCAGCCAAGGTGATAGAAGGCGAAAACCTGGACCTTTTGGTGGGAAGTATACCGTTCGAGTGCGAGGACGAGAAGGAAAAGGCGAAAGAAGCCGTTAAAACAAATGTACTGAATATTCTGAAAGAACAATATGATATAGAGGAAGATGATTTCCTTTCAGCGGAAATTGAGGTGGTCCCTGCCGGAAAGGCGAGGGATTATGGATTTGACCGCAGCATGATTATGGGCTACGGACATGATGACAGGGTATGCGCATACCCATCCTTTGCAGCGATCCTGGAGGCAGGGGTCTGTGATAAGACTACGGTATGCCTGTTGGTGGACAAAGAGGAAATCGGGAGTGTGGGCGCAACCGGTATGCAGTCCAGATTTTTTCTGTATGTTGTGGCGGAGATTATGGAAGCAATGGGAGGGTACAGCCAGGTATTGTTTAACCGTGCCATGACAAATTCCAAAGTGCTTTCCTCCGATGTAAGTGCAGCTTATGATCCTTTATACGCATCCGTGACAGAGAAGAAGAATGGCGCGTATTTTGGAAATGGACTGGTGTTTAACAAGTATACCGGTTCCAGGGGAAAGAGCGGCTCGAATGACGCCAACCCGGAATATATGGCGCAGCTGCGCAGGATTATGGATGATAACCATGTATCCTTCCAGACCTCGGAGCTCGGCAAGGTGGACCAGGGAGGCGGAGGAACGATTGCCTATATTCTTGCAAATTACAACATGTCAGTGATTGACAGCGGTGTAGCAGTGCTCAACATGCACGCCCCCTGGGAGATTATCAGTAAAGTGGATCTTTATGAGGCAAAATTAGGGTATACGGCATTTTTGAAAGAGGCGTGACAGGAATTAATGGTATAGAATGAAAGAGGTTTGATTTGAACGATTCATTTTGGAGACAGTTACAGGAGATAGCCGGGGAGGAACATTGTTCCAGGCAGGAAAGGATGTGCAGGCATACGACTTTCCGCATCGGTGGACCGGCGGAATATTATGTCTGCCCCAAGCGGAGACAGGTGGCAGAAATCATTGCATTGTGCCAGAACCATGCGGTTTCCTGGCAGGTGATCGGAAACGGAAGTAATCTGCTGGTAGGTGATAAAGGAATTTCCGGCCTGGTGATAGAGCTGGGCCGGGAGGCATCACAGGTGACCGTGGAAGGCTGTACCATAAAGGCGGAGGCGGGGGCGCTTCTGTCTATGGTGGCAGGGAAAGCGGCGGCGCATGGGCTTACCGGGATGGAGTTTGCCTCCGGGATTCCGGGTACGATAGGCGGGGCAGTTGTAATGAATGCCGGCGCTTATGGCGGAGAGATGAAGCAGATTGTGACAAAGGCAACGGTTCTGACTGTGGAGGGCAGGGAGAAGGTACTGTCTTTGGAGGAGTTGGATTTTGGTTACCGTCGCAGTTGGGTTTTGGAGAATCATGCGATTGTGCTGGATACAGAGCTTGTGCTGGAGAAAGGCAGTCCTGATGCGATTCGGGAGAAGATGGCGCAGCTGCGAAGCCAAAGAAGTGAGAAACAGCCATTAGAGTATCCGAGTGCAGGAAGCACATTCAAACGTCCAGAGGGGTATTTTGCCGGAAAACTGATTCAGGATGCAGGACTTAGAGGTTATCGTGTAGGGGATGCCCAGATATCAGAAAAGCATTGCGGGTTTGTGATTAACCGTGGAGCGGCGACAGCATCACAGATTCGCCAGTTAATTTCTGATGTGCAAAAAAAGGTCGAGGAACAGTTTGGCGTAAAGCTTGAGACGGAGGTGCGCTTTCTGGGAGAGGAGGAAGGCTATTAAGGAGGAAGGCAAATGAAATTTGTAATTTTGACGGGGATGTCGGGGGCAGGAAAGAGTACAGCGCTTAAAATGATGGAGGATATAGGTTATTTTTGTGTGGACAACCTGCCAATTGCGCTTATTGAGAAATTTGCCGAGCTTGCGGATCTGCAGGATGCAGAATTGCAGAAAGTTGCAGTGGGTGTGGATATCCGCAGCGGCCAGACACTGGATGAGCTGCAGAATGTGCTTGACCGGCTAAAGCAGAAAGGCGAGCGGTTTGATATACTCTATCTGGATTCCCAAGATGAAGTGTTGGTAAAACGCTATAAAGAGACCAGGAGAAGCCATCCTCTTGCTGGTAATGAACGGGTGGACAAGGGAATTCAAATGGAGCGTAAGCGGCTGGAATTTTTGCGGAAGCAGGCGGATTATATTGTAGATACCAGTAATATGCTTACCAGGGAATTGAAAGCAGAGCTTGAGAAGATATTTGTCAGAAACCAGAATTACCAGAATCTTTTTATCACGATTGTGTCATTCGGTTTTAAGTATGGAATCCCTACTGACAGCGATCTGGTATTTGATGTGCGTTTCCTTCCCAATCCCTATTATGTGGAAGGGCTGCGCCAAAAGACGGGAAATGACCGGGAAATCAGGGAGTATGTGATGCAATTTCCGGAGGCGGGACAGTTTTTGCGTAAGCTGGAAGATTTGGTTAAGTTTTTAATTCCGAATTATATCGTTGAAGGAAAGACACAGCTTGTAATCAGCATCGGCTGTACGGGTGGGAAACACCGTTCTGTGACGCTTGCGAATGCCTTGTATGAGCGCCTTGCTGACAGGGAAGGGTATGGAATTAAGATTGAACACAGGGATATTCAGAAAGATACTCATTATGGACAAAGAAATATATAATGATAAGCAAAAGGGCGGGGACTGATACATGTCGTTTTCAGGTGAAGTAAAAGAGGAACTATCGCGGCAGTTTCATAAGAGCAGACATTGCCAGATTGCTGAGATAGCCGCGATTTTAAGTTTTGTGGGGAAATCAGAGGAGATACAGGGGAAAAAGACGCTTCGTGTTTATACGGAAAATATCTCGCTTGCACGGAAATATTTTCTGTTGATGCGAAAGACTTTTCATGCAAACGTAAGCATTGCAGTCAGGCAGAACGTGTATCTCCATAAAAGCAGGATATTTGTGATTTCCCTGACTGTGCCAGAAGAAATACGCAGGGTGCTCTTATCAGTAAAATGGCAGAATGAGAAGGGCGAAGATATACGTACGCTGGGGCTTGTCAATCGGATTCTGGTGCAGAATAGCTGCTGTCGCCGTGCATTTATCCGGGGGGCATTTTTAAGTGCAGGATCTATGAGCGACCCGGAGAAATCCTACCATTTTGAAGTTGTTTGTAACGGACAGCAGAGAGCGGCGCAGCTTCAGGAGATTATCAACAGTTTTGGGATGGATGCAAAAATTGTACAGCGCAAGAAAAGTCATGTGGTGTATCTCAAGGAGGGTTCTCAGATTGTAGATATGCTGAATGTCATGGAGGCGCATGTGGCGTTGATGAATTTGGAAAATGTCCGTATTCTCAAAGAGATGCGTAATTCCGTTAACCGCCAGGTAAATTGTGAGACGGCAAATATCAATAAAACAGTGAGTGCGGCCGTAAAGCAGATAGAAGACATTAATTATATTCAGTCTGTACGGGGACTGGATAGTTTGTCAGACAGTTTAAAGGAGATTGCGCTGTTGCGGCTTGCATATCCTGAGGCGGCGCTCAAAGAACTTGGGACTTATCTGAATCCTCCGGTGGGGAAATCGGGGGTGAATCACAGGCTTCGTAAATTGTGTGAAATTGCTGAGGATTTGAGACAGACCGGGAAGGAGTGATATATCGTTGAAAAGGAAAAGGCTCTTATTTGTGTTTAATCCCCTTTCGGGAAAAGGGCTGATTAAAAATAAGCTGTTGGAAATTGTAGATCAGTTTGTAAAGAACGGCTATGAGGTAACCATCCATCCGACACAGAGGCAGCAGGATGCCTTCGAACAGGTAGAAGAACATGCGGGGGAATATAACCTTGTGGTATGCAGCGGAGGAGATGGCACACTGGATGAGGTGGTAAGCGGAATGATGCGTCGAAAGAGGAGAGTTCCCATCGGCTATATCCCTTCTGGAAGTACAAATGATTTTGCGTGTTCCCTGAAAATTCCCAAAAGCATGGGGAAAGCGGCGCAGCTATCTGTGAGCGGCGTCCCCTTTGCCTGTGACATTGGTAATTTTAATGGGGAATTTTTTGTTTATATTGCAGCTTTCGGGTTGTTTACGGATGTGTCCTATGCCACCAGCCAGGAATTGAAGAACAGAATCGGACATTTTGCCTATATCCTGGAGGGTGTAAAGCGGATTCCAGAGGTACAGCCTTATCATCTTAAAATTTCTTATGAGGATACAGAGATTGAAGGGGAATTTATCTATGGGATGGTTACCAATTCTGTCTCTGCCGGGGGATTCCGCAATATTACCGGCAAGAATGTAAAGCTGAACGATGGCATTTTTGAGGTAACGCTGATACGTATGCCGAAGAATCCACTGGAGCTGAATGAAATTATCGCCAGCCTGACAAATTTTATCGACAATACCGATTTAATCTATACGTTTAAGACAGAAAGGCTCAAAATTGAAGCGGCTGAGGAGATTGCCTGGACACTGGATGGGGAATATGGAGGAAAACATAAGGATGTTACCATATATGCAGAGAAGCAGGCAGTGGAGATGATTGTCAGCCAGGAGATGGAGCAGTAAGCCATTGAGGGTATATTTTAAGGAGGAGACAGTGATGAAAAAGGCGTTGCCTATCGGCGTTGAAAATTTTGAAGATATTGTAAAATCCGGTTACTACTATGTAGATAAAACAATGCTTATAAAAGAATTATTGGATTTGAAGGGAAAAGTAAACCTGTTTACGCGTCCGAGACGCTTTGGAAAGACGTTAAACTTAAGCATGCTCCGGTACTTTTTTGAAGATACAGGGGATGCAGAAAGAAACGGACAGAACAGAGAGCTTTTTCAGGGAATGAGGATTATGGAAGCCGGGGGAATCTATACAGAACATATGGGGAGATTTCCGGTTATCAACCTGACCTTAAAGTCAGCAAAACAGCGTGCCTTTAATTCCGCATATGGCAAGATAAAAAATGAGCTTGCAGAAGAATTTCAGAGGCATAAATATGTATTGGAAAGTGAAAAAATGGATGATACTGCGAAAGCGCTGTTTCGGAAAATAGCAGGCGGGGAAGCGGAGTATGATGATTATTCCGGCTCCCTCAAGTTCCTGAGCAAGTGTCTCTGCCAGGTTACAGGCCGTCATGTGATTATCCTGATCGATGAATATGATGTTCCCCTAGAAAATGCGTATTTTAAAGGTTTTTATGAGGAAATGGTGGATTTCATCCGTTCGCTATTTGAGTCTGCCTTAAAGACAAACGATTATCTGCAGTTCGCCGTGATTACCGGGTGTCTGCGGATTTCCAAGGAGAGTATATTTACCGGGCTGAACCATTTGAGAATTATTTCGATTCTTGATGAGAGATATAGTGAGCATTTTGGATTTACGGAAGATGAAGTACGAAAGATGATGGAGTATTATGAAGTGGAGAGCCGTTTTCCAACCATGAAAGAATGGTATGACGGGTATCTGTTTGGGAATACGGAAGTTTATAATCCCTGGAGTGTCATCAATTTTATGTATGATTTGTATGCAAATACTCATGCATATCCCCATCCATATTGGATCAATACGAGCTCCAACGACATCATTAAGGACATGATTGCCAGGGCTGACCAGGAGATGAAGGGGCAGATTGAAATGCTCTTAAGCGGCGGGACCTTAGACATTCAGGTCCATGAGGAGGTTACTTACGGGGATATGCACAGCAATGAGGAGAATTTATGGAATTTTCTTTATTTTACAGGCTATCTGACGAAAGAAAGCGAATATTTTAAAGAATCGTCTGTGATTTTGCGGGCACGGATTCCCAACATAGAAGTGAAGACGATTTACCAGAGTACGATTCTAAACTGGATGAAGGAATTTATTAAGAAAGAGGATTTTCGTGATTTGTACCGTGCCATGGAGGATGGAGACGCCCAGCGGATGACAGATATATTGAACGGACAGCTCTTTCGAACCATCAGCTTCTATGACAGTGCAGAGAACTTTTACCACGGCTTTTTGGCGGGGATATTAAGCCAGAGTCAGAATTACCTTGTGAAATCCAACCGCGAATCAGGAAACGGACGGTCAGACATTATGGTGAGAAGTCCTTCCTTGCGGGGCAGGTCGTTTATTTTGGAGTTAAAGGTGTCGGATTCGATTGACGACCTGGAAGAAGATGCAGGGAAGGCATTGCAGCAGATTTATGACAAGGAATATGCCAGGGAATTACGGGCAGAGGGATATCGTAAGATCGATTGTTATGGGGTATCATTCTACCGGAAGGACTGTGAGGTCCGGTTCGGGAAAGGATCGGTATAGATTGAAGGAATACAGGGGAGAAAAATGATATATTTGATGTTATTAGAGACAGAAGATGACAGGAAGAATTTCCTTGAGATTTATAATGAGAATTATCTTAAAATGTATTATGTTGCCCAGGGGATGGGCCAGCGCCAGGCAGATGCAGAGAATGCAGTGCATGATGCGTTTCTTTCCCTGGCAGAGAATTTCACAAAATATTCACACTTGTCATGTAGTGAAATGACTGGTTTGTGCGTTACTATAGTGAAACACAAGGTTCTGGACAGCATCCGCCGTGCCAACCGTTACAGTGACGCCGAACTGGAAGAACTTATTTTATACGATGAAGTGCCGGAACACGATGCGCCCGGTATGGTGGAGAGAGGGGAGGAGTCAGTGTTTGTAAGGAAAGCGTTGGAAGGGATATCTGAGATTCTTCGACAGACGCTGACGCTGAAATATTATTATGAGCTGAGCAACAAAGAAATTGCCAGGATACAGGGTGTATCCGTAAAGACGGTGGAGATGCGCCTGTTCCGCGGTAAGAAAAAATTCAAGGAGGTGTGGGATGAGGCGAATGGACGAGGGGCGACAGGAAAGCCAGGCAATTAAAGACATGGTTTCTTTGGTACATGAATACGAATTATCCCGCATCCCGGATAACCATGAGCTGCAGCAGCGTTATGAGCTCTCCGATGTATTCTATCAGAAGATGGAGCGGATGATAGAATGCCAGGAGAAGAAAGCGCGCCGAAAAAAGACCACGACGGTTTGTGGCTGCAGCAGCGGGCATTATTCTGGTGCTTTTTGGTGTGGTTAATCCCCAGACAATATCAAAGGCGGGACAATGGCTGATTCGGTGGTATCATGACCATACCTCTTTTCAGTTCGTGGAGGATGCTGGACATATCGAAGTGCCCAGGTATGAGCTTGGCTATGTGCCGGAAGGTTATAGACTGGAGTTGGATGATTATTCGTCTCCAGGTGGTTATATGCTGTATTATAATAAAGAAGGTAAGTATTTGGATTTTAGTTATGGGGTGGTTGACAGTGGTCTGGAGATAGACAATGAAAATAAGGATTTCCTGAAAATTACGGGCAGCAGGGGGGAAATTATCTATTACCTGAGGGCGAGGGATCCGGAGGAGGAGAGCTCTATGGTCTGGCTTAGCGAGGACGGCATGTTGAAGTTCAGTCTTATGGGGAATTTCCCAGAGGAGGAAATGTTAAAAATTCAGAGGAGCATTCGTATTGTGGAGTGAAACATTCTGTGGTAAAAAATACTCAGTAGGAACTATTATATACTGAGCGGAAGGGATTTACGGTTGTAGAGTGGGGCGGATGTGAAGCAAAACAGTAAATAATGTGTTTGGACCGGATAGCTTAAAATAAGTTTCCGGTTCTTTTTTACAAAAAAAATTTGGATTTTTTTGTAAAATGATGTAGTGATTTCTCCTTCTCCTACGTTTCTTAAGTAGAAGCGCAGGAAAGCTTCGAGTACAATGGGGAGGAGGGGAGCCTTTATGATAAGCAGAGGATTGCTGAGAAAAGCCGCAGGCGTGCTGTCAGCCGCAATTATGTTGTGCTGTATGCAGTCAAATCTGGTACAGGCGGAAACTAATCTGGAGTATGCGGGAGAAATGAAAATGCAGATGGAAAGTATTTCGCCGATGTATGTACAGGGTAGCAGGTGTCAGGTTTGGTTAGACTTTAGCGGTACAAGAGCAAATTGTAAGGTAGTGATAAAAGGAAAAAGCGGCACAACCAAAATTTCCGGCCTGATTAAGCTGTATGACAATACGGCGGGCAGGCAGGTGACGAGCTGGACGGTATCAGAATCAAGTTCTTGTTATAGCAGAACTAAAACTGCGACGGTGAAAAAGGGACACAGCTATACGTTGTCTTTTTCCGGCAAGGTGTATGGGAAGAAGAACAAGGCTGGTGAGTC
>CAPQSW010000011.1:44587-79217 GCA_948688495.1 uncultured Lachnospiraceae bacterium | reverse complement strand
TTCTAAGAGCCCTAAGGCATCCTCCCAACTTCGTTGGGTCCCTCCTTAGGACAAATTAAGCAACAGTGTACTTACTTAGTACATTTTCAAAACTCAGATCTTTGCCGCCATACTTTACTGTTAGTTCCTTTTCTACCCCAAGCCCCATGACTCCTAATATGGACTTGGCATCAATGACCATGCGCTGGTAGGAAACGTCGACATCAAAATCACATTTACCAGCAGCACTTACAAATTCACATACTTCATCAGCATCTGCTAATTTAATAATTCTCTCGTTCATATTCCTCATCCTTTCTACCTTGCATTTCCATCTGAGTTTTGAAAATTATGCCATCTTTTTCTTCATTTGTCAAATTTCCAACCAGGTGCATTTTACTGAAAAAAACAAAAAACTGACAGTTATTTCCTAAAATCTGATTCTTTTTTCTTCATAAAAAACCATTCATTTTATTCCTTTTTTTATTTTTCTTTTCATCCTGTGGTGAAAATTTCTACAATCTCATTGGTATTTTTCTTAAAACCGTCAGATTCAACAATTTTTCACAAAATCAATCTTCTGCTTTCTTGACTATTCTGTGCGATAATCCTATAATTATTCATATCAATTACGCATTTTTTTGCAGAAAAGAGGTTATGATGGAATCACAGCATATGATATCAGTTTTACAACAGGTTCAAGACGGTAAGCTGGACATCCATACAGCCTACGAACAATTGAAACTCAGCCCTTTTGAAGACCTTGGGTACGCCAAAATTGACCATCACAGGCACATTCGCCAGGGCACGCCGGAAGTAATTTATGGCAGCGGGAAGACCGTCGGACAGATGGAAGGAATCATAAACTCCATGCTGTCCCATCATTCTGAAAATATTCTGATTACCCGGCTTGCGCCAGAGGACGCCGCTTATCTGTCAGAACATTTTTCACTCACTTATGATAAGCTTTCCCATGTGGGAATTGTAAACCGCAGGGAACAGATTTCTGCCTCTGGCACTATCGTTATCGCCACAGGCGGCACAAGCGATATTCCAGTGGCGGAGGAGGCTGCCCTGACCGCAGAAGTATTGGGAAATAAAACAGAACGGCTCTATGATGTAGGTGTTGCAGGTATCCACCGTCTCCTCTCCCACGTGGACATCATTTCAAAGGCAACCGTTATTGTTGCTGTCGCAGGCATGGAAGGAGCGCTTGCCAGCGTCATCGGCGGCCTGTCTGACTGCCCGGTAATTGCAGTTCCCACCAGCATCGGTTATGGGGCTAATTTCCAGGGACTATCCGCCCTGCTCTCTATGCTGAATTCCTGTGCCAGCGGTGTCAGCGTAGTAAATATTGATAATGGCTTTGGCGCCGGTTATCTAGCCAGCATGATTAATCATATAGGAGGTAATAAAAATTGAAAACACTTTATCTTGAATGTAATATGGGCGCAGCCGGAGATATGTTAATGGGCGCGCTCTACGAACTTTTGCCGGATTCTGAGAAAGACCTGTTTTTAAAGTCCATGAACAGCCTCTTTCCAAATGAAATTATGTTGAATGCTGTTTCTTCTGAGAAATGCGGTATCTGGGGCACAAAAATAAACGTTGTGATTCTCGGCCGCGAAGAACTGCCAGACATGGATATTCCCCAGGAACATGCCAATGAACACAACCATTTGCACACCAGTTATCCTGAGATGTTAGAGAAGATTGACCATCTTTTTGTATCTTCCTTTGTAAAGGAACACGCCAAGGCCGTGTATACTTTAATCGGTAATGCAGAGAGCACCGCACACCATACCGACATTTCACAGATTCATTTTCATGAGGTAGGAACGCTGGATGCCTTAATGGATGTTATCGGATGCTGCCTGCTTTTGGAATTATTAAGCCCGGAACAGATTATTGCATCCCCTGTCCATGTAGGCAGCGGCACGGTGCGCTGCGCACACGGAATCCTTCCCGTGCCTGCCCCTGCCACCGCTGAAATCCTCAGGGATGTGCCAATCTACGGCGGAAGCGTGACTGGTGAATTATGCACCCCTACCGGAGCCGCCCTGCTGAAACATTTCGCCAGCCAGTTTACGCCCATGCCTCCTATGTCCATCGAGCGGACCGGATACGGCATGGGCGCCAAAGACTTTGACACAGCAAACTGCCTGCGCGCATTCTGGGGAAACCTTAGCATTCTTCCAGTCCCCTCTCCTCGCCAATTACCCGGTTATGCCGCTCCCGGCATGTTAAAAGCGGATACTGAAAGGGAAACACATCCCGACTATTATACAGAACAGTTCCACAGTCTGGATCAGATTCTGGAGCTCTCCTGTAACCTGGATGACATGACCCCGGAGACGATTTCCTACGCCGTGACGCTTATCCGTGAGGCTGGAGCCTTAGATGTCTACACCACTCCCGTCAACATGAAAAAAGACCGTCCCGGCATCCTTCTGACCGTCCTGTGTAACGTATCGGAAGAAAGCCGTTTCAGCCGGCTGATTTTAAAGCACACAGCCACCCGCGGCGTACGCATCCAACCTTGTTACCGAAGGACGCTGGACGCACAATTCCGCAAGGTTTCTACTGTCTATGGAGAAATCACAGTAAAAATCAGCACGGGCTATGGCATTACAAAATGCAAGCCGGAATACGAAGACGTTGCGGCAGCCGCAAGGCAATGCAAGGTCCCGTTCCAGGCAGTATATACGGCGGCGGTAGAAGCTTTCCAGAAAACCCTGTAATCCATGGCAGATAAAGGGCATCGTCGATGCATCCCTGATATAATGCCTGGAAAATAACTGTTTTCCTATAAAAATTCGGGTGTCAAATCTTTCAACACGATTTGGCACCCGAATCCTATAAAATACATCTATTATGCACTCACACGACAACGCATCCTAACTTCACATTACAATCGTTTTACTGTCTTCTTTGCACTATATGCACCACGGTAAACTTTGCCTCCTGCTTTCCGGTAAGCCCGTATTTTCACATAATAGGTCCTTTTTGAACTTAATTTTTTAATGGTATAAGATGATTTCGACGATTTGCTTATTTTAATCGTTTTTGCGCCCGCAAAATTCTTTTTTGTGGAATAAGTAATCTCATACCCGCTTCCTAGCGTCTTTTTCCATTTCAATGCAATGGTATTATTCTTTGATACTACTTCTTTGATACTGCATTTCCCTGGCTTTGCTGCTGTTGTAATGGTTTTGGAAACATCCCCGCTTACTTTCTTTCCATTTACATTCGTATAAGCACACACCCGGTACTTATATACCGCGCCCGATGTAAGTCTGCGGTCCACATAGCTGACTGTATCCGCCTTAGAAATAATTTTTACGCACTTCCATGTCTTTTTGCTGCTGTCATAGCGGTATACCTGGTAGCCGCTGGCGCCTGCTGTCTTCTTCCAATTAATCTTTATTTTGGATGTGTTCACAGGAGCTGCTAAGACACCCATAACCCTTGATGGCTTCTGATAAGTTCCATCTCCCGGGTTTGCGTTATCTCCCGGATTGTTTCCATCTCCCGGATTGTTTCCATCTCCCGGATTCGTATTATCTCCTGGATTACTTTCATCCTCTTTTTCTACAATCTGGAATTGTACCTCCACTGTTCCGGTATAAGCTCCCATTCCCATTATCGTGGCTTTTGCTGTTCCCACATTTATATTATCGCTGTACCGAACCGTATAATCCGTATTCTTAACCAGCTTCTTTCCGTTATACGCTACCGTAACAGCCGGCATTTTTGCCATCCCATCATAAGTATAGCTGTCCTTATCGAGTGTTACCTGACACTTACGAATGTCCGTCTGGTCTGCTGATGTCCCACTCTTAAAGCTGTAACTTCCTGACGTTGTCATTGCCGGGGAAGAATACATCATATAGTTGACGCGTTTCACCAGTTCTTCCGTAAAAAGTACATTTCCCTGGCTGTCTGTTACTGAAATGACCGTGCCCTGATTATATGTATTCTTATCCACCACATAGCCCTGTGTGGAAGAATCTACGCGCTCCTCCATCTGGGAAGATCCCGCGCCAAAAATATTACCTCCTGTAATTGTAAACGTTCCATCATGGTCAAAGGGGAAATTATCACTGCCCTGTCCCCCTGCTGCCGCACCATATACGATGATATTCCCGCCGGAAATAGAAAGATTACCGTTAGAATCCAATCCGTCGCCTGCTGCATTGACATAGAGCGTGCCGCCATTTATGTAAATTGCATACTCTGAACTGCCCGTAGCATAGGCACTCACAGACCTTCCTCCCGGACCGCCGCCTGGACCGCCTGGCCTGCCGCCACCTGGGTTAAAACCGTCCCCTGGGCCTCCATTATTTCCACTTCCATCATTGCCGCCTGCCGCGTTGACGCCGTCATCCGTGGAATTGATATGGACATTGCCGCCTTCCACATAGACGGTCCCGCCTTCCATGCCTTCGTAACAATTCTCGATTGTAACGTCCAGGTTGGATTCTGTTTCCTCTGAACCGACAATCAGGGAAGTATCCGCGTGCATACCGTCATCCCCAGTCTGGATGAAAAATGTTCCTTCCAGCACACTGATATATTCATTGCTGTGCAGCGCATCATCGGCACTGTTAATTACAAACTCACCGCCATTTATGGTAAGATTGCTGTCTGACTTGATTCCTTTACAACTATCCGCGTCCTCGGCAAGCGTTGTGGTGTATCCGCCATTTGTCTTAATCTGGTAAGAACCTCCCTGGATAGTCACGCTGTTATCACCCTGGATACCGTCAGCCGCTGAATCAATCGTTACCTCACCATTTTCCAAGATAATATCGCCAAGGGATACCGTGTCATCCGCATTTCCTTCATCATCCACCCTGTCCGGTGAAGATTTGATTCCGTCTCCGCCAGCCTCAATCGTTAATTTTCCACTCTTGACCGTCACAGTATTATCAGAGGCAAGCCCATTGTCCGTCGCTTTGATGTTCAGATTTTGCTCCTTGACGGTAATATCGGCCTCGGCGCCCCCTTTGATACCGTTCTTGCATACACCGTTGACATTCAATGTCCCGGTCCCGGACAGCACCAGCTTAGACTGCTTATTTATTTTGACTGCTGCCTTTTCCTCTGTATTGGCTGCACTGTCTGAAAGACTATTTACCGTTCCCGCTTCCGCTACAATCTCCGTTTCCGTTCCCGCCTTACAGAGAATGGGACCCGTAAGGGCAGAGGCGGACGTCAAATCCAGCCCATTTAAGACCAGCTTGACGCCTGTTATCCCTTTCTTTACCGTGATACTTCCATCCGCACAGCTTCCAGAAAACACATAAGTTCCCGCTGCATTTACTGTTACCGCCGTGCCCTCGATACTGTAGCCGGCCTCCAATCCTTTGGCCGTTACCTCCGTATCGGAAAAAGTGATAAGCGCCGCCTCGCCCTCACTATAGGCTGCCTGTACTGCCCTCCCTGGAAAAACAAGGAATACAGCTATCATACAGAGCACTGTCAATGATGCAAAACACTTTTTTGTTTTGTTCTTCATATCTTCCTCTCCATTCTTAAATTGATGTGTCCTGATAATCTCTTGCTTCTGACATTATACAAGAGAAAGCTAAAATCAACCTAAAAATGGGGAAACACCTTATCCTTAACTGTTTACTTCTTAATCCTGCTGGTCAATTTTATTTTACTCCATGTACCATACAGCATTTCTTTCCCGGATTTCTTATAACTTCGTATTTTCACATAATATTTCTTTCCTGTTTTTAACTTTTTGAATGTGTAAGAAGTCTTTGTCAATTTCTTTGATTTCACATTTTTCTTAAATTTCTTATCCGTGCTTACCTGCACCTGATACCCCGACGCCATCTTATCCTTCGCCCATTTCACTGTCAGCTTTCTGCCCTTTGCTGTCTTTGCGGACTTCACCGATATTTTCTTCGGGCTTACCTTGATTGTCACCCGCCGCGTTACGTTCCCTGACTTGATCGTTATGGCGGCAACCCCGGTATTTTTGACGGTTACCTTTCCAGTGTTCGCATCCACGACAACAATCTTCGGATTTGAGCTTGTAAAGGTCATCCTGCTATTGGACGATGCATTGATCTGGAACGGCTTTGTGCCATATGCAACCCGATACAATGTTTTCTTACAGGTAATGGATACCGTCGGGTTTGGGTCTGGGTCCGGACCTGGTTCCGGGGTTGGGTCTGGATTTGGATTTGGGGTCGGATCAGACTCTACAGGTTTTGTAATTGTAAAATTGACTGTCTTACTGCCATAATAATTTCCCTTCCCTGTAACCGTTACCTTAGCTGTGCCTGCACTGATATTGTCGCTGTAGGTAAGGGTATAATCGGTATCTAAAACCAGGGTTCTACCATCCAGCTCCACGGTTACCGCCGGCGTTTTGGGCTTTCCGTCATAAGTATAATCTGTTTGAGCCAATGTCACGGCCGCCTTAAAGATATCAGGGGCGCTGTAATTATAATGTATCGTCGCATTCGCCACGGCTGCCTGTGTATCCCCTAATTTACGTATGCTGTTCCACTGTTCTTCGGTGCCGGTAAAGTATATATCAGCCAACGGACAGGATGCAAATGCAGCCGTTCCGATTGACTCTACACTGTCTGGGATTATGACAGTGGTAAATGCGGAGCAAGAAGAAAATGCAAACGTTCCGATACTTTTGGTTCCTTGTGGAATTTCTACTCCGGCAAGCAACAGGCAATTCTGAAACATGCCTTCGCCAATACAGTCAATACTTTTCGGCAGCGTTACCCGCACCAAATAATAACATTGCGTAAACAGATTGTCACCCAGCTTCACCTGTTTGCTGCCAGGAGCAAACGTCACGCTTGTCAATGCCTGGCACTGGAAAAATGTGGCGGCGCCTACCTCTCCAATACTGGAAGGCAGCTCTATCGAAGTGAGACTGCTGCAGGCGCGAAAAGCATTTTGACCAATGGTTTCCACCCCCTCGGAAACAGTCACAGCGCTAAGATTCTGGCATTGTTGGAACGCGCTGTCTCCAATGGTTTTGACATTGGAGGGAATAGTTACGGAAATAATGGCAGACTTGTAAAAAGCATTGTTGCCAATACTTGTCACACTGGAGGGAATCTCTACGCTTAGAATACCACATTCCCAAAAAGCACAGGAACCTATACTGGTAACTCCATTTTCGATTACAGCCTTGCGAATCTGACTGCTATATCCTCTCCATGGCTGTTCTTCGAGACTGCTGTAATCCGGCATTGCCCCCTGTCCGGAAATGGTAAGCGTCCCTGCCTTCGTCAATTTCCAGGAAAGCCCTCCGTCGAGAGTTTCGCTTTCAATTACGACATTCGCTGTGGGATCATCCGGGGGAATATAGTTTTCCGGGTAGCGGGTGATATAATGGCTGGTACTACTCATCACCATTTCCTTAGATATGGCCCTCCCCCAATGAACTCTGCCTTTGTGGTCTCCGGTACTGATATTTCCTTCGGCAACAACCACGCCCGCATCGTTCACCTCTAACACAATCACCGTATGGGCGTCATTATCTACCCTTAAAATATCTCCGGCTTTTATATCCTCAAACGTAAAATTACCCGCTGCATACATTCTGGCCGGCAAAGCGCCAAATGCCTCGTCACTGAGTATAAAGGCAAAAGCCACGCAGCCCACAGCTGCAATATTAGCCCCGCCAAGCGTGCCTCCTTTCCAACGGTAATATCCTTTTGAATCCGAATAAGGCTCATTGTTGGTCCAGGGCGTTCCCTCTTTATATTCCTCCCGCTCCTTCAGTGCAATCATGGACTCGTAGGCCTCTGTCGGGGTTGGAATCGTGCTGTCACGAGCAGCCAGTCTGGATGTAGATTCATCCGTAAGGTCCTCCTGCCACAAAGGTTCTTCCTGTCCTGCATATGCAGCTGACTGAGATGAAATGCATAAGCACAGTGTTAAAACAACTGAAAGAATACGTTTTTTCAATTTTATGACCTCCTAACTTTTGTTTTAAGAGAACTTTGGGTTGACAATCCTCTTTCTTGTAAATATATGGTTATTTTTCTGTTTTGTCAATAAGGATTATGCGAAAAACTTCTGTCTATCAGTCCAATACTTAAATTCCTGCTCTCCCACCATATTAGGGCCCTTTCACCACGGCATTTCTCCATCCATATTTTTGGGATAAACAGCACTTTTCAGGGACAAAAATAATGAAAAAGAAATTGATTTACTATCCTGTTTTGTATATGATATTAGAAACGAGGAGGTATTTTTCATGAAAATTGCCATTGTAGATGACGAAGCAGCAGAGTGCATATCCCTGGACAAAAAACTAAACTATTGGGCCGGGATAAACCATCTTTCCATCACCTGCGACTCCTTTTTGACCGGATATGATTTTTTGGCTGCTGCAAACCATAGACAGTATGATTTAGTATTTATGGACATTTACATGGATGGGGCAGACGGTATCCAGACTGCCGAACAGATGCGCCAGTCAAACCCCGGCTGCTGCCTTATCTTCCTTACATCCAGCCTGGAGCACATGCCTAAGGCATTTTTCTGCCATGCATTTGATTACCTGTTAAAACCATTGGATGAGGAACGGCTGTTCCGAACACTTTCTGACTTTTTACGCGTTTTTCCGGAAAAACAGCGCTACATTGATCTTCCTCTTGGGAAACAGGTGATCCCTGTCCTCTACTCCCATCTGGAATATATACTTACCGATTCGAATTACTGCATTGTACAGGCACAGGAGCAGTACCGCTGCCGCATCCCTTTCAGTAAGCTGAAAGCTATGCTGGAAGATGATGAGCGTTTCTGTATCATCAACCGGGGGATACTTGTGAACCTGGATTACGTGGATACCATGAAGGAGCTGTCCTGCTGGATGAAAAGCGGACTCTCTTTCCCCCTGAACACAAAAAAAGCCTCTGAGCTGAAACAGTCCCTGATTACCCATCGCTTTAATATTAGAAGAAAACAACTGTCTAGGAAAGGCTGAATATGGATTTTAAATTTTATTTCGAATTTTTTTTCGCATACGCCCTTTTGATTCCAGGAGCCGTTATGTGCCTGCTCCCGGTTAGAAAACATCTGCGCATTTCTGGAAGAAAATTATCCCTGATCCTCTTTCCATGCCTTATACTCTACAGCCTTCTAATGCCTTTTGTGGAATATCGGTTTCTGACAATAAACCATAATATTTTTTTCACGCTGACGATTCCATTCCTCTTTATCGGCTACTGTATGGCAGTAGGCCTTGAAAAGATCAAGCTGTTTTACATTACCATATCATGCATGGCCTTCTTTTCCTTTGGCGGACTGGGACATTTTATGGCAGACGCTTATATCATAAACAACCAGATAAAACTTCCAGATTCCGTTGTTCCCTTAATTGTCCAATGGATCGTTACCCTTATCCTTATGTGTTTTATTTACCTGCCCTTTTTCTATAAAAAGATTGCATGGATCTTAGAACATTTTCACATGAAATCGGTCTGGAACATTATATGGACAGTGCCCGCCCTGATTACCTTCTGCAACTATATGATGATTCCAATGGATTATAAAAACGCAACCGTAGGACGCATTTTTCAGATTTACCTGTTGATTGATTTTACACTTTTGCTGCTGTTCCTGCTGTTCCAGCTTATGTTTCACCAAATTGCAAAAAACCTGATTGAAAAAAGTGAACAGGAGCAGGAAACGCAGATCCTTGAAATCCAGTCCATCCAATACCAGAGCCTGCTGGGTTACATAGACGAGACCAGCAGAATGCGCCACGATTTCCGCCACACAGCACATACCCTGCTGGCACTTGCACAGGAAAATGAGATTGGAAAAATGCTGTCTTACCTGCAAGAATATAACCAGCAGCTTGACTCTTACTCACCCTCTCTTTATTGCAAGCACCCCACGGCAAACGCCATCCTTGCCTATTATGCAGATATTGCCAAATCCCGGCAAATTCACATTGATTTCCACATTGATTTGCCTCTGCAAATTAATATCTCTGACATTGATTTATGCTCAATATTGGGAAACCTACTGGAAAATGCCATTGACGGCTGTATGACGGTTCTGCCCCAGCAGCGTTTCATCAACTTGTCTGTTGACCTAACGGCACAAAAGGAACTTTATATTATCTCCGTCAACAGTTTCAACGGCACTGTAAAAAAAACCAACCAAAAATACCTGTCTACCAAAAAAGACGGTAATGGAATTGGACTCTGGTCCGTTTCCATTACCGCTGAAAAGTATGCCGGTATGACAAGGTTCTATCATTCTGAAACAGAATTTTATTCGGAGGTTATGCTGAATTTGTCAGAATTTTTATAAAGCTCCACTTTACTTATCTCAAGACAGCGCTTCAACAGTTCATCAGAAAAAATTTTTCCGTTTTGCATTTCTTCCACAAAAAAATCAATTTTAAAACCCGTGCTGAATCCAGACGGTGCAATTCCTATATTTCCCATTTTTAACATGGATATATCAAATTCACTATCTCCGGCAGTCACAGAGAAAGACTCTCTTTTGTATTCCATGAATCTTTCTATTGCCCTGCCCTTATTAAGCCTTTTGGGTACGATATAGACCTTTGTTCCATTATTAAAGACATCTACATAGCCATTGTCTAACTTCTCCTGCAAATCAAAGACAACGGTTTTTGGATCATCACATTTGGTAAATACAAAAAGATTTTCAACATACCTAAGCTCAAAGGTTCTTCGCGAATCCATCTCTAACAGTTTTAGTCCCTCTGAAAGTTCGTCTTTACTCTCTCTTATTTCCTTCAACGATTCCTCGTACCAACTGTCGACCCGCAATCCATCCTTTAGAAGTATTCCGCCATTGCACACAAGCGCATACCTAAATCTGCCTACTCCAAGGTCTATTCTTTCATATTGTTCTATTGTTCTGGTCGATGTTGGAACTATCAGGATACGCTTTTTTAATTCCCTAAGATATTCAAACGTATCCTCTGTAATAAAAGAAATCTTTCTTCCCTGATATATTTCTACATTTCTCTTTTGAGGTCCTATATCGTGCTTATATGAATAAATAATCGTATTGTCCAAATCTGTAAAAAGAATCATAATCTACCCCGTTCACTTACGAACAAAAGCTTTTCTAATAAGATCTACTGGAATAATCAATACCGCCAATGCCATAGAAACAAGCAATGCCTTCGCATCAAGTGTTGTGGTACTAAATACGCTTCCGCCGACTTCAATCATAATTGTCTGTAAAACAAAAATTGTACCCATAACCAGCATAAAGTTTTTATTCTCTCCAATATGCTCAAACAGATGGAATCTCTCAGATCTGGTATTTAAACTATTGAAAATAATAGTATAGATAAAGAAGGCAAACATAAATGTCTTTTTGTATAACTCCGGATCTGCACAATCCGCAGGTGTGACATAGCTTGTAATTCCTGCAATGTTCTCAAGAATCAGAATTGAACCAAGTGTAATGAAAATTGAGCTTGTACCGATTGCCGACTTGATGTATGCAGTCAAAATATTATCTGTTCTCTTTGCGGGATGATCCTTCATATATCTATCAAGTATCGGCTCTCCGCCAAATGCCATAGCAGCGAGAGTATCCATGATAAGGTTAATCCAAAGAATTTGAACAATTGAGAACGGCTCTGTCCATCCAAGTATTGGGGCTATAATGTTCATCAACAATGTACTGATATTTACAGTAAGCTGGAAAATAAGAAACTTGCCTACGGACTTAGCCATTGTCCTGCTGTTAAGTACACAGTCCTTAATAGATGTCAAACTGTTATTAAGAATAACAACATCTCCGGCTTCCTGGGCTACCGCAGTACCATCTCCCATTGCAAAACCAATATCTGCCTGTTTAAGAGCCGGTGCATCGTTAACGCCATCACCCGTCATGCCGCAGACATTATCAAGCTGCTGTGAAATAGATACCAGCCTCTTCTTATCAAGAGGCTTCGCCCTGCTTACCACACAGAGATTCGGTAACTTCTTCTTAAGTTCTTCATCAGACATGCTCTCCAACTGCTCATGTGTAAGAACAACATCATCCGTTTCATTTTTAAGAATTCCTGCCTCTTTCGCAATGGCAACGGCTGTCTCCTCAGCATCTCCGGTAACCATTACTACCTGGATACCGGCTGAATTAAGAATCTGTACTGTCTCAACAGCATCTGTCCGTACATTGTCACGTAAACAGAGCACTGCAAGTAAAACTGTTTTTCCACCCGCAATCTTAACAACAGACAAAAGCTTCATCGTTCTCTTTGCCTGCGCAATCATCTGTTCTTCTACCGCCTTCTTATCGGCTGCGGTAAATTCCTTTTCTTCTCCGTCAGGGAGCGTATAGTGGGTAATCTCATCAATAATATTTTCGGTCGCTCCCTTCCAATAAACCACACCATTCTTAAGAGTCGCAGTTGCACACTTCTTTTCTGAATCAAATCCGCTTACTTCGGCTACTCTATCCGAAACATTTATCGAATCATCATATCCATTCCCTAGGGCATACGTAAGAAGCGCCCGATCCATATTATTACTGCCGATAGCTTTTCCTTCCGATACCTTTGCAAGGTTATTAAGTGTAATTGCCTCTATAAACTCCCTATTCTGAATGTTGTCAACGACATTCCCTGCTCCTGTTATAAACTCTACGAGTGAAAGATTGCCCTGGGTAATCGTACCGGTCTTATCACTGAAAAGTATATTCATATAAGCAGAATCAGAGAAAGCAGCTTTATGGCTTACAAGAATACTCTTCTTATACATGGACTCAGTATTCATAGACTGAACCAGACTGTTCATCATTGGAAGTCCCTCAGGCACTGCCATGATGACTATCGAAGCCATAAGCATTACAGCCTCGGCTGCCAAAAGAAGAACTGATACAACTGTAATTCCGCCAGAAGCTCTCATTAACGAAAGAACTACGTGGAGCACGCCTGCAATTGCTGCAGCAGATACCCCAAGCTTGCCAATCCCTGTTGCTACCACTTCAAGCTTAAGACTGGATGTGTCTTTACGTTCTTCCTCCTCATCATCTGTAAGGGCTTTGTTAATCTTTCCAAGCTCAGATGCATCACCTATTACTGTAGCGACCATATAAGCCTCGCCAGAAGTAACTACCGAACCCATGAATACCTTTGATGCAGAAGCATAATCTGTAGACTCAGCTTCATCCATCACGGTTGCGGCCATCTTATTTTCATCTCTTGATTCACCATTCAAAGCAGCCTGTGAGACCTTGATATTCCCTTCAAAGACCAGACCGTCAACAGGTACCTTATCACCAGCCTGAACCAGGATTGTATCACCCTTCACAATTTCGCTGGTAAGAATATTAACAAGCATGCCATTACGCATTACCTTGGCAAATGTCCTATTGTATTCTTCCTGAAGCGCCTCGCTTCTGGAAGTATTTCTGTACTCTGACAATGTACTAAATCCCGTTGCAAGCGCGATTGCAAGCAGGATACTTATGATTTCTATAACGTCATTCTCTCCAGCAAGAGCCGGAACGACTACTCCAAGAACCGCAAGAATAATCTTTAATACAAGCGCTGCGCACAATACCTTAATCCAAATATCATCAAATGCGCCTATAAACATAGACCATAAGGATTCTGTTTCCTTTTTTGCAAGTTCATTTGTACCATATTTTGACTTACTGTCACTGACCTGGGCATCTGAAAGACCTCTCATCAGTTCTTCCCTATTCATACTACTCATCCTTTGTATGACCTCCTGTTTTTAGTGTAAAAAAGGGAACTATTTTGATAGCTCCCCTCTGTCATCCCTTTAAAATGTTCCATCTGCTAAACATAGCGTCTGCTGAGTTCCAAAAGACCTGGATCGTTCGTTCCCTGACCAATCGCACTAAACTTCCATTCTCCGTTATATCTGTATACCTCTCCAAAAATCATTGCCGTCATACCAGAATAATTTTCTGTTAAGTTATACTTACACATTTCATTGTTATTTCTTGCATCTACAAGTCTGATAAATGCATTCTGAATCATTCCGAAATGCTGTTTTCTCTGTACTGCCTGGTAAATATTTACAACAATAACAATCTTGTCATAGTCTGCCGGCACCTTTGACAAGTCGATAACAATCTGTTCATCATCACCGTCTCCAGCTCCCGTAAGATTATCCCCCATATGCTGGACAGTATTTGATTTGTGCGTTAGATTTCCAAAATAAACGATATCATCCTTATCAACCAATCTGCCATTTTTAAGCATAATTGCGGAAGCGTCACAGTCAATCGCCTGTCCGCCGCCACGCAATGCCCCCCAAAAACCTCCGCCGGCTTTCGGAGCCTCGTCCCATCCAAGCCCCACTACTACTTTTGCAAGACCCGCGTTGTCTTTTGACAGACTAACCTTCTGTCCCTTTTGTAAACTAATTGACATATCCCATCCTCCTAGGAAATATTTATTTTCTTCCAGCTTTCCATCTAAGGCCCCAGTTAAATGCCTTATCAAGCGCCTCATGGCCCGGATAAAACTGTACGATCTTTTCAACACTAAACGTCTGATCGTTAAGATTCTCAAACAATACCAACCCACACATTTTATTTGTTTTGTTACCATTTATACGAAGGTTTTCCCCTGCAGCAGCTGCTCCAGTTCTATCATCTCCATCAAGCGAAATAAAAGGAGGCTGGGTAAGTGAGCCGAAAGCATTACCAAGCGCCTGAACGGTACCCTTTCTGCCATCCTTTAATTCATAGAGACATCCCAAATCTAAATCAATTCCCTGGTTACCGCCAAATAAGCCTGACAGGAATCCCTGCTTAACAGGTCTTGAATTCCAGTTAAGATTAACAAGAATTTCACCAAGACCTGCCGGGGATTTCTTTTCGAGACTTACCTTTTGGCCTTTCTGTAAATTAATAGCCATAAGTATTCTCCTTACTCTACATCTATACCATAGTTATTACACAATGCGGCTAAACCGCCCTGATATCCGCTGCCAATCGGTCAAAGTCTTTATCTGTATCAAAACCATTTACATCCCAGCCAAGACCAACAACATTCGCAAGCCTTGGATTTCCTTTGGTCAGACTAACCTTCTGACCTTTTTGTAAACTAACCGGCATTCACTTACACCTTCTATGCCACCTGTATGCCGAAGTGACCACAAAGCGCGGCAAGACCACCCTGGAATCCGCTTCCAATGGCATTGAACTTCCACTCTCCATTGTTTCTGTAAAGTTCACCAACTACAATCGCCGTCTCAATTGAAAAATCCTCTCCAAGATCATACCTGATTAGCTCTGTTCCGTTCGAATTATCAACCAAACGGATAAATGAGTTGGATACTTGGCCGAAATTCTGGTTTCTTGCCTCGGCCTCATAGATTGTAACAGTAAATGCAATCTTCTCAATATTTGCAGGAACCTTTGCCAGATCAACCAGAATCTGCTCATCATCACCATCTCCAGCCCCGGTGAGATTATCTCCCTGGTGCATAACTGCCTGGCTTGAATGAGAAAGATTACCGTAGAATATGAATTCTTTATCTGATGGACACTTGCCATCCGCCCCAAGCATGAATGCTGCTGCATCAAGATCAAAATCTGCTCCTGAATCGAATGCATTTACATCCCAGCCAAGTCCTACCATCACATTCTTAAGTCCTGGATTCCCTTTTGTTAAGTCTACTTTCTGTCCTTTTGTTAAATTTATTGGCATAGTAAAACCTCCTTGTCTTTTATTAATCTTTCGTTAATATAAATTGCTTATGCAAAAAACTATCTCATTGCCGGAGGCATATGATACTGATTCTGGAAATCTTCCTTAATCGCCTCAAGCCTCTTCTGATCCTCAATACGTTTCTTTCTGGCATCATCTTCGATTCTTCTTGTCTCTTCAATACCTGTCGTAATGGTTCTCCAGGTAGTCTCAAGCGTTTCAATCTGAATAGAACTTCCAGACGCAAGTTTAGCGGTCTGCTTAGAAATCTCCATATTATTCTGCGCGTTCTTGATAAGCATCTCATTCGTCTTCTTATCAAGTGCAGCCATTGATTCTGCCTGAATCTTCTGCCGTTTGAGCAAGATGGCCTGCGCAAGCGCCTGCTTAAATACCGGAAGCGTAATGATGAATGCTGAATTAATCTTCCTAACAAGATTATAGTTGCTAAATTCCATTGTCTTAATCATTGGAATTGACTGCATGGCCACATTTTCAGCTGTCCTTAAATCCTGTGTACGCTGTTCCATCATCATAAGCGCCTGGTTTAAACTGGTCAACTCAAATTGAATTGACTGATCTCCCGTAGACGCCATATCCTGCTGCCTCTGAGCTATGTAATCCTCTATTTCCTTACATGCCTGCTCGCCGGCAAGAATATACTTAACCAAATCGTGATAATAATTTACATTAGCATCAAACATCGTCGCAAGCTTACGGTTAGACTGCTTAATCTCTGATTCATATCCCTTTAACTGAACATAAATTTTATCAATTTCTTCACCCATTGTGTGATACTTCGCCAGAATCTTATCTAACTGCTTTTTAAGATTTCCAAAAAGCTTTCCGAATAAAGACGGATTATCCTTAATCTCCTCAATGTCAAACTGATCCATTATCTTGGCAAGAACCTTTAACATCTCACTTGTTTCATCAAGCTGAGACATATTCATACTGTTGAGGACCACGTCGGATGCCTTGGAAATTTCTTCTGCAGCCTCAGCCCCAAAACTTACAATTGTATCAAGATTATTAATCTCGATCGTACTTACAATACGGTCAACTTCCTCTGAATTGACAAGCTCCTGGTTCATCTGCTGCCTGTCAGCAACAATGTCGTACTGCTCTACAACAATTTCATTCTTTGTGTCTGGCACGACGGCTGGTGTCGCTACGGCCGACGGCTTACTGAAATCAAGTCCCATTCTAATTACCTCTCTTAAATATTTTATCACGCCATGTAGAACGTATATTATTTAACGAAAGATTCTTCAGGTCAGGGACTTGCAAATCGTACTTATATTCCCCTATCTGATGTTCTTCCATTAGTTTCTTGTTAAAGTACTTCTCTATACATTGATACCCTGTAGGTACAAAGAAAATCACATCAAATCCTATCAAATTCAGAAAAGCTGTTAGTATTGTATCTTCTAATGATATTATCGTTTCTGTTGTATTTATATATATCAGCTTTGGATTCTTCTTTGTAAAGTCAAATTTCTGAATCATCCGAACTATTTCCTTCGGTAAATTCAATACTTGCGCGATCACTGTATACTCAGTTCCATTTTCTCCTATTCCACGGATCAGCTTCTGGTCTATCATTAATTGAAGCTTATCAAGAATAAAGTCCTGCATATCTTCACGAAGTATGCCATATGGATAATTAGGATGATTCTTTATTTTGTTCCTTTGAAGCTTTCCATTTTTAAAGAACTCTGCTGAAAAAGCTTTCATCGGATTAGGCGCTGTAGAATTTATATAAGGTGCGCTTGTTATCACGATTGTATCAGCGGTTACCAATTCTTTTATGGAAACCCAGTACGGAGCGGTAAGACCGTCTTTCACACCTGATACTTTAGCAAATATAACCGGAATGTTAACAACGCCGTCCACTGTGCTAAAACTCGGCCTGTATTTAAGTTCCTGATCCCAAAGAATCTTGATCTCCTCATACATTGTCTGAAGGGTAATTACATTCGCTTTTCCATATTGATGATTTCGATACATTCCGGTATCCTGATACATCAATGCATCAAGATCCCTTTCTGCGTAATAAGCAGCTGTCCCTATCTTAACCTGCGATGATTCTTCCGGATAGCGGTTCATTGATAAGCTTTCTGAGTAGTTCACTTCGTAGAGTAATTTATCACTCAGACAGCATCTAACGTTCAGGTTTGGACATAGAATCAATACATCAACAGGTAATCTTGCAAGAAAGCTGAGGAACATTGCCTCATTCTCATTCTTACATCCTCCCATATATATAAAACAGCCTACCTTTGGCATCTTCCAATTAGAAAGCAAATCCGGTAAGTAACGTCTAAACCAGCAAATCAGGTATACTGCTTTGTTCGTAAGCCTGTTTAAATTGATCCCTTCTTTTTTTGATTCCGCAAGTATCACATCGACAAAGCTCTTATGAACAATACGCTTTAATTCGATATTGGAAATAGAATTGAAATTTCCTGCCAAATCAAGAATCATTTGGTCCTGCTTGACATAATTTCCTCTTTTTATTCCAGCTATTTCCTCTGGTACCGGCTTCGTAATTTCTTCATTTACAATCACAAGCCTGCGTTTTGCATTTCTTAATTCCTGCTGCAGCTGAAACAATTCATTTGTATATGTCAGCTTGTCCTGCGCCCCGTTTATTCTGTAAAAACAATTGTAAAAACACGCCGGGTCATTCCCCCGTGTTGTTACACTCTCACGGATATCATCGAGCCCTTTGCCCTTTATCCATGCATTGGTGCAATTATTGACTGTCGGCTTAACTCCATACAGCCTAACATTATTCCTATCATTCTGAAGTTCGTCTCTTAGTGCCTTTAGGCAAAAACCTTGCGGCCATGGCCGCATCCCGCTCATCTGAAGATTATCAGACAACGATGAATCTGCATCTAACTTGAGATAAGCCTGGTCCCCATGATACTGAAGCAAAACAACATCACACCCGGCATTTGAAAGAATTGAAATCAGCATCAGCTCATAATTGCTGACTTCACCTTCATAGAGCATTTTAGGAATATTGTTTTCCCCAAGCTGATTTACGATTCTTTCGAATTTATAGTAGAGCCAGCACATAAATTTGATATATGCATTTTTTAACATGTTCTCTGTTTTTCCAATTTTTTTCATGGAATCAAGAGACTCATATATCGCGGCTGCCACATTCTGCCGCTGATAGTCATTCATTCTTGGCAGCCACTTCTTCAGGTTCGTATTTATGAACCCTGCATTCATTTGGAAATCCATACCCATAATTTCTGAATAATAAGCCAAATTATTCTCATCTGGATTAGGTATCTTCCCTTCGATTACAACTCCGGTCCGCCTGGCCGCATCATAGTATTTTTTGATAAACTCTCCTATTTCATCTGAATATCCATTTATACGATAAAAATAGACTCCTCTGTCCTGCCTTGCATTAAGCGCAATAAAATAATCGCCAAGGTTTCTAATCTTTTTGTGTTCTAACATAGAGCATTCTCACCTTCAATATCTATTCATTTTGTCCTTGTTCATTACAAAGCCTAAGCCTGAACCAACCGCTCCACCTATGATATGAGTCAGATTAGAAACATTATCTTGAACAAAAATTCCATCATAAATCTCTCCACCGATATATATAACCGCCACAAGTAAAAAAGTAATAGGAATCCTGCCTTCCTTAAAGCTTGTCATCGACGCCAACAGAATGAATGCAAAAACAATCCCGCTTGCTCCAAGGAGCTGTACATGCGGAAAAAAGACAAAATTAATAATTCCGGTAATCAAAGCTGTTGCAAGCATAATAAACAGTATATTAAGCGACCCATACTTTTCTTCAAGCAGTGGACCGACAACAAGTATCATCATGATATTTCCGATAAAATGCTGCCATCCGGCATGTCCCAGGACATGGCCGAAAAACCTCAAATATGTAAGGGGGCTGAGTAATGACGATCTATAGACACTAAAACACGCAGTTGTTGATAATCCACCCGTGATCTTGTCAAGTAACAAAGCCACAATGCATGCTATGGTAAATCCTAAAATAACTGGAGAATTAAAAGAAAATTGTAACTTTTTACCATTAGAACTCATATATTATCCGCTCCTAATATTAAATCTGCACTAAAAAATAATATCATACTCCGCATACAAATTCAATACCATCTCACGAAAATTATAATATTGAACCCGTTTTTAACCTTGTATTCCTGTTTTAATAGAATCCTTTTGCAAACATCAGTATATTTTCATATCCCATAGCCAAGTTGATATTTTGACCGTTATCAAAACCAGCCGTACTAATTCCAATTATTTCACCCTGCATGTTAAGCACAGCGCCTCCCGAACTCCCATGTGATATCGGCGCTGTAAACTGAATCATATCTTCATTGCCAATCGTCCGAAATCCGGAAATAATACCATCAGATACAGAATTAAATAATCCGAGCGGGCTGCCTATAGCAACTACCTTTTGGCCTCTGACAAGCTTCTGTCTTCCCCTATAAATCGGGAGGGGCCTTAACTTTTTTTGAATGCGTATGATTGCCATATCTAAATTTGAATTATACTTGATAATCTCATCCGTTGCATAAACTTCGTCATCATCTTCAATCCTCACCGAGAAAAATCTCCCACCGTTTACCACATGGCAATTTGTAAGTATATATCCATCCCGTCCTATCATGATGCCTGATCCTGTCCCCATAATCTCACTATTTCTATCATGTACCGCAATCATTACGATCGAAGAAGCAAGCTGTGCAAGCTCCTCGAATGATTTTTCCTTATTTGCTGCCTCGTTCTTTTGTGTGGCGTTTATTGGTTTTTCAGGTATCTCCCTTTTCTTAGGCATCTTTGCGTTATTATCTTTCTTTTGTGGTATATATCTTTTATATTCCGGAATCTGCGTCTGCCCAAAGACTCCTATTTCAAAAGTCTGGGACAATTTTTTTAACTCATCTGTGGTATTTACATCCCCTGACATTTCAAGTAATACAACGTCACATCCTATCTGTGTCAGGAAATAAAAAAAAAGATATTCCTGTTCTTTCACAATATTCTCTGCAATTATCTTAATACTCCTTCTGACGTCCCAATTGCAGAGAATATCTTTTGATATTCCGTCCAGCCAAAACAAAACCTTTGTCGAGAGATTACGTATCATCGAGTCAGAAATCCCTGCCTTACCATCTCTAAATACCTTTTCCAGTTCCTTTAATGCACATGAAACAACCTCCCCAAGCTCCTCACCCACATCCATTGATTTTAGCGAAATAACTTGTGAATGATTCTTCCATCTGTCATATTCGCCAGAATAATATTTAATATCATCCTCCAAAACAAGCCTGGGAAGCTTACTCACCCTTAAATATTCCATTTTTCCGTCGTAGGAATCTTTTCCAGCCTTCTCATCAACCCTGCTGATAATACCTGGTATAGATGTATCTGCCCCAAGCGCTCTTACAAAATAAACATCCCTTAACGAATGATTGCAGCCGCCTCTCACTCCCATAAAGGCTTCAAGAGAATTAATCCCCATAACATTATATCTATAATTTATGTAATTGCCCATAAACAATCCTCCTCGCTCTGTAAACTTTCCATTTCCATTTTACCACACCATCTTTTTATTTACCATGCACATTTACATGTGCTATAATAAATGGGCATGTCTGTTTTAAGTCACAGACAGGATAAGGAGTGAATATTTTGAAGAATAATATCTTGTATTACAGCGTAGGTGCATTACTGTACTGTCCGGCAAACAAAAAAAGCCTTGCAGACTCTATTATTTCAGAAAAATTTGGGACAAGTTTTTCCTTAGCCCTGTGTTTAGAAGATACAATAAATGATAATTTTGTAGAAGAAGCTGAAATGATATTAAACAACTCACTGCATCAAATATATATAAGCTACCAGACACAGCCGTTTTATCTGCCGAAGATATTTGTCCGTGTCAGAAACCCCAAGCAGATTACCAGATTAACAAAAACCTTTGGCAATGCAATTGAAATTGTCACTGGATTTATCGTTCCAAAATTTTCAACTGACAATGCGTCTGAATATATTAATGCAATAATAAAAGCAAATGAAATCACATCAGAACCAATCTATATGATGCCAATATACGAAAACTCATCCATAATTGATCTTAGAAACCGTACCGACATACTCTATGGTCTAAAAGATTCTTTGTCTGCTATAGAAGATCGTGTACTCAATATTCGTGTAGGAGGGAATGATCTGTGTCATATGTTTGGATTCCGCCGTCACTCAGACGAATCCATTCACAAGATGAAACCTATATCAAACATCTTCGCAGACATCATTACCATTTACGGAATGGACTATGTGGTTTCCGGTCCTGTATGGGAGTATTATTCTGGAAATAATTGGGACATTGGACTCAGACAGGAGATTAAGGATGATAAACTTTGCGGGTTCATCGGAAAGACAGTGATTCATCCAAACCAAATCTCTATCATCAATGATGCTTATAAAGTATCACAAAATGATTTTAATGATGCCCAGGCCATACGAAACTGGAATCAAAACTCAAATGCTTTTGTTTCCGGAAACCTGGCAAAAGAAAGGATGAACGAATACAAAACCCATAATAACTGGGCTCAGCAGACACTTTTTCTTGCGGAAGCTTTTGGCATCACTCACTAACTACTTTAAGTGCCTTTGTTGTCTTCTCAAAATTTTATGCATCTGCCAATTTTTTAATAATTCCACAACACTTATAATGATTCAGTGGACAGTACTCAACTGGAACATTCTTCTCTTGTGCCAGTCTAAGCAAATGTTCCAGCTGCGGTTCTTCCATATATCTTTCATCAATCAGTATTTTCCACGGAATCCGGCGAAGTAATACTCTTGTAGCCTCCCCTATTCCAGGCTTGATCAAATTTATATCGTCAATCCCATACTTCCTGGCAAGCGCGCAGACCTCATCCATCCCATATCCTTGAAGCTTAAATTCATCTTCCTTCGGCATTTTAACAAAACGTTCTTCCATTGCGTCAATAAATTGATAGGAAAGGTCAGAGTCTTTCAATTCACCATAATATACAGCTCCATGAAAATCCTCAGGTCCAATAATATCATCCCTAAGAAAGGTCCTGCTCACCAGACCTGATACTGTGCTGTTCAGGCACGAACTTGGAATCAAAATATCCTCATGCGTTCCGCATAATTCCGTTACATTTGCCGGATCGGCTATAACAGCAATATCGGAAGATACCCCAGCGTATACCGCCAAATCCTTTTTTAATTCATGTAATATTGCACCTTTTCCAATCCATCCGTCTACGAAAAGCAATTGCGCCGCCTGATACTTATCAAGTAAATACTTCATTGCATTGCCGTCAATGCCTTTTCCCCTGATAATAGAAATAGAATAGTGGGGGACATCATGACCATATTTAAATTTGATATATCTCTTCAGCAGAATACCTATAGGAATACCCGCCCTGGCAAGTGAAACCAAAACAACATGTTCTCCGCGCTGGGCAATAATTTTCATCGCGAGATTACCTATTGCATTCGCAACAATATCGGCATTATTTTTTAATGACGTGTCATAGACTTTCATATACTCCTCTGTTGGGACATATTCTATGGGAAGCATCTCACAATAATGCTTTCCTGCTTGAATCAATCTTTCCCGTTCCTCTGTCGGCTGCGGTTTCACTTGTCCGGTTATATCTTTTAAAAGAAGAATGACATCATCTTCTGAATAGGAGCTTCTCATATCAGCACCACCTTATCAAAGTTATATTTTTATTTTTCACTGAAACAGCATTTAATAAAGTTATCAGTCCTTCTGTCTCATTCTTTGGAGCATCCGTGACTATAAACACATTGTCATACTCTCCAATATCATAAATAAAGGTCTTTCTGCCGCTGTAGTATAAACTTTTAAGCTGATAGCGTGTATGCAATGGATACTCATTCTCTGAGCTAACCACTATAGGGCTTCTGGTTGTCGAATGGCTCATAACTATATTGCCAAGTTCCTCTAATTTGAGACCAACAAATAATGCTGGAAACATCGTCTCCTCTGTTCCAATCACGAGAATTTTTCGATTTGAAATGAGGCCAATTGATTGATATACCCCACCCCATAATTGCTGGCAGGATTTCAAATAAAGATTTGCTTCCACAATCCTTCTTGCATTTGCGGCCCCCTTAATCTCTATATATGAATAGTCAATTGGCTGCTTCTCCATTGGCTCATAATAACAGCCATCGCCCGCACATTTGTCTGCACGCTCATCATATGTACTATGATCCGTCTTAACAAGGTAATGTAACGGGATTCCTTTTTCTTTATATAACTTCAAATTCTCCTGATTCATTCCATTGAGAAGCGACGCCACCGAGAATCTAAGCTTACCTTGGTATTTATCTTCAAGAATAGATACAATATTTAGAATTGTTTTTCCTGTTGTTACTTCATCCTCTATAAAAACAATCCGATCAATATCCCCGACAACAGAATCTATATCGTTCTTTATCAGTTTTTGCTCTGTTGCATGACTGTGTTCCTCTGAAAAGAATAAATATTCTACATCAGGAATGATTTCTCTTGTTGTTTGAATATACTTTGAATCCATAGAGATTGCTGTCTGAGCTCCAATAGCTGTCGCTGTCTCTGCAAAACCTACGAATAACAGCCTTTCATCCTTATAACTGTCCTTAAATGTATTCGAAAGTTCATTGAATAATCGCAATACTCCAGAAGGGGACGCCGGAACATGCTTACCCTGTAATGGATTTACTACTAAGTAACCTCTTTGTGTATTATTCTCTCGCTTCGCAATCCTTACCAAATCACTCTCAACATATTCCACTTAAATATTCCTCGCTTCCTTATATTTTCCATACATCCTTCCCTTCACCCCTGCCTTCTCTACAAAAGATGGTCAGATGCCGTCTTGTGTTATTATACAAAAAAGTCTCCTTCTGTTCAAGAATGATTTTGCTTTCCTCAAAAATCCGTTCCTCATTGTATTTTTCAGATAAATCCGCTATACTAAGAACAACATACATCTGACAAACGTTTCCAGGAAAGGAGGCCCCATGGCAAAAAACGTTGCAATTGGCATACAGGATTTCAGCGACCTCATACAAAAGAATTGTTTCTATATTGATAAGACAGATTTCATAAGGGAATGGTGGGAAAGCCGTGACAGCGTTACCCTGATTACACGCCCCCGGCGTTTCGGCAAGACACTGAACATGAGCATGACAGAACAGTTCTTCTCCCTGAAATACGCGGGAAAAGGAGAGGTATTTGAAGGGCTGTCCATCTGGGAGACCGAAGAATACCGAAATCTGCAGGGCACCTATCCGGTCATCAGCCTTTCCTTTGCGAATGTAAAGGAAATCAATTATAAAAACTGCAAAATCCGTATCTGCCAGATACTCTCTGAATTATACAACCAAAATCATTTTCTGACAGAAAGCGGACTTCTGACAGATAATGAGAAAGATTTCTTCCTTTCCATCCGGGAAGATATGGCAGATACAACCGCTACTATCTGCATTTACAAACTCTGTGATTTTCTGTCACGTTATTATGGAAAAAAAGTTATTATATTGCTGGATGAGTATGATACCCCCATGCAGGAAGCTTATGTCAGCGGTTATTGGGACGAACTGGTGCCTTTTATCCGCACCTTCTTTAACTCCACGTTCAAAACCAATCCCTGGCTGGAACGTGCGATCATGACGGGGATAACAAGGGTAAGTAAAGAGTCTATCTTCTCTGATTTAAATAACTTAGAGGTAGTAACCACAACCTCCGGGAAATATGAAACTGCTTTTGGTTTTACGGAAGAAGAAGTATTTGCCGCACTGGAAGAACAGGGATTGAGCGCTGAAAAAGAAAATGTTAAAAAATGGTATGACGGCTTTATCTTTGGAAATCAGAAAGATATCTATAACCCATGGTCCATTTTGAATTTCCTTGATAAAGGCAAGTTGGGCACTTACTGGGCAAACACCAGCTCCAACAGCCTGGTCGGGAAATTGATCCGCGAGGGCAGCCCCGGCATCAAAACCACCTTTGAAAAGCTGCTGCATGGGGAAACGCTGCAAACCTCCATTGACGAACAGATCGTGTACAACCGGTTAAACGGCAGTGAACAGTCTGTCTGGAGCCTGTTTGTGGCAAGCGGTTACCTGAAAGTCCTAAGATTTGAAGGATATGAGCCGGACAGCAAATGGAAGAATAGCGAGTCCCTGCAAGGTCCGCTGTACGAGCTGGCCACCACAAACCTGGAAGTAGCCCGGATGTTCTGTGCGATGATCCATGAATGGTTCGATCCGGCTGAGTCTAATTACAATGATTTCATCAAGGCGCTGCTCCTTGGCAATGTACGGGCAATGAATACCTACATGAACCGCGTCGCACTGCAGACATTCAGTTTCTTTGATACCGGAAGGAATCCTTCCATAAGCGAACCAGAACGCTTCTACCACGGATTCGTGCTCGGGCTGATCGTTGACCTGGGCGGACGGTATGACGTCACCTCCAACCGCGAAAGCGGATTTGGACGGTATGACGTGATGCTGGAGCCCAAAAATCCCACAAAAGACGACGCCATCATCCTAGAATTTAAAGTTCTGGATGAATACGAAGAAAAAGACCTAAATGACACGGTAAAGGCGGCCCTTAGGCAAATCGAAGATAAGCAGTACGCCGCAGCCCTCATGCAAAAAGGCATCCCGGAAAACCATATCCGCAAATACGGCTTTGCCTTCCAGGGGAAGCAGGTGTTGATTGGGTAAGTTTTATGCCCCAGCCGCAACCGCGAAGCTGCAGATTTCTTATGCGGTTGTGTGCATCATGTTATGCTAGACGGCAGATTTATCTGGCGTCCAGTATAACTAAGATTTTTTTACAAAGGGGCGCTTCTTAGAATACGCAACCGCCGCCTCGTTAAACTCGTTAGAACCCACATCGTCAAATCTCCCACGCTGCCACTTTGTGTAATCAAACCGCTCCTTATTAATTACCGCAATAAAACGCTCTGTTTCGATTACCCCCAATTTTTCCAACAAACAATTAATCCCTCTGTCCATAATCTCCATATCACTTATCATCTAAATCATCCTCCAATCTCCGTAAAAAATCTATCGGATTTAACATATGAATTTTGTCCGTACAATATTTAAGCAGCCTGTCATCCGTTGTGAGAAAATAATCACAAGACGCATAAATTGCACAAGACACATGATAGACATCTTTCATCTTAATACCCGTGCCCATAATTTCCTCCGCATTCCTCTTTATCAAATCTGCCTTATCAATATCTATATAATCTGTACTGTTCTCCTGAATATATTCTTCAATCGCTGTTCTCTTTGTTTCATATGGATTCTGGCTGTTCTCATACCATAAGACATATGATGTAACCAATCCCACTTTCTTTTCCTTCACTAAATCCTGAATATACATTTTGGCCTGTGTTTCTAATGATATGCGGATTTGTGTTTGATCATCATATGGGCGATTAAAGCAACAATTATCTAAATATATCTTTACAAGTTTTCCTTCCGCTTTCCCCTGAACCATTGCAGCCCCCTCCAGTTTTTTTATATCATATCACATTAAGACAGCGGCGGCTGGTTTCTTTAGATGGTAATCCATTTTTTCGCGCTCCACGGACCATAGTAAATCTTCTTTCCTACCTTCTTATAGGTGCGCACCCGCACATAATAGGTATATTTATAATAGGAAGAACTGTACGCATTGACCTTTACAGACGTCTTCTTGGTCTTGGCCGCAGAAGCATAGGAAAAGGAGCTGTTCGTGGAATACTGCACCTCATACCCGGTGGCTCCCGATACTTTCTTGATCTTCACACGGAAACCTCCGGAAGCTTTTGACAATCCCTTCACTGCCGACTTGCCCTTCAGGCAGTAAACGCTCTTTGCCGTGCTGTATACACTGGAATAACTCTTCTCCACCGTCTTCAGTTTATACGTGTATGATTTCTTATTCTTGGCTGTCTTGTCGGTATAGGACACGGTGCTTCCTTTTTTGAGCGTCTTAATCAGCTTATAACCGCCTTTTCCCAGCCTGCGGTAAATCTTGTATCCGGTCGCGCCGCTGACGGAATTCCAGGTAAGCTTCACGCCCTTGGACGTATTCTCAAGTGAGGAAATCTGTGCAGATATGGGCTGGTAGGCCGCCAGGCGGAAGCTGTAGGCACCAAGCGTATGGTCGCCTCTGTGCACTCCCAAATAATAGGTTCCCTTGGAAAGTTCTAATGTAAAGGAATCATCTTCCCCATATTCTTCCCACTTCAAATTCCCATTATAATCATAAACGCTGTATTCCAAATATTCTCCGGAAACGGTGGTTAACCCCATTTTCTGCGTCTTACCAATCGTAAATGTAAAATAATCCACATCATCATTTTCAGCAATCTGTCCTTTGTATGTCTTTCCAAGGGATATCTTATTTGCCTTTGCCAGCGTATTATTGCCCTCTCCGTCCACATCCGGGAATGTCTCCGCGACATTCTTGGCTGTCAGTTTGAATTTATACATTCTCTGATATCTCTGAGAAAGCCGCAGATAATACGTCCCTTTTGTCAGATGATATGACCTTGTATCACCACCCTGATACAAATAACTACTGCAAATTTTCTCGCCATTCTTCCCATAAATTCCATAATCTATATTTCCGTCTGTCAGCACCGGCATGGACAACGTCAGTAGCGCCGGCCCTGAAAGGGTAAATTGAAAATAGTCTTCCTCATCATTTACGGCAATCTGTCCGATATACGTTTTATTCAGGGAAATCTTACTCGCAGTAGCAATAGAGTTATTGGAACCTCCATCTTTTTCCTTAAAGCTTTCACCCACACCGTCCAGAGACAGGCTGAAACGGAAGCTGCCTGCTGTTATCTCACCATTGCCAAAGCTATCGTCATTATTATCGTAACCTTCCCCGATTCCCAGGTAATAAGTTCCTGCCGTCAGCCTCCAATTTATCTCCGCAGAATTCATGCCGGTCGTAGAATTGTAATTGGAATACGTATACCATCCTGTATCGAGATCCCAACTATGATCCACATTATAGTAAAGACGGTTAATCTCCTCCGACCGGGCGTTGATTGTCAAAACACCCGACTGGGGAAGCGTAAACTTATAAAAATGCACCGGAACGGATTCCGTAATCGTACCGTTATACTGTTTGTCCAACTGTATAGATTCTGCTGTTTCGGGAGAGAGTGAAACAGCCCCTCTCTGCACTTCTTCTACTCTTAGTTCTTCATCTGTTCCTTCCGCCTGAGTTCCATCTGCCCTTTCCCCCTGTTCTTTGGGCATTCGTAACTCCCCGACTTCTTCCGGCATTAATATCTCGCCGTCCTCCTCGACTTCTTCCGGCATTAGTATTTCGCTGTCCTCTACGCTTTCTTCTTGCAAACCGTCTTCACCTTCCATATCCTGGATATCCATTTCCTGTTCCAAACTTTCCTGAGATGGGAAATCTGCCTGCTCCAGAATCACATCTTCTTCCGTTGCTGCGGCATGTACCGCCATGCTTCCTTCTCCTCCTGCCACAAGACAGGCTGCCAAAAATAACGCTATGATTCGCTTTTTCATAATACTTCTCCTTCCTAAATTGATTTATAATTTTAATTTTCTTTCTATAATGAAATCACCTGTCATCCCTTGAAACCCTCCGCAGCAACACCGTTGCCAGTATGCCGCAGAACACAGCCATCCCAGCCAGGATTACCCAGTTAGACAGCAGATGTCCCGTCGTAAATTCAAAAATTTCCTGAAATTCATGTTCCGCATTCGGCATCTCCTGCTGCATCTTCGTCTCCAGCTCATTCAAGTTCGCAATGCTCCCCAAACTCTCCACAGACCACTTGCTGACGGTCACATAGGCAATCGTTTCCCCTGCTCCTTTCAGCTCAAACAGAATCCCGGAAAACAATAGCTGTATAATCAGCACAAACGGCGCACAGGTCATTGCCTTATCTCCAGTCTTTACCATGGCTGAAATCACAAGCCCCAGTGCCATGGACGCCATAATTGTAAGCCACAGCGTGAAAAAGACGTCAAAAAACGCGTCTGGGAACAACAGCCCCTTTTCGGGCATCCCAACTGCCAGCGCAAACACCGTTGTGATAAGCAATGCCTGGATTACGCCTAAAACCGCCTGCACCATGTATTTTGAGAGCATATACGCCCACAGCTTTAAATTGCTCATATACTCTCTCTTTAGGATCACCCGCTCTTTGCATATTTCCTGAATGGAATTAAACAGCCCAATCCACATTCCGGCACAGCACAATGCAAATAAAATGGATTTCGTACTCTCATAAATCTCAAATACCTTGTCATCCGCGACAACTGCCAGGAGCAATGCAATCGCAACCGGCTGCAGCAAAAGCATCCCGAGCCGCTGAATATCATTTTTTATCAGCTCCGCGTAGCGGCACATTAAAATCCCCATCTGCCTGATACCGCCGACGCCTTTCCTTCTCTCCTCCACCACGCTCTCCTGCGCCTGCACCTTCTGAGCCGGGACGCAGTTCTTATACTGCTCCTCCCAAATTGGAGAGCGTGCGGTAATCTCATTATAAATATCTACCAGGCTGTCCATGCCAAAAAACATGCGCGCCTCCTGTGTTGTCCCGCAAAAGCACAATCTGCCGCCCTGCCCCATGAAAATAACTTTATCGCACAAATCAAGACTCTGTGTGGTATGAGTGACCATGATAATCGTTTTCCCCTGGCTCTTTGCCAGATTTCCGAGTGTCTGCATCAGCTTTTTCTCCGTCCCCGGGTCCAAACCGGAGGTTGGCTCATCTAAGAAGAACAGGCTCGGATCCGCCAAAAGCTCTACCGCAATGCTTGCTCTCTTCTTCTGTCCCCCGGACAGCTTGCGAATATAAGTATTCTGATGCTCCAAGAGCTCTACCATGCCAAGCGCTTCCTGAATCCTCTGCTCAATCTCCTGTTTGCTGGTATCCTTTGGCATTTTCATTTTCGCCGTGTAGTACAACATACGCTTTAACGTGAGGTTTTCATAGATGATATCCTGCTGTGGGACATACCCGATTAAGTTTTTCAGCATGGAAAAATTTTTTTCCATGGAAATCCCGTTAAAGAATACCTCCCCCTCCTTCTTCCTGTCAAAACCGCTGATTGCGTTCATCAGCGTGGTCTTACCCGCACCGGAGCCGCCAATAATCGCCACAAATTCATTACTCTCAATGTCGCAGTCCACCTCATGCAGGATCTGCCTGCCCTTATCCACAAATTTATTCATATTCCGCACGGTAAGGCGGACGCCCTGCCGGCTGTTCTTGTACAGGAGCTGACCATTTGTATATACCAGGATGCTGTCTAAGATTTGGATTACATCCCTCTCCTGCAACAGGCAGCTTCCAAAAACCTGCTGTCCATTCACCAAAATTCCATGCTTGCTTCCTGTGTCAGAAATGCAGTAAGAACTTCCTGCCTTCTCCAGTACCGCGTGATGCCTGGAAACACAGGGGTGGGACAGGGCAATCTCATTGTCTTTCCCCCTGCCGATGTGCACCTGTTTATCACCCAACAGATAACGCTGCCATTTCCCATTCTGGGTTCCCCTGGAATACAATAGAAGTACAGACTCCTCCCGGTGGTCAGCGCCGCCCTGGATGCGCAGGATATCCCCATCGGACAGAACAACATAATTCTGGCTCTTTTTCACCAGTACGCTCTGCCCGCGGCTCTCAATATAGGTTCCGTTCCTGCTTCCCAAATCTGCAAAGTGCACCTGCCCCTGGGATATCTTTAGTTTTCCATGGAGCCTGGACACCACTTCCTTGCTTATTACAATATCGTTTTGGTCCGGATCCCTGCCAAAATAAATCCGGTCCTTCCCCATGCTGTCCAAATCGATCTCCTGCACCTGTCCTAAGCTGTCCACAATCAGAAAGTAATGAGGCTGTATTCTGTCCATCATCTGCGGCTCATTGACCAGAAGCGTAGCGTTTTCCTCTATCTGCACCTATCTCACATCCCTTTCTTTTCCATTCTTTATCCCAGCGTAATCTCGTTGGCGCCGTCCGCCAGGCGCAGCACAGTCCCCGCCGGAAATTCTTCGGCCACATCTTTTTTCAGCCTTATGCCGTTTGCGGACGTGCCATTCGTGGAATGATCCTTAACGATATAGGTATTCGTCACCGCCTTATAACGAATGCTGCAATGTACATTGCTCACCTTCGGATCATCGACAACAAGGTTTGTATTTCTCTCGTTCCGTCCAACAACAACCTTGCGGTCCTCTGGAAGCGAAAAACATTTTCCCTGCGCCGTCCCCTTTGTGCATGCAACCTTTCCCATCCCGGTATTTGCCGGCGGTGCCTGCCATTGCGGCTGCTGCGTCCATTGTGCCTGTTGTTGCGGCTGTCCCTGAATTTGCGGCTGCTGTCCCTGAATTTGCGGCTGCCTCGGCTGCTGTCCCTGAATTTGTGGCTGCCTCGGCTGCTGTCCCTGAATTTGCGGCTGCTGTGACTGCGATTGTCCCGGCATTCCCTGATTTCCCGGCGTCACCTGGTTCCCCGGCATTCCCTGATCCCTTGGCGCTGAAACCGCCTCCGGCTGGTCGCCTACAAACATGAATATCACGCTTGCAGCCAACAATATCACTGCAAAAATAAATCCGATCAAAAATCCTATCCCGACAAAATCAGAAAACATTCTGCCGGTGATCCAATCCGCAAGAACCGCCTGGCGCAGCCCCGTCCCAAATACTTTGTCCGCCTCTGCAAAAATCCCGGAATCAAAGAGCCCCTCCGCTTTGCTTATGTTGTCAGCCAAAATTGATGGGGACAGAAACTTCCCAATTCCAAAAACAATCATTGCGCCTACGCTGTAAGCGGCGCTGACTGCCAGCGGAAGATACTTCGACAATTTTAATACAACGCCCAGGACGGCAAGCACCATCACAGCCAGCGCAAGCCCATACACCATCCAAAGCAATACGCGTACCAGCGTATAAAATTTTTCCAAACGTGATGCCAGGCTCTTATCTTCTTCCTTATCATCGTCCGCCTTCTTATCATTTGCTTTGTCTCCGTCCTTATCTTCGTCTTCCCCTTTTGCTTCCTCATCCTCTTTTGCTTCCTCATCCTCCTCCGTTCCAAAGAACGACTGCGCGTTATGCGTCATAATCTCAAATGGGGTAACAGATGAAATCTTTATCTCCTTATCTTCTTCAAATTCCTTGATCTTCTCATCAAAGCTCTCTTTCTGGTCATCCAAAAACTGCCCCACCAGATCGTCCACCAACGACCCCAGTGCGCCAAAGTCTTTATCGTCCGTCACCTTCTTTTCCGCTTTCTGCAGCATGGAAACAACCGCATTTCCATCCACCCTGTACACCGGCAGGAACATTGTGGCCAATATGCCCGCTCCCAAAACCAGAATGATAACCATCTGCCATAACTTCATTGTCTTTTTCTGAGCCATTTTCTTCTCTCCCATCCGTAATTTTTTACAACTGATTTCTTCCCACAGCCCCTATAGAAGTCTGAACTGCTGCTGCGCGCTTCCAATGCAGATTACGCTGCCACGCTGCACCGGGTGATATACGCCCTTTTGCATCGGCATGCCGTTTGCAAAGAAAACACCGTTTCTGGACTGGTCCAATATTTCGTAATATCCCATGGATGCCTGAAAACGAATCGCACAATGCATCCTGCTTACATACGCATCCGTGATTACAATATCAACTCCCTCCCCGGAACCTATCGTAAATGTCCGTCCCTGGAGATAGAAAATCCGCCCTGCATACATGCCCTGCATTCCCTGCAAGCCCGGCTGGAACGCCGTCTGCACATTGACGGCTTGGCAAAACAGCTTGCCTTTCGTCTTCTCAATCGGTCCCCAAAATAAAGCGCACAGATATACGCAGACGACTATAAGCACCATCCAATAACAGGACGTCCCAATCCAATAGCCCCGTGCATTTAACCAGCTCCTGTGAAATTCGTTTTCCCCGGAGAACTCCCCAATAAACCCTGACGTATAAATCAAAATCTGCAAAAGCATGATAAGGGCCGACTCGCATAACATCATGACTGCCGTAACCGTCCCAAGATTGCATTTCGAAAAAAACTGGACAAATGCACATGCCACAGAACCTATCCCCAGCAGCAAAGCAAGAATAAACAACAGAATGTTCAGCGGGGAGCTGTATTCCCCGCCATGATACCCATTTACAAAAGCTAAGAAATGCACCGGCAAATTAATCACACAAAACACACAAACACTGTAGACCATGACGATTCCCCTCAGGCAGAATGCCATCAGCACACCAAGCCCGATGGAAAAAAACATCAGTAAAATCCACGTGATATTTCCTTTCCCAAATGCAAAGGCAACGATTGCCATCAATGATGTAAAACAAACGGCACACCAGAGCACAAACTCCAGAATCGCCCCCGTGGTCTTCTTGCGCACCAGCGCGGTAAAAATATTATCAATCATCCAATTTCTCCTTCTCTGTCTCTTTCCTGCGTTTTCATCTCAGACCATTATACGAAACGGCAGATCTTTCTAACGATTAACATAACAGCTTTGCCGCCTCTTTCCGAAATTCGTCCATCGTGCCAATGCGCTCCTCCACTTTAAGGGCCATTGCCCGGTTAAAAAATTTAGTCCACTGTCTGGCATGTTTCACCCGGCATTTTCCGGGGAGACGGATCTGTTCATGCTTCGCCTCCAATCTGCTTATCACATCCAGCGGCTTCTGTCCGGTGAGCAGATAATACATCGTCGCGCCCAGCGCATAGGCGTCTGTCCACGGTCCTTCCCCTCTCGGGATTCCCGACCTGGCCGTCTGGTATTGTTCCGGCGCGGCATAGTCCGGCTTGAGGAAAGCAGCGCCAAACACCGGCCGGGAACTTAACGTGTATTTTGCCGCCCCAAGATCAA